>JAPSLB010000001.1 GCA_031181145.1 Microvirga sp.
CCCCTGTCGAGCAGAAGCTCGATGCGCTCGCGCGCCGTCAGCTTGCCCCGGGCGTGCTGCGCCGCAATCCGCCCCTCGCCACCCCCAAGCCGCGCCTGGGACCGACGATCTTCAAGCCGTTCGAGAACATCCAGCATGATGGGTACCCTTCCTCTGCGAGAACACGAGGTGTCAATAGAGTGAATCTGCGGCTCTAACTCTCTCTTCAATACAGCTTGCAAAGACAATGTTTTTCATGCGAATGTGCTAATTAGTAAAGTTAGCATATTTACATGAAGCGAAAGATCTATGCTGGCGCGGCAATCCGCGAGCTGCGGGAGGCACGCGGACTCACCCAATTCGATCTCGCCAAACGGATCGGCGTCTCATCCAGCTACATGAGCCAAATCGAGACGAACCAGCGGAGTCTCTCCGGCACGGTGATCATCGAACTGGCGCGGGTCCTGCGGGTCGATGTCTCGGCATTTTCCAACGACGACAGCGTTCGGCTCGCCGTAACGCTCCGGGAAGTGCTCGGAGATCCGGTATTCGGCGGCCTCGACATCCCTCTGCAGGAACTCAAGAGCGCCGCGCTCCACGCTCCAAAGCTGGGGCGCGCACTGATCGACCTTCACAGGGCCTATCGAAAGATAGAGGAGAAGTACCGCTCGTTGGACGATGCGCTGCGGGCGACGGAGGGAAACTCTGGCAGTCAGCAATCTGCGTTCGAGGAGGTCCGGGATTTCTTCCACTTCATCGGCAATTATGTGGATTCACTCGACCGGGCCGCAGAAGCTCTCGCATCCCGGATTGCGGAGGGCCCCGACAGTTTCCTGAGCCGCCTCTCGCGATATCTCGAGACGAAATATCACATATCGGTTTCACGCGTTTCTCCATCGGACGGCGCATCCTTCATCAGCGACTTGGATCGCACCCGCGGAGTACTGCTGCTGAACGATGCACTACCTCAATCGACACTGGCCTTCGCCGTCGCGCGCCATCTTGCAATTCTGGCATTCTCCGAGGACATCGATGCCATTGTCGATGCGGCGCCGTTCCGGGGAGCCGATGCAGGTGCCGTCTGTGCCGCGGCGTTGGCGAACTACTTTGCAGGTGCCTTGCTCATGCCCTATGCGCGTTTCGCCGAAGAGGCGCGCCGGACGAGACATGATGTGGAGTGCCTAGCCGCGCGGTTCGGAGCCAGCATAGAGCAGGTCTGTCACCGACTTTCCACGCTTCAGCGCCCCGGCAACGAGGGAGTCCCCATGTACTTCCTACGGGTGGATCGGGCCGGCAACATCACCAAACGCCATAGCGCGACTCGGCTTCAGTTCGCCCGTTACGGCGGCGCATGCCCCATCTGGAACATTCATGAAGCCTTCGAAACGCCGGACCGCTTCCTCGTCCAGGTTGCCGAAATGCCGGACGGCGATCAATATCTGTCGATCGCCCATGCGATTACCAAGGGGGGAGGACGCTTCGATGCGATCCGCCTCCGCTACGCGATCGGATTCGGATGTGAGCTGGCATACGCGAACGAGTTCGTCTATTCGGACATCATCAATACGCGCAATCCCACTCCCGTCGTGAAGATCGGTATCAGCTGCCGGCTTTGTGACAGAACAGAGTGCCATCAGCGTGCGATGCCGCCGTTCGACAGAGGCATCGACGTGAATCCCGACAGCCGAAACATCGTGCCATATCGGCTCAAGGACCTCCGGCCGTAATTTTAGGCGGCGATCCGACGTGTCGTGCGGCGGATGTCCCACATTGCAAGGTAAAGCCGCCCCTTCCAAGGAACGCGTGCTCCATCGGGACCACTGGCGCAGGTTGAAAAACCTTTGCTCGGCCCCGCTCCAATGCGGACTTGAACAGAGGCCTGAAAAGCCGCACTCTATTCTTGGCATAAAGCCGAACAAAAAAGACATTCGGGAGGAAGTCAATGAAATTTAAGTCAGCACTACTGTCTTTTGTCTTGACTGGTCTTGCGGCTGGTGGTGCCCATGCGCAGATTTCCGTAAAACTCGGCGTTCTGACAGACCGTTCCGGTGCCTATTCCGACATCGGCGGCGAGGGCTCGGCGGTTGCGGCCCGCATGGCGGTCGAGGACTTCATGGCCAAGTCCTCCAACAAGAACATCAAAGCCGAGGTCGTCACGGCGGATCACCAGAACAAGCCGGACGTCGGCTCCAGCATCGCGCGGCAATGGTACGATCAGGAAGGGATCGACGTTATCCTTGACGTACCGACATCGTCGGTCGCGCTCGCGGTCAGCCAGATCACTCGCGACAAGAACAAGATCTTCATCAACTCAGGAGCAGCCGCCTCCGATCTGACGGGCGCACAATGCTCGCCCAATACAATACATTGGACCTACGACACCGTGCAGCTTGCAAACGTCACCGGCGGCGCGATGGTCAAACAGGGCGGAGACAGCTGGTTCTTCATTACGGCCGATTATGCGTTCGGCCACGCACTCGAGCGTGATACATCGGCGGTTATTCAGAAGAACGGCGGCAGGGTGATCGGCTCCGTTAGAGCCCCCTTCCCGACTGCGGACTTCTCGTCTTTCCTGCTGCAGGCGCAATCCTCAGGCGCCAAGGTGATCGGCCTCGCCAATGCCGGCACCGACACCATCAATTCCATCAAGCAAGCGGGTGAGTTCGGCCTGACGCAGCAAGGCCAGGCACTCGCAGGCCTGCTCGTATTCGCGTCCGACGTGAAGGCCCTGGGCCTCCAAACGGCACAGGGCCTCGTTCTGAGCGAAACCTTTTACTGGGACATGAACGACCAGACCCGTGAGTTCTCGAAACGGTTTGGCGAGCGCATGGGCGGCAAGATGCCGACCATGGTTCACGCGGGCGTTTATGCGGGTGTCTTGCACTATCTCAAGGCCGTGGAGGCCTTGAACGGCAAGGACGCGCAGCAGGTCATGACCAAGATGAAGGAGGTGCCGACCGACGACCCGCTCTTCGGCAAGGGCCGGATCCGTGCCGATGGGCGAAAGATCCATGATGCTTATCTGTTCCGGGTCAAGTCGCCTCAGGATTCGAAAGGCGAATGGGACATGTATCAGCTTCTCGCCACAGTCCCGGGCGACCAGGCGTTCAGGCCGGAAACCGAGGGCGGCTGCCCGCTCGTGAAGAAGAGCTGAGGAGAACCTGTCAGGTGGGCGTGGCGCACGCCCACCTGATCGATCCGTTCGCCTCGTTGGGCGAGCCCCAAAAGGATCTGTGCCGCCAGTCGCGCTCAGTGATCGCGGTTCAGGACGTCGACGGCATGCTGCGCGAAACTCGCCGCGAGAGGGCCGACGGTAGCAGCATTCGCGTCGGCAGCGTTGCCAGCCTTCGCCCGCGCCGCAATTCCCTCGAAGATGACGGCGAAGCGAAAGAGTGCGAAGGCCATGTGAAAGCGGGTCATCCGGAGCCCGTGATCGGCTGCCTCATTATAGGCTTCCGTAAATTCCGCCTCACTCGGAATGCCGAGAGCGGCCAGATCCAGCCCCCTCAAGCCACCATATTCGTGCGGTGCGGAGTGCCACCCCATGCAGGCATGGGCCAAATCCGCCAGAGGGTGGCCGAGTGTGGACAATTCCCAGTCGAGAATGGCGATGACGCGAGGCTCCTGCCGATGGAACATGACGTTTCCGATTCGATAGTCGCCATGCGTCACAACCGTAGCATCGTCGTCGGGGATGTTCTCGGGCAGCCATTCGATCAGCTGATCGATATTGGCATCCGTGCGCGTCCGGGAGAGTTCCCACTGCCTGGTCCAACGTGCGATCTGGCGAGTGAAATAGTTGCCGCTCTTTCCGTAATCCGCAAGACCAACGCTTGCCGGATCGATATTGTGAAGAGCCGCCAGGGCTTGAGCATGCGAGCGGTACATGATGCGCCGCTCGTCCCTCGACACTCCGGGGAGCGCGCCGTCATGGAAGACACGCCCCTCAAGGCGATCCATGATGTAGAAGGGCGTTCCGATGACCTCTCTGTCCTCGCAATAGAGGACGACGGTCGGAACGAGAACACCGGCCTTCTTCAACGCTCCTATAACGCGGTACTCCCGATCGATCGCGTGAGCGGACGGGAGCAATTCGCCAGGAGGTTGTTTGCGGAGAACGAGCTGCCTGGTTTCATAGCTGACGAAGAAGGTCGGGTTGGATTGCCCGCCGGCGATACGTTCCAACGCCATGGGCCCGTGAAGATCCGGGATCGACGCGCGCAGGAAGCGATCGAGCCTTTCGGCGTCGAATTCCAGTGGGTGAGCTTGAGCGGTCAAAGGCTCGTCTGCCATCAGCAATCTCCCGATTTGCACGAGAAAGAGTCGTCAGGATCTATCCGAGGCCCGCAATTCCGCCCTCAGCTGGTACTTCTGAACCTTGCCGGTCGCGGTCTTCGGAATGGTCTGAAACAGGAACATGCGCGGAACCTTGAAGGCGGCCAATCGGCTTCGGCAGAATACCGTCAGCTCCTCGGGTGTTGCGCTCGTCCCCTCCTTCAGCTCGATGACAGCGCAGGGCGTCTCGCCCCACTTCTCATCCGGGACTGCAACGACCGCAGCCAGCAGAACGGCTGGGTGCTGATGCAGAACGCTCTCGACCTCCAGGCTGGAGATGTTCTCGCCGCCGGAGATAATGATGTCCTTCGCCCGGTCCTTGATTTCAATGTAGCCATCCGGGTGACGAACCGCGAGGTCGCCGGTGTGGAACTCACCTCCGATGAAGGCCTCCTCCGTGGCACGTTCGTCGCCGTAATAACCCGCCATCAGCGTATTGCCGTTCAGAACGATCTCACCAACATTGACCCCATCACTTGGAACATCGACTCCTTGCTGATCCACGACGCGGACGCGGTTGGCCGTAAGATGGCGGACACCCTGGCGCGCCAGTGCGCGGGCCTTGTCCTCGTCGCTCGTCAGCCTCCAGTCGTCACGGAGCGCACAGAGGGTCGCAGGTCCGAACGACTCCGTGAGGCCGTAAAGGTGAACAAGATCGAAGCCGAGTACGTCCAGCTGCCGGATCAACGCGCTCGTCGGGGATGCTCCACCCGTAGCCAAAAGCACCCGTCGCGATGGCTCCTTCAGGCTCCTGTCGGGGTGGTTGAGCAGCATGTACAGCACGACGGGCGCACAACTGAGATGGGTCACTCCGTGAGCTTCGATGGCCCGGAAGATCAGGGAGGGTTCGACCCTGTCGAGACAGACATGCGTGCCGCCTGCGGCTGTCACTGCCCATGTATGGCACCACCCGTTGCAGTGAAACATCGGCAGGGTCCAGAGGTAGACGGAACTGGTGGTCAGGCTCAGCGACAGGACGTTACCTAAGGCGTTCAGATAGGCACCGCGATGGTGATAGACCACACCCTTGGGACGTCCGGTCGTACCCGAGGTATAGTTGAGGCAGATCGGCTGCCATTCATCCGTCACGGCGGAGGTGCTGATGGGATCAGGATTTTCGTGTTCCACGAGAGCATCAAAGCTCTCCACGGCTCCCGATCCATTCCCGTCATCGAGCAGGACAATAGCGACCTCGAGGTCGGCTGCCGCCCGCTTCGCCACATCGGCGCAAGTCGGATCGACGAGGAAGAGTTTGCTCTCGGAGTGCTTGAGAATGTAGCTGACGGTATCGGCATCGAGCCGGGTATTGATGGTGTTAAGCACCGCCCCGACCATGGGAATGGCATAATGAGCGGCCAGCATTTCCGGACGGTTCGGCGCCATGACGGAGACCGTATCTCTCGCCTTTATACCCTTTTGGCGAAGCATAGCCGCGAACCGCCCCACGAGCTCGCCGAACCCGCGGTAGCTGTAGCGCCGGTTACGCCAGATCACCGCAGGCCTGTCGGGGTAGATGGATACCGTCCGCTCGAGGAAATCCAGCGGCGTCAGAGGGCGGAAGTTGGCCTCGCGCGGGGCGAGGTGCCTTTCTTGTCTCATGTCGGCGCCTCTCAAGATCCAAGCATATCCTACGGTGAACCGATCAGGCTCCGACCTCAAGCGGAGGTCGCATGCCCTCCGCCATCGACAATGGGCCAAGTCCAGAAATCCGAGCCCTCCGCCGTAAGAAAGCGGTTGAGCACCATGCGATGCACCTCGTCGGCCCCATCCACCAGCCTGGCTTGGCGTGCATAGCGGTAGATCCACTCCAGGACGGTATCCTTGGAGTAGCCGCGCGCGCCGTTGATCTGAATGCCCGTGTCGGCTGCCTGGTGCAGCAGATTGGCGACGTGGATCTTCGCCATGGACACCTCCTTGCGTGCGAAGCTGCCCTGGTCGAGCACCCAGGCAGCCTTCATGACGAGCAAACGGCCGATCTCGATCTTGAAAGCAAGGTCGCCCAACATCAGCTGGATGCTCTCCCGGTCGGCCAGGCGCTGGCCGAAACCGGTTCGCTCCGCCGCGTATGCCTGGGCGATCTCAACACAGCGTTTGGAAAGGCCGAGCCAGCGCATGCAATGGGTCAAGCGTGCCGGGCCCAGACGGATCTGCGTGACCTTCAATCCCTGCCCTTCTCCCAAAAGCACGTTCTCCTTCGGGATCTCCAGACCGTCGAATTCGATCTCACAATGGCCGCCGTGCTCCTCCGGACCCATGATCGGGATGCGGCGCAGGATGCGCCAGCCGGGCTGGTCCTTGTGGAACAGGAAGGCCGTGAGGCCATGGCGGGCATGGTCCGACGTGCGGGCAATCAGGATGAAATGGCTGGCCTCGCCGGCGCCCGTGATGAACCACTTGCGCCCGTGCACGACATAGATGTCCCCGCGCCTCTCCGCACGGGTCTGGATCATGCTGGGATCGGAGCCTCCACCGGGATGCGGCTCGGTCATGGCGAAGGCGGAGCGCACATCGCCGCGGACGACGGGCTGAAGCCAGCGCTCCTTCTGCTCGGGGGTGCCCACGGACTCGAGGAGCATCATGTTGCCGTCGTCCGGGGCAGCGGAGTTGAACACCACAGGTCCGAAGATCGAGCGGCTCATGGCCTCGTAGCACACAGCCATGCCGACCTTGCCGAGACCCGCGCCACCCGTCTCCGGCTTCAACTGAAGGCACCAGAGACCTTCGGCCTTCGCCTTGGCCCGCGCTGCCTGGAGTGCACCATGAGCGATGTTCTCGTGGTCGTCATAGGAAGAGGGATCGGCCTCGAGAGGAAGGATCTCGCGTTCGACGAACGTGGCGATGCGCGAGCGGTAATCTTCGATCCGTGGCGAGATATGAAAATCCATGAGGATGTCCTAGAGGCTGGAGACGAGGTGCCCGCCGTCGACGGCAAGGGTGGAGCCCGTGATGTACGAGCCTGCCTCGGAGCAGAGGAGCAGGAGGGCACCGTCGAGATCGGACGGCTGGCCGAGCCGGCGCTGTGGAATGCGTCGGATGAGCGCCTGGCCGGCCTCACTTCCAAAGAAGGCCTGGTTCAGCTCCGTCTCGATATAGCCAGGACAGAGCGCATTGACGCGAATGTTGTAACGGGCAAGCTCGAGCGCCATCGCCTTCGTCAGGTGAACCACACCGGCTTTCGAGGCCACATAAGGCGAAACGTGTCCGGCAACCCTCAAGCCGAGGATCGACGCGATATTGACGATCACGCCGCCGCGTCCCTGCGCCTTCATGGTGCGCGCGGCCGCCTGTGCCACCAGGAAACTCCCTTTCAGATTGGTGCCGACAACGCGGTCCCACTCCTCTTCCGAAACGTCGAGAACCGATTTCGTCACGGTCACGCCGGCGTTGTTGACCAGAATATCGAGCCCGCCGGAGGAAGCCGCAGCCTCGATCGCTTTCTCGATGGAGGCATGATCGTTCACGTCGAGCGGCACGGCGCGGGCGCGCCCGCCCTGGTCGGCGATCTCGTTGCAGACGTCCTGCAAGGCGTCCTCCCGGCGGGCGGCGACGACGACCTCCGCGCCTGCGCGAGCAAGAACCCGCGCAAAGTGCCGACCAAGCCCCCCGGATGCTCCCGTGACCAGCGCGGTACGCCCGCTCAGATCAACGCCAAAACCCATCGGATGTCCTCCTGGATGCGCACGAATGTGAGCGAGCGTTCGTTTTTTAAAATGAAATTTCCCACTGCGCAACTGCGGCCTCTCGTTGATTTGAGGAGCTTCGTCGACTAATCCTGCAACCATGAAACGGACCAAAATCCCTCAGACGGCTGACGGACCGCCCGTCGGGCCCGCGCCTTGCGACAAAGGCGCCACGCCCGAGCGGCGGTCCCAGCGGCGCACCTTCAAGTCCTTTCAGGCCGAGTTCGATTTTTCCCTCAAGGCAATCTGCACGCGCATGCTGGAACGGCACCGCGACACCATTCGCACCCAAAAGCCGCATGTAGCGGTGGCCAGACTGATGCGGATCATTCAGACGACCTTGACCCTGGCGAACCGAAAGGGATTCCACTCGATGAGCCTGCGGGACTTGGCGACGGAGTCGGGTCTGAGCATGGGGGCGCTCTATACCTACTTCGACACCAAGGAGACGCTCCTGATGATGATCCTTGGCGAGGTCTCCTCCGCCGTGTCGCAGACTCTCGGGTCACCGCCCGTGCACCTGACGGATGATCCTGCCGAACGCCTGCATTGGCTGCTCGAGACGCATGTCTACCTCACGGAGGTTATGCAGCCCTGGTTCGTCTTCGCCTATATGGAGGCCAAGGCCTTTCCCAAGGAAGGACGCGAGAAAGCCACGAAGAGCGAGCTTTCGACGGAGAGCATGATTGCCGATGCGCTGGCTGACGGCGTCGAGAGGGGGCTCTTCTCCATCGACGATTTGGAAATGACGGCGTCTCTGATCAAGCCGCTCCTGCAGGACTGGTACGTGAAGCGCAGCAAGTACCGCCGCCGCGGCGTCTCACCGGAGCAGTATGTGCAGGCTGTCACCGAATTCGTGGGAACCGCCATTCGCTGTCGATCCGACCCGAAAGCCGTCAAAAGCGGCAGGTCCAATCAGAGGAGCGAGCCTGCTGCGGCCGAAAGCTCCTGACATCAAGGCAATATGCCTGAACTGCGAAATGAGACCGGACAGGGCCACGGTAATCTCTCGTTGTGTCCGGCTCCCCCCGTGGCACGGACGCCGTCTTGCAGGCCGAATCCTGTTCCCAGCATCATGACGGATGTCCCCGCCTGACGTTCTCCCCTCCTATCGATCTGCCGGTCATGGATAAGGGAGGTTGCGTCGCAACTTCGAAGAGGACCACGAAATGCACATCACCCAAGCGCGCGCGCTCCATCCTGACAGCCTCCAGACGCTGGTCGGCCAGGAGGTCGGGGTATCTCCCTGGCGCAGCATCAGCCAAGAGCATATTGATCGGTTTGCTGAGGCGACGGATGACTACCAGTTCATCCATGTTGATCCCGAAAGAGCAAAAAACAGCATATTCGGCGGCACGGTTGCCCACGGGTTCCTGACCCTGTCGCTCTTGCCGTCCCTCGCCGAGGACGCCCTGCCAGAGATCGAAGGCAAGACAATCAGCGTGAATTACGGTCTCGACAAGGTACGATTCATCTCTCCGGTCCGAAGTGGGACCCGCATCCGTGGCCGCTTCGTCCTCGACGAAATTTCGCGCCGTGCCGGTAATGAATTTCGCATGCGACATACGGTGACGGTCGAAATTGCAGGGAGCGACAGGCCTGCACTGGTTGCTGAATGGCTTACATTGGTAATCTTCTGATCGGATCATGAACTTATCATGCCGCGATCATCATCGCGGACGATCCGCTAGAGTTGCGCGGGAGCCGTTGTCATGTCGGCTATTCTTTGGAGCGCGAGTGTCATCGACGTGTGTCTCACCTGGATGGCGAAAGAGAATGCTTTGCGCTCCTGATCCACACAGGATCAGGAGCGCAAGTCGGTCGATCCGGATTGCTCTACTTGCGAGGCAGCAGGCGCTGGACTTCCCGGGACGCGTCGGCCAGGGTCTCTTCCGGAGTCGCTTTCTGCTCTACCACGCGCGAGAGGTTGTCCACGATCGTCTGGGTGACCTTCACGCCATTGGAGCCCGGGAATGCATACCACGGGACCATCTTCGGCATCTGCTCAAGCCCGGCCCTGAAGAGCGGGTTCTTCTGGTAGAACTCACCGAGGTACTCGGAGGACTTGGCGGCGAGTTCATTGTTGGGCACGTAGCCGGTCCCGGGCACGACGACCGATGCGCCATAAGGGCCGGCCGCGAACTTGATGAACTTCCAGGCCGCCTCCTGCTTGGCAGGATCCTTGGTCAGCATGACGGCAGCATTGCCGCCCGTGGGCAAGCGCCCCTTCTCCGGTGACAGCAGCGGAATCGGTGCCGTGCGCAGGTCGAACTTCTCGCCGACGTTGTTGATCACGTTGCGCAACGCGCCGGTGGTCTGGAAGGCAAAGCCGATCTTGCCCGCGACGAAGGCCTGTTCTCCGTTGCTCTTGGTGAGGACGGGCATCCCGCCCTCCTTGACCATGCGGTCGAGGAGCCGTATGGCCGCGAGGCCCTCAGGGCCGTCGAAGGCGACCTTCCTCTCATCGGGAGTGAGCATGGTCCCACCCGCACCGAACAGAAGTGCACTGAACATCCAGTCGTCACCCTGCCAACGGAAGTCGATGCTCTGGATACCGTCTCCGAGATCTTTCATTTTCGACGCGATGGCGATCACCTCGTCCCAGGTCTTCGGTGGAACGTCGGGATCGGCGCCGACGCGGCGGAAGAGATCCGCGTTATAGTACATGATCGGGTTCGAGGTCGCGAACGCCAGCCCGGCCTGCTGATTCCCGAACTGAGCGAGCTTCAGGATGTTTTCGCTGAAGCCCTGCTCGGCCATGTTCCCGTCCTTCTCGGCGAAAGGCTTCAGGTCGACCGAAATTTCACGCTCCGCCACGACCCGCAGGCGATTGAGGCCGATGAAGGTCACATCCGGCATCTCAGCCGTCCCTGCCTGGCGGAGGATCAGTTGCAGTCCTTCCTCATAAGTGGGCGAGGGGCTGACGAAGTTGATCTTGATTCCGGGGTTCTCTTCCATGAACTTCTTCGAGATCTTGTCCATCACGTCCTTGAAGAAGCCCGGCATCGGGTAATGGACGTTGAGGCTGGTCTCGGCCAGCGCGCCGCTGGCGATCGAAGCGGCCAAGGCCACTCCGGCGAGCATCGTCTTGATCCTGGTCACGTCTTGTCTCCTTGTTCGTGGTCAGAAGTTTCCTGCTGTCGAAAATTGAGGCATCAGCCCTTCAACCCGGTAAGAGTGATGCCCTCGATGAAGCGCCGTTGGGCGAGCAGAAAGGCGGCGAGCAGTGGCACCGTGACGACTACGGTGGCCGCCATCAGCGCACCGTAATCGTCCCCTGCCTCGGCGGCCCGGAAGAAGATCAGGCCTAGCGGAGGGGGCGCCATTGCGGTTTCAGTCACCACGATCTGCGGCCAGAAGAGGTCGTTCCAGTGTGCGACGACGGAGAAGATCGAGAAAGCGGTGATGGCGGGCCAAGCGTTCGGGACGATGACCCGCAACACGATGGCGAGCTCCGACATGCCGTCGAGGCGCGCCGCGTTGATAAGATCGTCCGGCATAGCGCGGAAGAATTGCAGAAACAGGAAGATTGCGAAGACGGAGATCATGAATGGCGCCGCCAGCGCGAAGTAGGTGTTCAGAACCCCTGCTCCGCTCAGCGCCACGTAGATCGGCAGCGCGGTCGCATGAATCGGCACGAGCAGGCCGAGCATGATCCCTGCGATCATCAGGCGGGCGCCCGGGAAGCGGAGCTTCGCGAGCGCATAGGCGCATGGCAGCGCGACCAGGACCTGCACGACGAGGATGACAGCGCAGACGATCACGCCGTTCATCAGGAGCTGCAGCATCGGCACCCGGGTGAAGGCCTTCGAGAAGTTCTCCACGGCGGCCCACCGCTCCGGGATCAGGGTCAGTGACGAGGAGAAGATCTCCTCGCGCGGCTTCATTGCGGTTGACAACATCCAGACATAGGGCGCGAGGAAGATCAGCGCACCGGCCGACAGGAACGCTAGACGCAGGGCGCGGGCGAGGGTCCAGGCTTGTGTCGTCATGTGTAGTGAACCCGTCGATCGAGTGCGCGGTACTGAAGCACCATGAGGATCATGAGGATTGCCAGGAAGACGACCGTCATCGCGGACGCATAGCCGACGCGGAGGTACACGAACCCTTCCTGGTAGATCGTCCAGAGGAGCACCTCGGACGCGCGGTTGGGACCGCCCTGCGTCACGGTCGAGACGGTTTCGAATACTTTCACGGCATTAATCACGCTGATGGTCACCACGAAGAGGGTCGTGGGCCCGAGCATCGGCCACGTAACCAGCCAGAATCTGTCCCAGGCCGTGGTGGCGCGGTCGATCTCCGCCGCCGCGTACAACTCCCGTGGGATTGCGGTAAGCCCTGCCAGGAACAGCACCATGTTGAAGCCGACCGCCTGCCAGACACCGATGAGTGCGAGGCTTATAAGGACGGTGTCGCTGCCGCCGAGCCAGTTGGGCCCGTCGATCCCAATGAGGCGCAGGAGCGCGTTCACCGGACCGATGGTGGGATGGAGCAGGTACTGCCAGACGGTCGCCATCGCCACGAGCAGCGATACCACGGGCAGGAAGTAGATCGTGCGGAACAGCGCACGGCCGCGTACTTCCGTTTCGATGAGAAGCGCCGCGCCAAGACCGAGGAGCACCGAAAGCGGCGTCACGATCACGGTATATGTCAGCGTATTGCCGAGTGAGATCAGGAACGTCCGGTCTTCGAGCAGCTCAAGGTAGTTGTCGAGGCCCACGAAGTGGATATTGTCGTATCCCAGCTCGAAGTCGGTAAGGCTCAACGCGACCACACCGATGGTGGGCAGAAGGATGAGCAGGGCCAGGAGGGCCAATGCGGGCCCGGCCAGCCGCCATCCGGCTAAGGCTTCCGAGCGGCGGGCGACAGCCCCCGCCTCGGATGCTCTCGCGGGGTTTCCTGCAGGAAGCGCAATGCTATCCATTGGCGGCCATCCTCATCGCGGGAGAGACCGACAGGCGCGAGCCGTCGGCACCGAAGACGAGCACCTCTCCGGAAGCAACCGCGATCGTGACCGCCTGACCCGGCCTGAAAAACGTTGCCTCGGCGGGCGCGAGTTTCGCGACCAACGATGCCTCTCCCCTGGCAAACTCGAGGAAGACGAGGGTCTCGGAGCCGAGAAACTCGATGCGCTGCACCGAGGCGCCGAGACCCGCCTGACCGGGTCCACCCAGCTTGATCGCCTCGGGGCGGAAGCCGATGGTCACCCGTGTGCCTGGCGTCGCCCCGACCCCCTCGACGAAGAGCCGGCCTCCGATGCGAATGCCGTGGGCCGCATCAACCTCCCCGGCGAGGAGGTTGATCTGGGGGCTGCCAATGAACCGGGCCACCTCGACATGCGCCGGGTTCCCATAGATCGCCTCGGGAGTGTCGAACTGGAGCAGGCGGCCCCCCATCATGACCGCCACGCGGTCGGCCATGCTCAGGGCCTCGGCCTGATCGTGGGTGACGTAGAGCGTCGTGACCCCGGCCCGGCGGTGCAGTTCGACGATCTCCGAACGTGTGTGGACCCGCAGGTTCGCATCGAGATTCGAGAGCGGCTCGTCCATGAGGAATGCGGCCGGGCTTCGAACGAGAGCCCGTCCGAGGGCGACGCGCTGTCGCTGCCCGCCCGACATCTGCGCGGGCTTGCGGTCCAGCAGCTGGTCGATCTTGAGGCTGCGGGCGGTCTCGAACACTCTCCTCTGGATGTCCGCACGGATTACCCGCTGACCCGGCAGGAGGCTCCCGATCCAGGGAAGACGCTGCCAAACCGTGAGATCGCGCATCGCGAGCGGTACGGCGATGTTCTGCCCGGCTGTCAGGTGCGGGTACAGGGCATAGGATTGGAACACCATGGCGATGTCCCGCTCGGACGGCCGCATGGCCGTCATGTCGCGCTCGCCCAGCCAGACGCCTCCCCGGTCGGGATGGTCCAGCCCGGCAGCGATGCGCAGGAGGGTCGTCTTCCCACAACCCGATGGGCCGACGAGGGCAACAAATTCGCCAGGCTTCGCCTCGATGGTCACGTCGCGCAGGATGTGGTTGTCCCCGTATGCCTTGGAGATCCCGCGCAGAGCCAGCCCGCTCATGACAGCGCCTCTTGCGAGGAAGACGGCGGATAGACTTCGTGGATCACGTCGTCGAGGACGATGGGCTTCAGCACGTCCAAGGGAACGATTTGGCTCTCGATCCTGGCCCCGAGGGTGTGGACTGCGGCCCCCACGATCGCATCTCCATAAGGCATCTGTATCATCGGACCGACGACGAATCCTGACGACGGTCCCCAGACGCGCCGGAAAGGAGCGCCCTCGACGATCCGGGCGCGGTGGAGGTGGCCGCTGGCAACGAGCTCGACCCCGTTCTCCGTAAACAATTCGAGCAGGCGGCGGCGCGGTTCGGGACGCAGCCCCCAGTATCCCGTCTCGCCTTCCGCCGGATCTTCGACGAAGAGCGGCTTGTGCTTGAACACGAGAACCCGTCGTCCATCGCGGGCGCGCAGGGTATCCTCGAGCCATGCGAGCTGTTCGTATTCCTCGAACGATCCCGATCCGATGATCAGGCTGTTCAGCCCGACCAGCCGCCATTCACCAAGATCGTGTACCCAGCGATCCGGGCCGATGGTCCGACGCCAGCGAGACAGGCGCTCCCCGTCGACGGGCTGACGCGTACCCGGCACGTCTCCGATGTCGTGGTTGCCCGGCACGCACAGCGTCGGGTGCCGAAGATCGCGCAGCATATCGCGACCGTGGACGAGATCCTCCTCAAAGTCAGCGCCGTCGACCGTGAGGTCGCCGGTGTGAACCACCAAGTCCGGCTCCATCGAGTCGATCCACTCCACCAAGGGCTTCCAGTTTTCCTGAAACTGGGGTTTCAAGGCACTCAGATGTGTGTCGGTGATCTGGATAATCTTCACGTTCGCCTGCCTCCGGGCATCATGCTTTGGCTTGCATGGGGGTGGCTTAGGTGGGCTTCGTGACACTCGCCTTACGGTTCTATGAAGTTTGCATGTCGGTGGAATTGCCCTGCATCTGCCGCGGTCGATTCGCTCAATGACGAAGCGTACGCAGCGGACGCGCTCGGGCCTCGCATAGAGGGCCCCTAGCGGCAAAGTGCGGATTGCTGCTAATGGAGCGAGGGAGGCCGGGCGGAACCGGACCACAATGCGTCAGGCGGAGTAACGGAAGCGGCGGAAACAGCTGATTGCCTCATCTGCGAGATCGAGGGCATCTCTGCTACAGATAGGCCGAAGCGGGCTTGTTCCCGATGGGCAGCGGTGACTGCACTTTCTGTGTGGAGATTAGATTCCGGTCGAGAAAAGCCTTACTGATCAAGTGAATTCTAAGTATCTGGTAGCATCTGCGGCCGAATCCGGGTCAAAACGCCGTCTCCGTCAAGATGAGGAGGCCGCCGAGGAGAATGAGTGCGAAGGCCGGCCAATGAGTCCTGAAGCTGAAGGATCTCGGGCTCTGCTGAGGCTCCAGGCTCGTTTTCTTGCCGGTTGATCGGTTCGATCCTGCATCGCTGAGCCGCCCTCTCCAGAGGACTTGGCCCGCGCCGTAGAGCACACCGCCGATGATGAGCAAGGCACCAATCCAGACGAGGACAATACCCGAATCCATGGAGCGCTCCCTGCTTGCGTGATAAATCATCATATCACGGATGTCGCCTTCTGGGGATGGGACGCAACAAGGGCATCGCGGGGCGCGGCGCCACGGCCGGATCGCTCATTCCCTGACGACAAAGGTCGCGTTCGGGAGTATAAATAGACTCTGAGGTCGTGGGTGTGCGTCGCTCTTGAACATCGCGTACCCCGCACCCGCGTCCCGGCTGCCAAGGTTTAGCCCTGGAGGTGCGGATTTGGCCCATTTTCATATTGTCGCCGGTGCAAACGACACTCCGGCCCATCCGGTCGTTCGGAAGATCACTCCCGCAGATTTGAAAGAAGCATTGGCAAGAGGCTTCGATGACTTCTGGGCCATGCCGTCCCATCTGGCGTTCCTTGGATTGATTTATCCCATCGTCGGGGTGTGTCTGGCAGCGCTCACGTTCACGAACAATGCCCTGCCGCTCCTCTATCCCTTGGCCACGGGCTTTGCGTTGGTCGGGCCTTTCGCGGGCGTCGGTCTTTACGAGATCAGCCGGCGGCGGGAACTCGGCCTCCCCACATCCTGGCGAAATGCCTTCGAAGTTCTTTACTCTCCCTCAATCCCGTCAATCGCAGCCATGGGGGTCCTGCTGCTGGTCATTTTCCTCGCGTGGCTGACGAGCGCGCGCATGCTGTACGAGTCTCTCTTCGGCTATGCCGCACCCCCTTCCTACTCGCAATTCATCAACCAGATCCTCACGACACCTCAAGGGATGCAATTGATGATCTGGGGCAATGCGCTCGGCTTCGTTTTCGCTCTCGTGGTGCTGAGTATCAGCGTTATCTCGTTCCCGCTCCTTTTGGATCGCGACGTCGGCGTGGCCGTGGCGATCTACACCTCGGTCAAGGCCGTTGCGATGAACCCTGTCACGATGGCGCTTTGGGGCTTGATCGTGGCGGCTGCTCTTCTCGTCGGCTCCATTCCGCTCTTCGTCGGGCTCGCTATCGTCATGCCGGTGCTTGGGCATGCGACATGGCATCTCTATCGCCGCGTCGTGGAACCGCCGGCCGCCGAGAAGGTGAACATGCCGGATGGATCCTTTCCCCGCTCCGTCGATCTCAGCTGATGGTCCCAGGCCTGGACGAGGGGGTGCTCAAATGTCGGGCGCGAAGAACGTGAGGCGTGACAGCAATGTATAGTCCGACTCAAGCACCATGATCGCAACGAAGACAAAGACGGCGCTCATGGGAACCAGAATGGCATAGACAAGGGACAGACGCTCCCAAGCCATGTGCATGAACACGGCGACGATGAGGCCCGCCTTCAGCATCATGAACAGGAGGATGAGGGAATATCTGAGAATGCCTTCAAGCTGGTAGTAATCGACCAGATAGGAGCAGGCGCTCAGGATGAACAGCCACGCCCAGACCACGAGGTAGAGCCTGATGGGATGCTGCTGCCCTTTCGCCTGTGAGTGTGCTGCTGCCTGTGCCATGATCGGTCCCCTACCAAAGATAGAAAAAGGCGAAGATGAAGACCCACACCAGATCGACGAAGTGCCAGTAGAGGCCCATGATCTCCACGGCCTCGTAACGACCCTTCCGACTGGTGAAGAAACCTCTCCGCTCCTGGTCGAAATCGCCACGCCAGACCTTTCTCGCGATGATCAGAAGGAAAATCACGCCAAAGGTCACGTGCGTGCCGTGAAAGCCGGTGATCATGAAGAATGTCGAGCCGAACTGAGCCGCCCCCCATGGATTGCCCCATGGCCTCACGCCTTCATGGATCAGCTTGGTCCACTCGAAAGCCTGCATCCCGACGAAGCTGGCACCGAGGAGCGCCGTCGCGAGCATCAGAGCAGCGGTCTTCCTGCGCTCTCGGCGATAAGCGAAATTGACAGCCATCGCCATGGTGCCGCTGCTGCTGATCAGGACGAAGGTCATGATGGCGATTAGGATGAGGGGCAGCGTGACGCCTCCGATGGTCAGCGCGAAAACCTCGCTCGCATTGGGCCACGGCACCGTCGTGGACATCCTGGCTGTCATGTAGGCAATCAGGAAGCTGCTGAAAACGAAGGTATCGCTAAGCAGGAAGATCCACATCATCGCCTTGCCCCAGGACACATTCCTGAAGGCCGTCCTGTCGGAGGAGAAGTCGGCGGCGATGCTGCGCAGCCCTGAAGAATCGGCCCGGTCTGTCTCGAGAGAGGAGAAGGCTTGCTCTGCCATGGGCTGCTTCCCTTTAACCCAATACTTGCCGGCAGATGTCGATGACGGCTCCGGCCCATCCGGTCAGGATGCTCAGGAGGACGAGCCAGACAAACAGCAGGAAATGCCAATAGGTGGCGCATAGCCCCACGCTCAGCGCCAGCCGCTCAGGCGCGATGCCTCGCCAGGCCTTGACCGTCGTTCCGCCCAAGGCGATCATTCCGCCGATCACATGCAGGCCGTGAATTCCCGTCAACACATAGAAGAAGGCGTTGGCCGAATTCGAAGACAGGAGATAGCCTCCCTCCGCCAATTCCCGCCAGGCGAGGATCTGTCCAGACAGAAAGGCCAGAGCCGTTACGCCAGCCGCAAGGAGACCGAGTCTCAATGCCTCCTCGTCTCCTCTGGAGGCCGACTGCCGTGCTCTATGCAGCGCGATGCTGCTCAGAACCAGCATCCCCGTGTTCAGCCACAGCGTATTCGGAAGCGGAACGTCGCGCCAGTCCGGCATTTGCATCCGGATCGCGTAGGCGCTGATGAACAGCGCGAAGAGGGAGCCGACCACGGCGAGGAAGACCCTGAGCCCAGTCCGTGCCGCCGCCGGAGACGCGCTTTCCGTCGGGACATAAGCCACAGAGACCCCCTGCTCCAGCCAGGGCTTCGACATCAGCCCCTGACGTGAGAGCCACCACAGCCCGATGCCAAACAGGATTCCAAGGAAAATGAGAATGCTACCCATGAGCTGTTCCTTGAACGGGTTGGGCACTTGGCTGGTTCTGCGGCAGGAAGTCGTCGGCTGCGCCCGGAACGCTGTAATCGTAGGCCCAGCGATAGACGACCGGCATATCCTTCCCCCAATTGCCATGCGGAGGCGGTGTCTCAGGAGTCTGCCATTCCAGTGTGGTTGCTCGCCAGGGATTGCCTCCCGCCGGTTTTCCCGAACGCAGGCTCCAGAAGAGGTTGAACACGAAGACAAGCTGGACGACACCGACGATCAGCGCGACGATGGTGATGAAGGCATTGAGCGTGTGGGCTGATGCAGGGACGAACGCCATGTCGCCGATCTCGTGGTAGCGGCGCGGGACCCCCATAAGGCCGAGATAATGCATGGGGAAGAAGATCGCATAGGCGCCGAGAAACGTGACCCAGAAGTGGAGCTTTCCAAGCGCATCGTTCAGCATCCGCCCGGTCACCTTTGGGTACCAATGATAGATGGCGCCGAAGATGACGAGGATCGGAGCGACGCCCATGACCATATGGAAATGCGCGACGACGAACATCGTGTCGGAAAGCGGGACATCCACGACGACGTTGCCGAGAAACAGGCCCGTGAGCCCTCCGTTCACGAAAGTGACGATGAACGCGAGCGCAAAGAGCATGGGAACGTTCAGGTGTATGTCCCCGCGCCATAGGGTCAAAACCCAGTTATAGACTTTGATTGCCGTGGGAATGGCGATGATGAGCGTCGTGGTGGCGAAGAAGAATCCGAAGTACGGGTTCATCCCGCTCACATACATGTGGTGGGCCCAAACGACGAAGCTCAGAGCGCCGATCGCCAGAAGCGCCCACACCATCATACGGTAGCCGAATATGTTGCGCCGGGCATGGGTGCTGATCAGGTCGGATACGATGCCGAAGGCGGGCAAGGCGACGATATAGACCTCAGGATGGCCGAAGAACCAGAACAGGTGCTGGAAGAGGAGCGGGCTCCCGCCGCTGCGTTCCAGAACCTGGCCCATCTCCACGATCGCCGGCATGAAGAAGCTGGTACCGAGCGCTCTGTCGAACAGCATCATCACTGCGCCCACGAACAAAGCGGGGAATGCCAATAGCGCCATGAAGCTCGCGGTGAAGATGCCCCAGACCGTAAGAGGCATGCGCATCAGCGTCATTCCGCGCGCTCGTGCCTGCAGTACGGTTACCACGTAATTCAGGCCTCCCATGGTAAAGCCGATGATGAAGACCATGAGTGAGACGAGCATGAGAATGATGCCCCAATCCTGCCCTCCTGGCGTGCCGGACAGGATGGCTTGCGGCGGATACAGCGTCCACCCGGCACCGGTTGGCCCGCCCGGCGTGAAGAAGCTCGCGACGAGAATGAGCACAGCGAGCAGGTACACCCAGAAGCTCAGCATGTTGACATAGGGAAAGACCATGTCGCGCGCGCCGATCATCAGAGGAATGAGGTAGTTGCCGAAACCTCCGAGGAAGAGCGCCGTCAGCACGTAGACCACCATCATCATTCCGTGCATGGTGATGAACTGGTAATAGGCATTCGCGTCGATGAACGAGAAGACGCCTGGAAAGCCGAGTTGCAGGCGCATCAGCCACGAGAGAACGAGGGCGATCAGCCCGACCGTCAGCGCAGTGAGGGAATACTGGATGGCGATGATCTTCGCATCTTGGCTGAAGACGTATTTCGTCACCCAGCTATGCGGGTGGTAGAGTTCGATATCGCCGGAATCCGCTTCGGGTGCCGTTCCAACGTGTCCGAGGGGGACGTCAACCATCAGGACTGCTCCCTGACTGCCTGCTCTGCCCCTTCTTGTTTTGCCGGCCTTGTTGGACGGCTTGCCTATTGGGCTGCAGGAGATGTCAGGCGTGCAAAGCCGCGCGCCTGCTGATCTTGCAGCCATGCCTGGTAGTCGCTCTGCTCCTGCACGACCACCGTTCCCCGCATATGCGAGTGACCGACGCCGCAGAGTTCGGCACACAGGATTTCGAAGGTTCCGGTTCGCGTCGGTGTGAACCAGATGTAGGATACCTGACCAGGCACCAGATCCATCTTCGCACGCATCTCCGGCACGTAGAAATTATGAATGACATCGACGGAGCGCAGTAGCGCTTTGACCGGCTTGCCGATGGGCAGGCGCATCTCCCCGCCCTCGATGATTATATCGTCCTGGGCCTTCGGATCCTCGCGGCTCAGCCCTAAGGGATTGTCGGGGCTGACGAGACGCGCGTCGGTGATGCCGAGCTGCCCGTCCGGGCCTGGCAGCCTGAAGCTCCACTGCCATTGCTGACCGAGGATTTCGATGTCTGTGGCATCCTCGGGAACGGTGATGAACTGCCTCCAGACGAACAGGCCCGGTGCCAGCATGGCCGCGACGCCGACGCCTGTGACGATGGTGAGCCACATTTCCAGGCGTTTGCTTTCGGGTTCGTAGTGTGCCTGCCGACCCGGCTGGTGGCGGAAGCGGTAGACGCAATAGGCCATGAAAAGCACGACCGCGACGAAGACCGCTCCAGTGATCCAGAATGTGATGATGATCGTGGAATCGATGTAGCCCCAGTTCGAGGCAATGGGTGTCCACCACCAGGGGCTCACGAGATGGAAGGCCACCGAGCCGACGGCGATCAGAACCAATATGAGCGCTACAGCCATCCCGTTCATCCTTGCCGAAGGGCCTTTGGCATGGAACAGAGGGCAATACCTTCTACGCTAGAGCACAAAGCTGCTTTAGGCCAAACAAAGTCGCGTCCTCAGAATGATCTTCGCGTCTTGCGGGCTGCAAAGATCATCTGCAAAGCCTGAAAAAACTATACCCAAAAGCTGAGCCGGTCAACGATGAGCAAGATGAGCGTTCAATGGGAGCAAAGGTCTATGCTGTCCCGATGTCGCAGATCTTCAATCATGCCTGCGTTGATGGGGACTGCGATCTGAACATGAGCAGAGGTCTCTCGAGAGTATCGCTCCGTTCAGCGGTTCGAAGACGTGCCGGTGACCATTGATGCGTCCTGCCGCCTTCAGAGCGGCCGAAGCAGGCAGGGCTGACCTCAAGACCAGTTGCCGGTTACCAGGGCCGAGGCAATGCATCTGTCTCGGGAGCGGATATGGCCCAAACAGCATGAGAGCGCTCTGAAGGATTTCTCGCAGCCAAGGTTGGTGGTAGGCTGCGACAACGATCGGGCTGATGCCTGCCGCACCGCGATGGGGGAGGCGCGGGTTCAGCAATCTGAACGATCACGATCCCATCCACTGGTCCTGCAACTGCAATCAGCCGGTAGCCGTAAGGAGAGTGAAATGGTCAAGCGCCCTGCTCCGGCGAAGAGCAAGTCCCGCTCGCAAGGCCCACGAGCATCGGCCCGCCCACGGACCAAGCCCACTCCCCTGCCCGCAGCCGCACCCCCAACCGATCTCCGCGTCTCCGATCTCGGGGCAAAGGCTGCAGCCCCAAGGGTGCCCGGCGCCAAGGGGGCCAACACCATCATCTACGTTCACGGGATCAACAACAAACCCCTGGCATCCGTGCTCAAGTGCCAGTGGGACACGGCCCTGTTCGGAACCCAGCTCGGCGACCGCAGCCGGATGGCTTATTGGGTCAACCGGGAGTATTATCCGAACCCGCTCAACGAGAGTTGCGCATCGGGCGATCTCATCAACATCGACGATGACGAGGCCACCACACGCACCATCATGGCTCTTGCACGGGGGGAGCGGGGTAGCGAGGGGCAGGCGATCGCGAGCGAAATCGCCGCCCTGAGCGACGATCCTGTCCGCCAGGCGTTCCTGGTCAAGGTAGCGGGCAAGATGCTTGCGGGAACCCGGGTCGGCGAGGCCCAGCTTTCTGTGAGCTCCGTTCAGGCCAAGCTTCTGCCCCTACCCGAGTTCCTGCGCCGGCTGATTGCCCAGAAGATCACGCGCGCATTCCTGCGGGACGTAAACGACTTTCTCTTCGTCAAAGAACGTCGCGATGCAATGGAGCAGAGCTTTCTGGATCGTTTGGCTGCCGGCGGCGGACCCTTCGTGGTCATCGCTCACAGCCAGGGCTCGATGATCGCCTATGACGTGCTGCGGCGGCTCGACCGCGCCCGATTTCATGTGCCACTGTTCGTCACCCTGGGGTCTCCGCTTGGCATGCAGGAGATACAGGACATGCTCCGTCAATGGACCGGCGGAACCCTCCCCTTCCCGTCTTGTGTCGATCGGTGGCTGAACGTGGCCGACCGACTGGATCCGGTAGCCTTCGATGTGGATCTGTCCGACGACTTTGAGGGGCGGATCGAGAACATCCCGCGCTCCGGAGAGTTGGGCATCGGCATCAATCCTGACTCGCCCCGGCATCCCCACTCCGGAACCGGCTACCTCAGAACACGATACGTGGGTGAGGCCGTGCGCGAGACCGTCGGCAGCGCCTTCCAGCAGGCCATCGCACCCTTTGCCATCGCCAAGGATCTTGCGGCCGACCTGGAGGACGCACACCGCAGCGAACGCCATGGCGTCCTGATCCAGCTAGCAGAAGACCGCCCCGCATATCCGGCACATCGCAAGCGTCTGGATGAACTGGCCGGCGCGGTCGAAACCAGAATCCGGCAGATGGTGGACGCTGGAGACGATCAAGACGCTGATCCCGAGGTCGAGCGGCTCAGGCACTTCGTGAGCGCGAAGTTGACACGCCTTGAGGTCGAGACCCTGCGCTCGCTGTTCGCCGATCTGCGCATAGACGGGATCTGGCGCAACTATGCCAAGCGGGCCCTGGTGACCTCGTCAACCCATACGGTGCAGGCCCGGCCGGGGAACCTCGGCTACGGCGCAGATGGAAAGGACATCTGCTGGGCCGTTCTCGACACTGGCATCCGGGCGGATCACCCGCACTTCCAGAGGCATGGGAACGTGCTCGAGCAATGGGACTGCACGCGCCGGGGAGAGCCGCGGCAGCTGAGCCGCGGCACGACCGACTTCGATAGGCTGGACGGCAACGGCCACGGCACTCATGTGGCCGGCATTATCGCAGGCGAGTACGTCGTGCCGTCGGAGGACGGCACGGACGTCACCTTTGCCGGCATGGCACCGCGCTGTTCCCTCTATGGCTTCAAGGTTCTGGATGATCAGGGCGGCGGCCGGGACAGCTGGATCATCAAGGCTCTCGACAAGATCGCCGAAATCAACGACGGCGCCGGACAGCTCGTCATCCACGGGGTGAATCTGAGCCTGGGCGGAAATTTCGACCCGAGTGTCTTCGGCACCGGCCACACTCCTTTGTGTCAAGAGCTGCGGCGGCTCTGGCGACAAGGGGTCCTTGTCTGTTTGGCGGCTGGGAATGAGGGGTATGTCGTTCTGTCCAGCTCAGGGGGCGAGATACAGGCCAACCTCGACCTCTCGATAGGTGACCCGGCGAACTTGGAGGAGGCGATCGCTGTGGGATCTGTTCACAAGACCAACCCGCACACCTATGGGGTATCGTACTTCTCATCCCGGGGCCCCACGGCAGACGGACGGCGAAAGCCGGATGTCGTTGCGCCCGGCGAAAAGATCCTGTCGGCCCGCCACGACTGGTCAGCACCTCCCTCTGGTGGGACGCCAGCTCTCGAGGACCTGTATGTGCAGATGAGCGGAACCAGCATGGCAACGCCACATGTCTCGGGTGTCCTCGCAGCGTTTCTGTCGCTGCGGCGGGAATTCATCGGCTATCCGGACCGGGCAAAGGAGATCCTGCTGGGAAGTTGCGTCGATCTGCGCCGCGATGTGTACGCGCAGGGGGCTGGGTTGCCGAACCTGATCAAGATGCTGGCCCTGAATTGAGGAACCCGCAATTAGTTCTGCCGATTCCGAATAGGATCAGGAACGGGTGAGCCGCCAGCGCCATCCTGCTTCCGGCAGGTGCGATGCTCCGCCTAGTCAATGTCAGCTCAACTCCACCATGCGTCCGCCCGGCGGACCACACGGAGCGCGTCCCGGGCTGCTGTGACCGCCGCAATACGCTGCGTTCGGGATCGATGGCAGTCCCTCGCGACGCAAAGATGATAGAGCAGCGCGCCTGATAACACATTCGAGGCCGCAGCCATCCAGTACACCGCCCGCAGCGAGGTGGTTAACCTCCGATCCATGCCCAGCGCCGACAGGTAGGATGTAAGCAACGTGTCATGCCGCCGTCGGCCCTCCGGCTCCCAATAGCTGACCGACTGCAGCCAGGAGCTGACGTCCTCAAGCTGAGAAGCGACGCGCGCTCTGCCCCAGTCGAGGAGGATCGGCTTGTCCTGCCCGTCCCGCCGGCTCATGAGGACGTTCCCGGGGTGGAGATCGCCATGAATGGGCCTGCAGCCGAAGGGACGTTCCGACAGCAATTGCCTCCTGAAGGCGGGAAGGGCTAGAACCAGCCGGTTGAGAGGTGGCAGATCCCGTGCCAAGAACGCGAGGTCGGGATCGGTTCGGCATTGTTCGAGAGTTGTCCTCGTCTGCTCTGCGACAGCCTGCAGCTCTGCTTCATAATCCCATTCGGGAACGAGAGCCGCCGCCCCCTCGGTAGCCATATGGAATTCTGCCAGACGGGCAAGCAGCGCTTCACCTGCCTTGAGGTTGCGCCACGGCCAGGAGGTTGTCCGACGAACCGCCTCGATCACCAGGAGGATGTCCCCGGAATCGGATCCCTCGACCGCCAGAAGCCGGGGCGCCAGGTGTTGGGCATGCGCTGCCACCAGGCGTTGATAGACTGCGGCCTCACGCACAGGGCGTCCCGTCAACTGCTTCGCGACGAGGCGGAGTATCTTTTGATGGTTTGACTGATTGCGGTAGCGCACCGTTACCAGGGTGACACCGGAAGCCTCGATACCGCCCCGCAGGCTCTTGCCCTCCACCAGCACATCCTGCACTGGCTCGGGCGCAACCCGCTGGAGCAGCTGTTGTATTAAGTTTGTGAGTTCAATTCGTTTTTCCATCCGTCATGGATGGTATCGGCCACATGGACATTCAACCCTGCTCCAGCTTATGTCATTGGGGCTGTTCTGCCCCCAGAGGAGGCTCCCTGATCGCCTCCCGCCCGGAGAGGCTGGAAGGAGTTTACAGACCAATGGCCAAATTGCGTCTTGACCGCTCTTCTTCTGATTGCTTGCTTCACTTTTCTCAAGCGCGACAGGCATTTCCCTAATCTACGGAAGACTTGCGCTGAGTCTGCAGCTCCTGTAGGTTAGTTTCAGATGTTGTCGTGAACTACGCATTGAATGTTCTGCACTGAAGGCTCATCACTAGTTCAAAGCGAACAGAATTTAAAGCAATAAGCGCTGCGGATGAGAAGCCTCGTTTCCAAAATTCACCTGCACATAGCCGCAAGCATAATTACCTTGGGGATCCTTGCTATCTCAGCCCATATACTGTGGGATGACTATGTCGATACATGGCAAGACGCTGAAAACACCTCCCGAAATGTGCTGACGGTCATCGCGCGCAACCTCAGCAATAACGTTGAGCTTTTGGACCTGTCGTTGCAAGGAGCGGCGGAGGGGCTGCGCCAAGTGGGGTTTCACCAGCTTCCAGCCGACTTCCAGTACCGAATGCTGTTTGACCGCTCAGCCGCCGCACCATTCATGGGTTCGCTGATCGTGGCGGCTGAGAACGGCAGCCTAGTTGCGGATGCCGGTCCGGTGATATTGCCTCGCGACATCAATGTTGCCGATGCGCCTTATTTCATCGCCCACAAGCAGAATTCAAACCTCGGGCTCTATATCAGCCGCCCCTATAGGAGCAAAGTAAGCCTCGGGGACTTCAGCATAGCCTTCAGTCGGAGCCTCTCTCATCCGGACGGACGCTTTGCAGGCGTTGTCATGGGGTCGATGTCCCTTTCGAGCATCGACAGTCTGCTGAAGGAACTCGCTCTCGGGCAACACAGTGCCATCAACCTCTTTCGAGGCGACGGTATCCTGCTCACCCGCTACCCATTTGAAGAGAGCCAAATCAATCAAGATCTTGGAAGCGCCTCCTACGTCCAGCACCTGCTGCAAAATAAATCCGGCACCTTCGATTCCGTATCGCCTATCGATGGCGTTCGCCGCATTCTGTCATTCCAAAGGCTCGATAAATACCCTCTGGTCGTAACTGTCGCGCTTGCGACGGACGAGGTGCTTGCCAACTGGAAGAGGAAGGCTTTCGTTCTGAGCACCCTGACCGGAGCCCTCTGCCTTGCAGTCATCGGACTCACGAATTTGTTTCAGCGAGAATTGAAGCGCCGCACCAGAGCCGAGACGAAGCTTCGACGGATTGCCAGAACTGACGATCTCACTGGATTGCCGAACCGGCGCGGTTTCCGAGAGACCTTCGAGCGTGAATGGCGGCAGGCGATCCGCTCGGGGGCATCACTCTCTCTGCTCTATATTGATGTCGATTACTTCAAGAACTTCAATGATCGATATGGGCATGGAGAGGGGGATGAGGTGCTTCAATCCATTGCCCGTGCCTTGGAAACCAATATCCGGCGCCCACGCGACATTGCTGCGCGACACGGTGGCGAAGAGTTTGCTGTTGTGCTCCCTGAAACTGACGCGGGTGGCGCTCGGGGGATTGCCGAAAACATCCGTCAAGCGATCGCAGCAATCGGGATTGTTCATGAGGGAAGCCCTTACCAAATCCTGACAATCAGCATTGGGGTTGCTTCAGCGCGGCCACTTCGCAGGGCAGAAGGCACGCATCTTCTAGAAGCAGCCGATGCGGCACTCTACAGAGCTAAGGGATCGGGCCGGAATGCCGTTCATCAGTGGGAAGACAGCACAGTTCCGACACTGGCACATTGACGGACTCTGGCGCATCAAACTCCCAAGCCACAGAATGTAGCAAGTGTTGGAGTTGAGCAATCTTCCATTGCTTGTAGCTCAGGACATCTATGATACAGCGCCCGCTGTATGCCACCGGATGCACAACAGGATCATGGATCTGGCGAGATAGCGGCCTTCGAGCATCATGTACGCCTCTCGAAGCGGCCGAGGCACACCTTTTTAGAGTTTCAGCAGATTTCTAGGAAATTCTCCTCACGGCTGTCACTAATGCGAGCAGGCATAGACTGTCGCCAGACCTTCCATCAACATCGGGCAACCTGCAACCTCTTTCCTTCCATTGGCAAGGCTTCGGGAGTGTCCCCTCCTATTCGCTCTGGCAGCCTGCTGCTCACTTAATCCGAGAGGATTAAGCCGCCCGAGAGCATGTAAATTTTGGGGTGGTCCGGTGGATTTAGTAGGACAAGCAACTCTTAAGGGGAATAGCTCCGCGCCGCAGCTTGGACGGAACGTGCAGAGGCGTAGAATTCCAAAAGCGCTACCTATAGGTGCCGGCACCTTACAAGGTGGGCAGTGCCAACAATCTCGCTCTTCTCTTGGAGGTAAGAATAATGGTGTTTCAGAGGATCTTCGGCTGGTTCTCCAAGCGTTCTCGCCAACGAAGGGCCGCCACCTTAGCCAGTTTCATCAAACCGGAACCCGATTGGCGCATTCTGGATCTCGGCGGCGGCACAGGCGAGCACATCCACCGTGTCTTTCCGAACTGCCGTAACATTACCGTATGCGATTACTCTGCTGCCGATTTGGCTATAGCTAGAGATCGGTTCGGGTATACAACTATTCAGGCAGATGGGAGCGATCGGCTACCTTTCGCCGATGGTGAATTCGACTTGGTTTTCTGCTCTTCTGTAATCGAGCACGTTACTGGTCCAAAAGATTCGATCATAAAGATGACCAACGGCCGAGAGTTCCAGGATACGGCTTTTCACTTCCAGCAGAAGTTTGCTTCTGAAATAAGACGCGTTGGGAAACGTTACTACGTGCAAACACCCCACCGTTATTTCATAATTGAAAGCCATACCTGGCTACCAATCGTAATCGTTCTTCTCCCTAGGCCATTGCAGATTCGGACAATAGCTTTTTTCAATCGCTTCTGGCCAAAGCAAACAGAGCCCGACTGGAACTTGCTTGTCCCCTCGCAAATGAAACATCTGTTTCCCGATGCAAAGCTCATCCTAGAACGCTCAGGCTGGATGCCGAAGTCCATCATGGCAATTCGGAGCTAGTTTTGGGCTGTCTCGTCTTCGCGGAGAATATTGTGCATCCTATCCGGGCGCCTTGAGGGACTCTCGGATCAAGGCTCGAACTACATCGCGTATGAGACCGGAAGGTTGATGCCGAAGGGGCTCCGCTGACTTCGCAGGTGTAGAGAGGCCGCAGAGCAACGGCATGGCCGCAGCCTTCACGCGTACGATCAGGCACGACTACTTCTGAGTGGGACCGACTTACGGAAGTTCTGAGCTCGATGGTCGGCCCCGGACCGAATGAGCCGCCGATCCTTTGGAGCACGGCGCCCGCGCCACCGGACGACTTTGTCCGGTCGGCCGCGGCACGACATCTGGCTTACGCCGGTTCCGTTCCGCGCCTGTGAGCAATGATAGGTATAGGCATGCTTGGTATTCGTGAGTTCATGATCGCTGCATAGTTCGATTATCCTTTAGAGATGATGCCAGATATACTTTTGCGACGGTGCCGAGATTGCTATCGACTGCATGGACGGCTAATCTTTTGCCTTCTGTCGCCAATTCGTGTGCATTCACATGAAATACGGATGCCAAGTTGTATCTTAAGCAGCGGAAATCTCTTTCGGACATTCATGCCCGTAATATCTTTACCAAAATGAACAGTGCGATTTAGCAATGTTTGATAGAGCACAGCAGACCATCCACGGCGAGCACGAGTTTGTACGTGCCGGCCACATTTCTCCACAAGCGACACTTGGCGCTCACGACATATCGAGGGTTCTCATTCGCCACAGAAGATTGCGCCGGAATATTTCTGAAGCTCGTATTTCTCTAGAGTCGCTCAATCTGAAAGTATCGGCAACAATCAATGGGCGAAGTTACAGGATGAGCAGCCACACTCTGTATGCCACCTCAAAATCCCCATCCCAACTTTGATGAAATAATATCATATGAACTCCACCAGAGCCCGTTCCAGGCACAGGCCGCATCAAGAGTGGTTGGAGTATTTCTTCGTTTACTCGCTTCTAATCTCCACCGGCGGGTTCGTCTTCTTTCTAACAGGCTGGGATCCTTCGCAAGCTCTAACGGAAGAACCCGCATCTTATCTTGGTCGCATAAATACTCTTGCGATCTCGTTGATAACATTTTTGATTTATTTGCGGAACTACAAGACTGTTAATGTGGCAATCCGTGCGTCGTGGCCGCTTTTTCTGTTTCCAGTGGTCGCATTCTTGTCCTGTATCTGGGCAGACGATTTTGCGATCACGTTTCGACGAGCTTATGCGCTCTCGTTCAGCTTCCTTGCGGCCGCCTGCTTAGTTGCACTTCTCCCGCCCGTACGCATGGTTAGATCGCTTTGCCTTGCCCTAGGATGGGCAATGATATTGAGTGTGATCTTCTCCATTTTCCTACCGAAATTCGGAGTACACCAGTCGGGCGAGTGGTTGGAACCGCGTTGGGCTGGCCATTGGCGGGGTATCTATACTCACAAGAACACGCTGGGAAATACAGCCAGCTTTGCCCTCCTGATGTTTGCGATTTTCTCCAAGCACGTGATCGAGAGCACCGTTTTTAGAAAGGCGACCCTTATCGCTGTAGGTGCGTGTCTCTTCGGAGCCGCCTCTAGTACAGGTCTTGTCGTCGCGATGGTCATGGTTGCTGCATCGCTTGGCTTTTTGCTGCTTCTCAACGCGCGAAGAGGCACCAGAACCCTGATCTTGGGGAGTACGTTCTTTTTCCTTGTACTCGCTATCGTAACTGCAATCCCGATTATAAGCGTCGTCTTCGAGATCCTAGGCAAGGAGCCGGATCTCACAGGGCGCGTGCCGATTTGGGGCACTCTTTTGCCGTGGGCTCTGGAGCGGCCATGGCTCGGATATGGCTTCTCAAGCTTTGAACTGGCAATGCTGCCGCGTTTCTTCGCTCTGACCGGGGAGAGATTAGTTAATGCACATAACGGTTATCTGGAAACGTTCATTAATTTTGGATACTTGGGATTGGCTATTCTGGCGGCTGTTCTCATCTCATTCGTACGCAATGTAGTCTACCTCCTTAAGCGCCAGTCCCCCTACGAGCGATTGATACTGCCTTTCGCTGTCGCGATCTTCGTTGGGGTTCTTTGCTCCAACATTACGGAGTCTTTCTTCCTGGCATATTCGTCGATCCATGGCGTCATCTTCGCGATTGCATACATATTGGTAGCGGTGTCGCGATCGGTAACGACAGCAAGCGTCTCGCAGCGAGCCAGCCACCCGAAGAGACTGCAATTCGGGGTTCCGTCGCAAACCCCGATTGGCGCCGCAAAGTAGCGCGAACCTCATGGCCCTTCTGTGGGCGTCCTGCCCCGGTCAGGCAGTTTGGAGAGTTGGCAGGGATCTCTGAGCTTAGCGCATCGTGCGGAAAAGTGGACCCGGTTTTCGCTGACGCGGCCCTTCGGGTCCGCTCCAAACGATGCGCTCGTTCAAGAAGAGAGCATCGGATTGATCCCAAAAGTGCGAATCCACTTTCACGTCCGATGCTCTAGAGCTGCTCCCCCTTGTGTGGGCTCAGATCTCCTCTTCGGTTTGCCGCATTCTTCGACGGTAAGCCGGCTCCACTTCGCCGAACCAGCGCAATCGGATCTTCGCTGGAGGGAAGGAGCTGCAATCAGGCCCCTCCGTCAGAGACCCTCCCCCTCCGTCAGGATGCGGACGGGTACGCCCTTATAGGCAGGGGTCTTGGACAGCTCGTCGTGGTAGCCCACGGGGATCAGGGGATTGGCCTCGGGATAATAGGCCGCGACGCAAGCATCCGGCAGGTCATAGGGCACGATTCTCAGCCCCTGCACCACCCGCTCGATACCGTCCTCCACCGCGCATTCGAGTGTCACCACCTGTCCTTCCGAGAGGCCCCGCCGCCCCATCTCCTCGGGGTTGATGAGGAGAATGTCGCGTGGCCCCGACAGCCCCCGCAGCCGGTCGGAGAAGCCGTAGATCGTGGTGTTGAACTGGTCGTTCGAGCGCAACGTAATCAGCGTGATCTCCTCGCCCTCGGGCGGTTCGCCCAGGGCGGTCAGCACCACGGGCGCGGTGAACTGAGCCCTCCCGCTCTCGGTCTTCCATTCGCGTTCGCGCGCCGCGTTGCCCCGGTGGAACCCACCCGGCGTGAAGAGCCGCCCGTTGAAGTCGCCGAACTTGTCGGGATAGGTGGCCTCGATCAGGTCGCGGATCAGCCCGTAATCGCCCGTCCACTCGTCCCATTTCACCTTGGGGTTGGGCGGCAGCGTCGCCTTGGCGATCCCTGCCACGATGGCGACCTCGGACTTCAGGTGCGGAGAGGCGGGGCTGCGCTTGCCCAGCGAGCCGTGGATCATGCTCAGGCTGTCCTCCATCGTCACGGTCTGCGGTCCCGTCGCCTGCAGGTCCTCCTCGGCCCGCACGAGACATGGCAGCAGCCAGGTGGACCGCCCAGGCAGCAGGTGCGAACGGTTGAGCCTGGTGGCGATCTGCACGTTGAGATCGAGACCGCGCCAGGCCTCCTCGGCGCGTGCCCGATCGGGGATGGCCCGGGCGAGATTGCCGCCCATGGAGATGACTCCCCGCACCGAGCCGTCGAGGAGGCCCTCGACGAGATCCACGGTAGAGCGTCCTTCCTCCTGCGGGGGCTCGAAGCCGAAGAGCTCCCTGAGCTTGTCCATCGGCACGTTCTCGGGCTTCTCGGTGACTCCCACGGTGCGCTGGCCCTGCACGTTGGAATGCCCCCGCACGGGGGAGATGCCGGCCCCCTCCCGCCCGATGTTGCCACGCAGGAGAAGCAGGTTCACGAGCATGGCGAGGTTGAGCCAGCCCCTGACGTGCTGGGTCAGGCCCATCCCGTAGATGCCGATGACGTTCTTCGACGCAGCATAGATCTCGGCCACCTCGTCGAGCTCGCCGCGGCGCAGGCCGGATACCCTCTCGATCTCTTCCCAGGATACTTCGCGCAGACGCGCCTCAAGCTCGTCGAGCCCTGTCGTGTGCTCCCCGATGAAGGTCCGGTCGAGGATTCGGCCTCCCCTCTCGGCGTCAAGCTCCAGCACGCGCTTGCACAGTCCTGCGAGCGCCGCGATGTCGCCGCCCGGGCGAACCTGGAGGTAGATGTCCGAAATCCTAGTGGCGGGCTTCACCGTCATCTGCGCGGGATTCTGGGGATCCGCGAATTCGACGAGGCCTCGCTCGCGGATCGGATTGAACGTGACGATCCTGCATCCCCGCTCCTTGGCGGCCTTGAGCGTGTGGAGGAAGCGGGGCGAGTTGGTCCCGGTGTTCTGCCCGAAGAACAGGATCAGATCGCAATGATCGAAGTCCGACAGCACGCAGGTGCCCACGCTGACCCCGATCACCCGCTTGAGTCCCACGCTCGTGGTCTCGTGGCACATGTTGGAACTGTCGGGGAGATTGTTGTGCCCGTAAAGCCGCGCGAAGAGTGCGTAGAGATAGGCGGTCTCCAGACTCGCCTTGCCGGACATGTAGAAGACGGTTGATTGCGGATCGAGCTCTCTGAGCTTCGCCCCGATCCCCCCGAAAGCTTCGTCCCAGGTCGTCTCGACATAGCGATCCGAGGCGGTGTCGTAGCGCATCGGGTGCGTGAGCCGCCCCTTCTCCTCCAATTCGTGGTCGGACAGGCCGCGCAATTCGGTTACGGTGTGCTCGGCGAAGATGCCGGGTGTGCAGCGGTCACGCGTGAGGTCCCAGATCGTCGCCTTGGCGCCGTTCTCGCAGAACTCGAAAAGGTGCGGCTGCGCGGGCTTGGTCCAGGCGCAGGAAGTGCACATGTGCCCGCCTGGCTTGTTTTGCCGCATCAGCGTACGGAAAGCGCCGATGGCAGGCTTCTGGTCGGCAAGGATCCGGCTCACCCCCTTGAGCGACCCCCAGCCGCCGGTGGCGTTCCCGTAGTAAGATGTGTCGGGGCGCTGCCCGGCTGCATCGGATTTGCCCATCTGGTCCTCCTTCGATGACGGCGGTCAAACCGACGAACCGACGTGCCTCACCTCGGAACAAGCCTGGGAGCCGGAAGTTCCATCCGCCCCGGAGAGACGCGTTCCTTACGGCCGGAAGACCCTTGCGGCCGTGCAGCGTTGCGTGGATGACCAAAGAATGCGCATGCGCAGCTCTAAGTTCCTGCTCGTGAGCTCTGGGCCGCGGCACGGGCGAGATCGCCCCGATCACCCGGCCCGATGCGAACTGACATCCTTCAAGGAGCAGAGATGGCGGAAGGCGACGAGTCGGGGAGATATCGTGCGGTCCTCATCGAGCGCACAACCTACGCCAGAAAATCTTGTTCAGATCCGTCCGCACCGAAAAGCGGGGCACCAATCATTCCCGCTGGTTCACAGACGATCATCTACGTTCGTTTCACGTGCGGCAACTCAGCTCTCGTTCAACCCTGGAGATCCCCTGCCGCGCATGCACGGCTCTTGCCGCTGATCCGCTCACTTCCATGGAAAACCGAAATGGAATCGCGACGGGCGATGCCGATGAGCGTGATGTCGTGATGCCGGGCGCGCTCGAGAGCAAGTGAGGTCGGCGCCGAGATCGCGACGAGGGTCCTTGCGCCGAATGCTGCGACTTTCTCCACCAATTCGAAGGAACACCGACTCGTGACGACGACGAAGCCGCCGTCCGGCCTCGTGTCCGCGCGAGCAATCGAGCCGATGAGCTTGTCGAGTGCATTATGCCGGCCGACATCCTCACGAACGCAGCGGATCGTCCCATCGAGATCGGCCCAGGCCGCCGCATGCACAGCATGCGTCAGTTGGTTGAGCACCTGCTCCTGTTCCAGGTGGAGAAGAGCCGAATGGATGGCAGACAGGGCGATGTTAGGTGCGTCCCCTTGCGGGTGGCGGGCCTGGGGCAAAGCCTTGAGATCGTCGATGCCGCACAAGCCGCAGCCCGTCCGTCCCGCCAGGGCGCGCTTTCGCGCCAGATGCTCATGCAGCCTGCTGGGTGTCAGCTCGACGGCGAGTCTGAGGCCTCTCTCCTCGCGCTCTATACGGATGTCACGGATGTCGTCCGGGTGTTGGATCACGCCCTCGGTCAGGCTGAAACCTACGGCGAAATCTTCAAGTTCCGAAGGAGTCGTCATCATGACGGCAAACGGGATGCCGCCATAGATCACGTTCACCGGCACCTCCGAGGGGATCACCCTTTCTGCGTGACGTGTCTCGCATTCCTTGAAGGAGATCACCGCTATCGGAGTCTCCAGCGCCGTATTATGCCTGAGGTCGCTGGCTGCTTCGCGTTGAAGGAACGGATTCTCGCCGCGAGGGGGCTGCGTCCTGCCATCGCGTGCCTTGCCAATAGGATCCTCGGGTCCAGTGTCATCATCCGGCATCACAGGCTCCTCTGCGGTCGGTCTGCTCGAACGGCGCTGGGAGTGCACGTCTCGACCACGCATTAGGGACATTTCAGATGCCGGAATGCAAGATCTTCACCCTCACGGCCGGAATGGCGGCTCATCGACGGAGTAACGGTTGGTTTGCATAATCCGCCGGAATTTGGAACCATGGGTACAAGACGGGAGGATTCCGATGGACACTCAAAATGTTCGGCTCAGCCATCTGTCCCATGGCGGCGGCTGCGGCTGCAAACTGGCGCCAGCCGTGCTCCAGCAGCTCCTTTCCGAACAGCCGGCTGCCGGGCCGTTCCAGAATCTTCTCGTCGGCACCGAAACGGCAGACGATGCGGCCGTCTGGCAGCTGAATGACGAGACCTGCATCATCGCGACCACGGACTTCTTCATGCCCATGGTGGACGATCCCTACGATTTCGGGCGCATTGCCGCCACCAATGCCATCTCCGACGTCTATGCGATGGGCGGCCGTCCGATCATGGCGCTCGCGATCCTCGGCATGCCATTGGGCAAGATTGCGCCTACGACCGTCCGCGAGATCCTCAGGGGCGGCGCATCGATCTGTGCCGAGGCCGGTATTCCGGTGGCAGGCGGACATTCCATCGACTGCCCCGAGCCTGTCTATGGCCTTGCGGTGACCGGGACGGCAAAGCCGAACGAGATCCGTCGCAACAGCGGTGCCAGGGCGGGGGATGTGTTGATCCTGACGAAGGCCCTCGGCGTCGGCATCTATTCGGCCGCCTTCAAGAAGGACGCGCTCTCTGCCGATGCCTATGCGGAGATGATGGGCTCGGTCACGCGTCTGAACAGGATTGGTGCCGAGCTCGCCCAGGATGCCGATATCCATGCCATCACCGATGTGACAGGTTTCGGCATTCTCGGACACGGACTCGAAATGGCGCGCGGGTCGGAACTGACCCTGACCCTTGATCGCGCACGCCTGCCCCTGTTCCGGGAAGCGGTGTCGCTTGCTCGGAAAGGCTACGTAACAGGCGCCTCGACCCGAAACTGGGACAGCTACGGGGACAGCATCGTGCTGCCCGAGGGTCTTGAGCTTTGGCAGAGACAGCTTCTCACGGATCCGCAGACCTCGGGCGGTCTTCTTGTTGCCTGCGCGCCGGAGCGGGCCGAACAGGTTCTGGGACGCATCGTCGAGGCGGGTTATCCGTCCGCCCGAATCGTGGGCCATGCAGAGGCCGGTCCCTCGCGGGTCACCGTGATCTGACGGTCTTCGGAACCCCGCCGCGCTTGGCGACGTTGCTCGGGGAGCTTAGCGCAGAGGAGCCGGAAGTCATGCGTGCCCCCATGATCCTTGCCGTCGCAGCCATAGGCCTGTCGACGCCCAGCTGGGCGCAACCGGCAGCACAGAGTCCTTGTCCGGAGGAGCCCGGAACCACGGCCGCCACGGCGCCCGATCCGAACAGCCAAGCCTCCGGCACCTCGCCGGGAAGCGCAGGATCATCGGGCTGGACGGGGGGGCTGGGTGGTTCCTATATCGGCACGGCTCCGAAAGGGCCGACCCCCCAATCGCCATCGGAGCACCCCGCTACGGCAAGTGGTCTCGACCCGATGAAGAGCGCTGCCGCTCCGGCTGCTCCATCCCGTGGATGCGCGCCGTCCCGGTGACGGCGGTATGGGCTGACGGGTGTCTAGCCCTGCCCGTGCGCCAAGCCGGTCGGTGATGATGGCGGAAGAGAGTGGGAGTCGAACCCACCTAGGACCGGCTCGCGGCCCCACCCGGATTTGAAGTCCGGACGCCCCACCGGGGACGCTTCTCCTCCATGACCCTTCTCGAGCGGCTGAATCGCGCGGAAGAGATCCAGCCGATGCGGATTGATGCGACGAAGATCGCCACGCCGCAAGGTCACGCCGTGGCGATCGAAGAACTCGAGGATCTGAATCGCCACCTTCCGCCCATTCAGAACACGGTCGCGGAACTGCGCTGCCGTGAATTGCCTGTCGGGTGCGTGATGGGCAAGATCCTGAATGACGCCGACCATCTCGGCGATGGTGTCGCGCAGAAAGAAGTGATCGTGCGCCACTTCGTCGAGTTGCCCAAGGCGGCTGAGCAGCTTGCAAAGGCGACGGATCTCGTCCTCATCCGCACCGAGCGAACCAGCGATGTCGCGCACGCGCGGAGGACGGAACCGCTCCTCGCCTCCCAGAAGCGGCCTGACGGCCCGCCACAGGAGTTCCTCGCTTTCGTCGAGGCGCACCTCATGCCCTGGGAGCCGCACCCATGCCCCGTCGATCTTCACCCGGCCCGCATCAACCAGCGAGTGCAGCGCGGCCCGGAAGGTCGGTGCGGGCAGGCGCGGTTCGCACAGGAGCCGCAGGCGCTCGAAGCCCATGCCCTGGAGATCGGGATTGTCTTTGTGGAATGTGTCGAGAACGTCGATCAGGCCGGCCTCGAACGCATGCCAACGCTCCTCTGCCAGTGCAAGGAGCCCACGACCAGCGGAAAGGCGCACCATCCGAAGGCTGTCGGCAACTGCCACTGCAGCGGCAAGCGGCATGGTCCTGTCCCGGGCAAACGCCGACAAATCGAAGTAATACGGCCGCACCGCGGTGAGGTCCCTCATGGCATCGGCTGGACCGGCCTGTGCCAGAGCCGAGATCTGCGCACGACGCTCCTCCCCGCGTCTATGGCGCCCCGGCGCGCGCAGATCGATGAAGAATCCGCCTCCTATGGTTCGCTGGGCGGACGTATCCCGCAGAACGAAGGTGTCGTGGGCCGCGGCGGCGATGGGACGGTCGAGGACGAGTTGAGCCACCTTCCTCTCCCCCGGCTGGATCGGATCGTCCTCCAACAGAACGATCCGCGCCCCGACCTCTGCGGCCGCATGATGCAACCGAACGGGAAACCACTGGCCGACCGGCCTCTTCTCGCTCGGGAGAAGACGCAGGCTCGCATCGATCCGGTCGGTCGGTGCGTGAAGCTCGGGAGCGAGCACCATGTCGCCACGGACGACGCTGTCTTTGGATATCCCCTCGCCCGCCAGATTGAGGGCGCAGCGCTGCCCTGCGACGCCGCGCTCCGCGGCGCGGTTCTGGGCGTGGATCGAGCGCACTCTGGCCGGGCGCCCGGAGGGACTCACAATGACCTGGTCGCCGGCGGAAACCGTGCCGGACAGAACGGTCCCCGTCACGACGGTGCCCGCACCGGGGAGAACGAAACTGCGGTCGACCGACAGGCGAAAAAGGCCGGCGGCGTCCCGCTCCCGCTGGGCGGAAGCCGCCGTCCGCAAGTGCTGCTTCAGAGCCCCGATCCCTTCCCCGGTGATCGAGGATACGGGAATGATCTGGCACTCTGCCAATGTCGTGCCAGCCAGAACGTTGCGGATCTGCGCCGATGCCGCGGTACGGCGTTCCTCATCCGCGAGATCGGCCTTGCTGAGCACGACGACGCCTTGATCGATACCCAGGATGTCGATGATCGCCAGGTGTTCGAGGGTCTGCGGCTTCACCGCATCGTCGGCCGCCACCACGAGCATGACGAAGTCGACGCCGCTTGCGCCGGCGACCATGGTGTGGACGAAACGTTCGTGGCCGGGCACATCCACGAAGCCGATCACGTCGCCATTATCCTGAGGCCAGTAGGCGAAGCCGAGATCGATGGTAATGCCGCGCGTCTTTTCCTCCTTGAGGCGATCCGCGTCGATGCCGGTCAACGCCTTGACGAGCGCTGTCTTGCCATGGTCGATGTGACCGGCGGTGCCGACGATCATAGAGCCTCTCCCAACCGGAGGGACGACAGGTTGTGCCGGAACAGGGCTTCGTCTTCCAGACACCTGAGATCGAAGATGAGTGCTCCCTCGGCCACGCGACCGATCACGGGTCGCGGCAGACCTCGGAAGGCGGCGCTCAATTCCTCGACCGCGCGTCCTCCTCCCTTAGGCCTCAGAGAGAGTCCGAAACTAGGAATCGTATCGAGTGGAAGCGCCCCGGAACCGATCTCGCTGCGGCATGACACGCTTTCGACGGCGACATCGGCCCCCAGAGCGTCTGCCAGAACGGGCGAGAGACGTTCCGCCTGCTGCCGGATCTCCTCCGTGGAGCGCGCCAGGAAGCGGATGATAGGAAGTTTCTCCGCGAGCCGGTCGGGATCGCGATAAAGCTTCAAGGTCGCCTCGCACGCGGCGAGCCGCACCTTGTCCACCCGAAGAGCGCGTTTCATGGGGTTGCGGTTGATGGCGGCGATGAGATCCTTACGCCCAACGATGAAGCCCGCCTGCGGTCCGCCGAGGAGCTTGTCTCCGGAGAAGGTGACGAGATCCGCACCCTCCTCCACCGCCTCACGGACGGTAGGCTCCTTCCTCAATCCGAACCGAGAGAGATCGACGAGTGTTCCCGAGCCGAGATCGTTGACCAGAGGCACATCGTGCCGATGCGCGATCCTCGCGAGCTCGCGGGCGCCGACCTCCGCCGTGAAGCCTTCGATGCGATAGTTCGACGTATGGACCTTCAGGATGAGCCCGGTTTGGGGCCCCAGCGCACCGGCGTAATCACGCGCATGGGTGCGGTTCGTGGTACCGACTTCGTGCAGACGCGCGCCCGCCCTTGCCATGATCTCCGGCATGCGGAATGCACCGCCGATCTCGATCAGCTCTCCGCGGGAGACGATGGCTTCCCTGTCCTGTGAGAGCGTGTTGAGGACGAGGAGCACCGCAGCCGCATTGTTGTTGACGAGGGTCGCGTCCTCCGCCCCCGTCAGCTCGCAGACGAGGGAACGGACGTGGTCATCCCGCTCGCCTCGTTTTCCACTGGCGAGATCGAATTCCAGGGATACCGCCTGGCGCATGGCGTCCGCTGCGGCCTCGACGGCTTCCTGCGCGAGGACCGCCCGGCCGAGATTGGTGTGCAGCACCGTGCCGGTAAGGTTGAAGAGCGGCTTCAGCTGCGTGCTCGCGCGCGCAGCAAGCCGGGACAGGACCGAGGCAACGATCATCCCTTCATCGAACGCGACCCCCGATTGCAGCTCTTCGCGCAGAACCGCAAGTGTCTTCCGGACGGCCTGCGTGGCCTCAAGACGGCCGTGCTTCTCCATGAGGACCGCGATATCCGGGTGGCGCAGCATTCGATCGACGGAGGGAAGATTGCGCAGGCGCGACAGGGCCGCTTCGGCCATGCTCAAACCCCAAGCAGAAAAGGATTGAAGCTGCCCCGGCGGTATTCCCCGTCTTTCAGGAGAAGGTCGAGCCCGAGGCTGGCGATGTCGTCCGCAACCGGATCGAGGGCCGCATCCTTCCGCTGATGGAGGATTTTGACGTAACCCCGGCAGCTATCGCAGCATTCCGCCTTGATCGTTCCAGGCCCCCCCTCGATCTCCTGATAGCCGATGCCTTTTCCCGAACCGCACAACACGCATTTCACCCGCACCACATTCCATAGGGTGCCGCACAGGGAGCAGGAGCAGTAGCGCGTGCCTTCCGCCTCCATCCACCCGACAACGAGGGACGAGGTCGGCGGCCCTCCGCAACAGGGACAGGCGCCATCGCCAATCCTGGCAAGCCTGGTCCGATCGAGCTTCGCTGCGAGCCGGGCGAAATGCACCTGCAGCCCTGCCGCCACATAGACGTGCTCAGCCAGGGTCTCGCCGGGAATCGTATCTGCGAGCACGCCTTGGACGGCGGAACGCATCTGCTCGGGCGTGGCGGCTCTGACCCGCTCCAGCGCCGCCTCCGCTTCGGCCGGCTTCGCAAGAGGCTCAACCGCATCGAACAGACGGCTCAGGGTTTCGCTCAGGACATCGTCCAACTCGATCCGGTTCCGGTCGAGAGGCGGCATGCCGAATTCCCGGGCGCGGTCGAGCGCATCGTCGGGCGGAAGCTCAGACTCCGGCAACCCCTCCTGAATGCTGCTCTGGGCCGCCGCAATGCCTGCGATGAATCGCAGATAGGGAGCAAGCTCACTCGTCTGCGCAAGGAACTCGAGGCGTTCGCTGCGGGCCTTGAAGAGCCTGCGCGGCTCCGGCAGACGAACGAAGGGAGGAGCCTGAACGCGGCCGACGGAGGCGGGATTGGGCTCGATGGAACTTGGGTGTGTCATGCAACCTCACGAACCACACGGGTCACGGGTGAGAGCCTCTACTCGGCGGGTGTCGCCGGCTTCTTGAATCTACGGCGTTCTGCCAGCTCCTTCAACCAACGGCGATGGTGCCGCCAGGCCCAGCCCCCCGTCACCGAACCGCGCGTCATGGCGCGGAGCGTGCCCCGTGCCCAGATCACCGCATAGACGTGGACGATCCAGATGCAGATGAGCAGGACGGCTGCGAGGGAATGAACAAGGACCGCGACGCGCTTCTGCGGAATGGTGGTCCATTCGTAGAAATACTGATCCCAGATCGCGAGTCCGGTGAGGATCAGGGCGATGATCAGGAGCGACATGCACCAGAAATTGAACTTCTGGATCGGATTGTACCGCCCTGCCTCGGGCAGCTTCTCCTCGTTTCCGGCAATCGCGTCATTGGCATGTGCAAGCCATTCCCTGTCGGATTGCTCCGGCAGGTTGGCCCGCCAGAAGCGGATGAACAATCCTGCGAAACTGAAGAACAGGACGACGCCGATCCAGGGATGGAGCACCCGTGCGCTCTGTCCGCCACCGAACAGGCCCGTGAGGAAGAACAGGGACGGATGGAAAAAAGCGAGCCCGGACAGCGCAAGAAGAATGAGCGATACGGCCGTGATCCAGTGATTGATACGAGCGCCCAGATTATACCGGTCGACGACGACCGGCTTGCCGGGATGGATTGCATCTTCCTTCTCGATGCTCGTCGTTGCCATCAGATCTTCTCCTTCACGAGATCTTCGGCCTTCTCCTCATCCTCCCGCGTGACCCGATTTGGACCGGCGAACGCCGAGTGAAGCATGCCGGCCGCTGCCGCCAGGCCCATGGCGGCGAAGCCCACATACTTCGCCATCCCCTTCCACGCGTTCACGACGGGGCTGACCTTCGGATCCTCCGGCAGGCCCGAATAGATCGCCGGCTTGTCGTTGTGATGCAGAACATACATCACGTGCGTTCCGCCAACCCCCGGCGGGTCATACAATCCGGCGTTCTCGAAGCCGCGGGACTTGAGATCCTCGATCCGGCTGTCGGCCAGCTTCTTCATGTCCTCCTTGGTACCGAAGGTGATGGCATGTGTCGGGCAGGCCTTCGCGCAGGCCGGGCCCTGCCCTACCGCGACGCGATCGGAGCAGAGAGTGCATTTGTAGGCCGTATGATCAACCTTCGAGATACGCGGGATGTTGAACGGGCAGCCCTTGATGCAATAGCCGCAGCCGATGCAGTTCTCATGGATGAAATCCACGATGCCGTTGGAATACTGCACGATGGCTCCGGGCGCCGGGCAGGCCTTCAGGCAGCCCGGATCCTCGCAATGCATGCAGCCGTCCTTGCGGATCAGCCATTCGAGGTTCCCCGTCTGCGGATTCTCCCACTCGGAGAACCGCATCAGGGTGAACATGTCGGGAGTCAGGTCATGCGGGTTCTCGTAGATACCTGTGTTGGTCTCGAGCGCCGGCTTGGTGTCGTTCCACTCCACGCAGGCCGACTGGCAGGCCTTGCAGCCGATGCACTTCGAGACGTCGATGAGCTTCGCCACCGGCTCCAGCTGCCTTGCGGGCGGTGGAACCGTCGAGGCGGAGCGGCGAACGAGATCCCGCTCCGTCAGGTTCGCGGCTGTGGCTGAGGCGGCGACCGGAGGGTTGCTCGTTGCGGTACGGGGACTTGGTTCCATTCCACTTCTCCTCAGACCGTCGCCGGAGCCGTGGTGGGCTCGATATTGACCAGGAAGGCCTTGTATTCAGGCGTCTCGATGTTGGCGTCGCCCACGAAAGGCGTGAGGGAGTTCGGGCCCCAGCCCTTCCGCGCCTTGCCTGTGAAGCCCCAATGCAGCGGAATGCCGACCACATGAACCGGCTTGCCGTCGCATATGAGAGGCTTGATGCGCTTGGTCACGACGGCTTTCGCCTTCACCTCGCCGCGCTTCGACCACACCCGCACCCAGGACCCGTGGGCAATCCCCTTCTCCGCAGCGAGCTGCTCGGAGATCTCCACGAAGAATTCCGGCTGGAGCGTCGCGTTCACGACATTGTGCTTCGTCCAGTAATGGAAATGCTCCGTGAGCCGGTAGGAGGTCGCCGCATAGGGGAACTCCTCGGAGGTAGCGAACTGGGCCACGTCGCCTTGGAAGATCCGCGCGACCGGATTGCCCCGAATGTTCGGCGCAACCACGTTGGCGATCGGAGCCTCGAACGGCTCGTAATGCACCGGGAACGGCCCTTCCCGCATGAGGCCGCGGGCGAAGAGGCGCGACACGCCCTCCTGGTTCATGATGAACGGACCCACGACATCGGGCGGGGCGTTCGGGGCGATGTCCGGCACATCGTAGCCCGACCATTTCGTGCCGTCCCAGGCGATCAGCTTGCGGGACGGATCCCACGGGTTGCCCTGCAGGTCCGCCGAGGCGCGGTTGTACAGAATGCGCCGATTGAGCGGCCAGGAGAACGACCAGTTGGGATAGGCGCCGGTCTCGTCCGGATCTGTGTTGTCCCGGCGGGCCATGTTGTTGCCGGCCTCGTTGAAGCAGCCGGAATAGATCCAGCAGCCGCAGGCCGTCGTACCGTCGTCGCGCAACACCGAGAAGTTGACGACCTGTTTGCCCTTTTCCAGAACGATCTTCGCCGGGTCGGCCGGATCGTAGAGCGTCTCGACGGCATAGCCGTTGAGCTCCTTGGCGAGTTCCTCCGGCGTGGGCTCGTTCCTGTCGTGATAGTTCCAGGTGAGGTTGAGGATCGGATCCGGGAAGGCCCCGCCTTCCTTCTCGTAGAGCGCGCGCAGGCGAAGATGGATCTGCGCCATGATCCACGTGTCGTGCTTCGCCTCGCCCGGAGGGCTTCCGCCCGCCCAGTGCCATTGCAGCCAGCGGCCCGAGTTGACGAGCGCGCCCTCATCCTCCGCGAAGCAGGTGCTGGGAAGCTGGATCACCTCGGTCTGGATCGAGGCTGGATCTACATTGTTGTACTCGCCGTGGTTCTCCCAGAACCGGGACGTCTCCGTCTCCAGGGGATCCATCGTCACCAGCCATTTCAGCTTCGACAGCGACTCCGTGATCTTCTGGCGGTTCGGGAAAGCGAGCAGCGGATTGAAGCCCTGGCAGAAATAGCCTGTCACCCTGCCCTGGTGCATCATCTCGAAGTAGCGCAGCACGTCGTAGGACGGCACGTCGAGCTTGGGCAGGTAATCATAGGCGAAGTCGTTCTGCGGGGTCGCCGCATCGCCCCACATCGACTTCTGGAAACTGACGAAGAACTTTCTGTAGTTCTGCCAGTAGCTGGTCTGGTTCGGCCGCAGCGGCTTGAATGTACGGCTCGACATGTAGGTCGTAAAATCGGCTTCCCGTTCCACCGGGATGTTCAGGTAGCCCGGGATGAGGTTCGACATCAGGCCGATATCGGTGAGCCCCTGAATGTTCGAATGTCCACGCAGGGCATTCATGCCGCCGCCACGCACACCGATATTGCCTAGAATGAGCTGCAACATCGCCATGGCGCGGATATTCTGCGATCCCTTGGAATGCTGCGTCCAGCCAAGTGCATACATGGACGTCATGGTCTTGGTGGGCGATGAACATTCCGCGATCATCTCGGCTACTTTCAGGAACTTATCCTTCGGCGTCCCGCAGATGCGCTCGACCATTTCCGGCGTATAGGTTGCGACATGAGCCTTGAGCAGATTCCAGACGCAACGCGGATTCTGCAGCGTCTCGTCGACGACCGCGAAACCGTCCGGCGCGATTTCGTACTCCCAGGACGAGCGGTCGTAATCGCGCTTGTTCTCATCATAGCCTGTGAACAGGCCATCCTTATAGGCAAAGCCCTCCCGCACCACATAGCTGGCATTGGTGAACGCCTTCACATAATCCCACTGGATCTTGTCGTTCTGAATGCAGTAATTGATCACGCCGAGCAGGAACGCGATGTCGGTACCCTGCCGGATGGGAGCATAGAAATCGGCAACCGATGCGGAGCGCGTGAAGCGCGGATCGACGACGATCAGCTTGGCGCCGCGATTGGCCTTTGCTTCCGTCACCCATTTGAAACCGCACGGGTGCGCTTCAGCGGCGTTGCCGCCCATGATGACGACGAGATCCGTGTTCCGGATATCCGTCCAAGAGTTGGTCATCGCGCCACGACCGAAAGTTGGGCCCAGACTGGACACCGTGGGGCCGTGTCAAACGCGCGCCTGATTGTCGAATGCGACGATTCCTGTGCTGCGAACGACCTTGTAGGTCAGCCAAGCGGTTTCGTTCGTGGTCGCCGAAGCGGCCAGGAATCCGACCGTCGTCCAGCGATTGATGGGAACGCCGGCCTCGTTCGTAGCGATGAAGTTCGCATCGCGATCTTCCTTCATCAGCCGGGCGATGCGATCGAGTGCCTGATCCCAAGAAACCCGTTCGAACTTGTCCGATCCGGGCTTGCGGATCATCGGGTACTTCAGGCGGGTTTCGGCATTCACGAAGCTCCTCAGCGCCGCGCCCTTCGGGCAGAGCGTTCCCCGGTTCGTCGGATGGTCCGCGTCGCCCTCGATATGGATGATCTCGGCCGTCTCGCCCTTCCGAAGGTCTCCCTTCGAATACATGATGATGCCGCAGGCGACCGAGCAGTATGGGCAGGTATTGCGCGTCTCCATCGTGTTGGTCAGCTTGAAGGGTCTTACGGCCGCGGCCTGTGCCGCCTCAAGCTCTGTGAACCCGAAGGCTCCCAACGTGGTACCGGCAACGCCCACGCCAGCAGCTTTGAGGAAGCCGCGTCGTGAGAGTTCCATGTTCATGGTAACCCTCCCTATGGTTTTGCACTGCAGCAACGTCTTCTAGGGTAAGTAGAGTAGTTTCGAACATTTCTAGTGTCAAACCGTGGCATTCCGGAACGGAAACCCATCCGTATACTTGCGTGCCATGGTTCTCGGCTTGACGCGAACGGAGTCGAGACCACAATTCCCAGCCGTGTCCGTTATCGTTGCTCCCGCGTCGCAGGGCCCTTTCATGCGCCTTCATTTCCCTGTCCGTCCAGACAGGACACATTTGCGTGATTGCGGACGCCCGCGCCCCTGCCTCTCAATCTTGGGAATCCTTCCGCCGCTCCGGTCATCACCGCAGTATTCTCCAATGCTGGAGTTCTCGTCATGAAAACCCGTCGCGACATTCTGCTGGCTGGTGCCGCCCTCTCGACTACCTTTGCGTTTCCTGGAAAAAGTCTCGCTGCACCAGTCCTCGCAGATGGCTGGCAGCGTTTCGACGTGGTCACGACTTTGGAGGTCGCCTCGCCTGGAGCTCGCGCTCAGGCCTGGATCCCGCTGGCCGGCTTCTCTGCCGCCGAATGGGTGCGGGCGGAGGACAACACCTGGCGGACGAATGCCGCATCCGCAACGGTGGTGGCGGAACCCGTCTATGGGGCGAAGATGCTGCACGTTGTCTGGGACGAGGGAACGACCTCCCCTGCCGTTACTGTAACGAGCCGCTTCGCCACGCGCGATCGGCGGATCGATCTTTCGAACAGCGGCAACGCCGCTCCGTTGAGTGATGAGGAGCGCAAGCTCTATCTGGCTCCGACGGTTCTGATGCCTACCGATGGCGCGGTCAAGACGCTCTCCGACAGGATCACCGCTGGAGCGGACGGCGAGATCGCAAAGGTGCGCGCGATCTACGAGTGGATGGTCGAGAACACCTTCCGCCGTGCATCGATCCGCGGCTGCGGCGAAGGCGATGTCGCGGCCATGCCGAGAGCGAATGATCTCGGTGGCAAATGCGCGGATCTGAACGGCCTTTTCGTCGCCCTGGTGCGGGCTGCCGGATTGCCTGCACGCGACATCTACGGAGTGCGGGTGGCTCCCTCGAGGCTGGGATACACGAGCCTCGGCGCCAATTCCGCCACCGTCACGAAGGCCCAGCACTGCCGCGCGGAGGTCTACCTGACAGGTTACGGCTGGGTTGCCATGGACCCCGCCGATGTGCGCAAGGTCATGCTCGAAGAGCGCCCCGAAGGCCTGTCGATCCACGCACCTGAGGTCATCGCCGCCCGCAGCATGATGTTCGGGTCATGGGAAGGAAACTGGCTCCCCTACAACACGGCGCACGATCTCACACTTCCGGGCGCAAAAGGCCCGGCCGTGGGGTTCCTGATGTATCCGCAGGTCGAAACAGCGGCTGGCCGGCTCGATTGCCTTCAGCCGGAAACGGTGCGGTATTCGATTACGGCAACCGAAATCGCCGCCTAACATCGACCTCGGTTACGAGGATACGTCCCCGGAAGCGGGTAAAGCCGGTTTCGTGCAGGCGAGGCACCAGGCTTCGATCCACTTCGGATCAGAAGTGAGCGGAACGAAGTCCGGGCCCGCGAAGGCACGCCATTCCGGCACGAGTTCCTGGCTAACGGCGATCACGACAGGAAGACCCGCTGCGATGGCGGCGGCGATTTCCTCCCGCAGCCCTCGGCCGGCAGCCTCCTGCCGGCCGAAGCGGTTGACGAACAGGATATCAGGCTTCCCCTCGATGGCAGCACGCAACCATCCCCCGGCCTCTGCCAGACTGGAGGAGTCGAGGCGACAACCTCGCGTGCCGCTCCCCCGCATTTCGAAAGCCTGGATCCGGCGCCCGGTTCCGATATCCTCGAGGAACAATGTTCCACAGCGGCCGGCCTCGCCAGGCCGCCCCTCCTGAAGAAGGCCGCCCACGCGCAGGTCCAGGGACTTCAGACATTGGATGACTTTGCGTAAAACTGCATCGGGGCGGCTTTCCCGGTCGTAGACAACGACGCCGATCCGGCTTTCAGTCAAAGGCGACCTCCAACGATGCAAGATGATGGCCGCCTGAGATTGGCGAGAATTTGGCAGAACTCAATCCCGACAGGGACCATGCAGGCTTCGTGTTCGATGCCCTACCGGCCCCGAGACTACCCAGTTCTACACCCATCCGGATACATCGCGCCTTCACCGGATGATCCGCGATCTCCACCCACTGAATGATGAAAAACATCGCGCGATGAACACGTGGATCGATTAGGAGTACACCCATCCCCCTTCCTTCAAACCGACTATGACCGGTGATGAAAGCTGATCTCTTCTCGAAGGCGCAGGAACAGCGCACGAAACCCCTCGCTGCCGCGATTCGTCCTGAGACGCTCGATGAGCTGATCGGGCAGCAGCATATCCTTGGACCGAGCGGACCCTTGCGGCGGCGCGTCCGGGCTGGCCGTCTCGGCACGGTCATTCTCTTCGGCCCGCCGGGGGTGGGCAAGACCACGATCGCCCGGGCCATAGGCCGGGAGATGAAGAAGGAGTTCCGCTCCCTGCACCCTGCCAGCAGCAGCGTCTCTGACATCAAGTCCGTGGCGCAAGAGGCCCAGGCCAAGGATATCCTTGTTTTCATCGACGAGATCCATCGGTTTAGCAGTGCGCAGCAGGATTATCTCCTTGACTTCACCGAAACCGGCACCTTCGAACTGATTGCCGCGACCACCGGCAATCCCTACCATGTGCTCACGCCTGCACTCGTCTCCCGCGCATCCATTTTCCAGCTGGAGCCCCACTCACTCGAAGACTTGAGGCAGGTCGTCGAGCGAGCTTTAGCCTTTCTCAGGAGCCACAAGGATCTCGATATTCGCCTTGACGCTGAGGCCATGAAGCAGCTCACCGGACGCGCCGGAGGTGACGCTCGCCGCGTGCTGAACGCCCTTGAGACACTTGTGCTCGGTTCGGAACCGGGCTCCGCCGTCTCGATTACGGGAGGCATGGTGGATGAGGTCTACCAAGCCTCGCCCCTCCCCTTCGATCGCAAAGGCGACTATCACTACGATACGATCTCGGCCTTCATCAAATCGATGCGAGGCTCGGATCCGGACGCTACGCTCTACTGGCTGGCCCGGCTTATCCATTCCGGTGAGGATCCGCGCTTCATCGCCCGCCGCATTCTCATTCATGCCTCGGAGGATGTCGGCTTGGCCGACAACACTGCTCTCCAGACGGCCGCGGCCGCTCTCACGGCCGTCCAGCACGTCGGATATCCGGAAGCCCAGATTGTCTTGGCGCACGCAGCCCTGCACATCGCGCGGGCGCCAAAATCGAACTCGGCCTGCCGCGGCATTGGGGCTGCGATGGCTTACGTCAAATCGCAGCCGATGATCCCCGTTCCCCCGCACCTGCGGGATGGGCATTATGCCGGAGCGGCCAAACTCGGACATGTTGGCTATAAGTTCCCCCATAACGATCCCCGAGGATGGGTCGAGCAGGCCTATGCTCCTGGAGTCCAGCCCGGACAGTTCTATCAGAGCGATGGTCGGGGCAGTCACACCTTTGAGGCCCGGGCGGACGCTTGGTGGGAGCGCGTGACAGGTCGGCCGCAGCCACGTCATCAGCAGGACGAATCCGGCAGCGCCTGACAGGCGCTATCGCGTCGGTCGGCGGGTGCTGATCGAGGTCTTTCTCGAAGACTGCGGCGCGCGAGGCAGGAAGCAACTTGCCCGTCCCTTCGAGACAGCCTCTGTCCCGAAAAAGACCGGGACGGACGGCTGCGTCTGCTCTTGCAATGCCCGAAAAGCAATACGCTGGAAAAGCACGGGATCGGGCGCACCTCACGATCAATTCATTTCACGCCCGATCTGGCCGGGGACCATCAGCTAAGGAGCCTAGTGAGAGTCGCCTGTTGTGCTGTTCCGATAGGTCCGCGGCAGCAATCGCTCGAAGCCCCGGCGCACTGTGCCATAGCACTCACACGAAGCGCCTTCGAGGCCCGCGCGATCGGTGATGGTGATCTCCCCTCGCCCTTGCCGGATGAAGCCTGCCCTCTGCAGGTCTCGTGCGATGGTACTGACGGTGGAGCGCTGCACCCCCAGCATCTCCGCCAGGAATTCGTGCGTAAGCGGCATCGTATCGCCATCGAGCCGGTCATGAATGCTCAGGATCCACCGGCAAGCGCGGGCTTCGACGCTGTGGACCGCATTGCACGCGACATTCTGCAGAACCCGCGCCATCATGGCCTCAGAGAAGCGCAGCACAAGCTGGCGAACCAATGGTCGGCTGTTGATCACCTCGTGCCAACGATCCAGTTCAATCCGCGAGGCGGTGCCGGACGTTTGAACGATGCAGCGTCCGAAGGATTGACGGGCGACCATGGCGCCTACAATGCCCAGCGCCCCCTCCCGGCCATAGACCGCCATCTCTGCGGAGCGACCGTCATCCAGTACGGCTACCATCGATACTACGCTATCATGAGGAAAGTAGGCGTGACGCATGCGGTCGCCTGCCTCGTAGAGCACCTGATCCTGCTGCAGGGCCACTATCTCCAGATGCGCATCCACGATCATGAAATCGTCAGGCTCCAGAGCGGCCAGGAGCCGGTTGGCCCTATGATGGGCTCTCTGACCTCTCTCGGCGGTGAAGATATCCGGTTTCATGCCATACGCTAAACCGGAAAAGGTCCTGAAGGAAACCTACGAAACAGGGTGAAGCCAGCGCCTCGGGCAAGCTCTGGAGACGCAAATGCCCGGTCACCGGCAGGTGGCATATCGATGGGACATAGATCTTGAGGCTTGCTGGCGAGCCCAGGCAGCATCGAGATGCCGAGGGTGTCGACCGGCTCTCCCTGTTCCACTGTCATGGCGGCGGTGCCGCTCATGCCGCCATAAACGAGCGAAGGGAGCGACCAGCGGACACCAATCCACCCGATCCCGGCAAGGACAGGGCAGTCAAGGATCTCGATCGACGTTCGTCACAGGATTTAACCGAGCGCTGTCTTCAAGGGCCCCTCACTATTCGGGATGGTTCCGAGCGGCCCGGAGCAGTCCTGATGGAGACCATGTATAAAGTCGTCGTACCGGTTCCATGCGGCCGGTTCCAGCCGTTAAGACGGGAGATCCTCCGCACTGCTCTCGGTCGAGGGCAACAGGGCGGCTCGGTGCCTGGAGCGATCTGCCGCCTCCGCGGCGCACTTCTCCTGATGGGCCGCCTTGTTGATCACCTGGAGATTGGGAGCTCCCCAGAAGGCCAGCAGGTCCGGCCAGGGTCGCGAGCGATGCTGAGACCAGACGGCGAAGAGCGGAACGCGGTGATCCACTTCGGCTGTCCTGAGCAGGCGGCGACCGGTTGCTGCACATTTCCGGTTCTGGCGCAGCTTCAGAATCCTGAGATGGTCACTCGGTGAGGTCCAGAGCTGCCAGGCCACAACGCATGCAGTGTGCCAGGTGGCATTCCTGTTGGATTTGCCGTCATCCCAGAGGTCACGATGCCAGCCCAGCCGATAGACCGGTTGTCCGCAGACGCAGCAATGCCCCGGACCGCGCGTGAACGCAGCTTCCCTGTACGGCGCCGGCGGCATGCGGAAGGACATCGGCAGGCCGGACGCCTTCCCATGTCCAAGACGCCACTGCCATCCTGCAGGCTCGCCACTTCTGGCTGCAAGCGCCCGCGCCAGCCGGTCGGCCAGGAGCGGGCGATGGCGCCAGTACGATTCCACGGCCCTGCGCTGGGTCGGCGGGATCAGCGGCTGCCGGAGGGCATGCGCCAGGACGCAGGATGGAAAGGAGGCAGGGAGGCGCTTCTCGAGCCGGGCACGGGCCTTCCGATTCTTCTCGTCTCGCCAGGTCGACATTCCGGATCAGTCATCTCGCGTGAATCGCTGTCGGGCCTGCAGCGGCGATGCCCATCGGGGTGAGCCGCATGGGCCGCTTCTTCGCGCGGCAGATCTCGATCAGCCCTTAACCTTATGGCGAGGCCTTGTCACGGGAGCACGGCCAATCCGGAACAAAACAAGAGACCTGGTCAGAGCATGCGGCGGCAGTCGCAAGGTGCCGCTGGGCCTCCATCTCCCTCCCGGTCAGGTGCCGCCAGTGCCCGGTTGGCCCCTTTAGAGAGCGCTAGCCCGATCAAACGCGTGGCTTGGAGGGCAGAGGCAAAGGGAAGAATCTGACAAGGTTATGTGTATCCCGTGCAGCCGTCAGGGCTCCAACAGGTCCGGAGTCTCTTTAGTTTTGCCAAGGTTGCGCCTTCTGCCGGCCCAGATCCTGGGTAGGCTATAGCCTCCACTTGAAGGAGCCTTGGCCATGCGTACTCTCAAGACCGCCTTTAGCCTTGTTGTGGCAGCCACGGTGCTGGGGCCGTTCGTAGCTCTGTCGGCCTACGCCGCGTCGATTTTGGCGGCTGCAGTGATTGCCCCTTAGAGGTCACCCATGGTTCGTGACAGACTGTAAATCGATCACCCTCTTCGGAAAACGAGGATGAGCCTGTGCTGGCGCGCTGATGTTCTTGCGCGAAACTAAGGTCCCAAAGTGGGACCTTTTTGCTGGTTAGGGTCCTCAATGAAACTGCTGTCCTCTGAGGCTGGCCAGGAGTTTCTGATACGGTGCGCGCCGCTCCCGATATTTCAGCAGCAACTGGGCCTTGATATAGTTTTTCTGCTCGATCTCAAGATCACTCCGTTCAAGGTTGAGAACCTCCTCGCTGTACTGGAAGTCGATATTGGTTAATGTACGGGATATCCAGAGAATCTTCAGATCGTGTTCTGATATCATTCTATCCGAAGACGATTTGCTGAAGTCCTTTTGTGCGAGGGAAGATCTTTCGGTCGACATGTTACCCTGCTGATATTCTGATTCCAAGAAGAGGGTATCGTTCCGACCATTTGTACTGCAATCCGCGAGGGTTGAGCTTCGGAGGTAGCGACGCCGCTCCGTGTGAGTACCTCTGGAGAATAAGGATCATGCAGGACGAAGAACCTACTGCGACGATGTCAGAGGACATTTGGCTTAGGATCCGAGCCCTTGTCGAACTCTCCTCCTAGATCGACGGCGCTGTAATTGCGGCTGGGATTGCTGCCGCTCGATCACCGACTTTACCTGCGCGATATATGCGCATAAAATATGCGCATATATGCTCTGGAGTAACACGATGCCCAGATCCCCCGGAGAAGCGAATGTCCGGCGCCCGACCAATGTCACTCTTCCTGTCGAGCTTGTAGCCGAGGCGAAAGCCTTGCAGGTCAACGTTTCCCAAGCCTGTGAAAACGGACTGGCTCGCTCGGTGGCGGAAGCCCGCCGCGCCCGCTGGCTGGAGGAGAACAAGGAAGCCATCGATGCTCACAATGCGATGATGGACCGCGACGGCCTGATCCTGGACGAGTTCAGGCATTTCTGATGGCGCAGTTCGACGTTTACGCCGGTGTCGGTCGAACCAAGGCTTACGTGGTGGAGTTGCAATCGGACCTCCTGGAACGGATGGCGGTCCGTGTCGTCGCGCCCATGGTTCCCAGCGACCATGCAGCGACCATCTCCGGACTGACGCCGCTGGTCCGGTTCAAGGAAGCAGACTTTCTCCTGTTGACCTACCAGCTGGCATCTGTGCCGGTTCGCGAATTGCAGCGGCCAGTCGGCTCCCTTGCCTCCCATCAGGATGCGATCAAAAGAGCCCTCGATATCCTGTTCCTTGGCTTTTGAGTGTGTCGCAGAGGGCCATCGCATCCACTCGAGAACTGAATGGCCGAAGAAGTGACGGCTGGACAGGCCTTCTTCGCCGGGCGGCGTAAGATGACGGTCCGCCACGATGATACGATCGTCGCCGATCGAAGGCGTCCAGCAAGAACCGCGGCATTTCTCCGGCCTTCGCATCGTTGATCCTGCGCGTCCGGCAGGTGCGAAAGTGCAACACCGCGCAACCAATGCCCTTCCTGTCTTGGTGTGCCACACCCTGGCCATAAAGGTACCGCGAGTGAGGGCCGGTCCCACGGACGTAAAGGAGAACAAGATTGCCGTTATCCATCACCCGGCGCGCGTTGCTCGCCGGAATGCCTCTCTCGCTGACAGCCTGCGTCTCGGTCGGACGCACCGCCAATCCGTCCAGACCCGCCGTCGACCCCACCGTCGCCGCCATGTACGCCTCCCTGACCGATGAGCCGTTTCCCATCCCGGCCGTCGACGTCAGTCGGGTTTCCCCGCAATACATCCGGCAGGTCGTCGCCTTCCAGGGCCCCGAGCGCCCAGGGAGCATCGTCGTCGATCCCTCGAGGCGCTTCCTCTATCTCGTTCAAGAGAACGGGACGGCGCTGCGCTACGGCTGCGGCGTCGGAAAGGCGGGCTTCGACTATCAGGGGAGTGCCGTGATCGGTCGCAAGGCTGCGTGGCCGCGCTGGACGCCGACCCCAAACATGATCAAGCTCGAACCGGAGCGTTACGGCCCTTATGCCGGCGGCGTCGAAGGCGGCCTCGACAATCCCCTCGGCGCGCGGGCGCTGTATCTTTACCGTGACGGCCGCGACACGCTCTACCGCATCCACGGCACGAACGAGCCCGACACGATCGGCCACTCGGTCTCCAGCGGATGCATCCGCATGTTCAACCAGGATATCATCGACCTGCACCGGCGTGTGCCCGTGGGCACCAGCGTCACGGTGCTGAATGCCGATGCCGACGACAGAACGGTGCCGGCAGGACTATCCGTAGGGGTCTGATCGCCGCCCGAACAACACAATTCTGCCACAAACCATGGTAGATTGACCTTAGCAATGAGCGGGAGAGAGCCAGCTTGCTGGCCGCCGAAGGAGCAACTGCCCCGGAAACTCTCAGGCACCCAGGACCGCTTCGTTGCCCAACACTCTGAAAAGTGGAGCAGTCTGCTCCCGCCCACGGTGAAAGTCGCGGCTGCCACGTGCATCCCGACGAAACTCTCAGGCCAATGACAGAGGGGGCTCCTTCCGCAGCATCGCCTGCGGACCACGATGGAGCCTGATGAATGTCCCTCCCGAACACCCGTAAGCCGTGTATATCGCCTTCGCCGCAACGGCTGGAGCAGAATCCAAGGCGCCGGGTCCGGCCGCGCCTGATCCGCTGACACGCGGACGCGAGCCGTCCCCCGAATACCGATCGGCCATCTCCGCGACACGCCTCGCGACCCTGACGCATGACCTGAGGCTCCGCGCATCGCGTGATGCGTGAACGATGACGGCTGCCCGTTCGTACGGGGCGCCGCGCAGGATCGTGCGTCGAGGGCACGCGTCGTGTTCGGGAGCAATCGACCCTCCCCTCACGAAGGATTTCTCACAATGCGCCTCCCTCGCCTTCCCGCTGCGACGGCTCTGGCCGCATCCCGTCTGCTGTCCGCATGCGCGAGCCATTCCACTCATAATTCCCTCTCGGCTCCGGCCACGCCGGGCAGCGCCCAGGACTTTGTCGTGAACGTGGGCGACCGGGTGTTCTTCGAGACCGACTCGACCGACCTCACCCCCACCGCCGTCGCCACCCTCGACAAGCAAGCCCAGTGGCTGCAGCGCTACCCGAACTACACCTTCATCGTGGAAGGCCATGCCGACGAGCGCGGCACCCGCGAGTACAACTTCTCGCTCTCGGCCCGCCGCGCCCAGACCGTGCGCGACTACCTGATCTCGCGCGGCATCCCCGGCAACCGCTTCCGCACCGTGTCCTACGGCAAGGAGCGCCCGGTGGCGGTGTGCAACGACATCTCCTGCTGGTCCCAGAACCGCCGCGCGGTCACCGTCCTCGCCACGAGTGCCGGATCCTGAGCGCAACGCTCCCCTGACCGGCTTGCTTCATTGACCTTCCGCCGTCCTTCGTCATCGAGCGGGCACCTTCGCACAAGCGCGAGGGCTCGCCTGAACCGCTGGTGCTCGCAATGCGCTTCGTTCTTCGCTTCTTCGGCTTTGCCGTGACCTTGGCCTCCCTCCTCCTGATCAGTGGTTCGATGGCCGCCGGCATCCTGCTGTGGCATCTCTCCGCCGGTCTTCCCGACCACGCGGAACTCGCGCGCTACGAGCCCGCCGTGACGACGCGCCTCCATGCCGCCGACGGCAGGATCATTGCGGAATACGCGCGCGAGAACCGGCTGTACCTTTCCCTCTCCATGGTGCCGCAACGGGTCGTTGCCGCGTTCTTGTCCGCCGAGGACCGGCACTTCTACGAGCATAACGGCATCGATCCCAAAGGCATCGGCCGCGCCCTGCTGGCCAACCTCGCCGGCGATGCGGGCCGCCCCCAGGGCGCCTCGACGATCACCCAGCAGGTCGCCAAGAACCTGTTGCTGTCGCGCGAGCAGACCTACAGCCGCAAGATCAAGGAAATTATCCTCGCCTTCCGGATCGAGGAGACGTTCAGCAAGGAACGCATCCTCGAACTCTATCTCAACGAGATCTATTTCGGGATGGGCCACTACGGCATCGCCGCGGCCGCGCTGGGCTACTTCGACAAATCCGTGCACGAGCTGAATCTGGCCGAGGCCGCCTATCTCGCGGCCCTTCCGAAAGGGCCGAACAACTACCATCCATACCGCCGGCGAGAGGCGGCGGTGGCCCGCCGCAACTGGGTCCTGGAGAGGATGGCGGCCAACGGCACCATCACGCCTGCTCAGGCCGCCGCGGCGATGGCCGAGGCGCTCACGGTCAACCCGCGCTCGGTCTCGCCGCATGAGGCGCAGGCGGGCTACTTCGCCGAGGAGGTCCGGCGCGAGCTCGCCAGCCGCTATGGCGAGAAGACGCTCTACGAGGGCGGCCTTTCGGTCCGCACGACCCTCGATCCGAAGATCCAGGTTGCTGCCCGCAACAGTCTTGTCGACGGTCTGGTCCGCTTCGACGAGGCCCGCGGCTGGCGCGGAACCGAGACACGTCTTCCCTCCGTCGAGGGCGACTGGGGTCTCAGGCTCGCCGAGCTGCCGGCGTTCGAGGACATCCGCCCGTGGCAGCAGGCCGTGGTGCTGGCGGTCGATCCCAAGGGTGCCCGTATCGGTCTGAGGCCGGACCAGGATGCCGGTGGTGCCATCGAAGCGGCCCGTCGCACGGGGCGGATCACGGCCCAGGGCATCCGATGGACGCGCAAGAGCCGCGTGAGCGACATCCTGCGGGTCGGCGACGTCATCCATGTCGAGCCGATCAGGAAAGGGACCGCCGAGTACCGGCTGCGGCAGATCCCCGAGATCTCCGGCGCCCTGGTCGCGCTGGAGCCGGATACCGGGCGCATCAGGGCCATGGTCGGCGGCTTCTCGTTCAGCCAGAACGAGTTCAACCGCGTCACCCAGGCTTGGCGCCAGCCCGGCTCAACCTTCAAGGCCGTTGTCTACGCGGCCGCCCTGGACAGCGGCTACACTCCCTCCAGCCTCGTCCTCGATGCGCCCCTGTCCATCGACCAGGGCGCCGGACAGATCCCCTGGTCGCCGGGCAACCACAACGGCCGCTACGAGGGCCCATCGACGCTCCGCGTGGGGCTGGAGCGCTCCAAGAACGTGATGACGGTCCGTCTGGCTCGTGACATCGGCATGCCCCTCGTCGCCGAGTATGCCCGGCGCCTGGGCGTCCAGGACGACCTGCCGCCCCTGCTCGCGATGGCCCTGGGGGCCGGCGAGACGACGGTGCTGCGAATGACCACCGCCTACGCGATGTTCGTCAACGGCGGCCGCTACGTCCGGCCGACCCTGATCGAGCACATTCAGGACCGCCACGGGAAGACCATCTTCCGACACGACCGGCGGGCGTGCTCCGGCTGCTCCGCCTCCTCCTGGCGCAACCAGGGCGTCCCCAGCCTTGAGGACAGGGCGGAGCAGGTCATCGATCCGCTGACCGCCTACCAGGTGACTTCCCTGCTGGAGGGCGTGGTCGAGCGCACGCTGCCACGGGTGTTCGCGGGGCTCGGGCGGCCGCTCGCCGGCAAGACCGGAACGACGAACGATGCCAAGGACCTCTGGTTCGTCGGATCCACACCCGAACTGGCGGTCGGCGTGTTCCTCGGTTACGACCGTCCACGCTCCCTGGGGAAGTCCGCCTACGGCTCGGTGCATGCCGCGCCCATCGTCCGCGCCTTCCTGGGGCAGGCGCTCGCAGGCAAGCCACCAAGCGTCTTCCGCGTTCCGCCCGGCATCAAGTTGATTCCGGTCGATCCCCGCACGGGCGTGCGCAGCGCGTCCGGCGCTGGCGCGATCCTGGAGGCCTTCAAGCCGGGCACCGCGCCGCCGGATGCGGAACCTCCCCCCGCCGCCGGTTGGGGGCCGGCGGACGCCCCGACCCGGGAGGCTTATGCGCCGCCCGGCCCCGTCTATCTCCGTTGATGCGGCGCCCCGGATGGCACGCTCCTTGTTCACCCTCGCGTTCGATCGCGGTCCCGCGCGGATCGGGCTCGTCGCCCTTGTGTTCGTCACTCTCTTTGCCGCCATTGCGGTGCGGCTGGTTGCGCTCGGCCTTGCCCCAGTCGAACCGCGCGCGACATCCCAGGACCAGATCCTGCGCCTGCGGCCCGACATCGTGGACCGCAACGGCGTCCTGCTCGCCAAGGAGCTGAAGGCCTTTTCCGTCTATGCGGAGCCGCGGCGGATCATCGATGTCGATGAAGCCGTCGAGGGGCTGATCGAGGTGTTCGACGACCTCGATCCGCGCGACCTTCGCCGCAAGCTCACGTCGGGCTCAGGATTCGCCTGGATCAAGCGTTCGGTCCCACCCTCGGTGGCCGACCGCATCTGGTCGCTCGGCTTGGCCGGCATCCATCTTCGGCACGAGCCGACTCGCGTCTATCCCAACGGGACGGCCGCGGCGCATATTCTCGGCGCGGTCGACATCGACAACCGGGGCTTGGCCGGCATCGAGAAGTGGCTCGACAACACGACAACGGCGCATGAGCCGGCGTCCGGCCAGGCGCGGACGGGTCGAACCGGTCAGTCCATCCGCCTCAGCATCGACATCAGGATCCAGCACATCTATTCCGAGCACCTGCGCCGCGCCGTCGGGACGTACGGCGCCGTCGCCGCAGCCGGACTTGTTCTCGACGTCACCAACGGCGAAATCCTCGCGCTCGTGTCGTTGCCTGATTTCGATCCGAACGAGCCCGGTCTGGCGCTGCAACCGGATCGCATCAATAGGATGCAGGTCGGCCGCTACGAGATGGGTTCGATCTACAAGGCCCTGACCACCGCGCTCGCCCTGGACACCGGGCTGTTCACGCTGCGCTCCACCTTCGATGTCAGCCGGCCGCTCACCATCGGCGGGGCCAGCATCGACGACTTCCGTGGCAAGAGGCGTGTCCTGACGCTGTCCGAGAGTTTCATCTACTCGTCGAACATCGCCATGGGCAGCATGGCGCTCGCCATCGGCGCGCCCAGGGTCCGGTCGTTCCTGAGGACGATGGGACAGTTCGACAAGGTGCGGACGGAACTCACCGAGAGCTCCACGCCCATCGTGCCGTCGCGGTGGAGCGATCTCACGACCGCCACGGTCGCGTTCGGGCATGGCATCGCGGTCACACCGCTCCAGGCTGCCATGGCGGTCGCCGCCTTGGTCAACGGCGGCGACCTGATCACCCCGACCTTTCTCGCGGGCCGCGGTCTCAAGGGCCGCCTTCGCGCCGAAAACGTGATCAAGTCCACGACTGCCGAGACCCTGCGCGACCTGATGCGCCTGAACGTCGAGACAGGATCGGCCCGGCGTGCCGCGCTCGATCCGATCCGGATCGGGGGCAAGACAGGGACCTCCGAGAAGGTCGTCGGCGGCGCTTATTCCAAGGAAAAGGTGATGACCTTCTTTGTCGGCGTCGCCCCCATCGACGCTCCGCGCTATCTGTTCCTGACGATTCTTGACGAGCCGCGCGGACTGCCGGAAACCTTCGGCTTTCGCACCTCCGGCTGGAACGCAGTACCGGTGACGCGGCGCGTCATGGGTGAAGCCCTGCCCCTGCTCGGCGTCCAGCCCTGGACAGCACCCGCGCAGTGATCCCGAAAGCCATGATGGATTCCCGACCGATGTTTGATACCTTCGCCGCCCTGCTCGACTGGTTCGGGATCGTGGTCTTCACGACGACCGGGGCGCTTGTCGCTTCCCGCAAACAGATGGACCTGGTCGGCTTCGTCCTGCTCGGCACGGCGACAGGGATCGGCGGAGGGACGATCCGCGACACGCTCATCAACGCGCTTCCGGTCTTCTGGGTGCGGGAGCCGGCCTATCTGGTCACCTGCGTGCTCGTCTCCTGCGCAGCGTTCTTCCTCGCCCATATTCCGCAATCCCGGCTCAAGCTCCTCCTGTGGTGCGATGCCGTCGGCATGGCCCTGTTCGCGGTGACCGGGGCCGAGAAGGCGCTGCTGGCCGAGGGCGGCCCCACCGTCGCCATCGCGATGGGCGTGATCACGGCGACCTTCGGGGGCATCGTCAGGGATGTCCTGGGGGGCGAAAGCCCAGTCATCCTCAGCCGCGAGATCTACGTATCGGCGGCATTGGGCGGAGCGGCGATCTTCGTCATTCTGGCCTCGGCGGGCGTTCCGCGCGAATATGCCCTTGCCGGTGGTTTCCTGGCCGGACTGAGTATCCGGGCGGCAGCGCTCCGCTGGGACTGGTCTCTGCCGCGTTATCGGCCGCGACCCGGGCGAACGCGGGAAGAAATAGACCGATGACCATCCGCACGACCTCCACTGCGGCAAAGGCGAGAGCAGCCTCGCCGTGGAGTCACGCAACCGCGTGAAGACCGGGCTCCGCCGGCACTCGGCCGGCCCGAACGGATAGCAATCCTGGAGATCCCGCTCGAACGCCCCTCCAGCCTTCGGATCGCGGCATCCTCGCGGGCGAAGAGCTGCTTCAGCAGCAGTGGCTGATGGGCAGATGCGGTGCCGCTGGCAGGCGGAACCTTATAATGCATCCGGGATTGTCACGGATTGCTCCCATCCCGATGGCCACAGAGGACGACGGTGGCGGAACTTGTTGCTGTTGGCTTCGATAATCCCAGGAAGCGGACCGTGTGCTGACCGAATTGGCGCGGCTCCAACGGCAATATCTGATCGCCTCAGAGGATGCGGTCGTGGCTATCCGCCAGCCCGATGGCAGGGTCAACCTCGAAGAAAGCATCAATATGATCGGGGCCGGTGCCGCCTCCGGTGGTCTGTCCGGAGCCCTGTGGGGTCGCTGGTCGGTCTGTTGTGTCTCAACCCGCCCGCCGGCATGGCTGCGGGCGGCCTCGTTGGGGCCGGAAGCGGGGCATTGTCGGGCTCGCTGGTCGATTACGGCATCGACGACAGCTTCATCCGTCAGATCGCTGAGACGCTGCAACCGGGCACCTCGGTCCTGTTCGTGCTGGCGCGTAAGGCCCAGTCGGAGAAGGTGCTCGCCGAACTCTCGCAATTCCGCGGGCGGGGCCGGCGGGAACGACCCCCACCTAATTCCGCAATACCGTCGCAGGAAAACGGCCTACCGAGCCTGAGCCTCGCCCAAGGAGCCATCCGATGTTTGACCGGATCACAGGCTTTGTGGTGCGGAGCGGCTATAGTGGCGTCTTCCTGCTCATGTTGGCGGAGAACGTCGTCCCGCCGATCCCGTCCGAACTCATCATGCCGCTGGCGGGCTTCACGGCCGCGCGAGGCCAGCTCAACTTCTTCCTCGTGATCCTCGCCGGCACGGCTGGGTCTCTCCTCGGGGCTGTATTCTGGTACTACGTCGGAAAACGCTTGGGACTGAAGCGCCTGAAGCATCTGGCGGCGCGGCATGGCCGGTGGGTGACCTTGTGCCCGGAGGACGTGGACCGGGCCGATGACTGGTTCGGCCGCCATGGGGCGAGCGCCGTGTTCTTCGGCCGCCTCGTCCCCACCGTGCGGACGCTGATATCGGTGCCGGCCGGGATCGCCGGCATGCCTCTCCCGAGCTTCCTCGCCTGGTCGTCTCTTGGCACTGGGCTCTGGACCACGCTGCTCGCTGGCGCCGGGTATCTGCTCCAGAGCCAATACGAGCGCGTGGCCGACTACCTCAACCCGGTATCGACGGCCGTGGTGATCCTGGTCGTCGGCTGGTATCTCTACCGGGTCGTGACCTTCCGGACCGGAGGCCGACAGGCCGCGCGATGAACCGATCTCCGACCGGAGGACCTCTGGCAGTCTGTTTTCTCCGACCGGCACCATCAATTTGGCGTGTCCTCAAAGCGGAGCCGCTGCGGGCGCGGGACAGGCCTCTTACTCCAAAGGCGGAAGGCCGCCCGAGGGGCGGCCTCCATTGCAGTGTCGTTCGGGACGATCTCGGCCTACGCGGCCTTGACGCCGGAGAGGAAGCTCGAGACCTCCAGGTTGAGATCGTTGGAGTGGCGCGACAGTTCCTGAGCCGCTCCCAGAACCTGATTGGCTGCGGCTCCCGTTTCGCCGGCCCCCTTCTGGAGATCCATGATGCTTTCCGTCGCGGTCTCCGTGACGCGCGCGGCTTCCTGCACGTTGCGGGCGATCTCCGCGGTGGCCGCGCCCTGCTCCTCCATGGCGGCCGCGATGGAGGTGGAGATCTGCGACATCTCGGTGATCGTGCGCGCGATCTCCTGGATGGCGTGCACCGTCTCCTGCGTGGCCTGTTGGACGGAGGTGATCTGGGCCGAGATCTCCTCGGTCGCCTTGGCCGTCTGGGAGGCCAGCTCCTTCACCTCGGTGGCCACCACGGCAAAGCCCTTGCCGGCCTCGACCTTCGCCTCGAAGCGCCTGGTGAGCTCGTCCAGGACCTCGGCGCGGCACATCTTGGCCTGGTTGTCGGCCTCCTGCTCGGCGGCGAGGCGTCGCGCCGCGATGGCGTTGTCCTTGAACACCTGCAGCGAACGGGCAAGAACACCGACCTCGTCCTTGCGTTCGACCCCGGAGATGCTGACGGCGAGGTCGCCGTCGGCAAGCCGTGCCATGGCGCCGCTCATGGCTCCGAGCGGGCGGGTGACGCCGAAGATCACGACCGCAGCCAGCAGTCCCGCAGCTGCGAGAAGGCCGATGGCCGAAGCGCCTATCAGGGTCGTCGAGGTGCTCTCCGCGATCTCGGCGGCGTCTGTCCTGGCCTTCATCAGGGCGTCGGCATTGGCCTTGACCCGCACATCAAGAGCCTCTTTGGCCTTTTGGCGCACCGGGGCGACCTCACTCATGGAGACCTTGATAGCCGCTTCATCCTGTTGCTTGAGGCCGAGCGCCACACTCTTATCCATGGCGGCGAAGAGTTCCTCGGTTATCTGCTTCAGCCGTTGGTTGGTCGCGACGAGCTCAGGAATATCGGACAACTCCAGAAGTTTGGTGAGGCCTCCGATTGCAGCTTCCTTGGCTTCCTTGTAGCGCGCCTCGGCGGCAGACGCTCGAGCCGGGTCCTTCCCCAGGATCAAATTCTTCTCCTGAATCGTCGCTTCGTTGACCTCGGCCTTCACCGTGACGATGGTCCCGAGCCTTGTGGCGTAGATGTCGACGATTTACTGAGTGTCCTTTGCCAGAGTATCGAGGCCATCATCGGCCAGCAGAACGAGGCCAGCCGCAACGACCATCATGGCTGCTACAGGAATAGCAAGCTTATAGATGAGCTTAAGATTTTCAATGATCTTCATCGGTGTTTGCTGACCCGCCCGCAGCACCGCGGGAAGCGCACGCCCCTATAGCGCACAGTTATACGGGCCTGTCGGCACTACGCGTCAGAGCTTGCATGAGAATTGTCTTGAGCTCACTTGTCTCAGACAAGGAGCCATCGTTGCGCGCGAATAACCGGGTCCGCTATTTAGCGCGATGCGCTGGAAAATGCCATAAACCTCCCGGTCACCCAGTTCGGTCTGCGCCTCCGGCAAGCGCGGCTGGACGTGATGTTCGAAGGCTGCCATTTCGCCCCCCTCGATAATCCTGCCCTGCGTGCGGATGATGGCGGAACGGGAGCTGCGCAGAGGTGGATCACGCCGCGATCCACCGCCGGGGTCCGTGCACGTCGCCCAAAGTTGCAATGAATCCCGGAGGAACGGCATTGTGCTCTTGGTGCCACGGCACTGAAGGGAGGCCGGCCGCTGCTGAGCGATGCCTCGTGTCGCCCTCCCGCGGCCATCATCGCGATGCTCCGCAACAAAGGCACGGGGTATCCAGCCGTCGCCTCATCCCCGCGGCATCGGGGATGCGGGACAATCAAAATGATAGATTGACAGCTGGTGCACGTCTACCATAGCCCGGAAATGTAGGTGGCCACTCTGGAAAAGAGAGCAGCGAATGCTCCGTAGAAACCAAGAACCATCTTGAAGAGGGACAACGAGCGTATGACAAAGGTTTCTGGAGGCCTCAGCGAGCGCGAGGCTGCAGCCTCCACAAGAAAAAGAACCTCACCGGCCGGGGACGTTTCTATGGACAGGAAATCGCCTGTTCGATCGCTTCTCGACGGAATTTATCTCCTTTCAGGCTGGCTGGCCGGATTTTTCCTTTTCCTCATCTTTCTCATCATGATGGGGCTGTCGCTCGGACGACATGTGGGGGTCAACATCCCCGCAGGAGATGATTTCGCCGCATGGTCGATGGCCGCTTTGGGCTTCCTGGGCTTGGCCCACACTTTCAAATCCGGCGACTTGATCCGCGTGGGGCTCATCCTCGATCGGCTTCCCCCCTCGGCTCGGCGCATGATCGAGATCCTTTGCCTCAGCATCGGCACCGCCGTCGTCGGCTTCTTTGCCTGGCATGCCGTGCACATGACCTATGACAGTTATCTCTTCAACGATGTGTCCGGCGGCGTTGTCGCCGTGCCGCTATGGATTCCCCAGATCGGATATTCGCTCGGACTGACGATTCTCGCCATCGCCTTCGTCGATGAGCTCGTCCATGCGCTGAGAGGATATCAGCCCCGCTACGAGAAGCCAAAGGCTGAGACTCCTGAGGAGATCGTCGATCGTGCAGCGGAAGGCGGGCTCTGACGATGTTCGCCGATATGAATCTTGTCACCGTCGCCGCTCTGCTCCTGGGCCTTCTCATCTTTCTGCTCGCGCTGGGAAACTGGATCGGCATTGCGCTGCTGATCGTGGGCTTCGCCGCCGTCACCATCAGCGCTTCCGTGCCCATCGGATCCGTCCTGGCCACGACAGTCTGGGCCAGCTCCGCCTCCTGGACGCTGGCCGCCCTGCCGCTCTTCATCTGGATGGGCGAGATCCTGTTCCGAACACGCCTGTCGGAGCAGATGTTCCTTGGCCTTGCGCCTTGGCTCAACTGGCTTCCGGGGCGATTGCTGCACGTGAACGTGGTCGGCTCAGGAATATTCGCTGCGGTATCGGGCTCATCCGCCGCCACATGTGCGACTGTCGGCAAGATCGCCCTGCCGGAACTGAGGAAACGCGGGTACAGCGAGCATATGAGCCTGGGCAGTCTCGCAGGCTCCAGCACGCTCGGCCTGCTCATTCCTCCCTCGATCCCTCTCGTGGTCTATGCCGTAGCGGCGAACGTCTCCGTCATTCAGGTCTTCCTGGCGGGCTTTCTTCCCGGGCTCCTCGTGATGGCGCTGTATTCCAGCTACATCGTGGTCTGGTCTCTTCTCAACCCGGGTAAATCCCCCTTGCCCGAGCCGAGAACGAGCTTCATGTTCAAGTTGAGGCAGTCATCCAAACTTCTACCGGTGCTGCTCCTTGTGCTGGGGATCTTCTCGGCACTGATCTTCGGCTTGGCGACGGCGACTGAATGCGCCGCCTGGGGCGTGACGGGCGCCCTTATCCTGGCCTGGTGGTCGGGTACGCTGACCTGGAAGACGTTCATGGAAAGCCTGATGAGCGCAGCCCGGCTTTCAGCAACCATCATGCTGATCCTGGCCGGCGCCGCATTCACGACCGCCGCGATGGCGTACACGGGCATTCCGGCAGCGCTCGCCGCCTGGGTAGAGTCACTTCACCTGTCGCCCTACGTGCTGATCGCAGCGCTTGCCGTCATGTACGTAATCCTGGGATGCCTGATCGACGGCATTTCGATGATCGTGCTCACCACCGTCGTGGTGCTGCCCATGGTGAAGCAGGCGGGTTTCGATCTCGTCTGGTTTGGGATCTTCCTTGTTATCCTGGTGGAGATGGCGCAGATTACGCCGCCTGTCGGATTCAATCTCTTTGTTCTGCAAAACATGAGCGGACGTGACAGTTTGGTAGTGGCGAAGGCATCCTTGCCATTCTTCTTGCTGCTTGTGGCAGCTGTGGCCATTATCACAATTTTCCCGGATATCGCGTTGTACCTGCCAAGGCTCGCATTCCCGGAATAGAATCCATCGAAAACCGGAGGGAGAAGTATCGATGAAGTATATGGCTCGAGTTAGCCTCGGACTTGCGGGTGCCTTGCTTTTGGGTGCCACGGCGCAGGCGCAGACAAAGTGGAATTTGCCCGCGGCTTATCCGATCGACAACTATCACACCGAGAACCTGAACCAATTCGCCAAGGATGTTTCGGAGGCCACCGGCGGAAAGCTGCAGATCACCGTGCATCCGAACGCCTCGCTGTTCAAAGCGCCCGAAATCAAGCGCGCCGTGGCGACGGGCCAAGCGCAGATCGGCGAGGTGCTGATGTCGATCCACGAGAACGAGGACCCCCTGTTCGGAATCGATATCATTCCCTTCGTCGCGACGAGCTTTGACGCTTCGGTAAAGCTGTGGAATGCGGCCAAGCCGCAGCTCGAGAAGAAGCTGGAAAGCCAGCGTGTGAAGCTGCTCTATTCGGTCCCGTGGGGGCCGCAGGGGCTCTACTCCTCGAAGGAGCTGAAGTCGGTAGAGGATATGAAAGGCCTCAAGTTCCGGGCATACAACGTCGGAACCGCACGCATCGGTGAGGCCGTGGGCGCTCAACCGGTGACCGTCCAGGCGGCGGAGCTGCCCCAGGCTCTTGCAACAGGCGTGGTCAATTCCTGGATGTCATCCGGCTCCACCGGCTACGACTCGAAGGTCTGGGAATCCCAAAAGTACTTCTATGACGTTCAGGCCTGGCTGCCGCGCAACATCGTGATGGTCAACAAGGCCGCCTTCGATGCGCTCGACAAGGACACTCAGGAGGCCGTGCTGAAGGCGGCTGCCGCCGCGGAAGAGCGTGGCCTGAAGATCGCGAAGGAAAAGTCCACCTGGTATCTCGAGCAGTTCAAGGACAAGGGCATGGTCGTGTCGCCGCCGTCCCCGGAACTCGAAGCCGGTCTCAAGAAAATCGGCGAGCAGCTCGCGGCGGATTGGGTCAAAAGAGCCGGCCCCGACGGCGAGGCCGTCATGAATGACTACAAGAAGATGTAATCGTCTGAACCGAAACCAGCATGGAGGGGAGCCGCGTCTCCCCTCCATGGCCGCATGAGGGACTTCGCGCAGATCGGGCAGGCGGCCTCCGGGCCGGGTTGCCGCCCTTGGGGCACCATGGAATGCCGATATCGTGGAAACGTCATCAAGTCATTCTTGCCGGCCGATCCTTGTCCTGTGCAGGGAAGTGAAGGAAAAGCCTGTGGGTGCCCATGACCGGTCAGCGGTCTCATCCCTCTCGGTGCGCTAATGATGCGAAGAATGGCAAAGGGCGGTCGCGCCATTTACGGAGAGGCGATCGGCGTCCTCGTGCTTGATACCTCGTTCCCTCGTATCCCAGGCGACATCGCCAACGCCACGACGTTCGATTTCCCTGTCCGGTACCACGTCATCGACGCTGCGACTCCCGAGAAGGTCGTATCCGAGGCCGACCGTGCACGCGCCCTTCTTCCTGCCTTTGTCGAGGGGGCAAGATTGCTGGAGAAGCAGGGAGTGCGGGCCATAACGACGACGTGCGGCTTTCTCACGGTCATGCAGAAGGAAATCGCGGCCGCGGTCAGCGTTCCTGTCGTGACCTCGAGCCTGTTCTTGATCCCTCTGTTACGCTCGATGTTTGCCGCCGAGCGGTCGATCGGCGTGTTGACCGCCCACTCCGGAAGGTTGTCCCCGGAACACCTGGTTGCCGCCGGCGTGCAGCCGGACTGGGCCGTCCATGTGCGGGGGCTGGAGGAAAGCCCCGCATTCAGAAGCGCCATCTTCGGCAAAGGCGGGGATCGCATCGAGATGGATGTCGATGAAGTGGAGGCGGAGGTCGTCTCCGCTTGCCGCAAGCTGACCGGGGATTTCCCGAATACCGCGTGCATCGTCTTCGAGTGCACCAACCTGCAGCCATACGCAGCCGCGGTCCAGGCGGATATCGGTCTGCCGATCTTCGGCATCTACCATCTGGTCAATTTGCTTCAGAGCGGGATCGTCAGCCCAAGATTCTCGGGCTACATGTGACATGACGAACTCAAAGCAGCGTCGTCCGTTCTTTCGGCAAGACTTTCAGCAAGACTTGCGCCTTCGTGGCGGCGCCGGCGGATTCCGGCTGGCCGGCGCGGCTCTCCATCCATGAATTCCTTACGCTCATTCGGTTATTCCCATGACCTTGCATGTCGTTGTCATAGGAGCAGGCATCGTCGGAGCCGCGACTGCCGTCCATCTCCTGCGCGAAGGCCACAAGGTGACCATCCTCGAACCTGACGAGCCGGGACGGGAGCAGGCGGCGAGCTACGGCAACGGCGCATGGATCAGCCCCGCATCCGTGGTTCCGATGTCGACGCCGGGCCTGTGGAAGAAGGTGCCGGGCTATCTGCTCGACTCCCTTGGACCACTGACAATCCGGTTGTCCGCATTGCCGAGACTGGCTCCTTGGCTGGTGCGCTTTCTCCATGCGGGGGCAGCGGTTCGCAGGGTAGAGGCGACCGCGCGTGCCTTATCCGCCCTTCTGGAAGATGCTCCGTCCCGGCATGCGGCGCTCGCAGCCGAAGCCGGGGTTCCCGAACTGATCAAGCAAAGCGGGTTGCTGTACGTCTATCCGGATCGAGCCGCATTCGAGGCCGAGGCCCTGTCGTGGCGGCTGAGGCGAGATAACGGAGTGCAGTGGGTCGAGTTGGACGCGGACGAACTGCATCGGAGGGAGCCTGCGCTCCATCGGCGATACAGGTTCGGGGCCTTGGTGGAAGCCGGATCTCATTGCATCGATCCGGGAGGCTATGTCGCATCCCTCGTACGTTACGCTCAAGGCAAGGGGGCAGCCATCGTTCGGGCAAGGGCGACGGGGTTCGCGATCGACGCCGGCCGCCTGCGAGCCGTGCGAACGGATTCGGGCGTGATTGAGTGCGACCGTGCCGTCGTATCCGCGGGGATTCACTCGAAAGCCCTTGCTCGGGCCGCGGGCGACCGGGTGTGCCTCGAAAGCGAGCGCGGCTACCATGTCATCATCTCCGATCCCGAGGCCGCCCCGCGCGTTCCCGTGATGCCAAGCGATGGGAAAATGGCCAACACCCTGACGATACAGGGCCTGCGCGTCTCCGGGCAGGTGGAGCTGGCGAGCCTGGATGCTGCGCCGAACTGGAAACGTGCGGCCGTTCTTCTGAATCATGCCCGCCGCACATATCCAGGACTTCCCAGCCACATCCCGGAGGAGCGGATTTCCCGCTGGATGGGCCATCGGCCATCGACGCCGGACGGGCTGCCCGTGATCGGCCCGGCCTCGACTTCCCGTGACATCATCTATGCGTTCGGCCACGGACATGTCGGACTTGCATCGGGGCCTGCCACGGCAAGCGCCGTTGCCGACATGCTCGCGGGGCGTCAATCCTCCCTGCCATTAGCCGCCTATGCACCCGCACGGTTTCGAACCTGGCCATGAGCGCGGGCCACCCCACGGCGTGCTGGGCGAGAACGGCTCGATGACCCCATTGAGGCTGATCCCGGCGGGGGCGTGGCGAGATACACGACATCGCCCAGATCCCGGTCGACGAGGTGACGGACAAGATCGCCCGCCCGACCTGCCTCAAATGCTGAGCTTAAGGAGATGGCTTACCCGGTTCCACGCTGGTCCGAGCGGATCGGCGCCGTCAGGCGGCCGGATTGAACAGCCGTTTCCAACCCCGCTTCTGAGGCTCCGATTGGATTTCGGCCTCAACCTCAAGATCCAGGCTAAGTTCCTCGATGATCTCCTCATTCTGCGCCTTGGCCACGGGATTTGGCTCAACGCCGGTCACAGCGTCAATCACCGGCTCTGCTGCGGGCGGACCGGCGGGCTCCAAGAGTTCGATCCGACCTTCGAAATCGTCTTCCTTCACGTAGGCGATAATGTAAGGCAGGCTCCGAGGGGTTGTGATCTCATGTCCCAGGACGACCTCTCGCGTCGTTTGGAGAGAGAAGCCGGGCCCCCGGAAAGTATTGATTTGGTCGCGATCAATGATGCCTTCAACGAAACTTTGTGTGGTCTTGGGTGGATAAAAATACACTCGCACCTTATCGCCAACCGACAAATTCATCGACTTACCTTTTCTATTCATTAGGCAGACAAAATTCGTAGGGTGAACAGCCTACCGGTAAATCGTACTTTTGTTGGGCAAACCCGGCGGTGAAGTCGAGCGGCAGGAGCGGAGCGGCGGACTATGCAGGCCGGGTTCACCGGTTGCATAGGATCCGCGAAGGACGGTTGAAGTGTGTCCGGGAGGATCGGCTATCCCCAGGCGGGCAGTTTGAACGGCCGGGCCGAAGGCTGCTCGACCAAACGGTCACGCGGGTCCCGTGCCAAGGCTTCGGGTAGGGTAGCGCAGTGTCGGGTCGAAAGGATTGAGTTGTCGACCAATCCCGTCCGCTTCCTTCTGCAGCAATTCGACTACGAGCGGCAAACGATCCCCCTCCAATCGCTCCGACAAGGTCCCGATGCTCAACGCGGCCACGGCACGCCCCTCCGCATCGAGAATGGGAACGCCTACACCGGCCATTCCGGGAATCAGACCAGTGTTGAGGCTGGCAAATCCTGTTTTACGGACATTCTCGATCTGCATTCGCAATCCTACCTCGTCGAAGCTCCCTCGATCGAGAAGACGCGGCACATTGAAGCGTATGATCGTCTCACGCTCTTCCGCGGGCAGATAGGACAGAATGGCCAGACTGCCCTGCCCGATCCCGAGCGGCACCTTGCCGCCAATATCGCCCGTGAAGGTCCTGATCGGGAACGGCCCTTCCACCCGATCCAGGCAGACCGCGTCAAAACCGTTGCGGACCAGAAGAAAGACGCTGTCGCTCAAGGTAGAGGACAGGCGCAGAAGCGCTGGCCGAGCCGTGCCGCGCAGACTACCTGAATGCGCGGCACGCGCCGCCAGTACGAAAAAGTCAAGAGCGAGCCGATACCTGCGGCTTGTTTCGACCTGCTCGACGAAGCCTTCCGCCATCAAGGCTTTCAAGGCCCGATGGGCACTGGGCTGACTGATCCCACTCGCGGCGGCGATGTCGGTGAGGCGCATGCCCTGGGGGTTTCCGCTCCCAAGAACCTTGAGAAGTCCCACTGCCCGTCTGATTCCGGATATGGCGTCTTCCGACATATGAAACCTACAATACAGAATTGGCTCTTCTCTTTCAAAGATCGAAAGAAATGTCAAAAAAATTCCATCTGCTGAAATCGACACGTTGACTTGCCCCTCTGACTTAGCCGTGATGCGGATCCGGGCATCGTGCTCATTCAGGCTGCGCGTCTGAGGCTTTGCAATGATCGGAGGAGTGTATGGCGTTCCTGACGCTCGAACGGGTTTCCAAGGAATTCGGCACGTTCACAGCCGTACGCGATGTCAATCTGACAATCGACAAGGGCGAATTCGTTTCGCTCCTCGGTCCATCGGGCTGCGGAAAAACGACGACTTTGCAAATGATCGCAGGGTTGGTTGAGCCGACGCAGGGGCGGATCTCGCTCGACGGTCACGATATCACCCATGAGAAACCCAATCGCCGCGGCCTGGGCGTCGTCTTCCAGAGCTATGCCCTCTTTCCTCACATGACCGTCGCGCAGAACGTGGCCTTCGGTCTCGAGATGCGGCGTGTTCCGCAGGCTGAGCGCACCGAGCGCGTGCGCGAGGCGCTCTCGCTGGTGCAACTCTCCTCCTTTGCCGATCGCTATCCCCGTCAATTGTCGGGCGGACAAAGGCAGCGTGTCGCCATCGCCCGCGCCCTCGTCATCGCACCGCCCGTCCTCCTGCTGGACGAGCCTCTCTCCAACCTCGACGCCAAGCTGCGGGAGGAGATGCAATTCGAGTTGCGCCGAATCCAGCGCAAGGTCGGCACGACGACCATCATGGTCACGCACGATCAGGCCGAAGCGCTCTCCATCAGTGATCGCGTCGTCGTGATGGAAGACGGGCGGATGACGCAGGTGGATGCTCCCTACCGCCTCTACGAGCAGCCCTCGAACACCTTCATTTCGTCCTTTGTCGGCAAGACCAATCTTCTTGCCGGCACCTGGCGCCGCAGCGGCGCGGAAATCGGAGGTGTCCTGCTGGAGGCGTCGGCACCGGAGATCGCTGCCGGGACGCCGGTCACGTTGTCGATCCGCCCCGAGAAGCTCCTGCTGCGCGACGCTGGCGCGGGCCGCCTCGACGGACGGGTCGCCAGCCGCTTCTTCCTCGGCAGCCAATGGCTCTTCACGGTCGAGACCTCTCTCGGGACCATGACGGTCACCATCCCCAACCAGGGCGAGGAGCCGCCTGCGGAAGGCTCTCCGGTCAGCCTCGACTGGTCCCCCGCGAACCTGCGCGTCATCGCGGACACCGCCGCAGCGGCCTGAGGGAAGAAGATGACACCGCGCCCTTCCACCCTTTCCGCCCCTTGGCTGCTTGCCGGCCCCGGAGCCCTGTTCTTTATCGGACTCGTGCTCCTGCCGCTGGCCCTGACCGTCATCCTGTCGTTTCACGCCTACGATCATTCCACCGGCATCCAGAACACCTTCACGCTGTCACACTACGTCGCCGTCGTCACCGACGAGTATTATCTCGAAATCTTCTGGAGAACGCTGCGGATCGCGGCGCTGACCACGCTCATTTGCGCCGCGATCGGGGTTCCGGAAGCCTACATCCTGTCGCGCATGCGGGATCCGTGGCGCTCGATCTTCCTTCTCGTCATCATTGGCCCCTTGCTCGTTTCGGTCGTGGTCCGCACCTTCGGCTGGAGCATGCTGCTCGGATCGCAAGGTCTCGTGAACCAGGCCCTCCAACTTCTCGGATTACCCTCTGCCCGGATCCTCTATACCGAAACCGCCATCGTCATCGCTCTCGTCCACGTGATGCTGCCGTTCATGGTGATCCCGGTGTGGACGGCGCTGCAGAAGCTGGACCCTATGGTCGAGGCTGCGGCCTGGACGCTCGGTGCCTCTCACTTCACGGCTCTGCGCCGGGTGGTCATGCCTCAGGTAACGCTGGGCATGCTCTCCGGCAGCCTCATCGTTTTCGGGTTGTCGGCCAGTGCTTTCGCCGTTCCGGCCCTGCTGGGCGGCCGCCGCCTCAAGATGGCGGCAACACTGGTCTATGACGAGTACCTGCAGGAGCTCAACTGGCCCCTCGGAGCCGCAATCGCGATCATCGTGCTTGTCGCGAACCTTTGCATCATGCTGGCCTACAACCGCATGGTCGAAGCCCGCGCACGCCGGACCCTCGGGTGATACTATGCAGAAGAACGGCCCCGTCGCTCTCATCTTTCACGTTCTCGTGCTGACTTTCGTTCTGGCGCCGCTCGTCATCATCTGCCTCGTCGCCTTCACGCCCGAGAACACGCTCAGCCTGCCGACGACCGGCCTGTCACTGCGCTGGTTCGAGGCGGTCTTCGCGCATCCGGATTTCATGGCATCCTTCTGGAACAGCATCTGGCTGGCGACCTTCTCCGCAACCCTGGCTGTCGCGTTCGCCGTACCCGCGGGGCTCGCCATCAGCCGCTATACGTTCCCGGGCCGGGATTTCCTCAACGCGCTGTTCCTGTCGCCGCTGATCATCCCCCATCTCGTGCTCGGCGTCGCCTTTCTGCGTCTGTTCGCCCTCATCGGCGCCACGGGCAGCTTCGCATGGCTTGTCGCGACACACACCATCATCGTGACGCCTTATGTGCTCCGTCTCGTGCTCGCGGCCCTGTCCGGGCTCGACCGCAGCGCGGAGCAGGCCGCACGGACACTCGGGGCCGGGGAATGGACCACGTTTCGCCGCATCACCGCCCCCATGATCCTGCCTGGCATCACGGGCGGCTGGCTGCTTGCCTTCATCAACAGCTTCGACGAACTGACGATGTCGATCTTCGTCACCTCGCCCGCAACCGTTACGCTGCCGGTTCGCATGTACATGTACGCGACGGAGTCCATCGACCCGATGATGGCGGCCGTCTCCGCCCTGATGATCGCCATCACGGCCGCCGCCATGCTGGTGCTGGACCGCGCCTTCGGGCTCGACCGTATCCTCGTCGGACAGCGCTGAGGAAGCGAATATGGCTCTTCTCAAGCGACTTGCGCGGCACAAGCTTCCCCCTGTCACCTTCACGCTGAACGGTAAGGCCTGCTCCGGTCGCGCAGGCGATACGGTTCTGACCGCCATTCTCGCTGAGACCGACCGGCTTCGTCTCAGCGACTTCTCACGCACCCCCCGGGCCGGCTTCTGCCAGATGGGCGCGTGCCAGGACTGTTGGGTTCTGGCAGGCGACGGCGAGCGCATCCGCGCCTGCAGCACGGCTCTCGAAGCGGGAATGAATCTTCGAACCATTGCGGAGCCAAGATCGTGAGCGACGCACTCCGACCGCTGATCGTCGGCGCCGGTCCCACTGGAATCCGCGCCGCCCAGACCCTCGTAGACGCGGGCATCAGGCCGATCGTCGTCGATGAGGCGGCGGCTGGCGGCGGGCAGATCTATCGCCAAAGGCTCGTGCCCGATGAGCGCACGCCACGCGACCTCTACGGTTCAGAAACCGGGAAGGCGACGGCGCTGCACGAGACCTTCGCTCGGATCAGGGACAGGATCGACTATCTTCCGCAGGCTCTGGTGTGGAATGTCCAGGGCAAGGCCGCCGATGTGGCGGCCGGCGGCCGGACCCGCCGCCTCAACTTCAGCCACCTGATCCTCGCTACGGGCGCGACCGACCGCGTACTTCCGTTCCGTGGATGGACCACTCCGGGAGTCTTCACCCTTGGCGGCGCGCAGATCGCTCTGAAATCGCAAGGCTGCGCCATCGGCGAGCGGGTTGTCTTCCTCGGCTCCGGCCCTCTGCTCTATCTTGTTGCGTGGCAATATGTGAAAGCCGGCGCCCGGGTTGCCGCCGTGCTCGATACGGCGCCGTTCTCGTCGAAGCTCCATCTCCTGCGCGGGCTGCTGTCTCAGCCGGGCGTGGTATTGCGCGGGTTCCGCTATGCGGCCGAACTCATGGCGCGCGGCGTTCCCGTGCATTTCGGCGTCGAACCGGATCAGATCGAGGGTGAGACCCGCGTCACGGGCATGATCTGGCGCGAGCGAGGCAAGGAACATCGCCTTGCCTGCGATGCCGTGGGATACGGCTTTGCCCTGCGTTCCGAAACGCAATTGGCGGATCTGGCGGGGTGCCGCTTCGTCTTCGACGGACGGGATCGGGCGTGGCGGCCTGAACGCGACTTGGCGGGGCGCACCAGTGTGTCCGGTCTCTACATCGCCGGCGATGGCGCCGGGATCGCCGGGGCAGACGCCGCCGAGCTCGCGGGGGAGCGGGCCGGTTTCGCCGTCCTCGAGGATGCAGGCCTTACCGTCGACCGCGCACGGATCGCCGTGCTGGAGCGCAAACTCGCTGCGATCCAACGCTTCCGGGACGTTCTCGAGGCCGCCTTCCCATTTCCTGACAAATGGGCGAACAGCGTCGATGACGATGTTCTCCTCTGCCGCTGCGAGGAGATTTCCATCGGACAGGCACGTACCGCCGCACGCGAGCAGGAGGTGCGCGAACTCAACCGCCTCAAGGCCCTGACCCGTGTCGGCATGGGCCGGTGCCAAGGACGGATGTGCGCCAGCGCTGCGGCGGAGATCCTGGCGGCCGCCCACGGTCAGCCGCTGGAGGCTGTCGGCCGCCTGCGTGCGCAGCCGCCCATCAAGCCCCTTCCTCTCGGGATCGCGGCAGACGGAGAGGCCGCATGAGCAGAATCCTTCACAAGGACGTGGCTATCATCGGCGGCGGCCTCGTCGGCAGCTCCGCTGCGCTCGCCCTTCGACGCATGGGTCTTTCCGTCGCTCTCCTCGACAAGGGCTTCTGCGGCGCACAGGCGAGCGGGGTCAATTACGGCGGCGTGCGGCGTCAGGGCCGCCCTCCCGAGCAGATGGCCCTGTCCCAGCGCGCCCATGTCATTTGGCCTCGCCTGAAGGAAATCATCGGCATAGACGGCGAATTCGTGCGCTCCGGCCATCTCAAGCTCGCCCGAACGGAGGCTGAGATGGCATCTCTCGAAGCCTATGCGACACGCGTTGCGGGGTTCGGACTCGACCTTGAACTGATCGGCCGCAACAAGCTCCGGGAGCGGTTTCCCTGGATCGCGGGAGATATCGTGGGAGCCTCACTCTGCGCCGGGGACGGACATGCCAATCCGCGCCTCGTTTCGGCAACCTTCGCTCTAGCGGCCCGCCGGGCTGGAGCCGAGGTTCTCGAGCATACGCCCGTGTCCCACGTCGAGAGGGTGCCGGAGGGCTTCCACCTATCGGCAGGCTCCGGGACCGAGATCAGAGCACGGTTCGTCGTCAACAGCGCCGGGGCTTGGGCGGGCACCTTCGCCGAGGCCTTCGGGGAGCCAGTGCCTCTCGGACGAATCTACCCGAGCATGATCGTCACCGAACCGCTGGACGTGTTCATGACCGTGAACATCGGTGCCGAAGGCGGCGGCATCTATGCGCGTCAGGTAGAGCGCGGCAACTGCATCGTAGGTGGAATGCGCGCCGAACCGACTGTGGATCTGGATTTTTCGCGCCCCACGGGCTCCGGTGCCGTTACCATCATGAATCGCGCGGCCGACCTGTTTCCCGCGTTGCGCAATACCTACGCCATCCGCTGCTGGAGCGGAACGGAAGGCGAGATGTCAGACAGAAACCCAGTGATCGGCTTCAGCCGGACCACACCGAACCTCATTCACGCGTTCGGCTTCTCGGGCGCCGGGTTCCAGATCGCCCCAGGAGTTGGCGAAGTCCTGGCCGAGCTCATTCGTGACGGCGAAAGCCGCACGCCGATCGAAGCCTTCACTATCGACCGATTCGCCCGCATGGACCAGGGCTCTCCTGCGGGTTCCGTTCCTGAAGCCCGAAAGAGGGAAACATCGAAATGACCAAGACCAAACTCCTTCAGACAGCAGCCTTCGCTGCACTTTCCATTGCTGCCTCCGGCGCAGCGCAGGCGCAGACAAAGACGCTCTACGTCGGCATGAATGGCGGCAATTTCGAAAGAACCTACACGCAGCATGTCTTTCCCGACTTCGAGAAAGCAAACGACGTGAAGGTCGTCGTCGTGCCGGGCACGTCGTCGGATATTCTCGCCAAAGCCACGGCGGCCAAGAGCAATCCTCAAATGCACGTGATGTTCCTTGACGATGGTGTCATGGTGCGTGCAATCGGCGCAGGCCTCTGCGAGAAGATCAAGGACGCGCCGGTTCTGGCCGATCTTGCGCCGGGAGCCCGGCTGAAGGACGATATGGCCGTCGGCATCGACCTCGGCATGACGGGTCTTGCCTACAACAAGAAGATGTTCGACGAGAACGGGTGGGCCCCGCCGACCTCTTGGATGGACCTCGCAGACCCGAAGTACAAGGGAAAGGTCGTGTTCCAGTCCGCTGCGGCTTCGTCCTTCGGACTGCATGCTTTCCTGATGTTCAACCGGATCCAAGGCGGTGACGAGAAGAATGTCGAGCCAGGCTTCTCCAAGTTCAAGGACACCATCGGGCCGAACGTGCTCGAATATATCCCCAGCTCGGCCAAGATCTCCGAGATGGTGCAGACGGGAGAAGCTGCGATATTCCCGTTGACGCCCACGGCCGTGGCAGCCCACCAGGAAAAGGGCATTCCCGTGGAATATGCCCAGCCCAAGGAAGGCTCCGTCGTACTGATGGTGACCGAGTGCGTCATCGCCAACAACAGCGAGCCGGAACTGGCTCAGAAGCTCGCTGCATATCTCCTGACGCCGGAGGCTCAGAGCAAGGCGCTTCAGTACGGCAACATCGTCCCTTCGAACGTGAACGCCAAAGCTCCCACGCCGGAAGCGGAGGCCAAACTCAAGAAGTTCCACGAATACATGAAGACAGCCGTCACGCTCGACTGGGACACGATCAACGAGAAGCGCCCCGAGTGGAACAGCCGCTGGAACAAGACGATCGAGCGCTGATCCGATCACGACGCGAGGCGGACGCTTGATGCGTCCGCCTCGGATGACATCCCGATCCCTGCTGGAACTCCCTATAGGCGACAGAGGACAGGATGGCCTCACGGGCGGCTGGACCGCCACCGCTCACGATCCGCTCGGGCCGGGCAAGATCATAGGAGCCATCAGGTAGCTCCTTTCAGCGGCGTGTTCTTCTGGCCGGATTCTCCGTTGTCATTCCGTATGATGCTGATCCTTCCATCTCCCTCGATATAGGCCACCTTCACCTCGGAGCAGTGCTCGACCCCCTGCTCGCGGAGCTGACTGCTAAGCTCCTCGGTCGTGATCATCTCCTTGCGCATGTTGCGAAAGAGCATTCTGCCGTCCTTGATCAGGAGGAGCGGCGGCGGTCGCGTGAGACGTTGAAGCGCAGGAAAGCGATATCCCAGCCAGTCGATCGAATAGTTCCAGAAGACAATGGTCAGGACCAGGATCACTCCTTCGGTAATCGACTTGTATTCGCTCGCCATTGCGTTCTGCGCCGCATCTGCGATGAGGACCACAACGAGCAGGTCAGCAATTCCGATGACTCCCGATTGCCGCTTGAGTAAGAATCTCAGGATCAGGAACAAGGCGACATAGGTGATCGTTCCGCGAAGGATGATCTCGGGAATGGGATGGACCGGTACGAAAAGCTCCTGCCAATCGATCATTGTCGCGCTTCCTCGTTCGGCGCTAGGCACAGGCCGGGAGAATGAATGCGGGTATGCCATGCCAAAGGATCACGACGATGGAGAGACCGTTGATGAGGACGGCCGCATGGCTCACGAAGTCGTCCACTGCCGCAACAGGTTGATGCTTCGCTAGTCGGTAGTTCCTGAACGACCAGATGAGAGCGACAGCCGTGGCGGCTAGCGTGACAAGAGTCGCTGAAAGGATCGTCATCGGAACGACCTCCAAGCCGAGAAGATTCGCATCCGCCCAGCCACGGCCGCACAAGGTCGATGTCACACCATAGATAGCCGTGAACTGAACCGCCCATGCGATGAGGCCGGCGAGCATCAGGAGGATCTGCCCTGTCCGCCGTCCCCCCATCAGAGGCCTCCTGTCAACCGCGGGAAGCCGTGAACCACGAGGAGTGCGACCAGGCCCTGGCCAGCAGTATAGTACCAGAACAGCATGGTGTTATCGAAGGTGGTCCGGCGCACGTTGTCGAGCCGCCCCGCAAGCCAGCGGGCAATGGTGTAGGCTCCCATGACGAGCGTCGTCAGGACGAAGAAGATCTGCAGGGACGTGATGGCATAGACCGCCGCTCCATAGGCGTGAGCCGACGGGCTCAGGCCCGTTTCCCACTGCATCCATAGATCGATGGCGGATGCGCCGCAGACGAGCGGAAGCGCAACGCCGATCAGAACCGGCACCGAGCGCGGGCTCCGGCGATCGTCGCCGCGCAATTGCCGGCTGGCGACAGCCACGAGGGCTCCGCTGGCGCAGTAGAGAAATGCCGAAAGGGATGGCCAGATCCAATCGGGGATCCGGACGCCTTGCGGCGGCCAAGCACCCGGGTTCACGAGCCAGAGGAAAAGATAGGAGAAGATCAGGCAGGTAAACACCATGCCGGCGACCACCATGAGGACGATCATCGCCCACCAGGAGTGGTTCATCGGACCCGTGGCGTAGACCGGCAGCACGATGCCGCCGCCGATATCCGCAGGCGGGCGGACGGGGCCGGGATCGGTCTCCCAAAGCCACCAGATCACACACCCCACCGCCAGTACGCCGCAGATCACGGACGGAAAGACGAGCTTCACTGTCAGGAGCAGGAAGAAGGCGGCCGTGAACACAGCGGCGAGCACCGGCTGCCAGCCGGGTCCCGGGACCTGCAGGATATATTGGGGCCGTGCGTCGAACGGGCTCGTCACCAGCGCCTCGCGCCCTCCTGTCACGGTCCCCGGCAGATAATAGCGGCCCTCCTCCACATCCTTGGACAGGTTAGGCTGCTCCCAGAGAGGATCCCGGCTGACGACGGAGGGAATGCTGCGCGTGTTATAGGTTCCGTTCGGCAGCCATTCGAGAGTGCTGGCGTTCCATACGTTTCCGGCATTGTCTTCCAGCGTGAAGCGGAAGTTGCGCGCCAGATCGTAGAGGAAGATCGCGACACCGGCCGCAATCATGAAGGCGCCGATGGTCGAGACGAGATTGAGGGCATCCCACCCCATTTCGACCGGATAGGTATACACGCGCCTCGGCATGCCGATGAGGCCCGTGATGTGCATCGGCAGGAACGTCACGTTCACACCGAGGAACATGAGGCCGAACACCCAGCGGCCAAGCCGCTCGGACAACGCACGTTTGCTCGCGGCAGGCACCCAATAATAGAAAGCTGCGAAGAGCGGGAAGACCATTCCGCCGATGAGAACATAATGCAGATGCGCCACGACGAAGTAACTGTCATGCGCCTGCCAGTCGAACGGAGCCACCGCCACCATGACGCCGGTCAAACCGCCGAGCGTGAAGATGAACAGAAAGCCGATGACGAAGAGCGAGGGCGTCGTCAGCCTCATGCGTCCCGACGCGATGGTCGCGATCCAAGCGAAGACCTGAATGCCGCTCGGCACCGCGACCGCCGTACTCGCCGCCGAGAAGAAGCTCAATGACATCTTCGGGAGGCCCGTCGCAAACATGTGGTGCACCCAAAGCCCGAACGAGAGGAAGCCCGTGGCGATGAGGGCCAGAACGATCAGGCGGTAGCCCACGAGCGGCGTCTGTGCCATTGTCGGCACGATCATCGAGACCATTCCGGTTGCCGGCAGGAAGATGATGTAGACCTCAGGATGCCCGAAGAACCAGAACAGGTGCTGCCACAGGAGCGGATCGCCACCCCTTTCCGCAATGAAGAACGGCCAGTCGAAGGCGCGCTCCATCTCAAGGAGCAGGGTGCCGAGGATGATTGCCGGAAAGCCGATGACGATCATGACGGCGAAGACCAGCATGGCCCACGAATAGATCGGCAGCTTGTCGAGGCTCATGCCGACGGCTCGGGTCTTCATCACGCCCACGATGATCTCGATCGCGCCCGCGATAGCCGAAATCTCGATGAAGCCGATCCCGAGAAGCCACCAATCCGCATTGTCGGCCGGCGAGTACTTGGTGCTTGTCAGTGGCGGATACATGAACCAGCCGCCATCGGGCGACAGACCGAAGAAGATCGTGCCGAAGAACACGAGGCCACCGACGAAATACGCCCAGAACGCATAAGCCGAGAGGCGCGGGAACGGCAGGTCGCGTGCGGCCTGCATGTTCGGCAACAGATAGACGCTGGCAGCCTCCACCGCCGGAACGGCGAAGAGAAACATCATCACCGTGCCGTGCATGGTGAAGAGCTGGTTGTACAGACCATGGCCGACGAGATCGTTCTCCGGCCTCGCCAGCTGAACACGCATGATCAGCGCCAGGATTCCGGCGAGGATGAAGAACAGAAACGCCGTGCCGACATACCACACGCCGACATAGGTGTTGTTCACGGCCGTGAGGAAGCGGAGGCCCCGCGGCGGCTTCCAGGCACGTTTCAGCGCCTCGAACTCGCCCTCCGGACGCGGCAGCGGATTGGGAAGCTCCTCCTCGCCCCGTTCAAAAGCCTTCGGGAGCTCGGGTGCATTCATTTCAAGCTCTCCAGGTAACCGGCCAGCGCGCGAAGATCCTCACCCGTCAGCGAGCCATAGGAAGGCATCCGCGCACCCGGCTTGATATGCTGAACGTTGGCGATCCAGCCGGCCAGAGTGCCGATGTTGTTCGGAAACTGGCCCGCCCCGATGGTGCGGCGGCTGCCCACATGCGTCAGATCGGGCCCGAACTGTCCGTCGGCCTCGGTTCCCCGCACCACATGGCAGGAGCCGCATCCGCCCATGCGAAACAGCTCGCGGCCACGCACGAGCGAGGGAAGATCCGGCTCCAGGGCCGGCTTCGCCTGATCGACACGCCATGCCTCGAATTCGGCCGGCTCCAGGGCGATCAAGTCGAAAGCCATGCGGGCATGCTGGTCTCCGCAGAACTCCGCGCAGACGCCACGGTAGATGCCGGGCCGCTCAGCCGTGAAGTTGAGGCGGTTGATGCGTCCCGGAATCATGTCGATCTTGCCCCCGAAATTCGGGATCCAGAAGCTGTGGATCACATCGGCAGACGTGACCGATACCGAGATGGGTCGGCCGACCGGAACGACGAGTTCGTTGGCCGTGGAGAATTCAGCCCTCTCCTGATCGGCGGGATACCTCACGCGCCACCAATATTGCTCTCCGACCATCTCAATGGGCAGCGCCCCGGGCGTCGGCACATCGGTATCGCGCATGACGGTCAAGCCGTAGGGCAGAAGCATGGACAGAACGACGATCGGAAAGGCCAAGCCGCCAACGATGATGGTTCTGCGGTCCCCGAGCCATGCTCTTCGTTCAGGTGCGGCGAAGATCGCATAAAGCAGCAGCCCGGTAACGAGCAGGAAGATGAGGATTCCACCCACGGTCATGATCACCGTGAGCCAATAGATCCGCTGAGCGTCGCCGCCTGCGGGATCGAGGGCCGACTGCACGCCGCTGCAGCCTGCGAGGGCCAGAGCGCACGAAAGACCTCCCCCGCACGTCGCGGAGGTCCGCAGTCGCCCATGAGGGCCATGCCGTGTCGCTTCGAGGTCCATCCGCCCTACATGGGACTTGTGTGCATTGAACGGAAAAGCTCGGCCGTGAGACTTAGTTCCCTCACAAGCTCCCCCAAGAGGGCCACAACGGCAGCATGCGGCTTCGGCGCCGTCCTGTCCTTGCCGAGCGGGCCTGCCTTCGGCCATGGGGCAGCGCCTCGCGGGCCGGCGGATCTCTGGCATTCGTGGCAGGCCGATCCTTTCGTCACCATTCCTCTCGCCATCTCAAGTCTGTTGTTCGCCTGCGGCGTCTGGCGATTGCGGGGAAGCCTTGGACGGCTCCTGCCCGGTTTCGGCATGAGCCGGATTGTCTGCTTCATCGCAGGAATGCTCCTGCTGGCGATCGCCCTTCTCTCCCCTCTGGAAGGCCTCTCCAAGCCTCTTCTGTCGGCCCATATGGTCCAGCATATCCTGCTGATCGCCGTCGCTCCCCCGCTTCTCGTCCTCGGCAAACCCGAGGTCGCATGGCTCTGGGCACTTCCGGTCTCGTGGCGGCGCGGAATGGCGCGCCATCGGGGGATGCGATCAGGCCTGTCCCTCCTGTCGCCCTGCGCGAGGCCGATCCCAGCAGCCCTGATTCACATGGCCACCTTGTGGGTCTGGCACAGTCCGGCATTGTTCGATGCCGCTCTTGCCTCCGACCGACTTCACTGGCTGGAGCACGTTCTGTTCTTCGGCACGGCGCTCCTGTTCTGGCGCGCCGTCATCAAGGCTCATTCGGGGCGCGAGGCCGCCGCAGCCGCGCTCATCGCGTGCTTCGTCACTCTGCTGCAGAGCGGGTTGCTGAGCGCCCTCCTGAGCTTCGCGCGCGAGACCCTGTATCACACGCCCGCCACCGCCGATTGGGGCCTGACCGCCTTGGAAGATCAGCAATTGGCGGGCGCCATCATGTCCCTTCCCATGTGCGCGATCTATCTCGGCTCGGGGCTGGTCATGGCGCTGCGCCTTCTCATGCCGGACAGGGAACGGAGGCGGTCCATGCCGGTTGCCTCACCGGATTTCCTGAAGCAGAGCCCATGATCAGGCACAGCCTCCCTCGATTGCTGTTGATCCCCGCCTTCGCAGGACTGGCTGCGTGCGGGGACCCGCAGGAGCAGCCTTCGGCTTTGCGGATCGTGGGCGGCGAGCCCGAAACAGGACATGCCCTGATCCAATCCTATGGCTGCGGTACATGCCATACGATCGACGGCGTCCGGGGAGCACGAGGCAAGGTCGGGCCGCAGCTCAAGGGTTACGCGCAGCAACACCTCCTCGCAGGATTCCTGCCCAACACGCCACGCAACCTGATCGCATGGCTGATGGATCCCGTGGCCCTAAAGCCCCAGACCGGAATGCCGTCGCAGGGTGTGACGGAAGCCGAGGCCCGGCACATTGCCGCTTATCTCTATTCTCTGGGGCGCGACGGGTTGCAGGTTTATCCGGACGATCCCCCACTGCCACTCCGGGGATCGAACGGGAATGCGGTCGAGATCCCCGGTTCGACGGCGATCCCCTCCTCGGAGACGGACCCGCGCACCCGCCGCATCGTCCCGAACTCTGACACAGGCCCTCGATCCGGCAGCTAGGGCTCGGCCGATGCCTCCTCCGCATAGCTTGGGCGTACCCTCATCACCAGGATGAAAACCGTGGTCCAGAGGCAGAACGTGCCGAGGACAAGGCCGGCTTCCATCCAGGACAGGCTGCCCCTCGGCTGAAGGATCCAGAGTGTATGGGTGCCGTGATGCAGGAGCACCAGCGCACTCCCGCCCACCATGGCCGTTCGACTGACGCCCGAGGGGATCAGGACCACGATCGCACCCAGCATCAGCAGATAGGAAGTCGTGAGAAGCCCCAGATTCCACGGATCGGAGCGTCTCAGGTACCAGCCTGCCCCTTCCGGTAGGTTTGCAAGCCAGACAACGATGAATTGCGCGAACCATGTCCAGACGGTCAGAAGCGCCAGCGTCAGCAGCGCACGCTCCAAGCTCGACATACGTATGGAAGATGTCGGCGCTGGTTTGAGAAAGTTCACGAGGATCGCGCTGGCCAGAGCCGCGAGAACTTGCGCAAGCCCAAAGGCGAAACCGAACAAGGTGGACCACCAATGAGGCTCGCGCGACAGCACCCAGTCATAGGCCGCGAGACTCATGACGGGTGTCAGCAAGGCCAGACCGACGGCACTGACCCGGCGTACATGCCGAGTGCGGATCAGCCAGAAGGCCATTCCGGCGCAGATCAGCAGATAGAGAATGCTTCTTGTCAGAAAGAAGCCGGTGCTCAGAAACGCTGCCCGCATCGGCGGCAGGTTGCCTCTTTCGCCGACCCAGGGAAAAAGCTGATCGAGGCCGAAGGCCAGTGGCGTTCCGAGAACGACCAGCAAGGGCACCGTCAGGGCTGCAGCCTCGACTTCCGCACGGATCGGAGCCAGCCAATGCTCGCTCATGAGGTGGCCGATCATCAAAACGATTAGGCTGCCCATCGATATTCCGGCGAGTCCGACAAAGCCGACATAAAGGGCTTCCATAATGCTCATGGAGACATCGCCCCCTGGCGCGGGGGTGCGCCATCCTCTGCTTGCAGCCGCTTGACATAATGGGCGATGGCCCAGCGATCCTCCGGCAGGACCCGGTCGGCATAGGGAAACATTCGCCCTCGTCCATGAGTAATCACGCCGACGATCTGTTCCGGGGAAAGCGCCCGCAGGCGCTCCTCATGATAGGACGGCGGCGGCGGGAAACCGCGCGAGACCACCGTTCCGTCTCCCCGCCCGCTCAGCCCATGGCAGGGCGAGCAGAATGCCCGGAAGCGCTCTTCGCCCCTGGCAACCAGATCGGGCGAGACCTCCGGCCCCGGCGGAGCAAGCGCCGCGTTTTGCGCAGCCGCGCCCCTGGCGATTGTGCCCGGAGGAACGGGCACATAGGGCCGCTGAACGACGCGGGTCGAGGAGACGTCGTCCCGCTGCGTGGTGCCGGTATCGCAGGCCGCCACTAGAACGAGGCCGGCGAGGGCGACCGCTAACCGCATGCCGGCACCTCCTGCACGGCCTCCGGCGACAGCGTTTCCAGGAAGCTGCGGGCCGCGGAGGCCTCGAACAGAGGGTCGCCGCTCAGGATGCACAGGAAGAAGCGGTCCTCGGAGGCCCGCTTGAATCCGGGCACCGCGAAGACCGGGTGATGCAGGCGCGGCAGCCGCAGGATCAGAAGAAGCCCGAGCAATGTCGCAGCGCCCGCCCAGAGGATGGCGACGATCAGCGTCGATGGGATGAAGGTCGGCCAGCTGTGGAGTGGGCGCCCTCCGACATTCAGCGGATAGTCGATCACATTCATCCAATACTGCGCCCCATATTGCACACCGGCGCCCAGGAGGGCTGCAGTGAGCGCAATCCAGGGAATGGCGGACGTGCGGCAGTCGAGTTCCTTAGCGATGTCTGCAAGCGGAAAGGGACTGAACGCGTCGAGCTTCGTAAAGCCTGCGCGCTTGGTGGCCTTGATGGCTTCCGACAAGGCTTCCGGCGTCTTGAACTCGGCCATGATGCCATAGAGATGCTGCGTCATGAGGATTTCTCCCGATGTTCGTCATGGCGGGTTTCGAACATGGAGACCACCGGCAGGAAGCGCGCGAAGAGCAGCAGAAGGGTTGAGAACAACCCGATGGTGCCCAGGAACAGACCGGTTTCGAGAAGCGTCGGACTATAGGTTCGCCAGATTGATGGCAGGTAATCGATCTGCAGGCCGCCGACGATGATCGAGAACCGGTCGAACCAGATCCCCACCCCAATGGAGAGGCCGACGAAAACCCCCGCGATCGTGCTCTGGCGGGCAGCCCTGAACCAGAACAGCTGGGGGATGACGATGCTGTAGACGATGGCCGTCCAGTAGAGACCGGCGTAATCCCCGCTCATGCGGCTGAGAGTGGCCTCCTGCGCCATGCGGTCCGCCAGAAGGGCGGAGACGAATTCGTCGAGATAGAGATAGCCCGACACGAGAGAGCTTGCGAGAACGAGCCTGCCGAGGAGATCGATGTCCCCCTCGTCGATATAGCGTCGAAGCCGCAAGCCCCAGCGCAGCAGCACGGCGACGAGGAGAACGATGGACAACCCTTGGGCCAGGCCGGTCGCAACGAAGTGAAGCGGCTGGCGCGTCTCGTGCCAGTCAGGCACCAGCGTAACGGCGAACTCGAAAGCCACTGTGCTCTGCATGATGAGGATCAGCGGCAGAACGAGGATGGCGACGAGCCGGTAGGCGCGCTGGTGATAGGCCCAGTGACGCACGGAGCCGCGCCAGCCGAGCGCGAGGATTCCATAGATCTGCTGCGACGTTCTACGCCGGGCGCGATCACGCAGGGTTGCCAGATCGGGGATCAAACCCACATACCAAAGCAGACTTGTCACAATGACATGGGTGCTGATGGCCCAGAAATCCCATGTTAGGGTGCTGCGGAACTGCGGCCACACCTGGAACGTCGCAGGATACGGGAACGTCCAATAGAACAGCCAGGGGCGCCCGAGGTGGAAGATCGGGAAGATGCCAGCGCATATGACGGCAAAGAGTGCGACGCCCTCGGAAAATCGGTTGACCGCGGTTCGCAGATCATGCCGCCGCAGGACAAGAATGGCCGCGAAAAGGCTCGCCCCATTGGCGATGCCGATCCACCAGGCATAGTTGATCAAGTCGAAGCCCCAGACGAACGGGATGTTCACGCCCCAGACTCCGACCCCTAGGATCGAGACCGAAAGCAGCGTGTAACCGAGCAGCAGAACGAGCGCGCCCGATACCGCAAGAGCGGCCCACCAGACCACGCCGAAGCGGCGGGAGAGCGGGACTTCCGCAACCGGGCTCGTTACGGCCTGAGCGTCGCTATTCATCGGCTATCCATTCTCCGTGGAAGGCTCGATACGGGCGAGATAGGTCGTTCGCGGCTGCGTATTCAGATCGCCGAGCAGCGCGTAGTTTCGTGCGCTTCTCCTGAGCCGGCCCACAGCACTGTCGGGATCGTTGATGTCGCCGAACACGATGGCCTGCGTCGGACAGGCCTGCTGGCAGGCCGTCATCACCTCTCCGTCGCGCAGACGCCTGCCCTCGATGCGAGCATCGGCGCGGGCCGCGCCGATCCGCTGAACGCAATAGGTGCATTTTTCCATGACGCCGCGGTCTCGGACCGTCACCTGCGGGTTCATGGCCTCGGGAGATGACGTATAATCCGTGCCTTGATAATCCAGAAAGTTGAAGCGTCGCACCTTGTAAGGGCAATTGTTCGAGCAAGTTCTCGTGCCGATGCAGCGGTTATAGACCATGTCATTGAGCCCCTCGGAGGAATGCACCGTCGCATTCACGGGGCAAACCACCTCGCAGGGAGCCTTCTCGCAATGCATGCAGGGCACCGGCTGAAAGTACGTATCCGGATCTGCGGGATCCCCACCGTAGTAGCGATCCACACGCAGCCAATGCATCTCACGCCCCTTCGCCACCTCCTCCGGTCCGACGACGGCGATGTTGTTCTCAGCCTGGCATGCGATCACACAGGCATTGCAGCCGATGCAAGCGTCAAGATCGATCACCATGCCCCAGGCATGTTCTCCATAGGACCATTCGGGGTAGAGCGAGGGCTGCTCCCCCGTCTCCAGCGTAGACGGCTCGCCGGGTGCCACGACACGCACGATGTCGCGGCTTCGAAGGGAATGATGATGTTGTGTGGATATGAGCGGAATCCGCTCGCCGGTGGATTTGATGTCTCCCATGGCGATCCATGGCCGCTGGGACGGACGGATCGCGTAGGCATCGAATCCGATGCCCTTGCCGATCCGGCCGACCTGATCACGTCCGTAACCGAGAGTCAGCGTCACGGCTCCGGGAGCGTGTCCGGGCAGGACCCATACAGGAGCGCGCACGACACGACCTTCAACGGCCAGATCGATGGCGTCACCCGAAGACAATCCAAAAATGCCCGCCGTCTCGGGAGCCATCAGCACTGCATTGCCCCAGACCAGTTTCGTCAGGGGCTTCGGCAGTTCCTGCAGCCAGCCATTGTTCCCATAGGAGCCATCCCAGACGGACGGGTCGGGAGCGAACACCACATCGATGCCAGCTGACGGAACCGGGGGTGCGGGTTCTGGTCTCCAATCGGGTCTCGCCGCCACATCAATGGCAGGCGAGGTCGTGTCTTCGATAATTCCGTTCTCGAGCGAACGGACCCAGCGGTCATCAAAGCCGTCCCCCCATGCCTCACGCCATGTGGCCTGGACAAGCCCGCGTCCGTCGACATTCTGGCCTGACAAGAGTCCGAGAAACTCTTCTGCACTCAACGCCGGTTTCAGCGGCACCGTCACAGGCTGACGCAACCCCACCGTCCCGTCGAAGGCCCGCAGATCGCCCCAACTTTCCAAAGGATGGGCCTCGGGAACATGCCAATGGCAGACAACGGCGGTCTCATCGCGATGCTGCCCCACATGCAGCGACAGCGGAACCCTTCGAATGCGATCGGCCAGATCGATATCCGCAGGAGCAGTATGGACAGGATTGCCTCCGAGAATCACCAGACGCGATACCTGATCCGCTTCGATGGCCTGCACCAGCTCGGCGAGCGTCCGGGCATCGCTCATCATGGGACGAACCGGCTCTATGATGCGGATCGTCGTCCCGACAGCACCCAGACTGGCGTTGATCGCGTGCACGAGCGCATGCACCCCGGCCGGCAGTTCACGTCCCGCAACGACCAGGCTGCGGGAGCCGGAATGGCGCAACGCACCCACCAGCCGAGAATGGGCCGGATGCGCGTCGGACGGCGGCACGACATTCACTCCAAGAGATGCGGCAAGCGCCTGAGTCCATGCCTCGAACTCGCGTGGTCGAAGGACGATCCGCTCATCGGCGCGCGTCCCAACAAGGCTCGGTCGGGCTTCGACGGCGAACAGGCGCGGCAGGTCCCGACCCTGCATCCGCCGCCGCGCCTGATAATCGGCGGCGTAACGCAGATGCCCCGGCTCCTCGGCGAAGAGGTCGCCACCGAGCGTCACGATAGTGTCAGCCTGGGTCAGATCGTACACGAGTTCGACATCGCGCCCGAACACGGCCAGTGCAGCGGCTCGCCTGTTGTCGTCATCGATCGGCGAGAACGCATGCCATTGCGCAAGGGGAAAGAGCTGTCGCGCCTGTGCGATGAGTCTGAGAAGGGTCGGCGACGAGGTCGGCGGCATCAGAACGTGCAATCCTCGCCCCTCGGCGACGACGAGTTCGCTACGCACGGGGCGAATGAAGTCCGTGAGCTCCTCCCAGCTTCTCGGGGAACCGTTCAGGAGAGGAGTGTCGGACCGGTCCGGATCGTAGAGGGACAGGATCTCGGCCTGGGCGAACACGTCCGTCGCCCCGAGGCTGGCCGGGTGGAGCGGGTTTCCTTCGATCTTGACCGGGCGGCCCTCCTGTGTCCTCACGAGGACACCTCTTCCATAGCCGCTCAGCGGAAGAGACGTGGCGATTGTCAACGGCACGCCCGGTGTATAACCCGGCATGTTGTGGCTCTGCGAAAGGAGCGGTGATCTCTTGCCCGTGTCACTGCTGTTGCAGGCGGCAAGCCCACCCAGCGCCAGGGAGGCGCTCATCAGCTTAAGCAGGGTCCGACGGTCGACGGACGAGGCCTGCACGACATCCGGGAATTCGGCCTCCACGTATCGGCGCATTTCCGGCACATCGGCCAGTTCCTCGAGGCTGCGCCAGAGCCTTGGCCCGTCCTCGGTGGCGAGGCGGGCCCTCAAGGTATCGAGATCGAACGGCGCTCCTTCACCCATCGCTTCTACCGGTGGCATGTGTTGCAACTGGTGAGACGCCGGGAGGCCTCCCGGTAGAACGCCCGAACATCGTTCGGCAGATCGTCGCCATGCGCCTCATAGCCCATGGCGAACACCGCCTCTCGCGGCCGAAGGCTCGGCACCGGATCGCGGTGACAGTCCAGGCACCATCCCATGGAAAGCGTCTGGGTCTTCACCGTCTTCGGCATCTGGTCGATGCGGCCATGGCAGGTCTCGCAGGCCACCCCCTTCGTGACGTGGGCGGCATGGTGGAAATAGGTGTAATCCGGCAGCCGGTGAACGGACGCCCATTCGATCGGCTGTCCAAGCGTGAAGCTCGTCCGAACGGGATCGAGGACACTGGCCCCAACCCACACCTGAGAGTGGCAGGACATGCAGGTTTGGGCGGACGGCATTCCCGCATCTGCCGCGCGCTCGACTGTCGAATGGCAATATCGGCAATCGATCCTCAGGGACCCGCTGTGGAGATCGTGCCGGAATGGAACGGGCTGCGGCGCAGGCTTGCCCACGTTCCAGGTGCTGTCGGAGCGAGCCCAGATATAGGCCGTCACGCCTATGGCGACGATCCCCAGGCCCATGAGCACGATCACCACTCGAAACAGAGTGGTTGCTGCCGGCGTAAAGAGTTGCGCCATTGTTTGTGCCGCACACCCTCTGTTGCATCAAGCCTTGGGCCTGATCGAAGCTTCGCTGTTGACACAATCGCTTCAGCACGGCTTCGTTCCCTTACAGGGGTGCAGGATCGCCACGATCATGACGGCTCGAACTGTTCGAAGCCGTTCCCTTGAGCAACAGCTAAGCTTGAAACAAGATCGCCAAGTGGCGGGAGCGATCTGTCTCGGCCGACACCCGAGGTTCACGCGGCTCTGAGCGGAGAAAGAGGCACATCGACATCGCCCCATCGCTCTCGGGTATGGGAACTCGAGCGTCCAAAGCGGCATCTTGGCTCTTGCCCCTGAGCATCAATGCGGCTCAACTGGGCAAAAATCAGGGGAAATCCCAACTTCAGAGGAAAGCCAGTGTGCCAGATCTACGCCAGTCAACTGCCAGATACGTATGCCTACGTCACGAGGTCCGTGCGCCTGAACGGGTACAGTACATCCATCAAGATCGAGGCGAAGTTCTGGCGTGTCCTCGAAGAGATCGCACGACGGGAAGGCGTGGCGCTCACTTCGTTCCTCGCGACCCTGCACGACGAGGCGGAGGCGATCCACGGTGAGGTCCGCAACTTCGCTTCGCTCCTGCGATGCACCTGCCTAGTCTATCTCAGCGAAATGCGTGAGGGGACGCACGCTGAATCCAAGCCCAGGACTGCAACAGTCAAACAGGTCAGCCGTCCTGTCCCATGTAGTACCACGGTAACACCCGCCGGTTCCTGATCGGCGCTACACTTCCCCCATCGTGCAACAACGACGGGGAACCGCAGCGCATGGCAAAGGCAGCCCACTCGATGATCAGGGTCCTGGACGAGGGCCGGTCGGTCGAATTCTATTCCAAGGCCTTCGGCCTGGAAGTCGCCGACCGGTTTCCGTTCGACGGCTTCACCTTGGTCTATCTCCGCAATGGCAGCAGCGAATTCGAGATCGAGCTCACGGCGAACCATGACCGGACGGAGCCTTACGATCTCGGCAGCGGATACGGCCATATCGCGTTCGTTGTCGACGACCTCGAGGCCGAGCACCAGCGCTTCGAACGCCTCGGTCTGAAGCCCAACCCCATCAAGGAGTTCACACGCGACGGAGCGCTCCTGGCGAAGTTCTTCTTCGTCCAGGACCCCGACGGCTACAAGATCGAGGTGATCCAACGGCACGGAAGATACCGATGAACCTGACACGGGGCGCCGCATATCACGGCGCCCCGTGTCGCTTCCGGACGACAACAAAAAGACGTTTGGACGAGGAAACAACCCAAGGAGGATCTGATGAAGGACAACGACGTCAGTCTGTCACGCCGTTCGCTGCTCAAGGGCGCGACCGCGGCCGCGTTCATGATCTCGGCAGGTGCGGTCATCAACCCGCTGGAGGCCTGGGGCCTCGAGGTGAAAGCCTTGAAGCCGGAAACGATGCAGACATTGATCCAGATGGCGCGGGACATCTACCCGCACGACCGCATCGCCGACCGCTTCTATGCCGTTGCATTGAAGGAGTATGATACGAAGTCAACCTCCGACGCCGCCCTGAAGAGCCTTGTCGAGGAGGGAATCGCAAAGCTCGACCAGCTTGCAAAGGAAAAGCATGGCACCCGCTACGTCGATGTGGGCTGGGAGAGCCAGCGCGTCGCCATTCTGCGGGAAATCGAGAAAGAGCCCCTCTTCCAGAAGGTGCGGAGCGGGCTCGTCGTGAGTCTCTACAACCAAAAGGAGGTCTGGCCCGTCTTCGGGTATCAGGGCGAATCCGCCGTTTACGGTGGCTACCTCCATCGTGGCTTCGACGACATCGACTGGCTCTGAGACGGGGAGGACTTCGACATGGCAGCAAAATTCGACCTCAACGACGACTCCGTGGTGGTGATCGTCGGCTCGGGCGCAGGCGGCGGCACGCTCGGAACGGAACTCGCGCTGAAGGGCATCAAGACGGTCATCCTCGAAGCCGGAGCGCGGCATGAGATCGAGGATTTCATCAACGACGAATGGGACAGTTTCGCACAGCTCGCGTGGGCGGATATGCGGACCACGTCCGGGTCATGGCGCGTCGCCCGCGACTTCGCCAACCTGCCGGCGTGGATCGTGAAGGCCGTCGGCGGCTCGACCACGCACTGGGCCGGCGCCTCGCTGCGATTCCAGGAGCACGAGTTCAGGACCCGCTCAGTGTACGGCGACATCAAGGGCGCGAACCTTCTCGACTGGCCGATTACCCTGAAGGAGTTGGAGCCCTACTACGAGAAGGCCGAGTTCCGCATGGGCGTCACCCGCACCAACGGGATCGCGGGTCTGCCCGGCAACAACAACTACAAGGTCTTCGAGAAGGGCGCCAAAGCCATCGGCTACCAGGACGTGTCGACCGGCCGGATGGCGATCAACTCGGATGAGCGGGATGGGCGTCCCGGTTGCCAACAATCCGGCTTCTGCTTCCAGGGCTGCAAGTTCGGCGCCAAGTGGTCGACCCTGTACGCGGAGATCCCGAAGGGCGAGGCGACGGGCAATCTCGAGGTGCGACCGAACGCGCACGTGCTGAGAATCGAGCATGACGCCTCCGGCAAGGTGACCGGGGTTGTCTATGCCGACAAGGAAGGCAACCAGCACCGCCAGAAGGCTCGTGTCGTAGCGGTCGCCGGGAACTCGATCGAGAGCCCGCGCCTGCTCCTCAACTCGGCCTCCTCGATATACCCGGACGGGCTGGCGAACTCATCCGGGCAGGTGGGCCGGAACTACATGCGGCACATGACCGGCTCGGTGTACGCCGTGTTCGACAGGCCTGTCCGCATGTGGCGGGGGACGACCATGGCCGGCATCGTGCGCGACGAGGCTGACCACAAGCCCGATCGCGGTTTCGTTGGCGGGTATGAACTCGAGACCTTGTCCCTGGGCCTTCCCTTCATGGCGGCCTTCCTCGATCCGGGTGCCTGGGGAAGGGAATTCACCTCGGCGCTGGACTCCTATGAGAACATGGCCGGCCTGTGGATCGTCGGCGAGGATATGCCGCAGGAGTCGAACCGCGTCACTCTCTCCTCGGAGAAGGACCAGTTCGGGATGCGCGTAGCGAACGTGCATTTCGACGACCACCCCAACGACATCGCAATGCGCGCCCATGCCTACCGGCAGGGGAGTGCCATGTACGAGGCCGTAGGCGCGACCCGGACCTTCCCGACGACGCCATATCCGTCCACGCATAATCTCGGCACGAACAGGATGAGCGAGACCCCTCGGGATGGAGTGGTGAACAAGTGGGGCCAGTCCCACGACATCCCGAACCTGTTCGTCTCGGACGGAAGCCAGTTCACCACGGGCGGCGCCGAAAACCCGACGCTGACGATCGTCGCGCTAGCCATCCGGCAGGCCGAGTACATTGCGGGTCAAATGGGCCAAAAGGTCATCTGATCCGCCCATGGATGCTGGAAGAGGGCGGCCTGGGAAAGGCCGCCCTGATTGATTGGACGATCGAGGCCGTTCGCCGATTTGGACACAGTCGATGGTGAGAGGAAACGCGGCCTGCCGCGTACGGAATGGGCGAGGGCCGCTTTCTCAGGCAGAACCCAGTGACTCTCCTGGCCGCGAGAATGTCTTCTCGAAGAGTTAAAGGTGGGCATTCCCGCGTGATGTGCCCCATCTCCCTTCACTGGCGCCTATGCAGTGCCGAAGATGAGGGTCCGGATCGGCACCGGAGTACCGTTTATCGGCCAATCGGAACGGCCCGCAGATCGTCAGCGGCTCGTTGGCTGTTCCGGTCAGCCTCTGCGCCACACGCCGGTCCCGATCCGGGCAGGCAGATGCGGGTTCGCCTTCGAGTTGAACAGCGGCGTGCCGTCTGGAAGGGCTTGCTCGTAGTCGGCGAGCGCACCGAACGCCCATCGTCCCAGGAGAAGAATTGCCCCCAGGTTGACCAGGGCCATCAGTCCCATCGCGACGTCGGCCAATCCCCAGACCGTCGGCAGCTCGCCCAGGCAGCCGCCCGTCACGGCGAGCAGCACGATGACCTTGAACACCTGCACTATCGGGGCAGTGGCCCCGAGATAGGTGAGATTGCCGTCGGCATAGGCGTAATTGCCGAGGATCGAGGAGAACGCGAACAGGAAGATCAACAGCGTCATGAACATCATGCCGAAGTTGCCGAACCACGCCGCGACCGATGCCTGCGTCAAGGTCGCGCCCGCGATCTCCGCCGGTCGGGCCGGATCATAGACGTTCGAGACGAGGATGATGAAGGCAGTTGCCGAGCAGATGATGATCGTATCGACAAAGACTCCGAGGGACTGGATGAAGCCCTGGGCGGCCGGATGGCCGACGGTGGCCGTGGCCGCAGCGTTGGGAGCGCTGCCCATGCCGGCTTCATTGGAGAACAGTCCGCGCTTGACGCCGTTCAGGAGAGCCGCCGCAATCCCCCCGAACGCACCTGCGGCGGCCTGATTGAACCCGAATGCCGACCTGACGATCAGGGAGAACACTTCCGGGACCCTCTGGATGTGAAGCCCAACGATCACAAGGGCCAGCGCGATGTAGGCCAAGGCCATGACCGGCAGCAGCCATTCCGCCACGCGGGCGATGGCCCGCATGCCGCCGAACAGCACTGGAGCGGCTAGGATCACCAGACCGATGGCAGTCACCAGCGGTGGAACCCCATGGGCCGAACTGAGGGTATCGGCAATCGTGTTGGCCTGCACGGCGTTGAAGGTCAATCCGAAGGTGAAGATCAGCAGGACCGCGAAGATGCTGCCCCAGAGCCGGGACCCCAATCCTCGCTCGATGTAGTAGGCTGGCCCGCCCCGGAACGTGCCGTCGGGTTGCGGCATCTTGAAGAGCTGAGCGAGCGTGGCCTCGATGAAGGCCGTTGCCATGCCCACAAGGGCCACCATCCACATCCAGAAGATCGCTCCCGGGCCGCCAAGGGTCAGCGCGACTGCAACGCCCGCGATGTTGCCGGTCCCCACCCGGGAGGCGAGACCGATGCAAAAGGCCTGAAAGCCCGAGATCCCTCCTCCGGCCCCTTTGCGGGAATGTGCAAGGGCAGACCAGAAATGGCCGAACAGACGGAATTGGATAAACCGGGTCCTGATCGTGAAATAGGCGCCCGCTCCCAGCAGAACATAGATCAGCAGGTAATCCCAGATCAGCGTGTTTGCCCATTGGATAGCGGCATCGAACATGGGTGATCCTCCCTGATGGGAGCTGCGCGAGAACTGCGGCTGCGATCAAGCAACGCTTCCGGCCCGCCATCGTTCGATCATCATCATTGTGGCCTGCGGCTTCCGCGAGGTTCCCTTGCGTTCGGCGGGCTCCTGCCGGGCAGCCGTTTCCGATTGATCCTGCAAGAAAAGCCAGCAGAGCTGATCCTGGTTTGCTGAACTCGGCAGGCTTGAGCGTGCCTGGGTCCGCTCCAGCGTTTCCCTGAAGCAACATCACACCCGAGTCAGGGTAAAATGATCTCGGTTGCAACATTGATGCCGTCATGCCCTGGGCCTTTAGGTCCAGGGCTGTTACTGGAATGAATATGGATGCCGGATCCGGGCACGGCATCCATTCGGTCCCCGGCAATCTGTTTCCGGAAAACCGCTGTCGAGATCAGGCGACCTGCTTCAAGGCGTCAGACAGGGTTCCGATGATCGCATCGATGTGGGAGGTCTCTACGATCAGCGGCGGCGACAAGGCAATGATATCGCCGGTCACCCGGATCAGCAGCCCTTTCTCGTAGCAGTCGACGAAAGCATCGTACGCCCTGCCTCCTGGGGCTCCGGCGCGGCTTTCCAACTCGATACCAGCGATGAGACCGATGGTCCGAATGTCAACGACATGTGGCAATCCTTTCAGGCTGTGAATCGCATCATGCCAGTAGCTCTCGATCTCCGAGGCCCGGGTGAGCAACTCTTCTTCCTGATAGATGGAGAGTGTCGCCAGTCCCGCGGCGCAGGCCGCAGGATGACCTGAATAGGTATAGCCGTGGAACAGCTCGATCTGGCTTTCGGGGCCTTGCATCAGCGCGTCATGAATCTTTCGGCTGGCGAACACGGCCCCCATCGGGATGGCGCCGTTGGTGAGGCCCTTGGCGGTCGTCACGAGGTCCGGAACGACACCGAAGTAGTCGACGGCGAACGGCGCACCGAGACGTCCGAAGCCAGTGATGACTTCGTCGAAGATCAGCAGGATGCCATGACGGTCACAGATCGCCCTCAAGCGCTCAAGATAGCCCTTCGGCGGGATGAGAACGCCGGTTGATCCTGCAACCGGCTCGACGATCACGGCTGCGATCGTCTCGGCCCCATGGAGCGTGACGAGGCGCTCGAGATCATCGGCGAGTTCAGCGCCATGTTCAGGCTGCCCTTTCACAAAGGCATTGCGAACCGGATCGTGGGTGTGCCGCAGATGATCAGTCCCGGGAAGCTGCGGAAAGACGCGGCGGTTGTTAAGGATGCCGCCAACCGAAATGCCGCCGAAGCCGACGCCATGATAGCCGCGCTCTCGCCCGATCAGACGCGTTCTCGTGCCCTGACCGATGGCGCGCTGATAGGCGATGGCGATTTTCAGTGCCGTGTCGACGGATTCCGAACCGGATCCGGTAAAGAATACCCGATCGAGACCGGCGCTCGGCCCGCCCGGCGCGATGGCGGCAAGACGCTCGGCGAACTCGAAGGCGATCGGATGCCCCATCTGGAATGAGGGGGCATAATCCATCGTGGCGAGTTGCCGTCCCACGGCGTCAGCGATCTCGCGACGTCCGTGGCCGGCGTTCACGCACCACAAACCTGCCGTGCCGTCGAGGATCTGGCGGCCGTCATCGCTCGTGTAATGCATCCCTTCCGCTCTTACGAGCAGACGGGGCGAGGCTTTGAACTGCCGGTTTGCCGTAAAGGGCATCCAGTAGCTGTCGAGCCGGAAGCTGTTGTGTCTTTGAGGAGCATTCATGACCGTGATCCTTTCTATGGAGGATCATGGCCATGAGCGGGAGATGCCAACAAGTCCTTTTCTTTGTTCCGCTAAGACACTGATATTGCTAATCTCGACACCGTATGTTTGTCTTATTCCGAACATGGGAAACACACGTATTGCGGTGACGAGATGGAATTCGATCTGGGTGGTCGGCTGCGCTATGTTCGGGGGCTGCATAATCTGTCCCAGCGCGAGCTTGCCAAGCGCGCCGGCATCACCAACTCGACGATCTCGTTGATCGAGTCCAATCAGACCAACCCGTCCGTCGGCGCGTTGAAGCGCATCCTGGACGGCATCCCGATCGGTCTGGCGGAGTTCTTCGCCCTGGAACCGGAGAAACCGAAGCAGGCCTTCTACCGTTCCGACGAGCTGGTCGAGATCGGAAAGGGCAAGATCTCCTACCGCCAGGTCGGAAGCAACCTATTCGGCCGTGCGCTCCAGATCCTCAAGGAGCGATACGAACCCGGCGCGGATACGGGCAAGGTGCCCCTGACGCATCAAGGCGAAGAGGGCGGCATTATCCTGAGCGGGCGCCTGGAGGTCACGGTCGACGACGAGCGGCGGATACTTGGGCCCGGTGACGCCTATTACTTCGAAAGCTGGAGACCGCATCGCTTTCGCTGTGTCGGCCCGGTGCCCTGTGAGGTCGTGAGTGCCTGTACGCCGCCGACCTTCTAGCGCCGCAAAGCGCTGAGCGTCTGTTGCCGACTGCTCCAGAACCATGGAGTGGTCGGCAACGAGTGCCGGTTTTGCGCGGGATCGGTCTTGTCTGGGCTCAAGCGGCCTGGAACCGCCACTCGTTTCTGTAGCGATCGACGGCGAGATCCTTGTGGGATACCTCGGGCGCCCGACCTGAGATCAGATCGGCGAGCACACGGCCGGAGCCGCAGGCCATGGTCCAGCCGAGGGTCCCGTGACCGGTATTCGTGTACAGATTTTTATACCGCGTCGCTCCGACCACGGGGGTGCCGTCCGGCGTCATCGGCCGCAACCCGGTCCAGAAACTGGCCTGCCTGATGTCGCCGCCCTGCGGGAACAGGTCGGTGACCGAGTGCTCCAGCGTCGCTCGCCGGGGCGCCCTCAGGCGCTGGCTGAAGCCGGCCAGTTCCGCCGTGCCGCCGACCCGGATCCTATCCCCCAGGCGGGTGATCCCGACCTTGTAGGTCTCGTCCATCACCGTCGAGACGGGCGCCGCATCAGGGGTCGCGATGGGCATCGTCAAGGAATAGCCCTTCACCGGGTAGACCGGCAGGTGAATCCCCAAGGGCCTCACCAGTTGGGGCGTGTAGCTGCCCATGGCCGCCACATAGGCGTCCGCAGTGAGCACTTCGCCGCCGTTCACCTGCACGCCGTTGATCCGGTCGCCTTCCGTGAGCAGCTTCTGCACCGATGTGCCGTACCGGAACCGGACCCCCAACTGCTCCGCGATCGCGGCGAGCCGCTGGGTGAACAGGTGGGCATCCCCGGTCTCGTCCCCGAGGAGGCGCAGGCCCCCGGCAACCTTGCCCTTGACGAGCCCCAGTGCCGGTTCGACACCGACGCATCCCGTGGGATCGAGGATCTCGTAGGGGACGCCGTAGGCATCCAGAACCGCCGTGTCCTCGCCGATCCCGTCGAGCTGCTTCTGCGTGCGGAAAAGCTGCAGCAGCCCCTTCTCCCGGTGGTCGTAGGTGATGCCCGTTTCCTGCCGCAGCTCGCGCAGGCAGTCCCGGCTGTACTCCGCCAGGCTGACCATCCGGCTCTTGTTGCGCCGGTAAGCCTCTTCCGTGCAGTTGGCCAGCATATGCGCAAGCCAGCCCCAGAGGCGCAGCTCGGTGCGCGGCCAGAGCACCAGCGGCCGGTGCTTCATCAACAGCCACTTCATCGCCTTGACCGGGATGCCCGGAGCGGCCCATGGCGCGGAGTAACCGGGAGAAACCTGCCCCGCATTGGCGAAGCTCGTCTCCATCCCGGCGGCAGGTTGGCGATCCACCACCGTCACCTCATGGCCTTGCCGGGCGAGATAATAGGCGGACGTGACGCCGACGACGCCGCTGCCGAGAACGAGAATGCGCATGGTTCTTGACCCTCAGGAATGGATGGACCGACTGTGGAAGCGGGAGCCCAAGCCGGTCAGCGGTTCGGGGCCGATCACGTCGGCCCGGTCGGCAGCCGCCGGCGTGAATGAACGAGCCGCCGCAATAGAGGTTGGACGGAGCAGCTGCACGGAAGGCCCCTCAAAGGATGACCTAACGTGACGAAATTCCTCCCGAATGTCCTGCGGAAGCGTCGCAGCGTTCGCGTATTTGCGTGGTTCCGGTGTCATAATATTCGATAGGATCGAATTTTCTTTCGCCGGGCGCGCGCCTGCGAACTTCCGCAAGGTAAGACCGGGCGGGGCATGCGGCAGCCGCCCGCGTTCGCGTCCGATCCGGCCAGAGCATCGGACGTGAAAAGTGGAATCCGCTTTTGGGATCCGATCCGATGCTCCCTTCTTGAATGAGCGCATCGTCGGGGGCGGACCCGAAGGGCCGCGGCAGCGAAAACCGGAGCCGCTTTTCCGCACGATGCTCCCTTCCTGAATGAGCGCATCGCCCGCTGCGGAAAACCGGGGCCACTTTTCCGCACGATGCGCTAGAGATCCGGCGGCTTGATCACGGCCCGGATCGCAAAGCTCGATTGAATGCGGGCAACGCCGGGCAGGCAGGACAGAACGTCCGTGTGGATGCGCTCGTAGCTCGCGGCATCGGGGACGGCCACGCGGAGAAGGTAATCGGACGTTCCGGTCATGAGATAGCATTCCCGGATGTCGGGACACTGGCAGGCGGCCTTCTCGAAGCGTCTGAGATACTCGTCCGTCTGCCGCTCCAGGGTGATCTGCACGATGACGACCGTTTCGGACGGCGCGGCCCGATCGTTGATCAGAGCGGAATATCCGCGGATCGTCCCGCTCTCCTCGAGAAGCCGCACCCGGCGCAGGCACGCCGAAGGGGATAGTCCCACCTTCTCTGCCAGGTCGGCGTTCGTGATACGCCCATCGGCTCGAAGGATGCTGATGATGCGCTGGTCTATCGCGTCCATGGCACTCGGAGATCGGTCAGGTCGAAACACCTGTCTGAGACCACACTACGCGGTCGGCGATGCGGCGACCAGTGTTCGATCGAACGGCGGAATGGCTTGTCCAAAGCGAACGTGTTCAGCCCGTGCTCAGAAGATCGGAGCGAAAGGATGCGTCGAGGCGCTGCATGAAGCTTTCCGCGCAGCACATATGCTCGCGCATGATCCGGCTCACCGCGCGGCGGTCCTTTGCGCGGAAGGCGGCCAGGAGATCGCGGTGGCTTGCCACGTTGTGCTGGCCGAAGGCTTCGTGCTCGTCGTACCGGTCGCTGCGGAACTCGACGAGATCGCGCAGGAGGCCGTTCAGGAAGCGGCAGATGAAGGCGAGCAGAGGATTGTCGCAGCTTTCGCAGAGAATGTCGTGGAACTCGATCTCGAGCCGCCGGCCGGAGACACGGTCGCCGCTGTCGCGCGCCTCGACGCATTGCTCGATATTGGCCTCCAGCCTCTTGAGCTGATCCTCCGTCAGGCGGCCGACGACGCTTTCCGCCAGGGACACTTCGAGGCTGCGCCGGAGGACGTAGATCTGCTCGAAATCCAGCACCTGGAAGTGGAGATAGCTGCGCAGCTGCTGCATGGCCGCGTCGATGGAAACGGGCTGGATCTCGGCGCCGCCGTTGGGACCGGTCTGCATCTTCACGAGCCCCTGCACCTCGAGGGCCTTCAACGCTTCGCGGAGAGTGCCCTTCGCGCAGCCGTAATGCTGCATCAGGGTTTTCTCGTTGGGCAGCCGGTCGCCCGGCTTCAGGCCGTCCCGCGCGATCCAGCGCCTCAGGTCCTCGGCGATCTGGTCCGAGAGCTTCGTGCGCTGCATCCGTCCGCGCCCGCGGGGCGGAACGCCTTCGTTGTCGTTTGTCATAGCCCAACAGCCTCGGGTATCCACGATCCATCTTGCTGAAGAGGGTATACCGGACGGGCGACTTTTTCGAAACGGAATAACTCGTAATCCGAGCTCGTCACGCCGCGGCTCGCACACTCGACGACGGCTTTCGCGATGGGCTCGAAAACGGGGCGGCAATACATGCGGGATTTCAGGATCAGGTACCGGCACGCACGCGGGTCGAGACCGACGCTCGTGAACACCGCGAGGTCCCACGGCTCGTGGGGCTGCTCGGTGACGAGCACCCGCGCCCGGCCGGTGTCCAGCACGGCGGCCCGCCCCATGAGGCAGCGCATGCCCGTATAGGTCGGCCCGCTGATCGTATACTCGCCGTCGCCCAGAACGCGGACCACCCCGCCGAGCTCCAGCGGGCGCTTGGAGACGCCGATGCGAGGCATCGCCACGCGGTTGCCGATCCCGAGCTCTATCCGTGCTCCGACGCCAGCCGCCATCATGGCCGCCACGGCTTCAGGATCGCAGATCGGGCCCACGATGATGTCGTCGAGCCCCTGCTCCAGCGCCTCGCCGAGCACGTCCATGGTATCGCACGTGCCGCCGGACATGCAGTTGTCGCCATGGTCGAGCAGCAGCACGGGCCCCTGCCCCGCCCTTTCGGCGGATGAGCGCGCCGCGGCGATCGACTGGTGAAGCGGCTCCTCGTGATACACGAACTCGGCGCGGCGCTCCCACAGAAGCCCGCCGATGTCGCGCGCGACCTCCGCCGCGAGATCGGCCGTTTCCGCGACCGTGACAACCGATACGCCCGCCTCCGGGATGTCGGCGATGGGGAAGCCGCCGAAAACGCTGACGGCCAGCACGCCGGGCCGCTCCTCCGCGGTTCGTGCAGCCGCGATCGCATCCTGCATGGCCCCGGGAACGCCGGTATTCATTTTCAGGGTATGAGCCAGTTGCGGCGGATGGCACCAGGCCCGCTTCGGCGCGAGCCCCTCGGCGAGCATGCGCCCGATGAGCCGCGCCACATGGTCCCCGGTTTCGAACATGTCCACATGGGGATAGGTCTTGAAGCCGACCAGCACGTCGGCATTCGCGACCATTCGCGCGGTGATGTTGCCGTGGAGGTCGAGGGCGACCCCGACCGGCACGTCCGGCGCGACGGCGCGGATGCGGGCGAGGAGCTCGCCCTCGCCATCGTCCAGGCTCTCGGTCACCATCGCGCCGTGAAGATCCAGAAGGATCGCGTCGCACCCGCTCCCGACCGCCCCGACAATGGCCGCCGCCATGGCCTCGAAAGCGTCATCCGCCACAGGCCCGCTCGGGTTGGCCGTTGCGAAGACCGGCGTCGCCGCCTCCGCCCCGCGCTCTTCGGCGAAGGCAAGGAAGGCGCCCATCGCCGTGCGAGAGCCCCTGCCGGCCCGCATGGCATCCGTTCCCCAGCGGGGATCGAACGATGCAAGCGGCGTCGGCACCGGCGAGAAGGTGTTGGTCTCATGATTCATGCGGGCGACAACGAAGCGCATGCCAGTCCATCCTTGCGAAGGCGCTGCCCAGCGCCGATGAGGTTTCCGCATCCGGACGAGCCCGGAGCGGTTTGCCTGAGACTTTTCAGCTCGGGCGTTCCGTCCCGCGCCCGTCGTAGTCGAGAACGGCGCCGAGGAGCACCTGCGTCCCCGCCGCGCATTCCTCGAGGGAGGTGCTTTCCTCCTCGTTGTGGCTCAGTCCGCCCGCACAGGGCACGAAGATCATGGCCGTCGGCGCGACGCGGGCGATGTAGGCGGCATCGTGGCCTGCGCCCGAGATCATGCGGCGCGCCGGATATCCCGCCGCTTCCGCGCTCTTTTGCACGGAGGCAAGGCAATCGGCATCGAACCTGACGGCCGGCGACTCCCACACTTTCTTGAGCTCCGGTTCGAGATGCGCCTTGCGGGTCATCTCATCGATCGCGGCAAGGAGCTTCCGCTCCATGGCGTCGAGAACGGCATCCTCGGGATGGCGGAAATCCACCGTGAAGAACACGTGGCCCGGCACGACGTTTCGCGAGTTGGGCTGAACCTCGATCAAACCGACGGAGCCCACGGCGGACGGACCGTGCTCCAGCGCGATGGCCTCGATCCGGTCGATGAGCCGCGCCGCGCCCACCAGGGCGTCGCGCCGCATGGGCATGGGGGTGGAGCCCGTATGCGCCTCCCGGCCCGTGACGGAAATCTCGTACCAGCGCATGCCCTGGACGCCTTCGACGATTCCGACGACCTTCTCCTCCTGTTCGAGGATCGGCCCCTGCTCGATATGCAGCTCGAACATCGCCCCGAACCTGATCGATCCGGCCTTGGCGCTCCCCCGATAGCCGATCGCCTCGAGTGCCTCGCCGAACGTGACGCCCTGACGATCCTCCCGGCTGTCCGCGTAGGCCCGGTCGAAGACTCCCGCATAGACGCCGGACCCGAGCATGGCGGGCGCGAAGCGCGATCCCTCCTCATTGGTCCAGTTCACCAGCATGAGAGGCGCGTTCGTCTCGTAGCCTGCGTCATGAAGGGTCTTGAGAATCTCCAGGCCCCCGAGCACCCCGAGGATCCCGTCGAACTTTCCGCCCGTGGGCTGCGTGTCGAGATGGCTTCCGATCGCGATGGGAGGGAGATCGGAGCGCCTGCCGGGGCGAACGGCGAACATGTTGCCGACCTCGTCGACCGTCACGGTGCAACCGAGTCTCTCGCATTCCTGTTTGAGCCAGTCGCGCACCTGCCTGTCGGCATCCGTCAGGGTCAGCCGCGCTATGCCGCCCCTCGGCGTTCCGCCGATCCCGGCGGTTTCCATCAGGCTGTCCCAGAGACGCCGGGCATCGATTTGAAGATTTGGAATCATTCGTTTCCACCAGAACGTCGGGTCAATGGGCCTTCACGCCCAGATAGCGGTCCTTCGTCGCCTCGTCGGCCGCGAACTCGTCATGCGTGCCGTGATAGACGACCCGGCCGAGCTCCAGGATGTAGTGGCGATCGGCGAGCTGCGTGCAGACGGCAAGGTTCTGCTCCACGAGCAGGATCGGGATTCCGGTCGCGCGGATCTTCCTGATCTGGTCGACGATCTCGTCGACGATGACGGGAGCCAGCCCTTCGACGGGTTCGTCCAGCATCAGGAGTTTCGGCGCGTTGAGAAGGGCGCGGGCGATGGCCAGCATCTGCTGCTCGCCGCCGGAGAGCTGGCCGCCTCCGTTGCGGCGGCGCTCTTCGAGGCGCGGAAAGATCCGGTACACGTCCTTCAGCGACCATGGCGAGCCCTTCCGCTCCGCGATGCGCAGATTCTCCTCCACGCTGAGCAATCCGAAGATGCCGCGATGTTCGGGCACGAGGGCGAGGCCGCGCTGAGCGATCCGGTGAGGGCGCCATCCGGTGATGTCCGTTCCGGCGAAGCGCACGCGCCCGGCGCTCGGCGAGAGCAGGCCGCTGATGCTCTTCAGGGTCGAGGTCTTCCCCGCGCCGTTCCGGCCGAGCAGCGTCACGACCTCCCCCGCCCGCACCTCGAGCGTCACGCCCTGAAGGATATGGCTCTTGCCGTAATAGCCGTGCACGTTCTCGATTTCGAGCAATGCGGAGGTCATGCGATGTCACCCGTGATCATGTTGCCGAGATAGGCACGCCGCACTTCCGGGTCGTCGCGCACCAGGGCCGGCGGTCCCTCCACCAGCACGCGCCCCGCGCGCATGACCGTCACGGTGTCGCTGATGTTCATGACGATGCCCATGTTGTGCTCGATGAAGAGCACCGTGTGGTCGCGCCCCAGATCGCGTATCAGGGCCTTCATCGCCTCGACGTCGTCGATCCCCATTCCCGAGGTCGGTTCGTCGAGCAGGATCAGCCGCGGCTTCGCGGCGACCGCCATGCCGACTTCGAGCCGCCGCTGCTGCCCGTGAGAGAGCTCGCCTGCCGCCCTTTCCGAGACATGGGTCAGTTCGAGGCGCTCCATGACCTCGTCGGCGACGGCGAGCGCGCTGCCGCGCGGATCGACCCCGCGCCAGGGCGCGAGCGCCCGCAGGGGCGTGCGCCCCTGAGCCGCCAGGCGCAGGTTCTCGCGGACGCTCAGGTTCTGGAAGAGACTCGTCACCTGGAAGGAGCGCGCGATCCCCAGAGGCACCCTTTTGTCGTCGGAGACATGCGTGATGTCCCGCCCGTTAAGGAAGATCCGCCCGCTCGATGCGCGCACCCGGCCGGTGAGGGCATGGAACAGGGTGGTTTTTCCCGCGCCGTTCGGGCCGATCACGGAATGGATGGTGTTGGGCCGTATGGACAGCGTGACCTCCGAGAGGGCCACGAAGCTGCCGTAGCGGACGCCGAGGTTCTCGGCGGCAAGGATCGGAACCTGGGTGCTCATATGCCCCTCCCCTCGGATTCCGGCCGGACGGGAGCCTCGACGGGAGACTTGCGGCCGCTGCGGAGGGCCTCGACCAGCCGTTCGAGCAGTCCCCACAGGCCCTTCTGCATGAAGAGCGCCACCACCACGAGAAGCCCGCCGAGAAGGAGAAGCCAGCGCGGCCAGATCGACGAGAGCAGATCCGATACGATCACGTAGAACCCGGCGCCCAGCACGGAGGCGAACAGGTTTCCGGTGCCGCCGATGATCGTCATGATCAGGATGCTTTCGCTCATGTGGTATTCGATGCTCGACAGCGGCGCGACGCCGATGAGGAGCGCATGGAGCGCTCCGGCCAGCCCGGTCACGGCGCCTGAGACGGCAAAGGCCGTGATCTTGAAGAGCCGCACGGGAAAGCCGATCGCCCGCGCGCGCTCCTCGTTGTCGCGGACCGCGAGCAGGGTCCGCCCGAACGTGGAGCTCGCAACCCGTTGCAGGGCCGCGAAGACGAACAGGAAGAGCACCGCCACGAAGGTGTAGTAGGACCAGGAATTCCCCAAGGTGAAAGGTCCGATGGCGGGACGGGGAATGTTGAGCAGGCCGTTGTCGCCGCCCGTCACGTCCTTGAACGTGTAGGCGAGGAAGTAAAAGAACTGGGAGAAGGCGAGCGTCAGCATGACGAAGTAGACGCCCTGCCGGCGGATCGAGAGCCAGCCGACGCCCGTGGCGGCGACGGCTCCCGCGAGGGTCGAGAGCGCGAGCGCCAGGCTGAGCGGGAGCGAGGTGTGCAGCAAGGTCAGCCCGACCGCATAGCTCCCGAGGCCGAAGAAGATTCCCTGGCCGAAGGACAGGAGGCCCGTATAGCCCAGGAGCAGATTGCACGCGGCCGCCGCCATGGCGAAGATCAGCACCTCGGACGCGAGCGTGCCCGATCTCATGAAGAGCGGGAGCGCGGCGGCGACGAGCGCGGCGAGAAGGAAATGAAGGGAAGCGCGGTTCATGACGGCAGCCCTCATGCCCGGCCGAGCAGGCCGCGGGGCATCGTCAGAATGACGAGACCCATGCCGAGATAGATCATCAGGCGGGCACCCTCGGGCCAGAGGGTCGCCATGACGCTCTGCACGATGCCCACCAGGAGACCGGCGATGAGAGCGCCGGTGTAGCTGCCCATGCCGCCGATGACGACGACCACGAAGGCGATGCCGAGGGCCTCGATGCCCATGAAGGGTTCGACGCCGCGGATCGGCGCCGCGAGGGCTCCGGCGAGGCCCGCGAGGCCCGCGCCGAGGGCGAAGACGGCCGTGTTCACCCGCACGATGTCGATGCCGAGCAGCGAGACCATGTCGGTGGATTCCGAGCCCGCGCGCACCACCGCGCCGAGCCGCGTGCCCTCCAGGAGCCACCAGAGGCCGATGGCGAGGACGAGGGTGAGGCCGATGACGAAGAGGCGGTACTGCGGGTAGATGAAGTCGCCCAGGATGAAGACGCCGCCGAGCGCGTCCGGAGGCGAGACGTTTCCGCCCACCGGTCCCCACAGGATGATGACCAGTTCCTGCACCACCAGGGCGAGCCCGACGGTCACGAGGATGTGGAACGTGTGGGGCAGATGATAGATGCGCCGCAGGAGCACGGTCTCCGTCAAGGCGGCGAGCCCCGCGACGATGATCGGCGCCAGGAGGAGCCCCGCCCAGAAGTTCACGCCCCGCTCGGTCATGTCATAGACGAGGTAGGCGCCGAGGAGGTAAAATGCCCCGTGGGCGAAATTCACGAAATGAAGCAGCCCGAAGATGATGCTCAACCCCACCGCGAGCAGGAAGTAGAGCATTCCCAGGCCGATGCCGTTCACCAGCTGAAAGAGATAGATCACGCGGGCACCTGACGTTGGAACCGATCATGACGGGAAGGCGCGGGACGGCACGCGGCCGTCCCCGCCGCTGGAGCATCGGACGTGAAAAGCGGACCCGCTCCCGGGATCGAATCCGATGCTCCACTCTATGAAGAGCGCATCGTGAAACGCGAAGAACCGGGCCCACTTTTCCGCACGATGCGCTGGTCAGGCCATCTTGCAGAGGGCTTCCTCCGGGGATTGGAACGACTTGCCGAAGCTGATGATGTCGGCGTAGTCGTCCTTGTCCTTCATGGCGCTCTTGGCCTTGCCCTTGAGAAGGTAATAGTTCTTGATCACCTGATGGTCCGCGGCGCGGATCTCCTCGTCGCCGGTGAGGCCGGCATATTTCATGCCCTCCATGGCCTTGGCGACGGCCGGGCCATCCGTGCTTCCCGCCTTCGCGGCCGCGTCGATCAGGAGCTTCGTCGTCAGATAGGCGCTGGCGAAGGCGTAGTTCGGGTTCATCTTGTGCTTGGCCTGCACCTTGGCGACCAGCTCGCGGTTGAACGGCGAGTCGATGCCGTGCCAGTACTGGGCCCCGAAATAGACGCCTTCCATCAGGTCGGGCCCAAGGGTCTCGAACTGTTCGAGGCCCGAGGCCCAGGCGAGCAGGATCGTCATGCGCTGCTTCATGCCGAAGCTGACGGCCTGGCGAAGCGTGTCGGAGGATTGCGAGCCGAAATTGAGGATGAGGAGCGCGTCGGGCTTGGCCGCCATGGCATTGGTCAGGTAGCCGCTGAACTCCTTCTCGGTGAGCGAGTGATAGCTGTTGCCCACGTGCTCGATCCCCTTCTCCTTGAAGATCGCTTTCGCGGCATTGAGCAGTCCGTCGCCGAAGACGTATTGCGGCGTGATCGTGTACCACCGCTTCGCATCGGGGAGCTGCTCGATGAGCGGGCGCACCGTCTGCTCGATGGCCCCGAAGGTCGGCACGCTCCACCGGAACGTCCCCTTGTTGCACTCGGAGCCGGTGATCTCGTCGGCGCCGGCGGTGGTGATGAAGACACCGTTGCCCTTCGCGACCTCCTTGCCCATGGCGAGGGCTTCGGACGACAGGATTCCGCCGGAAAACAGCGTCACGCCGCGCTCCATCGCCTCCTGGACCTTGCGCACCGCCGTCGCGGGCTTTCCTTCCGTGTCGATCTCGATATAGCCGAGCTTGCGGTCGAGGATCCGGCCGACCTCCTCGACGATCATCGCGGTGCCCATGGAGCCGAACTTGCCGTTGGCCGCGAAGGGGCCGGACATCGGCAGGGGCGCGCCGATGGTGATGTCCTCGCCGGCCGCGAAGGCCGGGCGGAGGCCCGCGGGCAGGAGCAGCGAGCCCGCGGTCAGGGCAGACGATTTCAGCAGATCACGGCGGTTGAGCATGGGAACCTCTGGCTGTTTATTTGTGCTATTTATACGAATAGTTATTATAGAAATTGGGCTGTCAAGAGGGTATGCGACCCGGCCGTGATCGGCGGGCTTCGTCCGGCGGCGGAGGAACGAGCGGGTCGGACGGACCGGAGCCTATGCCGGCGCTTCGAGGAACCTTGCCGCGGATCTCTTCCACGAGAGAGGGCGCATCCTCGGTGATCCGCACCGGAGCCGGCCTATGCCGCGCTCCGAGACGACGGATTCTTTGAAAGCTGTCGCGTTGAAAGAAAAAAGCCGGGCCAAAGGCCCGGCGAAGTTGAGGTTCGACAAATCAAGTCAAAACCTTCCAGAGGGAACGGCCGATACGGCAACGCCGGGAGGAAGAAAAGCGGTGCCGCGTTGAAATCAGCCACCGCTCATATCGGCTGCATTCGACATATTTGCAATGCAACATGCCTCATAAAAGGGCTGCGTCCTGGACATGGCACGTATGGAAAGGTCAGACAGAGGTGCGCGAGGCTTCCGCGCCTCGTTCGCCGAGCCGGTTGCCCCGCCCGCGGCATGAAGGCGTCACGAGGACCGGTATCGTCTCATCCTTGGTTCGGATCTGCGCCGGAGTCGTCCGCGAGCCTCTTGATCTCGAAGATGGCGGCAACCACGAAAGCCGCGATGATGAGGAGTGCCAGAAGGGTCATGAAGACGCCTTCCTGGATGTCGGGATTCATCCCGACCATCAGGATCAGCGCAAGGGCCGGAAGCCCGAGCGTGATCGCCGCCAGGATGTAGATCGGGTTGGCCGGCATATCGGATGCACGAGCTGGTTGCGTGCGGCGCATATCGATCTCCTGCGTCCGGTTTTTCATATGTGCCGAGGCATTCCTGAGGCGCTGGGGAACAGTCTGTGCAAATGCAACCCACTCTTCAATGGTTCCTGGCTTCATTCGGATGACCCTCGCTGGAAATCGGCGCAATATTTTCCGGTCGGCCCACGCTGTGTAAACAATACGGTATAATGGTGGCGGCCGTCTCACCCGCCGGCCATGCGCAAGCTCGGGATCGTGCGGGGCGGGAAAGAATCATCCTTCAGGAATACGGGAGAACGGCTGTCCGAAAGGCACGATCGCACCGAAGCGGCGCGGCTCTCCCGATCCTGCGGCCTTGTGGAATTCGGACGGGAACCCTGCGCCATGCGGATGGGGATGGCCGGTTCGTGAACGGGAGCCACACGATCCGGCTGCTCGGCCATCAGGGAAAGGGGCCGAGCCGGAACCGCGATACCTGGATCACGTTGGCTTATGTCATGAATGAACGGAGGCACGCCATGTGCCATTATCGAGGTTCATACGGGTCTGAGGACGCAGCAAAGGCCGATCGCCGGAGGGAGCTTGAAGCCGAGCGCGCGCAGGAGCTCGAAAAGCTGAAGCGCGAGGCCGAGTCGGCGGCTCAAAAGGCTGCGTCCGCGCGAGCCCGGGAGTCTGTTCCGGCGAAGTAAAGCGTCTCCCGGCCTGCCGGGGAGACCGGGCTTCAGGCCGCAACCGCCACGAGACCGGGTCAGGTCTTGAGAAACCCGGTGCGGGGCCGCACCGGGTTTGAGGAATTCCGGCTCATCGACGGTGACCCATCCGCATTGCGACGAGTGATCAGGCAGCTTTCTTCGGGCGGCGGCCCTTGGCGCGGGCGGTCGCCGCAGGAGCCGCGTCCGGAGCCGGACCCTTCTTCCGCTGCTGGCCGAGCCCCATGGTCTTGGCAAGCTCGGAGCGAGCCTTGGCGTAGTTCGGGGCCACCATCGGATAATCGGCCGGCAGGTTCCACTTGGCGCGGTACTGCTCCGGCGTCATGTCGTAGGTCGTGCGCAGATGGCGCTTGAGCGACTTGAACTTCTTCCCATCCTCCAGACAGATGATCGCATCCGGTGTCACGGACTTCTTCACCGGAACGGCAGGCGTGAGCTCGACTTGCGGCTCTTGGCCCTGCCCCTGCATGCTCTTTGTCAGGGCCGCATAGACAGAACTGAGAAGGGCCGGAAGCTCGTTCGCCGGAACGGAGTTGTTGCTGACGTAAGCCGAGACGATGTCGGCGGAAAGCTCGATAAAGTTCGGAGACGTTGAGCTCTCGTTCATAATGTTCTTGTCCTTGGCTACACGGGACCAGATTTTACAGAGGTGAAGCGAACAAGATTTGTTCTGACGGGATCATCAGCAGCAATCCGTGCAGCCTATTCGATGCCTGTGATCTCAGCCCCACCTATGCGCCTTGGCGCAATTTGACAAGACTTTCGCTGATAACTTCGGTGCACAGGCGTGAAATCCATGCGTATCCGTCATGCCGGCAACCGACACACGGCCGCAGGCGGAGCACGTCCGAGATACCTCTATTACGCAATGTTTCCTTAAGTTGTCTTAGAGACTATGGTGCCGAAAAGGGCACGGAAATGGTTGTCGGTGTGGGACTACTCAAGGATCTATCCCGCGGGAACTGCTCCTCGGCGAGGTTTCCGAAATATAGCCGGCTGGGCGGGATTGCCGCCGCTATCCTTGTGGTATCCTTTCACACCGGAACTCCTGCCAGCGCGGACGAGTTCGATGCGCTCGCGGCTTACAGTGAAGCAGGATCCCTCAATGATCGCTGGCAGGCCTGTGCGGCGTCCTATGTACGACGCCGGATTCAATCGCGCACCACTGCGGAGACCCTTGCAGGCAGCGCTCTCCGAAGCTGCCGGTCGCAGGAAGAGAGGCTCCGCCGCTTTCTGATCAGCAGGATCGGAAAGCGCTCGGCGGAGAACGTCGTTACCGTCCTGCACCAGCGGTACCGGGCCGATCTTGCCGCGGCGATCGATGAACTTCGGGCGCGCGATTAGGCCTGTTTCCGTCAACCCGACATCATGCTTTTTCTTTGGTTTTCCGCATTTCTCGGCGGAGAGCCGGGTCCACTTCGCGATAAATGCTCTCGCGCCCGTCGGATGTCGTGAAGCCTTCGACAAGAGGCTCGGGCCGCTCCAGGCGCCCCATCAAGGCCAACTATCTCTGCCGCCTGAAGATCGCGGCAATCAGGCTGGCGCGCCTGGGCGCCTCGTCGCGCTCGACTTCGACCTGAAGCCGCTCGGAGGCATTCTCGGACTCGCCCATTCCCGCCTCGTTGGGCTCGCCTATCGCGCCCCGGACGGGTGGATCGGAGGCAAGCGCTCCGTCCAGCTCCTGGTCTGCCGTGGACAGCACCTCGATCTGCTCCGGAAAATCGTTCCAGCGCTCGTACAGGATGTAGTCCTGGTGCCCGCGTCTGATGGGGGACGCTCGGTCGAGGATGACCTGATGGGTCACATCCACCACGATCAGAGGACCGTGCCGAGCCATTTCGTCGATCCGGCTCACCACTCCCTCGGCGTAGCTTTTCATGGGAACGGGAGGATGAAAATGAACGCGGACCTTGTCGCCGACGGCAATGTTCATGGGGGACATCTCAGACATCCAGGGACACTCCGCCTCGCGGCGGCAGGCGCTGAGAGGCCCACATCGCGGCTTGGGTGCGATTGGACGCCCCGATCTTGCGCAGAATGGCCTTGACGTGAACCTTGATGGTGGCCTCGGTGATCTCCAGCTTGCGGGCGATGATCTTGTTGGGAGCCCCTTCCCTCAAGCATTCCAGGATTTCCGTCTCCCGCGCCGAGAGCCCACAAGCCTTCAGATCCGACAGGCCCGATTCCGCTGCGACGTCGTCCTGGCGCGAGTGCTTTCGATCCAGGAGCGCATCAAGCGCGCCCGAGCGAAGGAGTGCGGAGGGCACCATGCTCTCGCCGAGCATGACCAGTTCGAGCGACTTGATCAACACCTCAGGAGCGCTCGCGGCCAAACAGAAACCGTTGATGCCCGCCGCGTGCCCTGTCAGCACGAAGCCGAGGTCGAACCGGTCCGCCAGGGCAACGATCCTGATGTTCGGAAACCGCTCCTTCATCTGCTTGGCGACCTGAAGCACACCATGGGTGCTCCGGTTGGCCTCCATGATCACCAGGGCAGGCTCCGGATCCGGATGCAGAAGCCGGGTCGGATCGGCGGCGGAAGCCGCCTCGGCGAGAATGAACGACGTCCCCTGCAGGATGTGCTCGAGGCCCGAGCGGAGCAGGGGGCTGTCGCAGATCAGAGCCGTTCGGAAGGCCGGTTCGTGAATGCTGGACAGATCGTCGGCTCGAGATGAGTGATCGTGGATGATCGTCAATCTTTGTGCGGTCATCTATGCCCCTGCTCAGTTCCCTTAGGTAAGAAAAGTAATCGGGCCGATTGAACCTTGTCTGTCGTATATCCGACAGAAGTCGTGTAGCCCAAAGTCCTAACGGCAGCTCAAAATCCTGTCTTGATTGCTTAGAGAATCGGACGTGAAAAGTGGATTCGCACTTTTGGGTCCAATGCTCCCTTCCTGAATGAGCGCATCGCTTGGAGCGGACCCGAAGGGCCGCGTCAGCGAAAACCGGGCCCACTTTTCCGCACGATGCGCTAGTCGAGCGGCGAACGGCCCCTTCAGGGTCAATCGAGGAGCCAAAGAGAGGCGCCTGGAGGTTCCGGTCCCGGGGATCCTGCGCCTCCGGCTGCCTCTGGCGCCGTACGCCGCCCCGCCGCGCGGTCAGGTGCTCTGGAATATCCCGGCGCATCGCTTCTCTCCATTGTGTTTCGTGCTAAAACGGCTTGATCCTGCCCGGCACAACCGACACAAGGCGAAGGTGTGGAAGCCGGACATCGGTCGACCGCCGATCAGGGACTCGGCGATCCGATCGGGTGGAGTGATGCGAGCCGCGGGCTCTTTCCGTTCGACCGATATGGCACCGCAGCGAAATTTGGCTAAAAGAGCATCGGCTGTCCGCTATGCCGCTCCAGCAGGCTCAACAGCGGTCGCAAACCAGAGGGTTGTCCTATGTTACGTCGTTACTTCGTGGCCGGTGCGCTGAGCGCACTCTCAATGTCCTTCTGCAGCATGGAGGCCACGGCCCAGTCCAAACCCGTCACGATCCGCCTCGGCCATGTGCTGACGGACAGCCACAGCTGGCACGTGGCGAGCAAAGGTTTCGCCGAGCAGGTTGCCCGCGAGACGCAGGGACGCGTGAACATCCAGGTTTTCTCCGGCGGTCAGCTCGGGAACGAGCGCGAGGTCGTCGAAGGGCTGCAGATCGGTACGGTTCAGGCGGGCGTGATCGGCAGCGGCTCGTTCCAGCCGATCGAACCGAAGATGGGCATCGTCGAGCTCCCCTATGCATGGCCGACGCGTGAGAAGGCCTTCGCGGCCTTCGACGGCGACCTCGGGGCCGCCCTCGACAAGCTTCTGCTCGCCAAGAACATCGTCGTTCTCAGCTGGTGGGAGAACGGCTATCGCCATATCACCAACAGCAAGCACCCGATCGCCAAGCCCGAGGATCTGAAGGGCCTGAAGATCCGCGTGACGCCGGACAAGGTCCGGCTCGACACGTTCGTCGCCCTCGGCGCCGAGCCTGCCCCTCTCGCTTTCGGCGAACTCTACTCCGCCCTGCAGCAGGGCGTGTTCGACGCGCAGGAGAACCCGCTCTCGATCATCTACGGGTCGTCGTTCTTCGAGGTTCAGAAATATCTGTCCCTCACCGGCCACGTGTGGGGCGCGGCATGCCTCGTCGTCTCCAAGTCCGTCTGGGACCGCATCGGGGAGGACGACCAGAAGATCGTGAAGGCCGCCGCCGCGAAATGGCGCGACGAGCAGCGCAGGATGATCGCGGAATCGGATGCCGACTTCATCAAGAAGCTCGAGGAAAAGGGCATGACCATCAATGAGGTCGACACGGCACCTTTCGCCGCCGCCGTCCAGCCGGTCTGGAAGTCGCAGGAGGCCATCTACGGCCCCGAGTTCATGGCCCTGCTGAACAAATACCGCCAGTAACGCTCGCCCGGCGCTGAGACGAAGCCGTTCATCCATCCGGGGTCGTCTCAGGGTCTCTCTCTCCCCGACTTCCGGCGGCGGGCGATCTTTTCGCCTGCCGCGCGGAGCGGATGCTTCGTCGCGCCCGCGGCGACGCCCGACGCCAACGAGCGCGTTGCCGTCTCGAACCGTCGTGGCGAATGCTCACCCTGCTTTGCCTGGAGGCAGACATGGCCCAATCGGACTCAAGCGGTAGGCTTTCCCGCCTGGAGGAATTCATCAAGCAGGTCACGCTTGTGACCGGCTCGATCGGCGTCGCCGTTTTCTCCGCGGCGGTCATCTACACGGTCGCTCTGCGTTTCCTCCTCAACCGTACGCCCTATTGGGCGGAGGAGGTGCCGCGTCTTCTCCTCATCTGGGTGACGTTCCTCGGCATTGCCGTCTCCACGGCCTGCCGCTCGCACCTGACGGCGGGCGTCATGCCGCTGATCGTCCGCAACGAGCGCGCAAGAACCGTTCTCTCGGCGGTCGCGGATCTCTGCACGATCGGCTTCATGGCGATCGTCGCTTGGACCGGCTGGGACCTGACGTCGCGCACATGGTCCTCGCTGTCGACGGCCCTGCAGATTCCGGTGGCCTGGACATATCTCGCCCTGCCTCTGTGCGCGGCCCTCTCCTGCATCGTCGCGCTCATCGCTCTTCTGAAACGCTGATCTCATGAACGGCCTTATTCTCCTCCTCGGCTTATTCGCCGTTCTCGTCGCCATCGACGTCCCGATCGCCGTCGCGCTGGGTCTCGCATCCGTCGGCTATCTCGTCTTCTCGGACCTCGCCCCTCTCATCGTCGTGGCCCAGCGGATGGTGGCCGGCATCGACTCGTTCACGCTGCTGGCGATTCCCCTGTTCCTCCTCGCCGGATTGCTGCTCCTCCACGGGGATCTGACGCCCCGGATCGTCCGCCTCTGCAGCGCCCTGGTCGGCCGCACCACGGGAGGCCTGGCCCTCGTCACCGTCATGGGGGCGATGCTGTTCGGAGCGCTGTCGGGGTCCGGCGTGGCGGATGTGGTGGCGATCGGCACCATGATGCTTCCGGCCATGCGGGAGCGTGGCTACGACCAGGGATTTTCCTGCGCCCTCCTCGGCTGCGCCGGATCGCTGGGAACCGTCATTCCGCCCAGCATCGTCATGATCGTTTACGGGACGGCGACGAACACATCCATCGGCCAGCTCTTCGTGGCGGGCATCGTGCCGGGCGTTCTGTGCGGAATCGGCCTCATGATCGTCGCCTACATCATCGCCAGGAAGAACGACTGGCGGGGCGGCAATGCATTCTCATGGACGGAGCTGAGGCAGGCTTTCGGAAGCGCCTGGCTCGCGCTCCTGGCGCCCGTCATCATCGTCGGCGGGATCAGGGGCGGTTTCTTCACTCCCACGGAGGCTGCCGGCGTCGCGGTCGCCTATGCCCTGGTGGTCGGCGGCCTGATCTACCGTGCCCTCACGTGGCGCATCATCGTCGAACAGGTGAAACAGACGACGGAAGCGACCGGCGGCATTCTGTTCGTGATCGCGACCGCGAGCCTCTTCGGCTGGATCCTGTCCGCCGAGCAGGTCCCTCAGCACATGGTGGAGTTCATCAGCGCCTTCACCGACAGCACCACCGTCGCGCTCCTGCTGATGATGCTGATCGTGCTGATTCTCGGCACCTTCATGGAAACGATCGCGATCATCCTGATCCTCGCGCCGGTGTTCCTGCCGATCATGAGGCACTACCACATCGATCCGGTCTATTTCGGCATCCTGCTGACGCTCAATCTCGCCATCGGCGCCAACACGCCTCCGCTGGGCATCGACCTGATGGCCGCCTGCCGGGTCGGGGGAATCCCGATGTCGGCCTCCTTCGGCTATCTCGCGGCCTTCATCGGCGTCATGATCGCGGTCATGCTGCTGGTGCTCTTCGTCCCGCAGGTCGTCCTTTTCCTTCCGGGGCTCCTGTCCTGAGCCGCGGGCGCCTTCTGCCCACGGCTGCGCAGGGAGGACGGCGTCGTGGCCGGGGCCGAACGACGGGTCGGCCCGGCCGGCGGCGATCGCTTCCCCAGGAGCCGTTCACCGGGCAGCGGCGACGCACTCGATCTCGATGTCGAACGGCAGCGTCCAGGGCCTGATCGCGGCCGATGTCCTGGCGGGCCACTCGTCGCCGAAGAACTCCCTGTAGACCGCATTGACGTCGCCCATCACGGCGGGATCGGTCACGTAGACCGTCGCCTTGACGACGTCGGCGAGCGACGAGCCGGCGTGCTCCAGGGCGATCTTGAGGGCATTGAGCGAGGCGCGCGTCTGCGCCTCGATGGAGCCCGTCACGATCTCGCCGGACACGGCATCGATCGGCGGCATCCCGCAGGTGAAGAGGAGATCGCCGATGCGCACGATCGCAGAGGTCGGCGCCCCGAGCCTGCGGATGGCCTCCGATATGACCGGAACCTCGATGACGTGTCTCATGGCTGGCTGTCCTCGCATTGAATCTGACCGTGAGCGGGCCAGGCCGTATACGCCATTGCGCTTCGCGCCGGCAAGGAGCCGGGCGCTCATCCTGGGCGCGACGCCCTCTTGTTTTGGAGCCAGCGCTCGGCCGGCGTCGCCAGGACCGTGGCCAGGACCACGATGGCCGCGCCGAGGCACAAGGCCGGCGATGGGATCTCGCCGAAGAAGACCCAGCCCGCCAATCCCGAGAAGACGATCGACAGGTACCCGATCGGGGCCAGAAGCCGCGCCTCCTGCTTCTGGTAGGCCTGGAGCCAGCAATATTGCCCCAGCTGCGCCAGCACGCCGACCAGAATGACGTTCGGCGCCTCGCTCCAGGGAACCGGCACCCACACGACGGCGGCCGGGATGGCCGTCAGCACGCTCAGGCCGACCGTGTAGAAGAGCATGAGCACCACGGTGTCCTCACCGGCGAGGCGCCTCGTCTGGATGACCGCGAGCGACCCGAAGAACACGGATCCGAAAGCCGCAGCCAGCCCCATGTTCCAGGGGATCGCGTCCGGCCGGACCATGACGACGACCCCGATGAAACCGATCGCCGTGAAGACATAGCGCGTCCTGCTGACGCTCTCCCCGAGCATGAGGGCCGCCATCACCAGGAGCACGAGCGGTCGGGTGAAGCCGATCGCGGTCACCAGCGCGAGGGGCAGCGCCGCGAAAGCCGCGAAGTTGAAGGTCAGCGCGATGGAGTTGAACCCGACCCGCGTGAGATGGCCGCGGATGTTCGACAGGTTGGTCAGTTTCGCGCGATGACGCCACACCAGCGGCGCGACCGACGCCAGCCCGACGATCGAGCGCAGGAAGACGAGCTGGACGGCGGGATAGGTTTCGCCTTCGGCCTTGACGATGGCCTGCATGGTCGTGACCAGCGCCATGTCGAGCAGCAGCCAGCCCGCGCTCCGCCAGAGCGGGATCGGCGGCGGAGGTGGGTCGGTTTCGGATGGGGCCGCCATGTCCTCTCGCGGGCCGTCACGCAGGTTGAACCAGATTCGCCAGCAGGCGGAAGGCGCCGGGAACCAGCTTGTCCAGCTGATGGTGCAGCACGAGCGCCACATGGGTATGGCGCCCCCGTCCGATGCGGGCCGAAACGAGCGAGCCCTTGAGAGGGCTTTCTCCCGGATCGCGCAAGGCCAGGAGCTCCTCATAGGACGAGTCGTATTCCGCCGCGAAATAGAGCCCCCTCTCCTTGTCCCAGCCCTCCCAGTCCTCCGCCCCGATCCGGTTCGGATAGGTCAGCAGGGGATCCTCCGGCTTCAGCACCGTCACCGGAGCGGACGGATCGGTCACGCGCCACCGGAGGGACGGCGAACCGATGACGAGGCGGCGGGGCGGCGTATGATCCGGATCCCAACCGTCGGTCGGACGGTGGTAGAGCGTCACCAGGTGCCCGCCCTCCTCCACGAAGCGGCGAAGTCGCCCGCTCGCGTCCCGGAGGTCCCGCCGGAGCCCGAACGCGAAGATGCCGACCACGATAGTCGTCAGCTCCGACAGGGAGCCCGCCGTCAGATCGGCCTCCGTGAGATCCGTCACATCGAGACCGAGGCGGCGCAGATGAGCGCCGACATTGTCGCTTCCGCCTCCCGCATAGCCGATGCGGGCGTCGGCCGGGAGGGCGACGTCGAGCGTCAGAACCTTGAGCTCCGCCGGCGCAATGAGCCGCGTTGGACGGATGTGGGGATAGGCAACGGCCTGGACCCGGCTCGCCGGCCTGCCGTCCACGACAGGGACGAGCCTCGCGATCCCGGGGCTCGCCCGCTGCGGCGGATCGACGATCCAGTCGCCGCCCTCTCTTCGCACGGTCCAGCCGTCCGGCGCACGCCATTCCGCCGGACAGGCCCCGATGGCCTGGACCCGGAGACGGGATGGACCGCTTCCGGTCCTGACGACCGCCATGTCCGGATCGAGAGACAAGGATCGCGACGGGCCGATCGTCAGAGGCTCCTCGGGATCCAGATCGACCCTGATGGTGCGTCCCCCCACCTCGCCCGAGACCACAACCCCCGCGTCCCCATTGCCGCCCATGGGATCGAAGGCCTCGGAATAATTGCCCGTATGGGACGCCGATGCCGGAACCGCGATCGCATATTCGACATGCCCGGGTTCTCCGGCCGTCTCGACCGCTTCCATTCCGTCAGGAAGACGGGGTGAGACCCTCAGATTCGCGAGATCCGGCGCGTCGATGCGGATGTCGAGGCCGATCCGAGCCCCCGGATGGCACGGGCCCTTGAAGACCGCCCGCGCCGCATGCGCATGGACCTCGAACAGGACGGCATCGATCTCCCGCAATTTGCGGTCGAGGCGATGGCCCATGCGGCCGGCGATCTCCCGGCTCAGGCTCTTCTTGACCGTTTCGATCAGGTGCGCCGCCCGACCGAGCGCTCCGCCGATCCGCCTGCGATCCGGGAAGGCGCCGACGGCCTTGTCGATGTGCTCCTGGGCCTCCCGCAGGGCAGCGGCCGCCGCCGGCGCCAGGCCCGGCGCGGCGGCAAGGTCTGCGAGACTTGCGGGCAGGTGATCGCGAATGTCGCTCTCTGGTCCCAGTGGACCGCCCGCCCGGAGCTTCAGGTGGAGGCCCCACTGATCGACCGGGTCGTCGCGCCACACGCCCATGCCCTGGGAGGCATGCGCGGCCCGGGACCATTCGCCGAGCTGCCCGTACGCCAAACCGGTGACCTCATCGCCTCCGGCAACCTGGATGCTGAGCGTCGCGGGCGGTGGCGGCGCCTCATCGTCGTACGCATAGCCCGCCCCCGACCATGCCGGGAGATAGAACTTGCAGGCCTGCCAGGGCTCCAGGCCCAGCTCCGCATGTTCCGGAAAGGCCGAAGGATCCGCCGCCAGAGCCCATGCCGTTTCGGCCGCCCGGGTCATCGCCCGGTGGTGGCCGTGCTGCCCCGGCACGTCCAGGAAGGTCGGGATGACGATGTCCGGCCGGTACCGCCGGTAAGCCCGGACGAGCCGCTCGACGATGCGCTCCTCGCCCCACCGCCGGAGCGTATCGTCGCCGTTCTTGGAGAAGCCGAAATCATGCACCGGATCGTCCGGCCCGTGGCCGAGCCATGCCACGTCGGCATCCATCCGGCGGGCGGCCTCCTCCATTTCGGCGGTTCTCAGCACGCCGAGAGCACCTCCCCGCTCCGGCCCGAGGGCATTCTGACCGCCCTCTCCCCTCGTCGAACAGGCCACGACGATGCGCATGCCGTAAGCGAACCTGAAGGCCGACAGCATGTCGTTGATCTCGTCGTCCGGATGCGCCCCGGTATTCATCACCGTGAGCGCGGACCGTAATCGGCTCAAGGCGCGATGCAGGCGGACAAGGGCCGGCCGATGGACAGCGCGGGCGAGACGATCATGGTGACCCAGCACGAGAGATCTCCTCGTTCGATTGTTCCCGGTGAGTCGCCTGGGCTGTATCGAGCCGGGGCGTCATCGTTTCCAGAAGCGGCAGGGCGGCCGCGCCGAGGGCGGCCGTGAACCGGCCTGTCCGCCCGTGGATCAGGCGCGCTTCGTTCCGGTTCCTGTGGCGCGCGACCGAGAGGGGAAGCGGCTGCATGGCCTGGACGAGATCCTCCAGGAGGCTCGGCGGAAGGGCGCCGCCGATCACGACCGCCTCCGGATCGAAGAGGTTTTCGAGCATGGCGATCTGAGGCGCGAGATAACCGGCGGCCTCTTGGATCCAGGCCCCGACGACAGGATGCCCCTCACGATGCAGCTGCTCCAGCCGCGCATAGTCGATCCCCTGGATCCCGGCCGCTTCCAGCCTTCCGGTCAGGGCGTAGATCGACGCATAGGCCTCGAGGCATCCGTGCTGGCCGCACGAGCAGAGACGCCCGCCCTTCTCGACCAGCACATGCCCGATCTCGCCCGCATTGCCGTTGGCCCCCCGGTACGGGCGGCCGTCGATCATGATCCCCAGACCCAGCCCCTGCCCGAAGAAGATCAGGCAGAAATTCTTCAGGTCCTTGGCGGCTCCGTGAAGACGCTCGCCGACCGCTGCGGCGGTGGCGTCGTTCTCGAGGGTGATGGGCGAGCCCAGCACCTGACCGATATGGGCCACGGCGTCGAAATCCAGCCAACCCGACAGGGTCGTCGGGCCGACGGACGTCATGCCCTCGACATTGAACGGGCCCGGCATGACGACGCCGACTCCGAGAAGCTGCGGGACAGGGGGCTTCAACTGCGCCTGAGCCGCCTCGATCTCGGCCTTGACGATGGGGAGCACCGCGTCGGGATCGTTCCGCCGGATCGGCAGGGTCCGCTGGGCGCGAACGCGACCGCCGACATCCACCAGAAGGGTGGAGATGTGCTCCGCGGCGATCTCGAGGCCTGCGGTCATGCCGCCGTCGGGATTGACGGCGAACTGGATCGGCGGGAGGCCGCGGCCTGCCCGGAGGCGCCCGGTCTTGATGAGCAGGCCGTCCGCGACGAGGTCGTCGACGATGTTCGAGACGGCCTGGGTGCTCAGGTGCGCATGGCGCGAGATCTCCATCCGCCCGACGGGGCCGAGCTGACGCACGACGTCAAGCACCACCCGGCGATTGTGAGAGCGGTTGCGCTCCGGATTGCTTCCGATCGTCGATGACGTCCCGGCTTTGGATTTTCGCGGCATCTCCGGCACTCCATTGCGTAACGATGGCGCGGTAAAAAGAATAACTCAAGTGAATTATGTTATTGACACATCGCCGGCGCTGGACGACCCTGAGCGCCGGAACGGTCCTGGACCGGCACCAGCCAGAAGTCGGCGCCGCGCGCCGCGCAATAAGGGAGAGGGATATGCGTTTTCATCATCTGTTCGCGAGCGTCGCCTTGGGCTTCGCCACCCTGGCCGCATCCGGCGCCAAGGCCGTCGAGATCGAGTATTGGCAGTACGTGTTCGACACGCGCGTCAAAGCGATGAACCAGCTCATCGCCAAGTTCCAGGAGGCGAACCCGGACATCAAGGTCAAGCAGACCACCTTCCCCTATGCCGATTATCAGACGAAGGTCGCCGCCGCGATTCTGGCCGGCCAGGGGCCGGACGTGGTGCAGCTCTTCTACGGATGGACCGACAACTTCATCGCCGGCAAGATGATCCGCCCCCTGCGTGCGGAAGCGTTCCCGGCAGCCGATATCGAACGCGACTTCTTCCCGATCGTGAGCGCGATGAAGCGTGGGAACGACTATTACGGCCTGCCGACGGCCGTGCGCTCGCTGGCGCTGTTCTACAACAAGAAGGCCTTCAAGGACGCCGGTCTCGACCCCGACAATCCGCCCAAGACGCTCGACGAGCTCGTTGCCGCCGCCGAGAAGACCACCAAGCGCGACGGCAGCGGCAACATCGTCTCCGCCGGCCTGACGCTCGACATGGCCGGACAGGATCATCACTGGTGGCGCGAGGTGCTGGTCCGTCAGTTCGGCGGCGCTCCCTACACGGATAACGACACCAAGGTCACCTACAACGACGAGGCCGGCCTGAAGGCCCTGACCTTCTACACGGATCTCCAGAAGAAGCATAAGGTCGGCCAGGTCGGCTTCATGGACGAAGGACAGGCCGCCTTCCGGGCGGGCCTTGCCGCCATGACCATCGACGGCACCTTCCGCCTGGGCTCCTTCAACACGATCAAGGGCTTCGAATGGGGCGTGACCGAGCTTCCCGCCAATGACCAGGGCGTGCGCAGCAACTACGCCAGCTACTTCGCCAACGCGATCACCATGAAGGCCGAGGGCGAGAAGCTCGCGGCCGCCGAGAAATTCCTGGCCTACGTCTCCTCGCCCGAGGCCATGAAGATCTGGATGGAGGTCGTCGGCGAACTGCCGGCCCGCCGCACGGCGGCTCTCACTCCCGAGAACGTGGCTCACCCGGTCTACGGCCCGTTCCTCAAGGGGCTCGAATATGCCCATACGACCCTGTTCAAGGACGAGGCGGCCCAGCGGCAGGCGGCCATGGACATGGTCAACCGCGTCCTGATCGGCGGCGAGGATCCGAAGGCCTCGCTCGCCAAGGCGGCCGAGGACGAACAGGCAATCATCGACCGCGCCATGCGCTGAGACGAAGTCCGCGAGGATCGAACGATGTCCGTTGTCGCAGATCGGGAGGCCGCCCCAGGCGGCCTCTGGTCGAGGATGAGCCTCGGCCAGAAACACGTGATATGGGCGTGGGGCTTCCTCGCGGTTCCGCTGATCTTCTATGCGGTGATCCGCTTCTGGCCGACCTTCCAGGCTTTCTACCTGTCGGCCACGGACTGGAGCATCACGCGGCCGGCCTCTTTCGTCGGGCTGGAGAACTACAGGCGGCTGGTTGCGGATCCCCTCTTCTGGCAGGTGTTCCGCAACACCTTCATGTACCTGATCCTGGGCACGCCGATCAGCCTGCTGATCTCGTTCGTCGTGGCCTATTACCTCGACCGGGTGCGGTTCATGCACTCGTTCATCCGGGCGCTGTATTTCCTGCCGTTTCTGACGACGGCGGCAGCCATGGCATGGGTCTGGCGCTGGTTCTACCAGCCGGTTCCCATCGGCGTGATCAACGACATCCTTTCGAGCTTCGGCATTCCCCAGCAGCCGTTCCTCCGCTCGACCTCGCAGGCGCTGCCGGCCGTGCTGGCCCCTGCGGTCTGGGCGGGCCTCGGCTTCCAGATCATCATCTTCCTTGCGGGCCTGAGGGCGATTCCCGTCACCTATTACGAAGCCGCGCGCATCGACGGCCTCTCGGAGGGCGCGATCCTCCGCAGGATCACCCTCCCGCTGCTCAAGCCGACCCTGGTCTTCCTGGTCGTGTTCTCGTCGATCGGCTTCCTGCGCATCTTCGACCAGGTCTACAACATCAACACGAACGATCCCGGCGGCCCCCTGAACTCGACCAAGCCCCTCGTGCTGATGATCTATCAGACGGCGTTCAGCTCCTACGAGATGGGATACGCGGCGGCTCAGACGGTCGTCCTGTTCCTGATCCTGCTCGTCATCTCCCTCGTCCAACTGCGCCTCATGAGAGACCGCTGATGACAAGTGCCGCATCTCCCCAGGGCCTGCCCATGCCGCGGATCAGGCCCGGCCGGATCGTCGCGTGGACGCTCCTGTTCATCGGCGGCGTCATCATGGTGACGCCCCTCCTGTTCATGCTCTCGACGTCCCTCAAGGACGCCTCGCAGGTCTACGACCTGCGCGTGATCCCGGAAGCGCCGACGCTCGACAACTACATCGAGATCCTGGGGGACGGGCGCTTCACGCGCTGGTTCTTCAACTCGATGATCGTGGCGGTCATCGTCACGCTCTCGAACGTCTTCTTCGACAGTCTCGTCGGCTACACGCTGGCGAAATTCCGGTTCCGGGGCCGGTACATCGTCTTCATCGCAATCCTGTCCACCCTGATGATCCCGACGGAGATGCTGGTTCTGCCATGGTACCTCATGGCCAGCCAGTTCGGCTGGCTCGACAGCTACTGGGGCATCATGTTCCCGGGCATGATGACGGCCTTCGGGACCTTTCTGATGAAGCAGTTCTTCGAAGGCGTGCCGAACGACTTCCTGGAGGCCGCGCGGATCGACGGGCTCAACGAGTTCACCATCTGGTGGAAGATCGCCATGCCGCTGGTGACGCCCGCCCTGTCGGCGCTCGCGATCTTCACCTTTCTCGGCAACTGGACGGCCTTCTTCTGGCCGCTCATCGTGACCACGAGCGCCGATCTCTACACGCTGCCCGTCGGACTCTCCAGTTTCGCGGTCGAGCAATCGATCCAGTGGGAGAAGATCATGACGGGCGCGAGCATCGCGACGCTCCCGACCCTCATCATCTTCCTGTTCCTTCAACGCTACATCGTCCGAGGCGTGATGCTGGCCGGACTCAAAGGCTGAAGCCGATGACTGCAGGCACCTTCCAAGACACCTCCGTGTTCCCGGATCCGGTCTACAAGGAGACCGTGCTCCGCCCGCTCTTCGACGGAGCCAAGGATCACCACGTCGAGGGCTTTCGTCTCATCGACCGGGCTCACCTCGTGATGCTCCACGAGACCGGCATCCTGACCATCGAGCAGGCCCGGCCCATCGCCCGGGCCCTCGAGGCCATCGACCGCGACGTCGACGTCGGCACCCTCGCCTATACGGGCGAGGTCGAGGACTTCTTCTTCCTGATCGAGAAGGAGCTCCGCGCCCGTCTGGGGCCGGATCTCGCGGGGCGCCTTCACACGGCGCGATCCCGCAACGATATCGATCACACCCTGTTCAAGCTCGGTCTCAAGGCGCGGATCGATCTGCTGCTGGAGCGCCTGGTGCGCCTGGCCGAGACGCTGGCATCGGTCGCGGAGCGCGAAAGCGCGACGCTCATCGTCGCCTACACCCATGGTCAGCCGGCACAGCCGACCGTCTTCGGCCATTACCTGTCGGCGGTACTGGAGACCCTGCTGCGCGACATCGCCCGGCTGGAGGCGGCCCGGGACATCGTCGATCGCAGCCCCATGGGGGCCGCCGCCATCACCACGAGCGGCTTTCCCATCGACCGGGAAATGATGGCCCGCCTTCTCGGCTTCAGCCGGCCCTTGCAGAACTCCTATGGATGCATCGCATCCATCGACTACATCACCTCGACCTATTCGGCCATCGAGCTGATCTTCCTGCATCTCGGCCGGTTCGTTCAGGACCTGCAGTTCTGGACGAGCTTCGAGGTCGGCCAGGTCTACGTGCCCAACGCCTTCGTGCAGATCAGCTCGATCATGCCGCAGAAGCGCAATCCCGTTCCCATCGAGCACATGCGGCACCTGGCGTCGCAGACCGTCGGGCGCGCGCAGGCCATGCTCACGATCATGCACAACACGCCCTTCACGGACATGAACGACAGCGAGGGCGAAAGCCAGGGCTTCGGCTATGGCGCCTTCGAGAGCGGCGGGCGCGTGCTCGACCTGCTCGCGGCCCTTGTTCCGGCTCTGAGCATCAATCCGGACAGGGTCCGGGAGAACATCCGCCGCAGCTGCATCACGGTCACCGAACTCGCCGACAGCCTCGTGCGCCGGGAGGGATTGTCCTTCCGCGAGGCGCATGAGATCGCCGCGGAGGTGTCCCGCTCCGTCGTCGCCGCCGGAGGAGACATCGCGGCCGACGGCTACGAGGCCTTCCAGAAGGCCTTCGAAGGCTGCACGAAGCGCCGGACCGGGATCGACCGGGCGGAGTTCGCCGAAATCGTCTCGCCGGAGAATTTCGTGGCGGTCCGCGACCGTTTCGGCGGTCCGGCACCGGGGGCGTTGGCCCAGGCGATTGCCGGATACAGGGACGACATCGCGAGCGTCCGCGAACGGATGCGGGACGCCCGGGAGCGGGAGGACGCATCCGCCCAGGATCTTCAGGCCCGTTTCACCCTACTTCTTGGAGATCGCTAATGGCGACCATCGAAATCGATCGCCTCGTCAAGCGCTATGGGCAGACGACGGTCGTCCATGGGATCGACCTGTCGATCCGGGATGGCGAATTCGTCGTTCTGGTCGGCCCGTCGGGATGCGGCAAGTCGACGACGCTGCGGATGATCGCAGGGCTCGAGGAAATCAGCGGCGGCGCGATCCGGATCGGCGGGCGCATCGTCAACGATCTTCAGCCGAAGGATCGGAACATCGCCATGGTGTTCCAGAACTATGCCATCTATCCGCACATGAGCGTGGCCGACAACATCGCCTTCGGCCTCTATCGCTCCAACCTGTCGAAGGGCGAGAAGCGTCGGCGCGTCGAGCAAGTCGCGGAGACGCTCGGCCTGTCCCAGCTTCTGGAGCGCCGCCCCTCGGCCCTTTCGGGCGGCCAGCGCCAGCGCGTCGCCATCGGACGGGCGATGGTCCGCGATCCGGCCGCGTTCCTGTTCGATGAGCCCCTCTCCAATCTCGACGCTCAGCTGCGCACGCAGATGCGCATCGAGATCAAACGGCTTCATCACCGGCTCGGCACCACTTCGGTCTTCGTCACCCACGATCAGGTCGAGGCCATGACCATGGCCGACAGGATCGTGGTGATGCGCGACGGCCGGATTCTCCAGGTCGGCACGCCGCTGGAGCTTTACGACAAGCCGGTGGACGTCTTTACCGCGCGCTTCATCGGCAGCCCGACCATGAACCTGCTGCCGGCCTCGCTGCGGGACGGCGGAGCGGATCTGTCGACCGGCGGTTCGGTTCGGGTCCCGTATTCCTCGGCAACCACGTCCGACATCCTGGTCGGGGCCCGCCCGCAGGATCTCGTTCCGACTGCCTCCGACGCGCAGGGCCTGACCGTGTCGGGCACGGTTGCCGTCGTGGAAACCCTGGGCTCTGAAACGCTCGTGCATGTTGAGAGCGCAGGACAGACCGTGATCGGCTCCATACCCGGCCGCCAGATTCCGCGGATCGGCGAGCATCTGACCCTCCATGCCCCGGCGGAGAGGCTCTATTACTTCGACAGGATCACAGAGAAAGCGCTGGCAGTCCAATGAGCGGAAGGCCTTCCGACCGCAGCAAGATCGTGTGCCTTGGGCGGATCTATTGCGACATCATCTTCACGGGCCTGCATGAGATGCCGGTGCTCGGCCAGGAGAGATTTGCGCAGGACGTGGCGATCGCGGCCGGCGGCGGCGCCTATATCACGGCGGCCCATCTGGTCTCTCTCGGCCGCCCGGCCGCGCTCCTCACCCGCCTGGGAACAGATCCCCTGTCGCGGGGTCTCGATCCGGAGCTTGAGGCCAGCGGGATCGACCTGTCCTTCATCGAACGGTCGGGCGATGCCGGCCCCCAGCCGACGGTCGCCCTGGTCAAGGACGGAGAAAGAGCCTTCGTGTCCCGGCGCGCGGGCGGCTCCCGGCCATCCACCTTGGAGCAGGCACTCTCGGCGCGTGATGTCGCTCATCTGCACATCGCGGAATTTGCTACGCTCAAGGACAATCCGGACGTGATCGCCCTCGCGCGAAGCCTGGGCCTGACGGTTTCACTCGACCCGAGCTGGGACGATCACCTGATCCGCCGGGACGGGGACTTCTTCGACATCTGCGCAGGCGTCGATGTCTTTCTCCCCAATGTCGAGGAGGGAAAGGCGCTGACCGGCGAAAGCTCGGCGGCGGAGATCCTTCGCAGCCTGAGAGAGAGATTTCCCCTGGTCGTGCTCAAGCGCGGCGAATGCGGCGCGATGGCCTCGTGGGGAGCAAGCTGCGCTTCTGCCGAGGCGATCCCCGTCAACGTGGTCGACACGACAGGAGCGGGGGATGCCTTCAACGCCGGCTTTCTCCATTCCTGGCTCAGGACTTCGGATCTCGAAGGAAGCCTCGCGGCCGGAATCGAGTCGGGCGCCCTGTCCGTCCAGTCGGCAGGCGGAGCGCCGCCGCGTCGGCCCTGATGAAGGGGCCCCGGGAGCGCCTCTGTCAAAAGCCCGGTCTCGGGCCGCGCGATTTCCCGCAGGCCCCCGCGGGCATCAGGATTGCATCAATGCGGAAAGCCTCTGCGCGGCGGCCTTGACGGCGGCAATGGCGGTTTGGGTGTCCAGATCGTCCATGGCCACGACGCCGATGCACGCGCCGAACGCCCTGTGAAGCTGGCCGGATGAATGAAGAGGGCTGGCGACGCCCACGGCACCGCGCTGGAGCTGCCCCCGCGTAAGGCTGAAGCCGTCCCGCCGCGCTTGGCGGACCGCCTCCGGTTCTCCGGCCTGCTCAGGCCGGCCCGCCAGGATGGCAATGCCCGCTGCCCCGAGCGTTAAGGGATGGCGGCTGCCCACCCGGTAGCCGACACGCAGCAGCCCCTCCTCCGGCTCGGCCACCATGATCACCACGCACTCGTCCCCCTGGGCCTGGGAGATGAAGGCGGTGGCCCGCGTTTCCTTCGCCAGATCGTGCAGCATGGGCTGGGCGACGGAGCGCAGCTGCGGCTCGAAACGGGAGGCCAGAACCAGGATGCCTCCGCCCAGATAGATCAATCCCTCCGCCGTGCGCGACACGAGGGAATGAGCCTCGAGCGTCGCTATGAGGCGGTAGACGATGGCCCGGTGGATGTCGAGCCGGGACGCCAGATCGGCGATCGTGATCCCGTTCGCGTGCTGGGCGATGATCTGCAGCGCCTGGATGCCGCGATCGAGGGTCTGCAGGAGGTTTGTCTTCGCGGCTGCCCTCCCCGCCTTCGGCCGCGCGGGCCCGGCAGGCCCATCCCCCGCCGTGTCGTTGTTCTTCATCTGTCCTTCCCTCGAAGACGCAGTCCCCATTTCACCGACTCTTGTCCGTCGGAACAACAGCCTGTATGCTCTCTCTGCGCACATTATTGTGCGATATTAGTAAATTGCAAGTTTGAGCCTCACCGCAGGAGATCTCGGGATGACTCACGATCGCAGCATCGGCACGGTGGATCCTGGCGCTGAAAATCCGGAAGCCGCGGGTCTGGCAGGATCACGGGGCGCGCTCTGCCCCTTCGGCAGCGGCCGGAAGGCTGCCGCCGTCTCACCGACGGGCTGCCCCGTTTCTGCGAATGCTGCGGCCTTCGATCCTTTCGAAGGCCCCTATCAGGTCGATCCGGCGGAGGCCCTGCGCTGGTCCCGCGAGCAGGAGCCGGTCTTCTACAGCCCGAAGCTCGGCTATTGGGTGGTGAGCCGCTACGACGACGTGAAGGCGATCTTCCGCGACAATCAGACCTTCTCGCCCTCCATCGCGCTGGAAAAGATCACGCCGGTTTCCCAGGCCGCTCAGGATACCCTGAAACGCTACGACTACGCGATGAACCGCACGCTCGTGAACGAGGACGAGCCCGCGCATATGGAGCGGCGCCGCGCGCTCATGCATTCCTTCACGCTGGAGGAACTGGCGCATCACGAGCCGATGGTCCGGCGGCTGACGCGCGAGTATGTGGACCGCATCATCGACAGCGGCAAAGCCGATCTCGTCGATGAGATGCTGTGGGAAATCCCCCTCACCGTGGCGCTGCACTTCCTCGGCGTGCCCGAGGAGGACATGGACACGCTGCGGGAATATTCCATCGCCCATACGGTCAACACCTGGGGCCGTCCCTCCCCCGAAGAGCAGGTGGCCGTGGCGGAGATGGTGGGCAAGTTCTGGCAATATGCCGGCAAGGTGCTGGACAAGATGCGCCAGGACCCGTCGGGTCACGGCTGGATGCAGTACGGCATCCGCCGGCAGAAGGAGCTGCCGGACGTCGTCACCGATTCCTACCTGCACTCGATGATGATGGCCGGGATCGTCGCGGCGCACGAGACCACGGCGCATGCCTCGGCCAACATGTTCCGCCTGCTGCTGGAAAATCGCGAGGTCTGGGAAGAGGTCTGCGAGAATCCGTCCCTCATCCCGAATACGGTCGAGGAATGCCTGCGGTATTCGGGCTCGGTGGTCGCGTGGCGTCGGATCGCCATGGCCGATACGCGGGTCGGCGACGTCGAGATTCCCAAGGGGGCCAAGCTTCTGATCGTCAGCGCCTCGGCCAACCACGACGGGCGACACTTCGAGAACCCGGACGAACTGGACATCTACCGCGACAACACCACCGACCATCTGACCTTCGGCTATGGCGCACACCAATGCATGGGCAAGAATCTCGCCCGCATGGAAATGCGCATCTTCCTGGAGGAACTCACGAAGCGCCTGCCTCACATGGAGCTGGTTCCCGACCAGACCTTCACGTTCCTGCCGAACACCTCCTTCCGCGGCCCCGACCATCTCTGGGTCCAATGGGATCCGGCCCTGAATCCCGAGCGCCGTGACCCGGGCATTCTCGACCGGCGCACCTCCTTCACCATTGGAGCCCCGTCCAAGCAGGATGTCGCCCGCCAGTTCCGCGTCTGCGAGGTGCACATGGAAGCGGAAGGGGTCGTCCGCCTGTCCCTCGAGGATCCGCACGGGCGCAGACTGCCGCGTTGGAGCGCAGGCGCGCATCTCGACGTGATCGTCGGCGACTATGTGCGGAAGTACTCCCTGTGTGGCGCCCGCGAGGAGAAGAATCGTCTTCAGATCGCCGTCCTGCGCGACCTGCAGGGACGCGGCGGCTCCGCTTTCATTCACGAGCAGATCCGTCCCGGCACGATGATCCGTGTTCGTGGTCCCAAGAACCACTTCCGCCTGGACGAGGGAGCCGAATCCTATCTCCTGATCGCCGGTGGCATCGGCATCACGCCGATCATCGCCATGGCCGACCGGCTGAAGGCCATCGGCAAGGATTACGAGATCCATTATGCGGGCCGTACCCCCGCCACCATGGCCTTCGTGGAACGGCTGCGCCGCGATCATGGCGAGCGCCTGCACCTCTATGCCTCGCGGGAGGGGCGGCGCCTGGATCTGGACGCGGTGGTCGGGGAGCCCCGCCCGGGCCGCCAGGTTTATGCCTGCGGTCCCGAGCGCCTTCTGAACAGCCTCCAGGCGATGGCCCGGAATTGGCCGGAGGGCGTGCTGCACGTCGAGCATTTCAGCTCCACCGGCACCCACCTCGACCCCGGCCGGGAGATCGGCTTCGACGTGGAGCTGAAGGACTCCGGATTGACGGTCCATGTCCCGGCGGACCAGACGATGCTGCATGCCCTTCGGGCCGTTGGGGTCGACGTGCCCAGCGATTGCGAGGAAGGGCTGTGCGGCACCTGCGAGGTCAAGCTGATCGACGGCGAGGTCGATCATCGCGACAAGGTGCTGACCCAGTCCGAGCGGGAGGAAAACCGCCGCATGATGGCCTGCTGCTCACGCGCCAGGCGCGGCAAGATCGTGGTGGCGCTGTAGGGAGCTGCCGGGAGCCTTGTTCCAAGCCAACAATCCTGTTGGAATCTGCAACCCAATTCCGCTAAATCGCGGAAAGTCCCAGGGAGGAAGAAGAATGAAATCGACCACGACGCTGGCAGCTTTCGCTGCGACGACGCTGCTCATGGCCGGCACGGCTGCCGCGCAGACGACGCTGAAGCTCAGCCATTACCTGCCGCCCGTTCACGGCATTCATACGGACTTCATCGTGCCGTGGACCGAGCAGGTGACCCAGTGCACCGGCGGGGCCGTGAAGTTCGAGATCTTCCCGGGCGGTACGCAGCTCGGCAACGTCGCCAAGCAGCAGGAGCAGGTGATGGCCGGCGTGGTCGACATCGCACACGGGCTGCACGGCATACCGCGGGGACGCTTCCCCCGCACGTCTCTGATCGAGCTGCCCTTCATGACCCGTGACGCGGGCGCGGCCAGCAAGGTGCTGTGGGAGATGTATCCAGATTATTTCGCGCCGGAATACAAGGGCCTCAAGGTCCTTGCGCTGCACGCCCATAACGGCGGCCTCATCCACACCTCGAACAAGAAGGTCGAGAAGATGGAGGACCTGAAGGGCCTGCGCCTGCGCACCCCGAGCCCCGCCGTCTCGGAAATGCTGACGGCGCTGGGCGCCACGCCTCAGGGCCTGCCGCCGGGCGAGGTCTATGAGAATATCCAGAAGAACGTGATCGACGGCACGGTCTTCCCGTGGGATCCGGTCAAGTCCTACGGCCTTAACGAGGTGCTCAAATATCACCTGGACGCCGGCAGCTACACCGTTCCCTTCTTCTTCGTGATGAACCAGCGCAAGTACGATTCGCTGCCGGAGAAGGTGCGCCAGTGCATCGATCAGGCCTCCGGCGACGCCCTCGTGGCCAAGTTCGGCGACTGGTGGGACAAGTGGGACGAGGCCGGCCGCACGGAAGCCGCACAGGCCGGGCATACCATCACCGCGCTGAGCGACGAGGAGCGCGAGCGCTGGCGCGAGGCGCTGAAGCCGGTGGCGGACGCTTACATCAAGCAGACCTCCGGCCAGGTCGAGAACGCGCAGCAGATCGTCGACGAGATGCGCAAGCGCCTCGCCGGGCAGTAAACCCGACCCTGGAGTTCGAGGGGCCGCGCGGAGATTTTCGCGCGGTTCCTTTCCTCCCGCCGACTGGAACATCCATGCGAAATCTGGCCCATCTTCTTCGCGCGCTGATCATCGCCTTTGCTTGCGCAGGTGTGCTTGCCTACGCCGCCGCTGCGCTGGTGACGGTCGCCGACATCATCGGCCGCCAGGTGGGCGCGCCGATCGCGGGCGTGGTCGACCTCGTGCAGCTCTTCGTCGTCGGCGGAGCATGGCTCGCCATCCCCTATGCGTTCATGACCGGCGCACATGTGGGAGTGGATCTCATCGTCGAAGCCTTTCCGAAGGCGACCGAGCGCACGTTGCGCATCATCGCGGGCCTTGCCGCCATGGCTCTCGTCGCGCTGATGCTCGTCTATTGCTACGAAGCCTTCCAGCAGCAACTGATGTTCGGCGACCGCTCGCAGCAGCTCGGCATCCCGATCATCTGGTACTGGGTGCCGCTTCTGTTCGGGATGGTCCTGTCGATCATCGCAACCGCACTCGCGATCTTCAACGCTTCCCGCACGCAGGCAGTCTCATGAGCTCGGCGCTACTAGGATTTCTCGGCTTCGTCATCGCGCTGGTGCTGATCGCCTTCGGCTTTCCGGTCGCGGTCGCCATGGCCGTCGTCGGGGTTGCGGGGTTCTGGCTGCTCAACGGCTGGACGGGAGCGGCCTTCATCCTTGGCTCCTCCCCCTTCGAGGCCATCTTCCCTTACTCGCTCAGCGTCGTTCCGCTGTTCGTGATGATGGGCGTGTTCGCCGCGCGAGCCGGATTGTCGCGCTCGCTCTTCGACGTGGTGAACAGCTTCTTCGGCCACATCCGCGGCGGCCTCGCGGTGACTGCGGTCGGGGCCTGCGCGCTGTTCGGCGCAATCTGCGGCTCCTCGCTCGCCACAGTGGCCACCATGGGCCGTGTCGCCATTCCGGAGATGAAGCGGCACGGGTACAGCAACTCCCTGTCCTCCGCGGCGATCGCCGCCGGCGGCACCCTGGGCGTGCTGATCCCCCCCTCGATCCTGCTCGTCATCTACGGAATTCTCACGCAGACCTCGATCGGCCAGCTCTTCATCGGCGCGATCATCCCGGGAATCCTCGGCACGGTCCTCTATGCCGCCGCCATCATCATCCGCGTCCGGATGAGACCGGAGCTCGCGCCGCCGACTCCCAAGACCGACTGGTCCGCCCGTGTCGCCTCGCTGGGTCGCGTCTGGGGCGTCGCCCTGCTGTTCGCTCTGGTCATCGGCGGCATCTATCTCGGCCTGTTCTCTCCGACCGAGGCCGCGGCCGTCGGCGCCGTCGGCGCATTCGTCCTCGCACTCTTCTCCGGCGAACTCGACCGGAAAGCGTTCTGGGGGGCCGTCAGCGAGACGGCCTCGCTGACCGGAATGATCTTTTTCATCCTGATCGGAGCGTCGCTCTTCAACTACTTCCTGGAGACGACCGGCCTGCCGAACGGGCTGATCAGCCTGATCCAGGGCAGCGGCCTCAGCCCGACGGCCGTCCTCGTCCTGATCTTGATTTTCTACGTGATGCTCGGCTGCTTCATGGATTCCATGTCCATGATTCTGCTGACCGTGCCGTTTCTGGCGCCGGTTGCCCAAACGCTCGGCTATGACATGGTCTGGTTCGGCATCCTGGTCGTGACTGTGGCCGAGATCGGCCTCATCACGCCTCCCGTCGGCATGAACCTCTTCGTCGTTCAGGCGAGCATGCCGGGCCTAACGCAGCGAACGGTCGCAAGTGGTATCCTGCCTTTCATCCTGGCTGACCTGATCCGGCTCATCCTACTCGTCGCCGTACCGGCGCTGACCCTGTGGCTGCCCTCGAAGATGTTTTGACGACAATGGAAGTGGCGGCCGGCGAGGCCTTCGCCGGCCGCCCCGACGACGGCACAGCCCGCATCCGCCGCCGCACGCACCCGGAGCTTCGTCTCTTCCGCGTTGGACGTCCGTGTCCTATGGGGCGAGGCTCATGCGTCTCGTAGCGTCAGCGGCACACCCAGAAGAGCGCGGCGCTTGAGCCACGGGCTCGCGCGATATCGCGGATCGCCGTAGAAGGCGTGACACGCATCGAGGATGCCGAGAATTCGCCCGGGTCCGAGTTCGTCTCCGAAGCGCAGCGAACCGCGCGGATAGCCCAATCCGATCTCGACGGCGCTGTTGATGTCCTCAGGGGTCGCAATGCGCTGCTGCGCAATATCTGCCCCGACATTCACAATGCATGCGATAATGCGCTGAGCGATGAAGCCGGGACTGTCGTGAATGACCGTCACGGGTCGATTGCCGGCTGCGAGCAATGCGTGAGCGGCGTCTCTCATATCCGGGCGGGTAACGGGCGTCCCCATGAGGGTGCGCCTGCGGTCCAATCCCAACAGGCAGTCGACCGCCACCGAACGGGCCGGGTCGAGATCCTCGGCCAGAGCGGCAGTCGTCGCATCCTCCCCGAACGGCGCCAGCATGATGACGGCCCTGTCGGACGGCCGCTCGCCGGTTTCGACATGCGCTCCAGCCGCCTCGATGATGCTGCGCAAGGTGTCGGCCGCGTCCTGATGGCGGTTGCTGATCCAGACCCTGAGGGACGCTAGATCTGCGTGCGGAACGGCCGTTTCCGGCGGCTTCTGCGCACGTCCTTCCACATAGGTGTAGAAGCCCCGCCCCGTCTTGCGGCCGAACAGCCCTGCAGCATGGCGCTGAGCCACGATCGGGACGGGCCGGTAGCGAGGCTCCTCGTAATATTGGTGATAGATCGCCTCAATCACCGCATGGGAGACATCGAGACCTGTGAGATCCAGGAGCTCAAAGGGCCCAAGGCGAAATCCCGCCGTATCCACCATGACCCGGTCCACATCGGCAAAATCCGCAATGCCCTCCGAGACGATGCGAAGAGCCTCCGTCGCGAAGGCCCGGCCCGCATGATTGACGAGAAAGCCCGGCGTGTCTGAGACACGAACCGGCCGATGGCCAAGGCGATGGGCGACGGCCGTGAGCGCCTCGAGGACGCGCTCATCCGTCATGATGCCGCCGATGACCTCGACCAGCCTCATCAGCGGGACCGGGTTGAAGAAGTGGAACCCTGCCACGCGCTCCGGCCGGCGAGCCTTGGCGGCAATCCCGGTGACCGAAAGCGAGGATGTATTCGTTGCAAGAATGCACTCGTCGCTGACCACGCCCTCAAGCGCGGCGATCAGCATCTGCTTGATGTCCAGACGCTCGGCGACGGCTTCGATGACGATATGGCAGGAAGCGAAGGCATCGTAGCCTCTGTCGGGCCCGGCATCCGTCGGCCGAAGGCGGCCGATGGCGGCTTCGGCGCTCTCAGGGGTGAGGCTCCCCTTCGCGACCTTGCGGCGGATCATGTCGGTGCAGAAGTCGATGGCCTCGGCGACGGTCTCTGGCCGAGCATCGGCCAGGAGAACCGTTATCCCTGCCTCGGCCGCCACCTGGGCGATGCCGCGGCCCATGACGCCGGCCCCGATAATTCCAAGAGTCAGATCCGTCCGAGCGGCTTCAACAGACATCGTCAGAGACCCGAAAAATTCGGCGAGCGCTTCTCGAGGAAGGCCCGCATGCCTTCCTTCTGATCCGCGGTCGCGAACATGAGCTGGAAGGCATGCCGCTCCATGACGAGGGCCGCTTCCAGGGGAAGGTCGCCTCCCTGCAGGACCAGTTCCTTGATCTTGCGGGCCGCGAGCGGCGGCAGAAGGGCGATCGAGCGGGCAAGGGCAAGGGCCCGATCGAGGACCTCGCCGTCAGGCACGACTTCGGTGACGAGCCCCATGGCCTCCGCGTCCTGAGCCGAAACCATCTCCCCCGTCAAAAGAATCTTCATCGCCTTGAATTTGCCCACGGCTCTGAGCAGGCGCTGAGTTCCGCCTGCTCCTGGGATGATCCCGACCTTGATCTCGGGCTGCGCGAACTTGGCGCCCGCGCCGGCGATGATCATGTCGGCATGCATGGCGAGCTCGCATCCGCCTCCCAACGCAAATCCGTTCACCGCGGCGATGAGCGGTTTCGGGAAATCCTTGATGGGAGCCCAGTTCCGCTCGCTTGCGCGAAGGATCATCTCGACGGGCTGAGCGTCCGCCATGGCCTTGATGTCGGCGCCGGCGGCGAAGACCTTCTCCGTTCCGGTCAGAACGACGCAGCGGATCTCGTCATTGCCGGCGAGTTCTCCAAAGATTCGGGCCAGCTGCTCGCGCACCGCGCCGTTCAGCGCGTTACGAGCCTCCGGGCGATTGATGCGCACGAGAGCGACGTGCTCTCCCCCGCTCTCCAGCAAGACCTCCATGTTCCCTCCCGTCGCGTTCCGTTTGGCTTCAGCTCTTCGGCCGCGGTTTCGCGGCCGGAGAGGCGGTGCTCATTTGCCCGAAGGCACGACAGCCGTCGCCTCGATTTCGAGAAGCGCAGCCCTTTCCACCAGCCGCACGACTTGAACCAGAGCCATCGCCGGGTAATGCGTCCCGAAAACGCTCCGGTAGGCGCTACCCAGTTCGCGCATGTTGGCCAGGTAATCGTCCATGTCGACGACGTACCAGGTCAGCCGGACGACATGCTCGGGATTCGCTCCGCCTTCGGCCAGGATGGTGCGGATGTTCTCAAGCACCTGGCGCGCCTGCGCGACGAGGCCTTCGGGAAACTCGCCCGCCTCGTTCCAGCCCACGACCCCGCCCGTTACGAGAAGGCGCCCTTCCGCCATCATGCCATTCGAATAGCCCTTGGGGACCGGCCAATGCTTGGGCTGCAGAATCTGAACGCCCTCATCGAGGATCGGTGTGGCTTGGGAGCCTCTAGAGACCGTCATTGGTATTTCTCCTGGTAATGCGTTCCAAGATCGGGCGTCCTGCAACAACGCGCGTGCCGCCGACCGGCCGGATCCGCCCGCTTCATATCCTGTTGCCCGACCCGGTCCCGGGACGGGACGTATCGAGCATTTTCAGAAGCTCGCGCGCAATCACGACCTTCTGCACCTCCGTTGCACCCTCGTAAATGCGCAGAGCGCGGTTCTCACGATAGAGTTCCTCGACCTTCACGCCCTTGGTAACTCCGAGGCCGCCGAAGATCTGGACCGCCTTGTCGATGACACTCTGGGCGGCCTCGGTGGCGTGCATCTTGGCCATCGCGGCCTCCCGCGTCACGCGAGGCGCGCCCTGATCCTTTGTCCAGGCTGCGCGGTAGACGAGGAGCGCCGCGGTGTCGACGTTTGTCGCCATCTCGGCCAGGGCGGCTTGCGTCATCTGGAGCTCCGCCAGCGGCGCCCCGAACAGATGCCGGGACGAGGCATGGCGCAACGCCTCATCCATGGCCCGACGGGCGAATCCGAGCGATGCGGCTCCGACGGTCGAGCGAAAGACGTCCAGGGTCGCCATGGCAACCTTGAAACCTTCTCCTGCGCCGCCGATCCGCCTCGACAGCGGGACTCTGCAACCCTCGAAACGCAGCGTTGCGAGCGGATGCGGCGCGATAACCTCGATACGGTCCTCGATGATGAGGCCGGGCGTGTCGGCCTCGACCACATAGGCGGACAATCCCCTCGCGCCGGGTGCCTCGCCGGACCGCGCGAAGACGATGTAGTAATCTGCGATTCCACCGTTTGAGATCCACGTCTTCAGACCGTCGATCCGCACGTGATCGGGGCCATCCGGAACCGCGGTGGTGCTCATGGCCGCAACGTCCGAACCGGCCTCCGGCTCGGACAGGGCAAAGGCCGCGATGGCTTCGCCTCGGGCCACCTTCGGCAGATAATGCCGCTTCAGGTCCTCGGAACCGAAAAGGCTGATCGGGCCGGAGCCGAGTCCCTGCATCGCGAAGGCAAAATCCGCGAGCCCGTCCTGATAGGCCAGCGTCTCGCGGGACAGGCAGAGCGTCCGGACGTCGAGTGTCGGATAGAGACCGCCATAGGCTTCCGGTATGGCGGCTCTCAACCATCCGTCGTCGCCGAGTTTGCGCACGATGCGGCGGCACGATCCATCCACGTCGCCATGGTCGACGAGGCCGTGAACCTCAGTCTCGGCCCAGGCCCTGAGCGCCTCCACATATCGGAGGTGCCGATCCTCGAAGAAGGGCCATTTCAGAAACGTGGAATCGATCATGTCAGTTTCCCTGGAAGACCGGTTTTTCCTTCGCCGCGAAGGCCCGGTAGGCACGGGCGAAGTCCTCGGTCGTCATGCACAGGGCCTGAGCGACCGCTTCCGCCTCGATCGCATCCTCGACGGACATCGCCCATTCCATGGCAAGCATGCGCTTGGTCATCGTGTTGGCGTAGGTCGGTCCCGAGCCGATTTCCTGCGCCAGGGCCTTTGCCTCGCGAAGGAGTTCGGCCTCGTCGACGATACGGCTGAAGAACCCCCAGCGCTCGCCCTCCTCGGCCTTCATGAAGCGGCCCGTGTAAAGGAGCTCGGAGGCTCTGCCCTGACCGACGATGCGCGGCAGGATCGCACAAGCGCCCATATCGCAACCGGCCAATCCGACCTTGTTGAACAGGAACGCCACTTTGGCGCTCGGCGCGGCGAGCCGCAGATCGGACGCCATGGCGATGATGGCCCCGGCGCCGGCGCAGATCCCTTCGACGGCCGCGATCACGGGCTGCGGAGCAGCCCGCATGGCTTTCACCAGCTCGCCGGTCATGCGCGTGAAGGCCGTCAGGCCCTTCGTGTCCATCTCGACCAGGGGTCCGATGATCTCGAACACGTCGCCGCCGGAGGAAAAGTTGCCGCCGGCTCCCGTCACGACGACGGCCTTGACGCTGTCGTCTCCCTTGCAGGCATGGAAGAAATCCGTCAGTTCGCGATAACTCTCGAACGTCAGCGGATTCTTCTTGTCCGGACGGTTGAGCGTGACCGTCGCGACCGGACCTTCCACCGAGAGCAGGAAGTGACGAGGCGTGTATTCGGCAAGGGGCAATTTGACTGGATTGGCGAACTGCGTCACGGAGCCACTCCCATGATGGCGTTTCTGGCGGAGAGTTTCGTTTTGGCGAGCAGGCGCATCAGATCCTTATGCTCCTTCTGCGTAAGCCCGCCGAAGATCTCGGCTATCCAGGCCTCGTGCTCGGCGGCCATCGTGCGGAACTCCGTCCGGCCGGCCGGCGTCAGCTTGATGATCTGAGCCCTCCGGTCCGTCGCGGAGACGCGCCGTTCGATATGTCCGGAAGCGACGAGCCGGTCGACCAGGCTGGTGAGATTGCCGTTCGACACCATCATCCGCTTCGAGAGGTCCGAGAGCGTCATCCCCCCCGGAACCTTGTCGAGCTGAGCCATCAGGTCGAAGCGGGGAAGCGTCACGTCGAACCGGTCGCGCAGGCGACGGCGAACCTCGCCTTCGATCAGCGTGGAGCACGTCAACAGCCGCAGCCAGAGCCGGAGCTCGTCACGGTGGTCGTCCGGCATCTCGATGGCCTTCGTTTCGGCGTCGAGCGGGATCGTCTGGTTGCTCATGTCAAATCTCTCCACCCGCCACGGCGATGGCCTGGCCGGTGACCGAGCGGGCGCCCTCCCCGCACAGCCACAGGACTGCGTCGGCAATCTCCGCCGGACTGATCAGTCTCTGCTGAGGATTATGCTTCACGAGTTCGCTCAAGGCCTGTTCGCGCGTTCTGCCCGTCTTCGCCACGATGGTGTCGAGACTCTCGGCGACGAGATCCGTATCCGTGAAGCCGGGACAGACGGCATTGACGGTCACGCCCGTCGTCGCCGTCTCCAGGGCAAGCGCCCGCACGAAGCCGATGGCCGCGTGTTTCGCCGCGCAATAGGCGCTCACGTAGGGGTATCCCTTCAGGCCCGCCGTCGAGGCCACCGCGACGATGCGCCCGAACCGCCGCTCGATCATGGAGCCCAGCACGGCATGCGTGACATTGGTCACGCCGAGCAGATTGACGTCCAGCATCTGCCTGAACATGTCCGGAGTGGACTTCAGGAACGGGGCCGAAACCGCCGACCCGGCATTGGCGATCATGAGATCCACGGGGCCGTGCCACGAGACGGCGGCCTGAACGGCGGATTGGGTGGCAACCGGATCGGTGACGTCGGCGACGGATGCAGCATGGGCGTCACCCTCCGAGACGACGCGATCCAGGGTCGCCCGATCCCGACCGATGATGGTGACCTTGGCCCCGGCCCCTGCAAGAGTCTTGGCGATGGTCCGCCCTATGCCGCGCCCGCCGCCCGTGACAATTGCGTGGCGGCCCTGAAGTGGATTCGTATTCATCTCATTCCGCGGCGAGAGACTTCCCGCCTGCCTCCATCTTCAATTCGGCTCGGGTCTTCGGCTTGGCCTTGATCTTCAGCTCTTCCAGATCCTGCCGGTCGCGAACGCTGTTGCGGAAGATCTGATCCTTACCGGCAAGGTACTGCGGAGGGCAGAAGATGTCCTTCTGGCCATACCATGCGGCCGCCTTCATGGTGAAGAACGGGTCCACCAGGTGGGGACGCGCCAGCGCGACCAGATCCGCCCGTCCTGCCGCCAGGATGGTGTTGACCTGATCGGCCGTGGTGATGTTGCCGACGCACATGGTGGCGACCTGCGCCTCGTTGCGGACCTGATCCGAGAAGGGAGTCTGGAACATGCGCCCGTAGATCGGCCGGGCCTCCCGCACCGTTTGTCCCGCAGAGACATCGACAAGGTCGACGCCATGCTCGGCGAAGGCGCGCGCGATCTCGACGGCATCCTGTCCCGTAATGCCGCCCTCGGCCCAATCGGTGGCGGAAATGCGCACCGACATGGGCTTGTGCGCCGGCCAGGCCTCCCGCATGGCGTCGAAGACCTCCAGCGGATAGCGCAGGCGGTTCGCCAGGGAGCCGCCATACTCATCCGTGCGCCGGTTGGTGAGGGGAGAGATGAAGCTCGCCAACAGGTAGCCGTGGGCGCAATGGAGCTCGAGCATGTCGAACCCCGCCCGGTCGCCCCGTATCGTCGCGCCGACGAACTGCGCCTTGATGGCGTCCATGTCGGCACGGGTCACCTCCCGCGGCACCTGGCTGTCCGGGAAATACGGAATCGGCGAGGCGGAGCAGATATCCCAAGCACCCTTCTCGAGCGGGCGGTCGATCCCTTCCCACATGAGTTTCGTCGCGCCCTTGCGGCCCGCATGCCCGAGCTGCAGACAGAACTTGGCCGCGGAACTGGCATGGACGAAATCGACGATGCGCTTCCAAGCCGCCTCCTGCTCGTCATTCCACAGACCCGCGCAGCCGAGGGTGATGCGAGATTCCGGCGAGACGCACGTCATTTCGGTAAAGATCAGCCCCGCCCCTCCGGTGCTGCGCGAGCCGTAGTGCACGAGGTGCCAGTCGCCGGGAACGCCGTCTTCGGCCGAATACATATCCATCGGAGACACGACCACGCGATTCTCGAGGGTCATGTCACGAAGCCGGAACGGCTGGAACATCGGCACGCCCGGATTGTCGACGGATACGTCGAAACCCTTGTTCCTCACCTGCTGCGCGAAGGTGCGATCCACGGCGGCAACGAAATCCGGCGCGCGCAGGCGCAGGTTGTCGTAGGTGATCGCCTTGGCGCGGGTCATCACCCCGAAGGCAAACTGCACCGGATCGAAATTCCAGAAGCGCGCGACATGCTCGAACCAGACGAGGGACACATCGGCAGCATGCTGGGTCTTCTCGACCTCCTCGCGCCGGCCGGTCTCGTAGAAGGACAGGGCTCGCTCGATGTCGGATTCACGGCGGAAGGCTTCGTAGAGGGCGATGGCGTCCTCCATGGCGAGCTTGGTGCCGGAGCCGATAGAGAAATGGGCCGACCCCTTGGCATCGCCGATCAACACCTTGTTGCCCATGACCCAGCGCTTGTTGCGGATCATCGGGAAGTTGCGCCAAACGGAGCGGTTGGTGAGAATCTTGTGCCCGTTCAGGAACCAGCCGAAGATCTGCTCCATCAGGGCCGCAGATTCCTCCTCCGTTTTCCGGCCGAGCCCGGCCCGGTTGAAGGTCTGAGGATCCGTTTCGAAGACCCAGGTGGAGCGGTTCGCCTCGTACTGGTAGGCATGGGCGATGAAAGGCCCCCATTCCGTCTCCTGGAAGATGAAGGTGAAGGCGTCGAGCGGCCTGGTCGATCCCATCCAGGCGAACTTGTTGGGCCTCAGATCCACCTCGGGCTGGAAATGATCCGCATACCGATCCCGGAAGCGGCTATTGATGCCGTCTGCCACGACGACGAGATCCGCATCGGCGAACAGGCTCTCGTCATCGACATCCACCTGATAGAGCAGCCTGACACCGAGCTCTTCTGCGCGGTCCTGCAGGATCATCAGCAGGGTCCGGCGCGAGCATCCGCAGAATCCGTTGCCGCCGATGCGATGCTCGGCTCCTTTGAAGTGGATCGCGATGTCGTCCCAATAGGCGAACTCGCGGGTGATCCTCTGATAGCTCGGCAGATCGTACTTCTCGAAACCGTCGAGGGTCGCATCGGAGAACACGACCCCGAAGCCGAAGGTGTCGTCGGCGCGGTTGCGCTCATAGACCGTGATATCCGCCCCCGGCTGGAGCTTCTTCATCAGAATGGCGAAGTAGAGGCCCGCAGGCCCTCCGCCGATGACCGCCGTTTTCATGTGAAGACGCCTCCAAGGCAAAGCACAATTATTTTAAGCATAAAATAATTGCAAATCAATCTCCGGCTCGGGTCAAGCGCGATCGAGGTTGTCGTTTTTGCGCCTGCTCCGCTGTTTCGCATCCGTGATGCGACGCTAAAGTCCTGCTCGTGATCCGTGTGCCGGGGCGCCGCATCGTCACCAAGGGGCGCTCCGACATTCGGAGGGGCGCCTCCTCTCCTCGACGCGACACTCTCAGGAGATCATGGCCTCCTGGGATTGCTGCGCAGTCATCTGGCGCAGCTGGAACCGCTGCAGCTTGCCGGTCTGGGTCCGCGGAAGAGCGTCGACGTACTCGATGATGCGCGGATATTTATAAGGCGCGATCTCCGCCTTCACATGATCCTGCAGCGCCTTCGTCAGATCGGCGCTGGGACTGACGCCGGAACGCAGGACCACATAGGCCTTCACGACGGTTCCCCGCCCGTCGTCGGGAGCGCCCACCACGCCGCATTCGGCGACCGCCGGGTGCGTGAGGAGCGCCGCCTCGACCTCGGGCCCCGCGATGTTGTAGCCGGCCGAGATGATCATGTCGTCGGAGCGCGCCTGGTACCAGAAGTATCCATCCTCATCCATGAGGTAGGTGTCGCCGGTGACGTTCCAGCCATCCTGCACGTATTTGCGCTGCCGCTCGTCGGCGAGATAGCGGCACCCGGTCGGGCCGCGCACGGCGAGGCGGCCGATGCTCCCGGGTGGAAGAGTGCGGCCCTCGTCGTCGATGACCTTCGCCTCATATCCGGGAACGGGCTTGCCGGTCGAGCCGGGGCGGATCTCCTCCTCCGCGGCGGCGATGAAGATGTGAAGCATCTCCGTCGCGCCGATCCCGTCCATCAGCTTGATGCCGGTTGCTCCTCTCCAGGCCTCGAAGGTGTCTTTCGGCAGGGGCTCCCCCGCGGAAACGCATTTCCGCAGCGAGGAGAGATCGTGGCCTCCCAGCTTGGCCAGCATGGCGCGATACGCGGTCGGCGCCGTGAAGCAGATCGTCGCCTTGTGCTGCCCGATGGCCGGAAGAAGATCGTCGGGGCCCGCCTTTTCCAGCAGCACCGTTGAGGCGCCCACTCTCAAGGGGAACAGGACCAGCCCGCCGAGTCCGAAGGTGAAGGCCAGGGGCGGCGAGCCGATGAAGCGGTCGGCCGGCTCGGGTCGCAGCACGTTGCGGGAGTAAGCATCGCAGATCGCCAGCATGTCGCGATGGAAATGCATGGTGCCCTTCGGCTCGCCGGTCGTTCCGGAGGTGAAGGCGATGAGGCACACATCATCCGCCGCCGTGTCGACCGCGTCGAACTCGGGCGAGGCTTCGGCCATCAGCGCCTCGAGACCGTCGGCGGCTCCCGAGCCCCAATATGCCAGGTGCCGCAGATCCGGCGCCAGGGTCCTCGCACGCTCCATCTCCTCCGCGAGGCGGTGGTCGCACAGCGCAATGCCGATCCTGGCCTTGTTCAACGGATAGGCGATCTCCTTGGCGCGCAGCAGCGGCATGGTGGCGACGACCACGCCGCCCGCCTTCAGCACGGCCAGATGGGCCGCAACCATCATCGGGTTGTTGGCGGAACGGAGCAGAACGCGATTGCCCGGCACGAGGCCGAACCGCCGCACGAGCACGTTGCAGATCCGATTCACCCGCTCCTGGAGCCCGCGATAGGTGAGCGTCTCGGCGGGGCTGATGAGGCAGGGCTCGTCGCCCCTGCCCTCATCGACCCAACGGTCGAGAAAGGCCACGGCGCAGTTGAGCCGCTCCGGATACTGAAGCTCGGGACGGGTGAACTGGAAGCTCGGCCACTGGTCCGGTGGCGGAAGGTTGTCCCGTGTGAAGGTATCGACATGTGCCGTGTACGCCATCGCTCCGTTTCCTCTGGTTTCGCCCGACCGACGATGCGCCGCGAGGAGCGACGGGGCTAGGATCGACCTCTTTCAGGACAATGCGTAGCTTCACGATCGCCAGAGCCTCAGCCGGGGGTCATCGATCAAGCCCCTCCTGCCACCTGTTTGTCCGCAGAAAAACTCTGCGTGGCTTTATCCCGAATTTATTTAAAGCCTAAAATATTCCTTGGCAATCCCGGAGATCGAATCTAACATTCGTCCATTGTCGAAAACGGAGTATTCGGCAGGATCGTTTTGCGGCAGTATAGCGCCGACCTTCCGTCGAGGCGTCTCACGTCCCGCCGGGAACAATGATGCAGCACGGCAAACGTGCGCAGGGAACAGCGACTCGGGAGACCATGATGAACGTGACGATCAAGACCCTTGGCTTGGCAGCGGCCATGACGCTGGCCGCGGCTCCTGCCATGGCGCAGGAGAAGCTGAAGATCGGCCTGCTCCTGACCCTCTCCGGCCCCTCGGCCATTCTCGGCCAGCACGCGCGGGACGGTTTCCAGCTCGCCATGAAGGATCTCGGCGGCAAGCTGGGCGGGCGTGACGTCGAGGTGATCGTCGTCGACGACGAGCTGAAACCCGATGTGGCGGTCACGAAGGTCAAGGGTCTTCTGGAACGCGACAAGGTGGATTTCGTCGTCGGCCCGATCTTCTCGAACGTGGCGGTTGCCACCCATAAGCCGATCGTCGATTCCAAGACGTTCTACATCAGCGTGAATGCCGGCCCCTCCAACCTCGCCGGCAAGAGCTGCAATCCTTACTTCTTCGCCACCTCCTACCAGAACGATCAGAACCATGAGGTTCTCGGCAAGGTGGCCCAGGACCGCGGCTACAAGAAAGTGTATCTGCTCGCTCCGAACTACCAGGCCGGCAAGGATGCGCTCGCGGGCTTCAAGCGCCACTACAAGGGCGAAGTCGTCGAGGAATCCTATGTCCCTCTCAATACCCTGGACTTCCAGTCGGAGCTTGCAAAGATCGCCTCCATGCAGCCCGATGCGATCTTCACCTTCATGCCGGGCGGCATGGGCGTGAATCTGGTCAAGCAGTATCGCGCCGCAGGCCTTGCCGATCGCATCCCGTTCCTGTCCGCCTTCACGGTCGACGAGACGAACCTGCCCGCGCAGCAGGACGCCGCCATCGGCATGCTCAGCGGCTCGAACTGGGCTCCCAACCTGGACACCCCGGAGAACAAGAAGTTCGTCGCGGCCTATGAGGCGGCCTACAACACTGTGCCGGCCTCCTACGCCATGCACGCCTATGATGCCGCTCTCCTCATCGACAGCGCTCTCAAGGCGACGGGCGGCAAGACCGATGACAAGGACGCCCTGCGCGCCGCCATCCAGAAGGCGGACTTCAAATCCCTGCGCGGAGACTTCAAGTTCGGAGCGAACGGCTTTCCGATCCAGGACTTCTACCTCGTGAAGGCCGCCAAGCGGTCGGACGGCAAGCTCGAGACGGAAGTGGTGGAAAAGGTGTTCGACGACTATACCGACGCCTATGCCAAGGAATGCGCAGCCACGAACTGAGGCGCGAATGGATGGCCTGTCTGCTCCGGGTTCGACCTCAAGCAGACAGGCCTTTCCTTTTCGCTTCGTGATCGTTTTTCCCTTCCGTGAGTGTCCAGGCGGGCGCTCGACCGATTCAGGCCTGCTGCCAGCGATGCGCGTATGACTGCAACATTCTTTGCCATTCAGGCTCTGAACGGCCTTCAGTTTGGACTCATCCTCTTTCTGATCGCCGCCGGATTGACCCTCGTGTTCGGGGTGATGGACTTCATCAACCTGGCTCACGGCGTTCAGTACATGGTCGGAGCCTATCTGGTCGCCGCCTTCAGCGCGTGGACGGGCAGCTTCGGCTGGGGGCTTCTCCTCGCGCTTCCCACCGCCCTCGCTTTCGGCCTTCTGCTCGAAGTCCTCATCTTCCGTCACCTCTACGACCGGGACCACCTCGACCAGGTTCTCGCGACGTTCGGCGTCATCCTGTTCCTGAATCAGGGCGTGAAATTCGTCTGGGGCGCGGCTCCGCTCAGTGTGCCCGTGCCGGAGATTCTGTCCGGGTCGGTGGAGATCATGGACGGTCTCCTCTATCCGGTCTACCGCATCGCCATCATCGCGGCGGGCCTGCTCGTCGCGGCGCTCCTCTACGTCGTCGTCAGCCATACGCGTGTCGGAATGCTGGTGCGGGCAGGCGCCACGAATGCACCGATGGTATCGGCTCTCGGCGTCAACATCCGGCGGCTTTTCATGATCGTTTTCGGCTTCGGGGCGATGCTCGCGGGCTTCGCCGGAGCCATGGTTGCGCCGATCCTCTCCGTGCAGCCCGGCATGGGCGACAACATCCTGATCCTCGCCTTCGTGGTGATCGTGATCGGCGGCATCGGCTCGATCCGCGGGGCTTTCCTGGCAGCGCTCCTGATCGGTCTCGTCGATACGCTTGGGCGCTCGTTCGCCCCCAACCTCCTCCGCCTCGTCCTCGATCCTTCGGCCGCGAGCCAGACCGGGCGGGCGATTGCGCCGATGCTGATCTACATCTTCATGGCCGCCGTACTGTTCTTCCGCCCCTCCGGCCTGTTTCCGGTGAAGCGATAAAGGCGTAGCGATGACAGAACTGACTCACATGCGGCCCGCTTCCATGTCATCCGCCGCCGCGCGGTTCGACCTCGTTCCCTTTGCGATCTTCGCGGCGTTTGCGGCGGCGCCTTTCCTGGCGTCGGCGTCGGGCGCGGAGGGCTATGTGCTGTCGCTCCTCACCCGTGTGATGATCTTCGGCATTGCCGCGATGTCGCTCGATCTCATTCTCGGCTACGGCGCACTCGTGAGCTTCGGCCATGCGGCTTTCTTCGGCATCGGGGCTTATGCGGTAGGGATCCTGGCAAGCCATGGCATCGAGGATGCTCTCGTTCAGGTTCCCGTGGCTCTCGCCGCATCGGCATTCTTCGCCGCGGTGACGGGTGCGATCTCGCTGAGGACGAAGGGCGTGTACTTCATCATGATCACCCTCGCCTTCGCGCAGATGCTCTACTTTCTGGCCTCGTCGCTGGCCGCCTATGGCGGCGATGACGGCCTGACGCTTCCCGCCCGGAGCCTCGTGGCCGGCTCAGGCCTTCTGGAAAGCGATTATGCGCTCTATGGCACGACCCTCGCGTGCCTGCTGGGCGCCTACATCCTGTTGAGGGCGGTCGTGGCCTCCCGCTTCGGACGCGTCCTGCGGGGCACGAAGGAGAACATCACCCGCATGGAAGCCATCGGCTTCCAGCCCTTCTCCTTTCAGCTCGCAGCGTATGTGATCAGCGGCATGATTGCGGGCCTGGCCGGATGTCTCCTGGCCAATCAGGCGGAATTCGTCAGCCCGGCCTTCATGACGTGGCAGCGCTCCGGCGAGCTGATCTTCATGGTCGTGCTCGGCGGGCTCGGCTCGCTCCACGGTGCGATCGTGGGCGCCGCCGCCTTTCTCCTGCTGGAGGAGTTCCTGCCGGAAATCCTCCATGCGGCGAGCTTCTTCCTGAGCGACGATCTCCGCTGGCGGCTCACGGAGAACTGGCAGATGGTCTTCGGCCCCATTCTCATCCTGATCGTGCTGTTCGCCCGCGGCGGCATCATGGGTCTCCTGCGGCGAGGTCACCATGGCTGAACCTCTCCTCGAACTGCGCGGCCTCCGAAAGACCTATGGGGCTATCGTCGTCACCGACGATGTGAACCTCTCCGTCCGCTCCGGCGAACTGCACGCCATCATCGGCCCGAACGGTGCGGGCAAGACGACGCTCATTCACCAGATCTCGGGCTCGCTGAACTCCGATGCCGGACAGGTCCTGTTCGATGGCGAGGACGTCACCCAGCTGCCCATGCACCGGCGCGTCCTGCGGGGGCTCGCCCGCTCGTTCCAGATCACGTGCATCCTCCCGGCCTTCTCCGCCCTTGAGAACGTGGCGCTCGCCGTTCAGGCGCGCTCCGGATCGAGCTTCCGCTTCTTCGGCGACGCGGCTCGGGAGAGAGCCCTGAACGAAGCGGCCATGGAATATCTGAGCATGGTCGGGCTCGCCCCCCGCGCCCGGGTTGCCGGGGGCCTTCTGTCCCATGGTGAAAAGCGGCAGCTCGAGCTCGCCATCGGGCTCGCCACGCAACCGAAGCTGCTCCTGCTCGACGAGCCGCTGGCCGGTACCGGCCATGAGGAATCCTTACGCGTGGTCGAAACCCTGCAGAAGCTCAAGGGCCGCATCACCATCATGCTGATCGAGCACGACATGGACGCGGTTTTCTCCCTCGCCGACCGCATCAGCGTTCTCGTCTACGGGCGCGTGATCTCCACCGATACGCCTGAGCGCATCAGGGCCAACGAGGAGGTTCGGGCCGCCTATCTGGGCGAAGAGGAGGTCGTGTAGTGCTGTCCGTCCGACATCTGCAGGCATCCTACGGTGCGGCTCAGGTCCTGTTCGACGTCTCCCTCGATGTCGGCTCCGGCGAGGTGGTGACGCTTTTGGGGCGCAACGGCATGGGCAAGACCACGACCATCAAGTCCATCATGGGGCTGTTGCGTCCGCGGGGGGGCGATATCCGGTTCGACGGAGCCGTCGTGACGGGGCTCGCGCCGTACAAGGTCGCGCAGACCGGCATCGGCCTCGTCCCCGAGGGTCGGCAGATCTTCCCGACCCTGACCGTCGAGGAGAACCTCGTCGCGACGGCCGCCTCACGGACCGGCGCGCGACGCTGGAACCTGGATGAGGTGTACGGGCTCTTCCCGCGCTTGAAGGAGCGCCGGAACAACCTCGGAACGCAGTTGTCCGGCGGCGAGCAGCAGATGCTGGCCATCGGCCGGGCTCTCATGACCAACCCGAAACTGCTCATTCTCGACGAGGCGACCGAAGGACTCGCGCCCCTGATCCGTGCGGAGATCTGGTCGTGCCTCAAGCGCCTTCGGGACGAGCGCCAGTCGATCCTGGTGATCGACAAGAACGTGGACGTGCTCGCCGGCTTCGCCGACCGGCACGTCATCATCGAGAAGGGCCGCTCGGTCTGGACGGGCACGAGCGCGGAACTCGCGGCTGACCCGAGCATCAAGGAACGGTATCTTCACGTCTGAAACAGGGATATGCGAGAGGCCGCCGCTTCGCCGGACAACGCCCGATTCCTGAATGGAGGGCCGATGCTCTATCGTGGAATGGACAAGATCGCGCTGGATGCGGCCTACGACAATCCGCGTGCGGTCGGGCTGTCCAGGCTGCAGGAGATGATGGCTCGCTGGACGGCCCGCAGCCGGGATGTCGCGTCCTCCGGCCGCCTCACGGAAATCCGTTATGGCGAGGGAGAGCGGAACCTGATCGATATTTTCGAGGCGTCCCGCGATTCAGGCTTTCAAGGCCGGGCGACGATCGCCTTCATCCATGGCGGCTATTGGAGGAGCCAGGACAAGGAAACCTATCGCTTTCTCGCGAAGGGGGCGCTGGAACGCGGATTGAACTTCGCGAATATCGAATACACCCTGGCCCCGCAGCAGACCCTCGGCGGGATCGTCCAGGAGATCAGGGAAGCGATCGGCTGCCTGAACAGGCACCTCGCCCGGATCGTTCCCGACCATGCGATCCTCCACATCTCCGGCCACTCGGCCGGGGGGCATCTCGTCGCGATGAATCTCAACGAGAGGGGGGTCGCCAGCGGCACCTCCATCAGCGGAATCTTCGATCTGGAGCCGATCCGCCTGACCTATCTCAACGAGGCGCTGAGGCTGACGCACGAAGACGTGGCCCTGTACAGTCCGCAGCGCCTGATCCCTGAATCGGCCCCTCCCCTCATCGTCGCCTATGGAGCGGAGGAGCTTCCGGAGCTTCGCCGGCAATCCGAGGATTTCCACGCCGCCTGGAAGGCCGGACAGCTCGACTCCCGGCTGCTCCGCCTTCCCCGGCACGATCATTTCAGCATCCTCGAGGAGCTGGCGGATCCGGAAGGCCTGATCCTGAAGGAAATCGTCGGGCACATCACGTTCGCATGAGAGGACACGCGGCCCTGCCGCCGTCCTCTCGGGTCGGCAGGCCCGCCGCGCGGCATTTCAGCAATGCTCGCCGGCGCCCGTGGCCCTTCCACTCACGACGTCCCCGCATTGCCTGCCAGATGGGCAAGCGCCGCACCTGTGCCGCCGGAACGATGGGGAACGCCGCAGGTGCGCAGTCCCATCTCAACGGCCGAAAGGGTGGCCATGACCGCCGGTGCGCTGAAATCACCGATATGACCGATCCGAAACACCTTGTCGGCAAGTTGTCCGAGGCCGTTGCCGAGCGACAGGTTCGAGCGGGACAGGATCGCGGCGCGCAACGCATCGGCGGAATGCCCCTCGGGCAAACGAACCGCCGTGAGGGATGACGAAACCTCCGCGGGGTTGCGGCATTGGATCTCAAAACCCCAATGCCCGACGCACCGGCGGGTCGCTTCCGCTGCCCTGTCATGGCGGGCGAAGACGTTATCGAGGCCCTCCTCGTGCAGCAGCCCGATGGCGATGCGCAGGCCCTGCAGCAGATTGGTCGAGGGCGTATAGGGGAAGAAGCCCTTGGCGTTGATGGCGATCATCTCCTCCCAATCCCAGAAGGAGCGCGGGAGCCGTGCCGTCCGGCCCGCCGCGATAGCCTTGGGAGACAAGGCGTTGAAGGAAAGGCCCGGCGGAAGCATGAGTCCTTTCTGGGAGCCGCCCACGGCCACGTCGACACCCCATTCGTCATGCCGATAATCGATGGAGCCGAGGGACGATATCGTATCGACGAAGAGCAATGCCGCGTGACCGGCCTCGTCGATGGCGCGCCGTACTGCCGCGATATCGGTCACCGCGCCCGTCGATGTTTCGTTGTGGACGACGGCCACCGCTTTGATCGCGCCCTGCCTGTCTTCCTTCAGACGTTCGCGGATCGCCTCCGCATCGGCGCCGCCGCGCCAGTCGCCTGCGATGAGCTCCACCTCGATCCCAAGGCGCTTTGCCATCCGGCTCCAAAGCGTCGCGAACCAGCCGGTTTCGTACATCAGCACCTTGTCGCCGGGCGACAGGGTGTTCACGAGCGCGGCTTCCCATGCCCCGGTCCCGGAGGCAGGGTAGATGATCACCGGGTGCCTGGTCTTGAAGATGGTCCGGATCCCCGCGAGCACATCCATCCCGAGACGGGCGAATTCCGGACCGCGGTGATCGATGGTCGGCATTGCGATCGCCGAGAGCACGGGGAGCGGAACGTTCGTCGGGCCGGGGATCTGCAGGAAATGGCGGCCGGGCTGATATGTCATCGGGTGTTTCCTCCTGGCTCCCTGTGCAGCGATCAACGGGCTGCCGGAAGCCCTTGTGTTTGGAAAAGGACCAAGGGTTCGTTCCTCTGGTCCGGAGCGTGGGTCGGTTGCGTCCTCGGGCCGGCTCAAGCGGCGGCGGGAATGTTCCAGCCGTGCTCGACGATCTCATTGAGCGTTTCGACGCTCATTCCCTGCAGCCCGATGGCCGGAAGCAGGTCGTTCTCGGCGCTAAGATCTCGGCCGTAAAGAGCGGAGAAAACCGCCATCCCGGCCTCGTGGAGCCTCATGTCCGTCCCGAGCATGCGTCCGAGCGTCAGGTTTTGCTGCAAGCCGAAAGGAACATCCTCAAGGACGTAGCGCGTATCGACCGTCGCCGGTCCAGCCGTCCGTTCGGTACGGGTCGCGAGCATCCGCGCCGTCTCCCCGATCGGCGCGTCAGGCACCCCATACGTGAGGGAGTAATGCTCCCGCATGGTCCGGACTTTGCGCCCGAGCTTCGCCGCGATGGCGAGCCTTTCCGCATCGATGGCTTCCAGCAGGCGCCCGACCGCGTCGGTCATGTTCTCCGTCTGCCCCCAGTCCTCTCCTCGCTCCATGCGGGTGAAGTTGCACAGGGCGAGCGCCATGTGGCTCTGCGGATTGACGTTGCTGAGCGCAATGGCGAGGACATCCGCGCGCTGGACGAACCGCTCGCCGAACAGCGCAACGCATGTCCGGAGGCCGCGCTCGCTCTCGGATACGGGAAGCGTCGCGATATCCACCTTGCCGCGAAGGGTCGCTATCTTGACGGAGGTGAGCGAACGCTGCCGTGCCCGCAGGACCGTGGTGCTCCAGGTCACGATTGGAATCGACACTCCCCGTTCCGCGAGGATCTTCGCCAGATAAAGCGCACCGAACGAGGAATGCGAGCTGATCACAACCACCTGACCGGCGGTGAGATGAGGCGCCATGGCGTCCATCGCCGCACGGTGGCCATTGGTCGGCATGGCCAGCAGGATCACGTCCGCGCCGGCAACGGCCTCGGAGCACGCGGTCGCGATGGCAGGATTGAAGCTGCCTTGGACGACTCCCTCGCTCGTGAGCGGCTGGCCTTTCGCCAGTTCGGCCGTCCTCCGCCCCGACGGAGACCACAGCACAGGTGAGTGCCCGTTTTGCGCCAGCACCGCCGCGCTAGCAAATGCGACGGCGCCCGCTCCAATGATTCCGATGCGCATTGCGCTCTCCTTTCTCGGCTGTCGATCAGTTGAAGAACCGGCCGGGGCGGAAATCAGCGAGCTCCGGCCGAATGCGGTTCCTGATCACCTCATCGGCCACCGCCTCGCCGATGAACGGCCCGAGTGTCACGCCGCTATGCGTCACGGCGACGTAGTAGCCGTCGAGATGGGGCACTGGTCCGATGGCCGAATATGAATCCTTCGGAATCGGCCGGACGGCGATGCGAACGGCCTCGACCTCGACTTTCTCAAGAGCCGGAACGGTCCTTCTTGCGCGTCTCAGCAGCTCCTGCGCCTGCGGATGGTCCGTGGTCGGGGCAGAATCCGCCGCGACGAGCTTGTCGAGCTCGTTGGAGCGCAACATGAACCGGCCGCCACCATCGGGACGCATATTGACGAGAGGCGTGCGCAAAGCCCGCTTGAGCTTGACGCCGGCGGCCTGGGTATAGGCGATGAGACCCACCGTCGGCGCCAAGGGGATCTGGTATTCCGTCTCCGAAGCGACGTCGTTGGACCAGCGCCCGGAGCAATTGACGACGACATCCGCCTCGCGAACCGTTCCGTCTGCAAGGACAACCCCCTCGCAGCGCCCGGCCGTGATCTTCAGTCCCGTGACTTTTGCATCAACGAGAGAGAGCCCATACCGCTCCACTGCGCCGCCGACCACTGATCCCGCATAGACGACCGCATCGCACCACCCGTCCTTCGGATAGAGGATCACCGGTGCGTTGCCCACCGCATCCGGGTTCAATTCGGGTTCAAGCCGGCGAAGGTCGCCATGGGAGAGGCTTTCCGCGGGATAGCCCCAGGCCTGCAACTGCCGAAGCTTGTCGAGCGGCTCGGAGGAGTCCTTGCCGCCCGCTTCCGCCTCGGCGCCCTGCCATTGGATAACACCCGGACGATGATACCAATTGGCATCGGAAAACTCCTCGAGAATCCGCGCGTGAGCGTCGCGGCCGGCGAAGTTGAGGCGGTAATAGGACTCGGAGGACAGTTTCTCGCAGGCATTCACCCACGCGAAACTCACGCCGGACGTCCCGCCGCCAACCCGCCGTTCCTCGATCAAAGTGACCGATGCGCCGGTCTGTGCGAGACGATAGGCGACCGATGAGCCGACGATGCCGGCACCTACAACGATAGCTTTCATGGTTTGACCCTGGAGAATAGACTTTCTGGATGAGGGGATGTCATTTCGTCGGTCCGACCAGCATGCGGTCGAGGCCATAGATCCGGTCGACGACGAACATGAGCAGGAAAGTTCCGAAGATGACGAGCGTCGACACGGAAGCGACGAGCGGATCGATGGATTCCTCGATGTAGTGGTACATGCGAACGGGAAGCGTCATGGAGGACGGCGTCGCGACGAAGACGGTCATCGTGACCTCGTCGAAGCTCTGGATGAACGAGATCACCCAGCCGCCGGCGACGCCTGGGATCATCATGGGCAGAACAACGCGCTTGAAGACAGTCCAGTTGCTCGCACCGAGGGAGACAGCCGCCCTTTCAAGGGCCGGGTCGGACGCGGTGAGAGAGGCCAGGACGAGACGCAGCCCGTAAGGAAAGATCACGAGGATGTGGCTCCCGAGCAGAGCCGCGAAGGATCCCGTGATGCCTGCTTGGGTGAAGAAGCGGAGAAATGCGACACCCAGCACCACATGCGGGATGATCAGGGGCGACAGGAAGAATGCCACCAAGGCATCCCGTCCCGGGAACCGATAGCGCGACAAGGCGAGTGCTGCCGGCACGGCGAGCAGGATCGCGAAGGTCGCGGCGATGACGCCAAGGAGGATGCTCAGGCCGAAGGCGTTGATGAACTGCTGATTGTCGAGAATGGCATAGAACCATCTCAGCGAAAGGGTCGTCGTGGGCAGCTTGAGAAGATTGTCCGGCGTGAACGACATCCAGACCACCACGGCAAGCGGTGCGATCATGAACACCACGAACAGGACGTGGAAAAGCAAGGCCAGAGGGCCGTTCCGGTTCATCGGGTGCTCCTTGCATAACGTCGCTCGAGCAGGTTGTTGTACGTCAGCATGATCGTGGCGTTCACGACCAGCAGGACGACGGCGATCGCAGCGCCCAGGGGCCAGTTGAGAGTGCCGAGGAACTCGTCATAGGTCGAGGTCGCGACCACCTTCAGCTGACGACCGCCGATGATCGCCGGCGTTGCGAAGGCGCTTGCGGCCAGCGCGAAAACGATCAGCGATCCCGAGAGAACACCGGGGATGATCTGCGGCAGGATGATGCGGCGGAACACGACCGCTTCGCTCGCGCCGAGCGACAAGGCCGCCTTCGAGACACGGGGATCGAGGCGCTGGAGCGAGGCCCAGACGGAAATCACCATGAACGGAACGGAGACATGAACGAGCGCGATCACAACGCCATGGGTGGTGTAAAGAAGAGGGATTGGACCGGCCCCAATGCCCAGGGCGGCGAGCGTCTCGTTGATGACGCCGTTGCGTCCGAACAGAAGCGCCCATCCGAGGGTTCGCACCACAACGGAAATCAGCAGCGGGCTGAGCGTGACGATCAAGAAGATCGACCTCCATGGAGGTTGCATGCGCGACAGAATATAGGCTTCGGGCGCACCGATCAGGATGCACAGGATCGTCGTCGCGCAGGCGATGCCGATCGTACGTAGAAAGATGGTGTGGTAGTAGGGGTCGCCCAAGGCATCCACATAATTGCCGAGCGTGAAGCCTCCGATGGCGCCGGTGTTGAGATCATAGTTCTGGAAGCTCAAGACCACCGTCATTACGAGCGGCACCACGAGCAGAGCCGTGAAGAGCAGTACCGCCGGCAGACTCAAGGCGTAGGGAGCGCGCTCTCTTCTGGCTTTAGTCATGATCCGCCTCGCGAGGAAGAAGCGCCGCGTCTGCCGCCGACCAGCTCACGCTGACCGGTTGGCCCTCGACGAAGGCCGGCGCGCCGCGATGCAGTTCGCAGACGAGCACCGTTCCGGCCGGCGTATCGACCACAAAGAGCCAAGAGCTCCCCTGGAACACGCGTGAGATTAGGGTCCCGCGCAGCATCCCCTCGTCTTGAGAGGACGACAGGGAGATCTTCTCCGGGCGGAGGGCGAGCACGACCTGGACGCCCTTGGCGAGCCATGGAGCGGCAACGACGGAGAGCGGCTTCTCTCCGCCCCGGAGGGACACGATCGCCCGCTCTCCCTGCACCGCGACCACCTCACCGAAGAGCTGGGACGACTTGCCGACAAAGGACGCGGCAAACTGGGTCCTGGGGCTGTCATAGAGGGACAGAGGGTCGGCGAGCTGCACGATGCGGCCGGCATCCATCACCGCGATGCGGTCGCAGGTGGCGAGCGCCTCTGCCTGATCATGAGTGACCATGACGGTTGTGGTACCGACACGGCGCTGGATCGCACGCAGCTCCACCTGCATCTCCTCGCGGAGCTTCGCATCGAGATTGGAGAGCGGCTCGTCCAGGAGCAGCAGAGACGGCTCGATGGCCAGAGCGCGCGCCACTGCGACACGCTGCTGCTGTCCACCTGAAAGCTGACGCGGGTAGCGATCCCCCAAGTGCTCCAGGCGTACCAGGTCCAGGGCATTCCGCGCACGCTTCTCACGTTCCGCCCGGGGCACCTTGCGCATCTCCAACCCGAACGCGACATTCTCGGCGATGGTCATGTGCGGAAACAGGGCATAGCTCTGGAAGACGACCCCCATCTCGCGCTTGTTGGCGGGAACGCCCGCGAGATCCCGCCCGTCTAGAGCGACGCGCCCGCTCGTCGCCTCCTCGAAACCGGCGATGATGTTCAGCGTCGTCGTCTTACCACAGCCGGAAGGACCAAGGAGGCCGATGAATTCACCCTGCGCGATCGACAAGTCGATACCGTTGAGCGCAGTAAAGGTTCCGAACCGCTTCACCAGCGATTCGATGACAATCTTGCTCATATTCCTCTAGCCTTGTGCGGGCGACCTGCCGCTACCGGCAGGTCGCTCTGTCGATCCTAGCGCTCGATTTCGCGGTTCCAGCGCTGCGTCCAGGCGGCGCGGCTCTGATTCACGGTCGGCCAGTCGATCTTCACAAGCTTGGAAACGGCTTCCTCGCCGAATGGCACTCCCTCGGCCTCCTCAGTGGTGAGCTCCGTGGTTTTGTTCACCGGTCCGTAGCCGTTGCCTGCGAGAATTTTCTGAACATCGGGCGACAGCATATACTGGACGAATTTCTGCGACAGGTCCGGCACGTCGCTGTCCACCACGGGGCACATCGTGACCATGAGAGCCACATTGCCCTCCTTCGGCTCGACGATCTTGATCGGCAGACCCGCTTTCTGCAGTGCGACGGCGCGCGAGCGTGCCACGACCGTCATTGCGATCTCGCCGCTCTGCAGAAGTTCCTCGATCTTTGGAGCAGAGGGCGCGAATGTGAGCATGTTGGGACGAATCTTGTCACGGTAGGCGACGAAGCCCGGCTCGATATCCTTCTCGCCGCCGCCATTGGCGCGGGCTACCAGGATCAGACCGTGCAAACCTGTCGTGCTCGCAGCGCCAAGCAGCGAGATCTGCCCCTTGAAGGCAGGATTGCCCAGATCGCTCCAAGAGGTCGGAGCCGGCCATCCCTTCTCCGCAAAGATCTTCTCGTTGTAGACGGGTCCGGTTGCCCCGATCCCAAAGGCGATCGCCTTCTCATCCAGCTTGGCGATCGGATAGATGTCGTCGAGAATATCGGCCTTTTCGATGGGGGCGCAGAAGCCGAACTGCACGGCCTGATACATCGGACCGTCATCGACGATGGCAACGTCGATTTCCTGCTTGCCGCGCTGCGCCTGGAGCTTTGCGAGCGTCGCGGTCGATTGCCCGGCAACGTACTCGACCTTGACGTTGTTGGCCTTCTCGAAGGGAGGAAGCAGCGTCTCGCGCATCGCCTTTTCGAAAGAGCCGCCGTAACCGGCAATGTACATCGTCCGCGTCTCTTGGGCCTGCGCGGCGCCGGAAATTGCGCCGGCAGCGACGAGCGCTGACACGCATGCAAACACCTTCGAGCTGTGAGTCATATCGTTCCCCATTTTTTGGCCCTGCACGCTGGCGTCCGATCCCCCTGATCGATTGCAGATTTCAGGGCTCGGTCTCTTCCCGTTCAACCGCCGAAAGGACGCCGTTGCAGGTCGTGTTTCAGTCTCGGGGAGCAGCGCGATATGTCAATTGCATAAATGGTTATCCGATTATACAAATCTGATATGACCCATGCACACCGCGCGATCATTCCTTTGCGACCGCTTCAGGCAGGTGCTGCCTTCGGCATCAATCCGTTCCCTTGTTAAGATCCCGTCCGATGCACATCAGCCACCGCCATCTTCAGGCTTTCCAGGCCGTCATCCTGACCGGCGGCTTCACCAAAGCTGCACGTCTCCTGAGAACGTCGCAGCCTGCCATCAGCCGTCTCATCAAGCAGTTGCAAGACGAAGTCGGATTTCCGCTCTTCGCGCGTATCGATGGGCACACGGTGCTGACTGCAGAGGGTGAACTGCTCTATCAGGAGGTGGAGCGCTCGTTCCACGGCCTCGACAAGATCATCCACCGCGCATCGCAGATCAAGGAGCAGCGGATCGGTCACCTGCGCATCGTGAGCATGCCGGCTCTGGCTCAGACATTTCTGCCGCGCGTCCTGTCACGTTTTCTGCAACGCCGCCCAGGTGTCATGGCTTCCCTGCAGGTTCAGCGATCCGAAACCATTGCGGCTTCCGTGACGAGCCAGCAGTTCGACATCGGCTTCGCGATGCTGCCCTTCGAGCGGCCGGGGCTGGACGTGGAGGTCTTTGACCGGGCCGCCGGCGTATGCGTGATGCCGGCGGCGAGTCCTCTCGCTCGAAAACCTTATGTGGAGGCCCGCGATCTCGCAGGCATCCCGTTCATTGGCTATGGCCCCAACAGCTTGGTCCAGCGATCTCTGGAGAGGGTGCTCAGCGATGCGGATGTTGCCTATGAAGTGCAGGTCGAGACGCCGATTACCGCCATTGCCTGCCAGTTGGTGAAAGAAGGCCTCGGCGTTACCGTTGCCGACCCTTTCACCGCTGAGACCTTTGCCGAGCAAGGATTGGCGGTACGCCCTTTCCTGCCGGAAGTGACCTTCAATTTCGGGGTCCTTTACCCGGCCAACAGCCCACGTTCCTCCCTCGTCCTCGACTTTTTCTCCGAAGCGCAGGAGGAGCGCCAAGCGGTTCTGAAGCGTTCTGTGGAGAGAATGGAGCTGAAGCGCCGCCCGCGGGGCAAATCCCGGATCCGATCATAAGCCCGAGAATGCGTTTTGCATGCGTCGCGTGTCGGTGTTTCCCCTCCCGGACACGGCAGCGCCGGAGACAATGTGACGATCCGGCCGACGCCCGAGCGCCAGGTTATCAGAGCACATGATGACGGGCCACAGTCTCAGGATCGTACAGGTCGGCAGCCTCTATGTCGGGAGCGCCTGGTCGAAGTGACAGGTGGAGTGAACGAAAGCCCGCTCCGGGGACGGAGCGGGCTTTCCTCTTTCAAGATGGGCGATGAGCCGGTCGGCGTGTCAGGCTGCCTTGACGCCCTGAAGGAACGTCGCGACCTCGTGACCCAGATCGTTCGAATGGCGGGTCAGGTCCTGGGCGGCACCCAGCACCTGGGAAGCCGCAGCCCCCGTTTCCCCTGCCCCCCGCCTGACATCCTCGATGCTGCCGGTCACCTGTTCGGTGCCCCGCGCCGCCTCCTGCACATTGCGGGCGATCTCCGCAGTGGCGGCTCCCTGCTCCTCCATCGCGGCCGCGATGGACACCGAGATCTGGGACATCTCCGCAATCGTCCGCGCAATCTGTTCGATCGCGCTGACCGCATTCCTGGTGGCCTGTTGAACCGACCCGATCTGGGCCGAGATCTCCTCCGTCGCACGCGCCGTCTGGCTGGCCAGGTCCTTGACCTCGCTGGCCACCACCGCGAAGCCCTTACCCGCTTCACCGGCGCGGGCCGCCTCGATGGTGGCATTCAGCGCCAGGAGGTTCGTCTGGGACGCGATGCTGTTGATGAGCTGCACCACATCACCGATCCGGTCGGCGGAGGTCGCCAGAGCCTGTACGGTCTCGTTTGTACGCTGAGCATCGGCGACAGCACGCTCGGCGATATGCGAGGACTGGCTGGCTTGGCTGGTGATCTCGCGGATCGAAATCGACAGCTCTTCCGTCGCCGCCGCGACCGTCTGCACATTGGCCGAGGTCTGCTGAGCCGCCGAGGCGACCGTGACGGACTGGCCATTGGTCTGATCCGCAATGGCCGTCATGGACCGGGCGGTGGCCTCCATTTCGGTCGCAGCGCTCGCCAGTCCCTGGGTCAGAACCGACACGTTCGCCTCGAATTGCCGGGTGAGCTGGTCCAGCATCTGCGCCCGGCGCATCTTGGCGTCAGCTTCAAGGGCCGCGGCCTCGTCCGCCTTCTTCTTGGCGATCAACGCGTCCTTGAACACCTGTACGGCGTCCGCGATCGTGCCGAGTTCAGTCCTCTGGTTGCGGAACGGAATCTTGGTCTCCAGTTCACCCCGCGCAAGGAGACCCATGGGATGCGTCACGGATGCAATGCCGCTGGAGATCGACCGGATGATGAAGAAGGCCAGAGCGACGGCAAGGATGACGCCGGCAGCGACGAATCCGATCGTCAGCGTCTGTGTCATGGCATAGGTGCTGGATGCAGTCTTTCGAGCTTCATCGGCGCCCCTGCCGTTCCATTCCATGATGTGTGTCAGGACCTGCTCGATCTGCTGCGCGAGCGGGGTCGCCTTCTGATTGATGTAGTCCCGAGCCGCGGGTACTTCACCCTCATTGGATAGACTGATGACGACTTTCGCCGCCTTCACATAGGCTTCCCACAGCTGCAGGAACTCGTTGAATTGTTTGCGATCCTCGTCGAGAATGATCGTCTTTTCATAAGCCTGCACCTTCTCCGCGATGTTCTTCTCGCGATCGACCATCTCCTGCTCGATGGCTTTCGCTTCCGATGCTCCTGCCAGAATGTGGCGCAGGGCCGTGGTCCGGTACATGGATACCTCTCGGTTGAGCACCCCGATTTCCCGCACGCCGCTGAGCCAGTTCTCGGCGATTTCGACCGTTTGCATATTGATTTGCTGCATGCCTCGAAGGCCCACCAAGCCGAGGGCGACAAGCATCAGAACCGAAAAGGAGAACGCGCCGATGAGCTTGGCGCGAATGGAGACCGCCTGGAACGACATTTTCGCTTTCTGTAATCCGCTCGCGCCCCAGTGACGCGAGTCACGAGGGATACGGCGTAGCGATACGAGCTTGTCTGGCGCTTGCGAGAGCAGGGAAACGACGACACAACCAGGCACAGGCGCCTGGAACCCAAAGACCAGAGGGTATCGTCCGCGTAATCCATGGTTCACGGGCTGTCCGCATGGACGGGAAACCGAAACGTTCCATCATTTGTCTCACGCGAATCGCACTCTCCTGGCCGAGACAACCGGCCATCCGGCATGGTCCCGTTTCGACTCCTGCTCAGTCTCAGGACGGCCGAGGAAAGTCTGGCCCCAAGAGAATCCCCGGTCAGTCACGTCCCCAAAGAGTTAGAGCCGTTGAACGATGATCTCGTCCTCTCTCCCGGCTTTGAGCGAGTTCCTGAGAGGGAGGCCAAATCCCTCCGCAGCGATCTCGAAAACATCGTCCTCCCGGGTGCGGACGCCATCGGCGAATGATAGAGTCGCCGTTCCGAACATATGAACATGCACGTCGCCTGGCGCCCGGAAGACGTCATACTTGAAATGATGATACTCAAGGTTGGCGAAACTGTGCGACATGTTGGCCTCCCCGGACACGAAGGGCTTCTCCCAAAGCACCTCCCCATTGCGGAGGATACGGGAGATGCCACGAATGTCGTCAGGTGCCTCACCGATTAAGATCTCTGGACCGAAACTGGCCTGGCGCAACTTCGAGTGCGCGAGATACAGATAGTTGACACGTTCCATCACATGATCGGAGAACTCGTTCGCGACTGCGAAGCCCAGGCGGAAGGGTCTTCCGTCACTGGAGATGACATAGATGCCCGCGATCTCCGGTTCTTCACCCCCGTCATCCGCAAAGGAAGGCGACGTGAGTGCGGCACCAGGAGGCACGACCTGCGTTCCGTTGCCCTTGTAGAACCACTCGGGCTGAACTCCTCTCTCGCCGGGTTTTGGCTTACCGCCCTCGAGCCCCATCCGGAACATTCTCATGGAATCGGTGATGGATGTTTCTTCCGGTTGGCCGGGTTTCTGGTGCATGGCATCGCGTGTCGCGGCCGACCCGAGATGAGTGAGGCCGGTTCCCGTCAGATGAAGGTGAGCCGGATCCGGGTGATGAACAGGAGCGAGAACACGCCCCTCCGCATACGCTGCTTCCAAATCGACGACAGCGCCAAGACCACAGGCTTCGATGGCCTCTGCCAGAGACTTCCTGCCATTGGCGGCTCGAATGGCCAGCGCGTAGACGCTTGGAGCGTTCTCGACGACGCGACCGTGCCCGCCACCTTCCCGCATCACGACACGCACGATGCCTTCCTTGTCCTTCACCTGCGAAATCAACATACTTCTTCCTCGTCGCCCTGTTAGCGCATTGTGCGAAAAGTGGACCCGCTTTTCCGCACGATGCGCTGCTTGAAAGAGGGAGCATCGGGCCCAAAAGTGCGAATCCACTTTTGGGCCCGATGCTCTAGAATGCGCGAATGCTCAGCGGCTCCACTCCCGAGCTTAATACGAAGTGATTCTCAAACGCTCGCTGAAAGCCGATATGGCGCAGCCTCGGCCGCCGCGGCGCGTTACACGTCGGCGGCGGTCCATTCTGCTTTGCTTTTACGCTAGTTCGGAACTTCGCATCGGCGGCGCGCTGTCCCGATCAGGCGGCCACATTTCTCGCCCGTGACATCGTCAGTGCCAGATCTTCAATCATATCTTCCTGACCACCCACCATGCCGCGCCTGCCGAGCTCCATGAGCAAATCGCGCGCCGGAATCCCATAGCGCTTTTCAGCCCGTTCGGCGAACAGCAGGAATGACGAATAGACGCCGGCATAGCCAAGAACGAGAGAGCCGCGATCAACTCGGATCGGGCGGTCCATCATCGGTACGACCAGATCCTCCGCCACATCCATGATCCTGAACAGATCGACTCCCGTGTGAACACCCATTCTCTCGAAAGCTGCGACCAGGAGTTCGGTGGCGGCGTTGCCCGCACCTGCTCCGAGGCCTGCGAGCGCACCGTCGATCCGGTTTGCTCCCGCAGCCACGGCCGCGACGGAATTCGCGATTGCCATGCCGAGATTGTTGTGGGCATGAAAGCCAAGTTCCGTCTCAGGATTCAGAGCTGTACGCAGAGCGGAGATCCGGGCGGTGACGTCATCCGGAAGCATGTAGCCAGCGGAGTCTGTGCAGTAGACAGTTCGCGCGCCGTAACCCTCCATGAGGAGCGCCTGCTCGACGAGCTTCTCCGGCGAAGCGCGGTGTGCCATCATCAGGAATCCGACCGTGTCGAGGCCTGTCGTCGCAGCATAGGCGATATGTTGCTCGGCGCAGTCGGCCTCGGTGCAGTGCGTCGCAATCCGCACGCCAGATATGCCGCAATCGATCGCTTCCTTCAGCATGTCGACGGTCCCGATGCCCGGAAGAAGCAGGGCGGAAACCTTCGCGTTCTTCATCTTCGGCACGACGGCCTTGAGGTAGTCCACATCGCTGTGGGCGGCGAAGCCGTAATTGACCGATGCACCGCCGAGGCCGTCGCCGTGAGTAACCTCGATCCAGGGCATGCCCGCCGCATCGGCGGCCATGGCGATCGACACCATCTGGCCGGTGGATATCTGATGGCGCTTCGCGTGCATGCCGTCACGCAGGCTCATTTCGTGCAGTGTGACCCTGCGACCTTGAATGCTCATTCGTTGTCTCCTCAGCCGCGTTCCGGAAGGACGAAGTTGCCCTTCCTGGCTTCCTCTGCGAACAACTCGGCCGTACGCAGGCCGGCAGCCGTCATGATATCGAGATTGCCCGCGTATCTCGGCAGGAAGTCGCCGAGGCCTTCCACCTCGAGGAAGATCGAGACACGCTTCCCGTCGAACACCGGCCCGTTCACCAGTTTGTATCCGGGGACATATTTCTGCACCTCGGCTACCATTGCGCGAACACTTTGTGTGATCGCCTCCTGGTCCGGCTGATCTTCGGTCAGAACATGCACCGTATCCCGCATCAGGAGCGGCGGCTCGGCGGGGTTTACGATGATGATCGCCTTGCCCTTCTTGGCGCCGCCGACCTTCTCGATGGCCGAGGCAGTGGTTCGGGTGAATTCATCGATGTTCTTTCGAGTGCCGGGGCCAACTGATTTCGACGAGACCGACGCGATGATCTCGCCGTACTCAACCGGCTGAACGCGGCTGACCGCCGCGACCATGGGAATGGTGGCCTGGCCGCCACACGTGACCATATTCACGTTCATCTTAAGCTCGCTTGCATGCTGAGCCAAGTTGACGGGCGGAATGCAGAACGGACCGATGGCGGCAGGAGTGAGGTCGATCATGACCACACCCAGCGCGTTCAGCTTGCGGGAATTCTCCGCATGGGCGTAGGCGGACGTCGCATCGAACGCAACACGGATATCGTCTTTGACGACATGGTCCAGGATGCCGTCTACGCCTGTCGCGCAGGTCTTGATCCCCATGGCCGCGGCGCGCTTCAATCCTTCGGATTCCGGGTCGACACCGACCATCCACACGGGTTCGACCCACTCGGACCGCTGCGTCTTCATCAGCAGGTCGGTTCCGATGTTCCCCGGGCCGATGATGACCGCTTTTAGTTTTTGGCTCATGATTGCCTATCCTTATGGACTTACATCCCGAAGAGAGCGGGGAGCGCCAGCGAAAGCGCCGGAACATATGTGATGATCAGCAAGACCGCGATCATCAGCAGCATTGGGGTAATCACACCCCTGACGACCGTCTCCAGCGAGAGGCCCGCCACGCGTGACGCGACGAACAGATTGACCCCGACAGGCGGCGTGATCATGCCAATGGCAAGATTTACGATCATCACGATACCGAAGTGCTCGGGATTGATTCCGAGCGCTGTGACAAGCGGCAGGAGGATCGGGGTCAGAATGATGATAGCGGCGATCGTTTCCATGAAGGTCCCAACGACCAGGAGGATCACATTGATCGCCAGCAGAAGCAGCCAAGGCTGGTCGACGGCCGTGGTGATGGCATTTGCGAGCATGACCGGCACGCGCTCGATCGCCAAGGCCCGGCCAAAGATCGTCGCGGTGCCGACGATGAGCATGATGGTCGCCGATGTCAGTGCAGAGCCCGCAATGATCTTATAGAGTCCCTTCAGATCCAACTCGCGGTAAATGAAGGCTCCGACGACGAACCCATAGATCACGCCGACGGCCGCGGCTTCCGTCGGCGTGAAGACGCCCCCGTAGATGCCCCCGAGGATGATCACCGGAACGAGGAGGGCCCATTTGGCGTCGCTTAAAACGGCCATCATTTCCTGTCTTGAGGGACGATAGTCACCGGGCTTCTGCCCGTCCCTCCGCGACTGAACCCATGCGTAGGCGATCAGCGTAAGCCCGATCAACAGGCCGGGAATGACGCCTGCCATGAACATCTTCGAGACGGAGACGTTCGCCGAGGTCGCATAGATCACCATCGGGATGGATGGAGGGATGATGACCCCCAACGAGCCTGCACAGGACACCAGGCCCGACGAGAAGCTCGGCCGATAGCCGTCCTTCACCATGGCAGGGAGGAGGATCGTTCCAACCGCAGCAACGGTCGCGGGACCGGATCCTGAGATCGCGGCGAAGAAGATACAGGTGACCACCGCGATAATCGCCATGCCGCCCGTGTATCGGCCGAAGAGCATGCGGCCGACTTTGATGAGGCGATGGGACAGACCTCCCTGCCCCATGAGGTCGCCGGCCAGGATAAAGAACGGCACAGCCATCAACGGGAAGCTGTCAATGGAGGTCACCAGGCCCTGCGGTACATAGGACGCGGATACTTTCCCAGACACCAGCAGCGCGATCGTCGAGGCGATGCCGAGCGAGACCGCGATCGGGACGGAAAACAGCAGCAGAACAGCCAATAGGCCGAACAGGATGAGCGAGATCATGCGCGCACCTCCCGGACGGCACGCAGATCAAGATAAGCAGCCTGGAGCAGGCGGATCAGCGTCAGGCCGAAACCCGTGAGCGGCGCGAGATAAACCCACCCCATCGGTATTCCAAGCGAGGAGGATTTCTGGCCGAAGCGGAAGATCTTCTCTACCAGGAACCAGCCCTGATACATGACGAAGAAGGCAAATGCGCCGAACACCAGATGGGTGAGGACCCTGACCCAGACTTGCCCCTGGCGCGGCAGGAGATCGACGGCCATCGTCACGCGGATATGCGCGTCTTTGCGCACCCCGTAGGCAATGCCGATATAGGTCATCCAAATGAAGAAATATCGGGCCAGTTCTTCCGACCACGAGAGCGATGCGCCCATCGCGTAGCGCATGAAGATCTGAACGCCGATGAGAATGGACATGGCAGCCATCAAGACGACGACGATGGCTTCCTCGAAGTGCTCATCGATGAACTTGAGCATGAAACATCTCCAGCACCACTGGTAGCAGCTCAGGGTGCTCGCGTCGGCTCTGCTCGCAGAGACGGGGTGGCGGGCCCGGCGCAATACAGCCGGGCCCCGTTCCTTTGACCTTACTGGTTGGCGGCGGCGATCAGGCGGTCGACCAGGTCGGCTCCCGCCTTCTTCTTCACCACGTCCATGATCGGTGAAGCCTTCGCCGCGAAGCGAGCCAGTTCCTCGTCGCTGAGAGTGGTGAACCTCACCTCGGTCATGGCCTTCTCGGCCTTGTCGTCCGCCTCCTTGGCCAGCTTCCGCTGATAGGCAGTCGCATCCTTCACGGCCTGATCGAAGATCACCCGATCTTCCTCGGAGAGCTCGGCCAGCTTTTCCGGGTTGCCCAGCAGCGGCCAGGGCGAATAGATGTGATTCGTCTTCGAGATGAACTTCTGCACCTCGTTGAACTTCATGTCGTAGAAGAGGTTGATCGGCCCCTCCTGCGCGTCGAACGTGCCCTGTTGCAGGGCAGTGAAGAGTTCATTGAAGGCCAGAGGCGCCGGGTTTGCTCCTGCAGCACGCCACGTCGCGATATGCACCTCGTTCTCCATGGTGCGCATCTTCATCCCTGACAGGTCCTCTGGGGAGCGGATCTCCTTCTTGGAATTCGTCAACTGACGGAAGCCGTTCTCCCAATAGGCCAGGCCGACCATGCCGACCTTGTCGAGAGAGGCCAGAATCTCCTTTCCTACCTCACCATCGAGCACCGCATAAGCCTGCTCCCGGCTCTTGAAGAGGAACGGGATGTCGAACGCGAAGAAGCTCGGATTGAAGGACGCGACGGGCGCGGAGGAGACGAAGGCGAGATCCACATTGCCCAGCTGGATGTTCTCAACCAGTTCACGCTCGCCGCCGAGTTGGGAATTAGGGAAAATTTCAAGGCCGAGGCGGCCGCCGGTCTTCTCGCGCAGATCCTTGTCGAGGAACTCGAATGCCTGATGCCCCGTCGACGTGGTAGCCGAGGAATGCGCAGCCCGGAAGACGACTTCCGGTTCCGCTGATGCCGCCGTTGCGAAGCCGGCGACCGTTGCGACGGCGGCGAAAATTCCTGCGCTCAAGGCGCGTGCAGAGTGCATTAGAGACATAGGGACCTCCCTGACATGCGTAACCTTGTGGCTCCGCTTTTTGGCTTCGCTCGCGGCGGTGAAGGGCGGCCTGTCTCACCCTCTCCCTGGAGCCCCGCCACTTTTGAGGAGTGATTGACATGCTGTCAAAGTCAAATAGTAAGATGACCTTTCAATATGTGAGAAATTAGACTAAAGGCTGATCGCGGCGGCCGCGGAGGGTTGAATGAACGCTCGGGACTCCCGTGTCGGGCTTGTGCCCGCATTGATGCGTGTCGTCGGCCCGGAGAGCCTGCAGCTCGGCCCGGAGATACCGCCGGCTGCACTGCACGACTGGAGTGACGAGAAGAGCGGCGCACCGCTCGCGCTCGTGACGCCGCGCGACACGGAGAGTGTGGCCGCCGTGTTACGCCTCTGCCATACCTACGACGTTCCGGTTGTTCCCCAGGGTGGCCGCACCGGTCTGGCTGGCGGCGCCGTGGCATCCGATGGCGCCGTGCTTCTCTCGCTGGCCAAAATGGATCGCATTGAGGAAATCGACGATACGTCCGGGCTGATGGTGGTCGGCGCCGGATGCATCCTGCAGCGAATCCATGAGGCCGCCTCCGAAGCTGGCCTTTCGTTCCGACTGGACCTCGGCGCACGCGGCTCGTGCCAGATCGGCGGGAACATCGCCACCAATGCGGGGGGAAATCGCGTCATTCGCTATGGCATGATGCGTGACCTGGTGCTGGGCCTCGAAGTGGTGCTGGCCGACGGTACAATCCTGTCGATGATGAACCGGATGCCCAAGAACAATGCGGCCCTGGACCTCAAGCACCTCTTCATTGGATCCGAGGGCACGCTCGGTGTCGTCACCCGCGCCGTATTGAGACTCCATCCGAGCGTCGAGGGGGCGAATGCTGCCCTTGTCGCAGTGCAGACGTTCGGCGCCGCAGCGGAACTCCTGAACCACGCGCAGCGCACCCTCTCCGGTCGCGTAACAGCCTTCGAGCTTATGTGGAATGACTACTATCGCGCGGTGATCGATGCGACCGGGCTCCGCCCGCCATTGGCGGCCGATCACCCCATTTACATCCTGGTCGAGATGCAGGGGGCCGCCCCCCACACCGAGCGGGCGACGTTCGAAGCCATGCTCGAAGCCGCGCTGGAGAAGGAACTGGTGGCGGATGCCGTTATCGCGCAATCGCAGCGCGAGGTTGAGAGCTTCTGGGCATTACGGGACGGCGTGGCGGAACTTCTCGGTCGGCGTGCCCCCACCATCAACTTTGACGTCTCCGCTCCAATGTCCTGTATAGGAGAGTGCGTCGAGGAGATCCGAACCAGGCTTGCCGCGAGGTTTCCGAGCCTGCAGCTCGCATTCTTCGGTCATGCAGGAGACAGCAACATTCATCTCGTGGCGGGCCCGATCTCGGAGCACGATCCTACCGGCCGCGAAATCGAGACGATCGTATATGCCGTCATCCGCGAACACGGCGGGTCAGTGTCCGCCGAGCATGGCATCGGAATCCACAAGAAGCCTTGGCTTCCCTACTCGCGATCGGAGAACGAGCTCGCGTGGCTGCGGCAATTGAAGAAGCTCCACGATCCCAAGGGGATACTCAATCCCGGCAAGGTGCTCTGAACCAGCTTTACCGTCTTCGGTTTCAGGCCCGATTACCGCACGCGCGCTCCCAGTTCGACAGAAATCCCTTTTGCGACCCGCTGCACTTCAGGGATCAAATTGTGCATGCGATCGGGAGGCATGTATTCCGTTGCGGATGACACCGATATGGCGGCGACGATGCGACCTGTCACGTCGCGGACTGGAGCAGCTACACAGCGAATTGACGTCGAGTCCTCGCCAAGATCGAAGGCATATCCTCCTGAGCGATAGGCTTCCATTTGTGCGAGCCACTCGTCCTCCGTCAGATCCGGCCCCAGAAGATAGTGGTCCCGTTGATAGAGACGCCTGAGTGTAGCCTCGCTCTCGTCCAGGATCAGTGCCTTGCCGACTCCTGTGGAGATTGCCGGCTTGCGTCCGCCGATCCGTGAGCTGATCTCGACAGGCCTCGCGCCGGGCAATTTGTCGAGATACGCCACCTCCCAGCCGTCGAGCTGGGCCAAGTGCACGGTATCTCGTGTCTCTCTCGCCAGGTTCTCAAGCCAGGGCCGCGCAACCCGAACCACTTCCGTGCGGGAGTAAGCCGCAAATCCCAGCTCCACCAACCGTGGGCCCAGCGTATACTCGCGACCGCCCTCCAACTTGAGATAGCGGCGCTCGACAAGAACCGAAATGATGCGGTGGACGGTGCTGTAGGTGAGACCCGTCGTCTTGGCGACTTCAGCAATCGATCGGGCGCCGTCTGCAACAGCGTCCAGAATCTCCAGTCCGCGAACCAAGGTCTGGCTGCGGGGCGCCTGTCGCTCATCATTGTCGCGGTCAAAATCCATCTTGTCAGATGCCGTCCACCATGGAATTTCCGAAGGTCCTTTGCGATGATACACTAAAGCATCCGGAAGGCTACGGGAAGAGCGCCCCCGCCCTTGCATCACCCGACATGACCTGGGTTTGTGTTCTAGGCGTCGGACGCCGAGGTTGCCCTTCGGGCGGAGCGCTACATCCACCCTGCCGTTTTACGATACAGCATAGGGGCGGACATTTGACGCGGTCAGGGACAGAACGTGAGTTGCTCGTGCCGATGTGGTAAGCTAGGGCTTTGCCGCAATCCAATCAGCAACTGCGTCCGGCATGCGCTTCCTGGGGTTGTTCTCTCGCCGTGGCGGCTCCCCCCCACACCGGGCCCGGGGGCCGACAGGATGAACGTTCGTCCCGGACCAGCCCCAAGATAGCACCATGAAAGATCTAGCCTCGCCCCGCTCCCTTCAGGATTATCCGAAGCATACATCCGCTCAGATCCGATACTTCGACTTGGATCGGCAGGGTCACGTCAACAACTCGGTCTTTGCAACCTTCTCCGAAATCGCACGGGTGGATCTGTTCTACGATCCAGAGAACCCCTTGGCTCCAGAGGGCACGAGCTTTGTCGTCGCGCGGCTGTTGATCGATTTCCATGAGGAGCTCTTCTGGCCGGGGGATGTCGAGATCGGCACGGGCGTTCTCAGGATCGGGAGGAGTTCGTTTACGTTGCTTCAGGGGATGTTCAGCAACGACCGCCTTGTTGCGACAGCGGAGGCCGTCATCGTCATGGTGGATGGGCACACGCGCCGCTCGACGCCTCTCCCGCCCCAAACCCGCGACATCCTGCAGGGTCTGCAACTCGCCGACGCGGCACGTGAATGAACAAGGTATCGTCAAATCGACGTCGTGCCCTCACCCCTAGCCAAAGGCCAGCACGAATCCCGCAAGCGCAACGACGGCTCCGAGGGAGCGAGTGGCTTTTCCATGGCCAAGGACCAGAAGGCTGAGAGCGAGACCGAGGGCATGCAAGGCTGCGCTCGCCAACGCAAAACCCACGCTGTATGGAAGAGCAGATGCCCCGGACGGAATTTCCGCGCCGTGCGCATAGCCATGAAAGAGGGCGAAGAAACCGACGAGCATCGCGGCGGCGCCCACGGGCCAGGACCGGCCCAACGCTACCGTGGCCCCAAGGGCAACAACCGAAGCGGTTATCGCTGCCTCGACGGCGGGGATCTCAAATCCCCACAAGCCGATCGCTCCGCCCACCATCAGCATGACGACGAAGCTCCCGGGCACCGCGATATGAGCGCTCCGGCCGAGCAATGCCGCAAATAGGCCGACGCCGACCATCGCGAGCATATGATCGAGCCCGCCAAGGGGATGCAGGAATCCGGCCGCAAAACCCAGATCTGAATGGGTCCCGGTGTGGGCCAGAACCGGCGTTGCGGCTCCTGACAATACGGCGGCAAGGATGGAATGACTGAAACGCATGGATACCCCCATTATACGGCCGCGGCCAAGCCGCCGGCCTTCTCGATGAACTTGGCGATGGAATCCACGCCCACGCCGGCCCGGATATTGCTGAAGACGTAAGGGCGCTGGCTGCGCATGCGCTTCGTGTCTTCCTCCATGATGGCGAGGTCCGCGCCCACATGGGGTGCAAGGTCGATCTTGTTGATCACCAGCAGGTCGGAGCGGGTGATACCCGGACCTCCTTTACGTGGGATCTTCTCACCGCCGGCAACGTCGATGACGTAGATCGTCAGATCGGCGAGTTCGGGCGAGAAGGTCGCGGATAGATTGTCTCCGCCGGATTCGACGAGCACGATGTCGAGCGACGGGAAGCGTTTACGCATGGTGGAGATGGCGGCGAGGTTGATCGAGGCATCCTCGCGAATGGCCGTGTGCGGACATCCGCCAGTCTCAACGCCCATGATGCGCTCCACCGGCAAGGCCCCGGCGACGGTGAGGAGGCGGGCATCCTCCTTCGTGTAAATGTCGTTGGTGATGGCGCAGATGTCGTAGCGCTCGCGGAACGTCTTGCAAAGCGCCTCCATCAAGGCGGTCTTGCCGGAACCGACCGGCCCGCCGATGCCGACGCGAAGGGGTCCTGTCTGTGAAGTCATGAGCGGAAAAGCCTCGTATACTGGTTCTCGTGGTGAAAGGAGCCGAGATCGGCCCGGAAGGTCGCCCCAGAGACATCGTCGAGCGTGAGAGCCATGGCGTCCCGTGCAACGTCCCGCACGGCACCGGAGAGCGCCGCACATACCCGGATACCCGCGGTCTGCCCTATGGGTGCCAGACGGATGGCTGCGGACACGAGTGTCTGCACCAGACCGAAGAGATAGGCTTGCGCTGTGATCGGCAGTGGAATGTCGTGCGCTGCAGCCGCCATTCCGATCGCGACAGGATAGGCGACATCGCCGTCGAGCGGTGACAGCCGCGGCGATGACCATGCGGCGAGCGTCGCGTCAAGGAAGCTGCGCCCCTGCTGGCTGGTCTCGAGATAAAGCTCGGACGAGGGCGATAGGGCGAGAGCGAGTTCATTGGCGGCTTCAAGCGCCGCGCCATCGCCCTCCTCTGCGGCCTTATAGGCATGGCTCAGAAGAATGGCATCGTTGCGACCCAGGCCGAGCGTGAGCAGATCCGTCAGCCACGCGGTGAGTGTTGCTTCATCGGAGACGTCACCAGCCTCAACGGCCCACTCCAAGGTATGCGAATAGGCATAGCAACCGACGGGATAGGACGGCGAGAGCCATGCGAAGAGCGGCAGGATTACCGCCTCTCCTCCTCGAGACCGGGCTTTCACGGATACGTCATCCATGGCCATGTCCGTGACGGTGAGAGTGACCGCCATGCTCGTGGTGATGATAGGCGCCACGGACGGGGCGGAAGGGGCGCTCGACGATCTCGACCTTGGCGCCCAGTCCGAGCAGCATCTCGACCAGCACATGGTCATAGGCGATATAGATCGCCTCGCGCGCGATCTCCGCCGGCACGTGCCGGTTGCCGATATGCCAGGCAAGAGTCAGGAGTTCGAGCGGATCCTCCGTCATGATCTCCACGAGCTTCTCCGGCGCTGCCCTCACCTCAACGAGCCAGTCGCTCTCCAGCCTGACGGCGTCGCCATCCTCCAGCACATCGGCCCTGTCGAGATCGAGCAGGAAGGCAGTCCCGCCATCGGCGTGGAGCATGATGCGGCGGCGGTGCCGGTCACCGTGATCGAGGGTGATGACATCGACGATACGGTCTTGTTCGACGGCCTCTCGGCGGACGATGGAAGTAGCGCGGATCATATCAGAACAGGAAATAGCGTTGAGTCATGGGAAGGACCACGGCGGGCTCGCAGACAAGCAGCTCGCCATCGGCGCGAACGTCGTAGGTTTCAGGATCGACCTCGATCAAGGGCGTTGCATCATTGAGCACCATGTCCTTCTTGCCGATCCCGCCGCGAACGTTCTCGACGGCGACGAGTTGTTTCTGAACGCCGAGCTTCGCAGCCAGGTTGTTCTCCATGGCAGCCTTCGACACGAAGGTGAGCGAAGTCGTGGCGGGCGCCCGCCCATGGGCACCGAACATCGGCCGGTAATGCACCGGCTGCGGCGTCGGAATCGATGCGTTGGGATCTCCCATCAGGGCCGCCGCGATGGCGCCGCCCTTGAGGACGAGATCGGGCTTCACGCCGAAGAAGGCCGGCGTCCAGACCACGAGATCCGCTAGCTTACCCGCCTCGACGGAACCGATATGCCGGGAAACCCCATGGGCGATGGCGGGGTTGATCGTGTATTTCGCCACATAACGACGGGCGCGGTAATTGTCGTTGTCCCCGGTCTCGCCGGGAAGCGGCCCGCGCTGCACCTTCATCTTGTGCGCCGTCTGCCAGGTGCGGATGATGACCTCGCCCACGCGCCCCATGGCCTGGCTGTCGGACGACATCATGGAGAGCGCGCCGATATCGTGCAGGATATCCTCTGCCGCAATCGTCTCCTTGCGGATGCGGCTCTCGGCAAAGGCCAGATCTTCGGGAATCGAAGGATCGAGATGGTGACAGACCATGAGCATATCGAGATGCTCGTCAATGGTGTTCACCGTATAGGGCCGCGTCGGATTCGTGGAGGATGGCAGCACGTTGGAAAGCCCGGCCACCTTGATGATGTCCGGCGCATGACCGCCACCGGCCCCTTCCGTATGGAATGCATGAATCGTGCGTCCCTTGAAGGCTGCAATCGTATCCTCCACGAAACCGGATTCGTTCAGGGTATCGGTATGGATCATCACCTGCACGTCGTAGGCATCGGCCACCGAGAGGCAGCAATCGATGGCAGCGGGCGTCGTTCCCCAATCCTCGTGCAGTTTGAGGGCGCAGGCTCCGGCCAGCACCATCTCCTCCAGGGCCTCCGGCTTCGAGGCATTGCCCTTGCCGGTGAAGGCGAGATTCATGGGAAAGGCGTCTGCGGCCTCGATCATCCGGGCGATGTGCCAGGGTCCCGGGGTGCAGGTCGTGGCGAAGGTGCCGGTAGCGGGACCCGTTCCGCCGCCCAGCATCGTCGTGATGCCGGACATCAGCGCCTCTTCGATCTGCTGGGGGCAAATGAAATGGATGTGGGAGTCGAAGCCGCCTGCGGTGATGATCCTGCCTTCGCCCGCGATGATTTCGGTCCCGGGGCCGATGACGATATCGACATTGGGCTGCACATCCGGATTGCCGGCCTTGCCGACTCTCGCGATCCGCCCGTCCCTGATGCCGATATCGGCCTTCACAACGCCCCAGTGGTCGAGAATGACCGCATTGGTGATGACGGTGTCGACAGCTCCCTCGGCGCGGGTCGTCTGCCCCTGCCCCATTCCATCGCGGATGACCTTGCCGCCGCCGAACTTCACCTCCTCGCCGTGGGTCGTGAAGTCCTTCTCTACCTCGATCACGAGCGAGGTATCGGCAAGCCTGATCCTGTCCCCTCTCGTGGGGCCGAACATGTCGGCATAGGCTGCGCGTGGGATGGAAGCGGGCTTTCTTTCGTTCGTCATCACAGCGCCCCCATCACGCTCTGGCGGAAACCATAGACCTCACGCTTGCCGGCGAACGGCACCAGCACGACCTCGCGGGTGGACCCGGGCTCGAAACGCACAGCCGTGCCGGGCGCGATATCGAGGCGCATGCCGCGCGCCTTCTCGCGCTCGAAGGACAGGGCCGGATTGGTTTCGAAGAAGTGATAATGGCTGCCGACCTGGATCGGCCGGTCGCCCGTGTTGGCGACCGCCAGCACGATGCGCTCCGCGCCCGCGTTAAAGACGATCTCCCCTGGCTGCGTCGTGACTTCACCCGGCACATCCCTGGAGGCCGCGCCGCGGATCGGATGGTGCACGGTCACGAGCTTGGTGCCGTCCGGAAACGTGGCCTCCACCTGCACGTCATGAATCATCTCGGCCACGCCCGCCATCACCTGATCGGCGGTGATCACGTGCGCGCCCGCCTCCATCAGTTCGGCGACGGAACGGCCGTCCCGCGCGCCTTCCACGACCGTGTCGGTGATGAGGGCAATCGCCTCCGGGTGATTGAGCCTTACGCCGCGCTCCAGGCGCCGACGGGCCACCATGGCGGCCATGGCCACAAGGAGCTTGTCTTTTTCACGAGGTGTGAGCTGCATTGATCAATCCTAGCTGAGCCAGACGCGAGGCAAGGGCTCGCCACGAAAGGCGACGAGAAACGGACAGATCGCGGCGCGGAGGGCTTTGATGCTCACAGCGCAGAAACGCACGGCGAGAAGGCCGTTCCAGGCGCTCGCGGCGGCATCGCAGCCGTTGCCGGACGTGAGCTGCTCACGCGCTGCCTCCAGGCGGGCCTCGGCATCCGGAGCCACATGGATCAATGTCGCGAACGCGCGCGCGCCATTGCCAACGCTCGGCTTCCGCAACAGGTCGGCGATAGGCCCGTCGAGGCGCAGCGCATCGGCATAGACGAGGCGCGAGCCTCGACGGATGCGCCAGCGGTCGATGAAGAGCCCATCCGCGATGACCTCCGCCCTCGCCTCCCGCCCGAAGACGACGGCCTCCAGCAAGGTCAGGCGCGCCCCATCCGCGACGACCGCCTCGAGCCGCCGGTCGAGCCTCGCCCTGTCGAACAGGATCGTTTCCTGCGGGAGCCAATCGAGCCGGGCTCCTGCCCCCACCCTCAACCCAACGGAGAATTGCGAGACCGATCCGTCCGAGCGATAGACCTTCTCGGCGGCCGGCGTTGCGACCGACACCGAAGCGCCGGCACACGCCTCGATGTCCACGGCGAAGCGATCCCCGCAGGCGATGCCGCCCGCGGTGTTGACGAGAACCGCGTCGAGCCCTGGGCCCTCTCCTTTCGTCAGCCTGATGCGCATGGAACCGCTTTCCTCGATCCGCATGGGCCGGGTCCTGCCATCGAGGGCAGCGGCGGCGAACGAGACGCGGCCGACAGCCCGCTGGCGCAGGAAGGACGCCCCCTCAAATGGCAAGGCGCTGACGGACATCGTCCCCCTCCAGCGCCGCGCGGTCGCCGCGCTGCACGATCTCGCCCCGCTCCATCACCACGAAGCGGTCCGCCAGATCGCGGGCGAAGTCGAAGTACTGCTCGACCAGAAGAATGGCCATGTCGCTGCGCTCACGCAGATAGGCAATCGCCCGCCCGATATCCTTGATGATGGAAGGCTGGATGCCCTCCGTCGGCTCGTCGAGCACGAGGAGACGCGGACGCATCACCAGGGCCCGGCCGATGGCGAGCTGCTGCTGCTGCCCGCCCGACAGGTCGCCGCCTCGCCGCCCCAGCATGGATTTGAGCACCGGGAAGAGATCGAACACCTCCTCGGGAATCTGCCGTGCCCCGCGCTTCAAGGGCGCGAAGCCGGTTTCGAGGTTTTCCTTCACGGTCAGGAGCGGAAAAATCTCGCGCCCTTGAGGCACATAGGCGATGCCGCGCGCCGCGCGTTCGAACGGTTTCAGGCGCGCGATATCCTCTCCCTCAACGAGGATGCTGCCACCGGAAATGGGCCGTTGCCCTGCGATGGCCCGCAAAAGCGATGTCTTGCCCACGCCGTTGCGGCCGAGCACGCAGGTGACCTCCCCAATCGCCGCCGCAACGGAAACGCCGCGCAGAGCCTGGGCCGCGCCGTAGTGGAGAGACAGGTTTTCGACCGCAAGCATCGTCATCGGCCCAGGTAAACCTCAACGACGCGCTCGTTGGCGCTCACCGCATCGAGCGATCCTTCGGCCAGAACGGAGCCCTCATGCAGGCACGTGACCTTCACGCCCAAATCGCGCACGAAGGTCATGTCGTGCTCCACCACGATCACGGCCCTGGTTCTCGCGATGTCTCGGAGGAGATCGGCGGTATCGGCGGTTTCCTGATCCGTCATGCCGGCCGCAGGCTCGTCGATCAGCAGGAGCTTCGGCTCTTGGGCCAGCAGCATGCCGATTTCGAGCCATTGCTTCTGGCCGTGGGACAGTTCTCCGGCCTTCCGATAGCGATGCGCCGCGAGGCGCACCCGCTCCAGAAGAGCGTCAATCCTCTCCTGCTCCCGAGCCGAGCCGCGAGAGAACAGGGTCGCGAGAGGTCTGCGCCCGTTCTTCAGGGCCAGAAGCAGGTTGTCCTCGACGCTGTGCATGTCGAACACGGTCGGGGTCTGGAACTTGCGGCCGATGCCGAGTTCGGCGATAGCCGCCTCGTCGAGGGCGGTCAGGTCATGGGAGCCCTCGAACAGGGCCGTCCCCCCGTTCGGCCTCGTCTTGCCGGTGATCACGTCCATCATCGTGGTCTTGCCCGCCCCGTTGGGGCCGATGATGGCGCGCATCTCCGCGTGATCGACGGCGAGAGACAGGGCGTTCAACGCACGAAATCCGTCAAAGGATACGGTGACGTTGTCGAGATAGAGCAATGCTGGCGTAACCGGCGCATTCATGGTTCACTCCGCCGCATGCGTGACGGGTTCGGGCGAGCGACCGGCCCGCAATCCGTGACTGAACCGCTCCCAGAGATACCCAGCGGCGCCGAGAATGCCGCGCGGCATGAAGAGCGTGACGAAGACAAAGAGGCCGCCCAGAGCGAAGAGCCAGAACTCAGGCAGGGCAGCTGTGAACCAGGTCTTGCCCGCATTGACCAGCAGTGCCCCGAGGATGGCTCCGGCGAGCGTTCCACGCCCTCCGACCGCCACCCAGACCACGACCTCGATGGAATTGGCGGGAGCGAATTCGCTCGGATTGATGATCCCGACCTGCGGCACGTAAAGCGCCCCCCCGACACCGGCGAGCATGGCGGACAGGGTGAAGACGACGAGTTTGTAATGCTCCACCCTGTAGCCCAGAAAGCGCGTGCGGCTTTCCGCATCGCGCACGGCCACGAGCACTTTGCCGAACTTGGAGCTCACGACCCAGCGGCACAGCAGGTATCCGCCCGCGAGCGCAATCACCGAGAACACGAAGAGAGCGAGGCGCGTCGATCCCGCCTGCACGGGGAAGCCGAGGATCTCTTTGAAATCGGTCAACCCGTTATTGCCGCCCAATCCCATGTCATTGCGGAAGAAGGCCAGCATCAGCGCGAAGGTCATGGACTGGGTGATGATAGAAAAGTAGACGCCCGTGACCCGGGAGCGGAAGGCGAACCAGCCGAACACGAAGGCAAGGCAGCCCGGCCCCAACAGCACCATCGCCGCCGCAAAGGGAAACCAGTCGAACCCATGCCAGAACCACGGCAGTTCCTTCCAGTTCAGGAACACCATGAAATCGGGCAGGATCGGATCGGCGTATACGCCGCGGGGTCCGATCTGACGCATCAGATACATGCCGATGGCATAGCCCCCGAGCGCGAAGAAGGCTCCATGCCCGAGGGACAGAATGCCACAGAAGCCCCAGATCAGATCGACCGAGAGCGCCAGCAGGGCGAAGCAGACGTATTTGCCGAGCAGAGGCACCAGATGGTCCGAGAGATGCAGCGCCGATCCGGGTTCGGCCAGTCCGTTCATGACCGGGACCAGGATGGCGGCTGCTGCGAGAAGCGACAGAACGATAAATGTCTGCCGGTCGAACAAGGATTGAGCTTTCATGCTTCGACCGCCCTGCCTCTGAGCGCGAAGAGCCCGCGCGGACGCCTTTGAATGAAGAGAATGATCGCAATGAGCAGGATGATCTTGCCCAATACCGCGCCCGCATAGGGTTCGAGCAGCTTGTTCGCGGTCCCGAGGGTCATGGCGCCGACCAAAGTGCCCCACAGATTTCCGACACCGCCGAACACGACCACCATGAAGCTGTCGATGATGTAGCTCTGCCCGAGATTGGGGCTGACGTTGTCGATTTGCGAGAGCGCAACGCCCGCAATGCCGGCCATGCCCGATCCGAGACCGAAGGCCAGCGCGTCGATGCGGCTTGTCCTGATGCCCATGGAGCCCGCCATGCGGCGATTCTGGGTGACGGCCCGCACGTAGAGGCCCAGCGACGTGTATCGAAGCACCAGAAGCAGAGTCGCGAAGACCGAGAAGGCGAAGACAACGATGGCGATGCGGTTGTAGGTCAGGCTCATCGCCCCGATCTCGAGCGCACCGCTCATCCAGGCAGGCGTGCCGACCTCGCGATTGGTAGGGCCGAAGATCGTGCGCACGCCCTGCTGCAGGATGAGGGAAATCCCCCATGTCGCGAGGAGCGTTTCCAGGGGCCGCCCGTAGAGGAAGCGGATGACGGTTCTCTCGATGAGGACACCGACAGCGCCTGCGACCACGAAGGCGAGCGGCAGGGCGACGAGAAGCGAGACCCCGAACAGCCCGGGAGCATGGGTGCGGATGAGTTCCTGCACCACGAAAGTCGTGTAGGCCCCCAGCATCACCATCTCGCCATGAGCCATGTTGATGACGCCCATCGTGCCGAAGGTGATCGCAAGTCCGATGGCCGCCAGCAGCAGAACGGATCCGAGGGAAATGCCGTACCAGACGTTCTGGAGAGCCCCAAAGACCGCGAGGCGCGTGCGGATTCCGTCCGCAGCCTTCCTTGCCGCCGCCGCCACTTCCGACGACATTCCGGATGGGAGACCGGACAGCAGGACCAGCGCCTCCTGATCGCCCCGGCCATGCAAGGTTGCGATGGCGGCGAGACTTTGATCGGGCAGAGCATCCGGCATGGTCAGGATGATCGCGGCGCGAGCACTCTCGAGAGCGTCTCGCACATGAAGATCGCTCTCCTGCGCAATAGCCGTGTCGAGCGTCGGCAAGGCTGCGGCGTCCCTGGAGCGGAACACGGCCTGGGCCGCCTGCAGGCGCGTTCGGGCATCGGGGCTGAGCAACGTGAGGCTGCCGAGCGCCGCTTCGATGGCACGGCGGACCCGGTTGTTGATCCGGACAGGCTTCAAGTCTCCGGACGAGCCAGTCCATGCCTGCCCTGTCGCGGCATCGATCAGTTCTCCGGAAGGCCGACGAATGATGACCTGACCTTCGCCTGACAGAAGCCGCCCGTCCCGCAGGGCTTCGACAATGCCCAGGGCCAGCGGGCGGCCGCTTCGCGCAATGGCGCCGATGGCGGCGTCCGTGTCGGCGTAGCGGTCGCTGGCGAGTTTCGGCAATGCCTCTTCATAGGGCTCCGCCAGGACTGCCGACGTCATGCCGATGAGGAGAACGAAGGCCCGCAGGATATTGCGCAAGCAAAACATGGGATGAACTTTGGACGGAGGAGCAGCGAGGGCGGCGGCATTGCCGCCCTCATGTTCGGGTGTCAGGCGCCGCACTTCTTCGTGACGGTATTGTAGTTGCCGCACTTGAGGGTCTTCCAGTCGGCGATCAAATCCTTCGAGCCCTCCAGGTATTTCGACCAGGCTTCGCCCGGGACGAGGCCGTCGGTCTGCCAGACGGTTTCGAACTGGCCGTCCTCCTTGATCTCGCCGATGAGGACGGGCTTGGTGATGTGGTGGTTCGGAAGCATCTCCGAGACGCCGCCGGTGAGGTTCGGAACCTGAATGCCGACGATGGAGTCGATCACCGTGTCGGGATCGGTCGTTCCCGCCTTCTCGACCGCCTTCACCCACATGTTGAAGCCGATCACGTGGGCTTCCATCGGGTCGTTCGAGACGCGCTTCTCGTTCTTGGTGAAGGCTTTCCATTTGTCGATGAAGGCCTTGTTCTCGGGCGTGTCGACCGACTGGAAATAGTTCCAGGCCGCGAGATGGCCGACGAGAGGCTTCGTGTCGATGCCGGCGAGCTCTTCCTCACCGACCGAGAAGGCCACGACCGGAATGTCCGTGGCCTTCACGCCCTGGTTGGCGAGCTCCTTGTAGAACGGCACGTTGGCGTCGCCGTTGATCGTGGAGACGACCGCCGTCTTCTTGCCCGCGGAGCCGAACTTCTTGATATCGGCGACAATCGTCTGCCAGTCGGAATGCCCGAAGGGCGTGTAGCTGATCATGATGTCATCAGCCTTCACGCCTTTCGACGTCAGATAGGCCTCCAGAATCTTGTTTGTCGTGCGCGGATAGACATAGTCGGTCCCGGCGAGAACCCAGCGCTCGACACCCTCTTCCTTCGCGAGATAATCGACGGCCGGGATCGCCTGCTGGTTGGGCGCGGCCCCCGTGTAGAAGACGTTCCGCTCGCTCTCCTCGCCTTCGTACTGGACGGGATAGAACAGGATGCTGTTCAGCTCCTTGAAAACCGGCAGAACCGATTTCCGAGATACGGAGGTCCAGGCGCCGAACACGGCTGCAACCTTATGCTGGCTGATCAATTCGCGGGCTTTCTCGGCAAAGAGCGGCCAGTTGGAGGCGGGGTCGACGACGACCGCCTCGAGCTTCCTGCCGAGCAATCCACCTTTCTTGTTCTGCTCCTCCACGAGCATCAGCATGACGTCCTTGAGCGTCGTTTCGCTGATCGCCATCGTGCCCGACAGTGAGTGGAGAACCCCTACCTTGATCGTTTCCTCTGCTTTTGAGGCCTGCGCCGTGGCGCTCGAAACCAGAGTCGCTGCTGTCAGCGCCAGCAGGTTTCTGCGCGTCATGTTGAATATTGACATAGGTCCTTCTCCCTTGCCTGCCCTGCTTTCAGGTGCAGCTTGAGACGATGAGCAAGAACCGTGCCAGCGCCGTCGGGAAGGCCGCTGCCGAGCGATAGCGTATCTATGTAACCGAGGCACAACCGGAGCGCTTGCTCAGAAATGCAGCGAAAGAGCAAATCGAAGGCAGAGATAACTTACAGGCTGGTGGTGACGGTCCCGGTTCAGGTCGTACCGGGAGGTTCTCGATTTGCGTTGCATGTCCGACGATGACCTGCGTGCGGCCCTTCCGTCCGCGGCTGAAATGGCTCGTGTGGTCCGTCGGTTCTCGCGCCGGCTTCGCTTCGCCTGACCCAGGCAGGGCTGGAGAAGCGGCACGGCACGCCACGTGCGCGTACGAGCATCATCAACGCAACTGAGTCTTATCGCGCTGTGCGGGGTCCTGACCCGAGGCGGGTTATGCGATCCCGATGGGCCGAAGAGTGGCGTAACGCGCTCGGGCAGGGTCGATCTGTTTAGGCTGACAATGCGGAGCTGCGCGCCACGACCCTCCCGTTTAGCCGGTTGCCTCTTCCAGCACCGCAGGTCCGGCTACCTCCAGCCGGACCCTGCCGCGGCCAATTCGCAGCAACTGGACAGGAGCGGCCTTCTCCTCAAGCCGACGCCGAAGCAGGAGCAGTCTCGTTTCGAGATTGTCCTTGATGTCAGGAAGGCGCAGTTCCTCGGAGAGCCGGATCTCCCGGTTGGTGAACTCCACGCGTCCCTCCCGCAGATGGATGCGCAGCAGGTGCATCAGGAGCCGGCCAGGCACTCCTTTGACCAGGTATTCATTGTCGATGAAGATGCTGTCATCATATGCATGATGCACGACGCGGAACTGCCGCCCTGCCACCTTATGCTTGTTTGCGGCGGACGGCGCTTTTGCTAGTCCCTCGCCGGCCTCGGCCTCCGCGAGAGCGAGGGCTGCCGCCGCTTGCATCGCGACCACCGCGAGTGCCGCTTCGTCCTCCTTGGTGAAGGCGAGCCTCGCGGAACTCTCCAGGAACAACACGCCGCGCAAGACGCCGTGCGCGACCATCGGCAACGCGACCTGGCTCATGGCGTCCGGCATCCCCGGAAGGGCGATGGTCCGCGTGCGGTTCTCCTCGTCCGAGGAGGCACGGACCGCCGAGTTGAAGCGGCGGATCCGGCTCATATCGCTGACCCGGACAGGACGCCGTTTCGAGGCAGCCATTCCGATGATCCCCTCGCCGACCAGCACCTCCGAGCCGATACCGCTCCGCTCGTATCCGCGGCTGCCAAGGGTGACGAGCCGTTCGCCACCCGGATCTTTCAGCAGCAGCATGGCGTGACTGAAGGTGAACGCCTCACGGAGGCCCTCCAGAACAGCGTCGATGATGGAGTCCACATCGGTGGCCTGGGAGACTCTGCGGGCGACCGCGGCAGCCGCCATGAGCTGGAGGCCCGCTTCCCGAGAGGAAAGCTCCTGGCCCGGCATCGGCGAGGGGACGGCATGCACCGCCCTCACCTGGTAGACATCGACACCGCGTAGCCGCATGACCTCGCCCATGCCTATCTGGGCGCTGGTCGCCTGGAGCTGGACGGCCATCTCCTCGAAGAGCCAGCCGCTGTCCATGGTCTGCTCGAACGTCACGTCAAGCCGGTATTGCCCGCCATCGCGCGGATCGACGATCAGCACGGCGGCCGCGGGATTCGTCCGCACGTTCGCGGCCGTCTTGGAGAAGAACTGATTGGACAGGGCGACGCGCTCGTCGTCGACCAGCACGACGTGCGATAGATAGGAGATGTTCGGCGTGCCATCGGGCGCCGCGGTGGCGATGATGGACGGAATGACCCCCTCGAAGCAGGCGGCGAGGTCGCGAAGCCGGATCGTCATGGTTGTCCCTCGATGAGCCGGCCTGCCCTGGCGCCGGGGGTCTGCTCAAAGATTTCCTGCACCGAAAGGCGCACGGCAACCAGATCCCGGTCCACGAGCCACGGCGCGACGACCCGCTGCTCCAGACCGAGCTCACCCAGGGTTGACGCCATGCATTCCATATAGCGTCTTGCCAGAGCGACGTGCTCGGCCGCGGTCGAAACGACCGTGGCATGCCCCTTGATCTGGTAGGACACATAGTCCGACGGTCGGGCAAAGGTGACGGCAAGCTGGCCATTGGCCCGAACATTCGCGACCGTCTTCGGCCATTGCCATTCAGAGACCATCAGATCCACATGGCCCTTGTCTCTGCGGACGACGGCTCCAACGGCCCGTGCGATCTCCGGTGCCAGAAAGTCGTCGCGGGTGCCCAGAATGATCATCACCGGACTGGCCATGAAGGCTGCGAGGTCTTGATTGATCAGCACGCTTCGAAATCTCCTGCGGTGAAGCATAGCCGCTTAGCAATCTTTTAGGAATCCGGCGTAGGGCGCTTAGGAAGCATTTAGGAAACGCGGAGCGCGGATCGGCCTATCCATGAACTCCCATGAAAGGAGCGCACGATGACCGATACCGCTGTTCGAGAAATGCCGTCCAATGCTGTTGCCATCATCGGTGCCGGGCCGGCCGGCCTGGTGACCGCCCGCTGGCTGGCGAGCCATGGCTTCGAGCCTGTGCTGTTCGAGGGGGCAGACCGCCCCGGCGGCCAGTGGAATGCGGCTTCCTCCCTGAGCGGCACCTGGCGCGGCATGCGCACCAATACAAGCCGGGTCATGACGCGTTTCTCGGATCTCGACCATCCGGAAGGAACGCCGGTCTACCCCAGCCGGGAGGACATGCACGCCTATCTGGAGCGTTATGCCGAACGCTTCGGGCTCATGCCTCGGATCCGCTGCCGCACCTGGGTCGAGCGGCTCGAAAAAGCCGATGGTGGCGGATGGATCCTCCGCTCGCGCCGGGACGGCGAGGTCCGGACCGAGCGCTTCGCCCGTGTCGTGGTCGCGTCGGGCCGCTATGTGGCTCCCGAGGTTCCCCCGGTGCCGGGGCTCAACGGTTTCGCAGGCGCTCTCGGGACTGCCCACACCAACCAGTACGGCGGAGGTCAGGCATACCGCGGCAAGGACGTATTGGTCGCCGGCTGCTCGATCAGCGCACTCGAAATCGCCTCCGACATTGCCCTGTCCGGCGCGCGCAGCGTGACGGTCTGCTATCGGCGGCAGCGCTATGTCCTTTCCAAGCTGGTGGCCGGGGTGCCAACCGATCATATCATGTTCACGCGAGCGGCGGCGCTTATGGGTGAACTCTTGCCGCCGGATGATCTCGCGACGGGACTGAAAGCCACGGTTCTGCGCATGGCCGGGTCCCCCGACCAGTTCGGCGCAATGACGCCCGACGGGAACATCTTCGCAGCCGGAATCACGCAGTCGCAGCACTTCCTCCCGCTCGTGGCCGAGGGCCGCATTGCCGTCCGTCCCTGGATCAAGGCCATCGACGGACGGATCGTCGGCTTTGCCGATGGAAGGAAGGGCGAGTTCGATGCAATTCTGTTCGGCACGGGCTATCGCCTGTCGCTACCCTTCCTTGCACCGGACGTGGCAGTCACACTCGGAGTCGATCGCACGCATCTTGACCTTTACGACCACACCTTCCATCCGGATCTCGAAGGGATTGCTTTCGTGGGCCTTTACGATCAGGTCGGGCCGCTCTTCCCAGTTCTCGAACTCCAGGGGCGCTGGATCGCATACACCTGGGCAGGCGTCATCCCGGCTCCGAGTAGCCAGTCGATGGCCGCCGGGCTGGCCAGGAGCCGCGCTCTCAGTGGAGGAGGTCCTCAGAGCATCCCGATGCAGGTGCTCGCGCTGCTCTTTGCGCGCAACGCCCGCGTGGAGCCCGATCTCGGCCAGTGGCCGGAACTGGAGCGAGCGCTGCTCTTCGGCCCGCTCTCGCCGGTCTCCTTCCGCTTGCAGGGCCCGGACAGTCTTGAGGAAGCACCGACACTGACGGCGGCTGCGGCCGCCTCCTTTGGCGGGATACGATCGCCGGAGATGAACGACGAGGAGCGCGGCCTGAAGGATCTGATCACGCGGACGGGCGCATCCCGCGCGGCCTGATCCGGAGCGTCGCGAGAGGCGGCGGAGTCCTCAGGCCCGCAGCGCGTGCCGGAATGCTATCCCTGTCAGTTCTGTTTGTCTTCCTGAACGTTCCCTACCGCCTGTTCGACGCGTTTCACGAAGACTTTGCTCGCAATGGAATTGACGCCGCGGCGTCCATCCTATTCGGGGTAGTTTCTGCCGTCCCAGTTCTTCTTGCGATGGTGTCCATCAGGAAGGACAACACGGCTGAACTCGGCAAGGAAGCCCGGATGCCCGCCGCCTCCAGCAGTCTCTACTTCGTCGCTGCATGGGTGGCTCTCACAGCCGTCACGCTCGACGGGTCGTTCTCTCAAGCGCTTCATGCGTCGTTCAGAAAGGGCGTGGAAGAGTGAACAGTGTCCATGGATATGGCCGAGGGAGGTTTCCCCATCCGGCACGCAAACAAAAAAGCGCCGGGACCCGAGACCCGGCGCTCCGTTGAAGGTGAAGCCGACTGGTCGGATTAGGGAACGGGTCTGCCTTCGAGAACTCTCAGGCCGCCCTTGATGATCTTGTATAGGCTGTAAATCCAGGCCGCGATGATCAGCGGGATACCGATGACGGCGCCGATATAGGTAACCGTGAGGATCAGGCCGGCAAGACCAAGGAAGAATGACACCCAGAACGCCCGGATGAGCCAGGGATAGTGAGACGCATAGACGGTTCCGCTGGCGTCTCCGCGTTTGATATAGGCGATGATGACACCGATGATAGCGGCAGGCCAGAAGATCTGGCCTGCGGCGAAGAGACCATAGGTGACGAGAGCCAAGCCTCGGTTGTCCGTGTTTACGAGCGGATCGGCGGCAGGAACTGGCGCCGTATCGGGCGCATTGCTTGTGGCAGTGTTCACAGAAGTCATGGGCGGGATCCGGAGTTGAAAGCGCTTTGCGCGAGCTTTGATTCGACGAATGATGCCGTCAGGCGGGAACGACAGCCGGCTTCGATTTCAGGGCCTTGAAGCCGCGGATACCCGCGAAGACGACGAGAGCGATGAACGGCACCAGGCCGTAGCTCGGGGAGAAAGAGACGAAATCCGAGCTATCGAAACGATAACCTGTCAGCGCGCGCGATGCGCCGCTGGCCATGGCAATCTCACTGAAGGCCTGAATGAAGCGCAGCCCGACGACGATCCCGGCCAGAGCCGCTCCGAAGCCGAGGATTCCGTCGAGAAGTCGGGTGAAGGCTCTGGTCGCCTCGAAAGCGGGCGCCACAAGGGATGCAATGGCGAGGAGGGTGAACCAATGAGCCCAGGAGCCGAGAAGAGCCGGATCATCGATGCTGAATGACGCGCTCATTCCAAGCATAGAACTGCTTGCTACCGGCAGGAACAGACAAAGCAGGGTAAGCCCGACGATGATCAATCGGCTGCGGATGTCTGTGACGGCCTTGAAGCTCTGCAGAAGATCCGACGTGTCGATTGCCTTACTATCACTCATGCTCGTTCTTTCTGATGGGGCCTTTGAATCCAGAGTATCGACAGGCGCATACCAGCAACTGTTAGGTACCCGGTTATGGCCGGGCAAGAGGGTAGATCTACCCTGCGACCGGGCCGGGCGATGAAGGATCGCTCTACGCGACCCGATGCGGACGGCAGTCATGATCGGGAGAGGGCGTCGGGCCGGTCTGCATCATGCTTCCACCGATCCTATCGAAGATCTCGGCTCATCCGCGGAGCTCGCCCCCTCAGAGATGTCGATGGAGGCGGCTGAGCCATCGGCTCCGCTACCGGCGAGGAGGTCTAAGGCTCATCGCGCGCCGGCATCAGAACGGGATTCCGGTGTGGGCCAGGGCCCCTTTCATCGGAATCAGGAATGCCGTTCCGATGAATTGTTCGCAATCAAGAGCCTGTGCCCCGATGAAATCGAAAAGCCGGCATTACGCCCGAAAGCAGCGTTTTGTTTTGTGTGTCTCTTAAGCGACAGTCACAATATAATACACCCTGTCCTGGAGGACAGGAATTCGGAGAAAAGAGGTCCGGCGCGTTCAGCGGCCCCTGTCAATTGGCTGAAGGAGAGCATTGCGCATTGTCTCCGTCATTCATATGAGGTCTGTGGGGGCCTGATATGAGATCTGAAGAACTGTTCCAGTTTGCTCGTCACGAATGGGAGCACCTGAAGGCGCATTCCCGCGAAGACGCCTTTTCGCTGCTGAAGCGGTTAGAGCAGTTATGTGACAGGAATACCAATGCATACGTAGTGGACATGCGGACCGACGATCCCGCTTCATTTGCGTTGAATCGGGTACTGGAAAACGTAAGTCTCCGCGGCGGAGGGCTGGTGCTCGGAGACTATCCGGATCAAGCGTACATGCGTTCTGACGTGATGCCGTTTTACCAAGACTGCAAGCAGTCGGGCGAGGTCAGCATTATGCGAATGAGATCCAAGATCCAGGATCAGGTTGCAGTCTATGATCGGATCATCATGCCGTCGCCTTCGGGCACGGACCTGGCTTGGGCCCTTAGCATAACCCAGACGAAGTTGCTGATTCCTGTGAGCAAGGTGGTGCTGACCGGGAGAGAACAGGATATTCTTGATCTGCTGGCACAGGGCTATTCATCCAAAGAGATCGCGACGAAGATTGGACTGTCGCCACGGACGGTCGAGCACAGGATCGAGGCGATAAAGGCCAAGCTGGGCGCCCGGAACGTGGCACATGCGGTTGCGATTGGGGTAGCGAGGCATCTGACCGCTCCTTGAGGCCGTGGGCCTCCCGGCGCCATCAAAAAGTGTTCTGGCGCCGAACCGGAACCGCTATGGTCCTGTCAAGACCTGCCTATAGCTTCGGAATTGCACCGGAGACCGATTTAAGACCGTGTTGACGGACTGCTTCCGCCATCAGGGAGTCATAATCGGCTCTCGCTGCATCGTTTCGCCTGGCTACGTCCGTCACCTGAACACTCAGATACGCGCCCTTCATCCTGTCGTCGTAGGAGGGCTCTACCTTTCCTGTGATGACAATGCCACGGGAACTCCTATCGTTGAGCCAATTGCTGAACATCTGCGGTGAATACGAACTGACAGAATCGGAGTCGCAATCATAGCTCCGAGGATTGCAGGCGATTTGCACTTCATCCTTATAGATCCAGTGCCAATAGAATCCGGTCGCTCTGTCCGCATCTGTCGATTGCGGCCCATACTTTTCGATGAGACTTCTCTCGAGGTCTGCCACGGATGGCGCGTCGAGAGGATCACTCCCGAAGGACAGTCGCCGGTTGAGCATCACAACCTGATTGCCGCCAGCGATACCAGAGCAGTAGATCCCGATACTGTCCCCCGTTCCCTCGTTATCTGCGGCAACGGAAATCTCAGTGAGAAAGGGCGTAGTGGAAACCTCCAGTCCTTTGTAACTGGTCTGGATTCTCTGATGCTGCGTCCTGACGGCTTCCTCTCGGTAGGCTCGCTTGAGGAGATCAAGAGCCTCCGAACATTTCATCCCTGGAGAGATCCCGAGAATATCCGCCGGCCTTCCTCCAGTTCGCACAGGGGATGCGGGCATAATTTCCACAGGCGTATACTCTTCGGAGTAGGCTGCCGACGAGGTCAGGACGACAGCGGCAAGAGCCGCGGTTGACGCTGACTTGAATGATCGTGAGCTCAACATGGTGAGCTGTTTCCTTCTTGCGAGTACAGAAAGGCCTGGCTAATGAGCCAGGCGATATCCGCAGAGCCGACATTTCTTACAGCTGCGGCTTCGGAGCCGTGACCTTCTTCAGCCGGTCGTCCTCGCTGTTGAGGATGAACTTCTCGTCCGTCACCATGTTGGCCCAGAGGCGGGACGGATCGAGGAAAGTGATGTCGTAATAGGACATGTGATCCCGAGATATACCAGAATTCCAGTTGAGTTTGACCACGAGAAGGCAAGGTTCCTTTCGACCCACTGCCTCGCGGAAGCGGCTCGTTTGCGTTTCCGCATCTGCCGCCAGCTCGTCGAGAAGCGCACAAGGCTCGCCGCCATAGCGGGAGAACCGCTTTGTGACAGGACCCTTCTTCGTGTGAACGATGATGGCTTGAGTATCGCTCATCATTACCGGCTTGGCTCCGAACTTGCTCTCGAGCGCCGAAAGAAATTCTGAGACGAGCGGCTGCTTCTCCTGCAGGTACTTCGCATAATGAAGGCCGACTAGCTGGTGGCCAGATGCTGGCGAGGAAAAGCGGAGTGTGAACGTCTCCCGTGCTCCGTCCGCCTCGTAGTTGTCAGCTTTGATGAAGGCACGATACTGGACAGCATTCGCAGATGCGCCCCCAGAAGTTCTGCAGCCGGACCGGCCGCATTCCTGTTGGATACGAAAGAACTTTACCCAGCGCTCCTGGAAGTTCTCCCAATAGGGCATCTCATTTTCGTCTACGAGATAAGGCCTGCCACCAGAGATAGGTGTTGCACTGCCGAATTGTAGCTTTAGCGGTACGCGGCTCAGGAGGTGTTGGCGGACCTCTTCATATGATGCGCCTAGCGCGAAGCCGAAGAGATCGTCGGCTGCATTTGCCGGCTTTCCAACTCCGCGCGGAATCACGTTGACGCTTGTGAACTGACCTTCGGGACCGTCTGGTCCAGCAGCGGGATCATCCTTCTCGTAGGTTTGTGTATTCTCATCGGCGAGCAGTTTCTTGATTGCAGCGTGAAACTCTTGCTCGGAGACGAGGGTGCACGGCTCTTTGAACTCTTTCACCGGGGCGCAGATCCTCTCTTGAGCGAGTGCGGACGTCGGACCGCTCACAGAAAGGGGGGCGAAGACCGTCAGAAGAGACGCAACGGTGAGGCCGAGTGGTCTTGTGGTACTCATATGGGGGTCCCAAGTGCTAGGCCGCGCGGGCCGGATTTGACCATGGCGGGCGGAGGAATTGATTTGCCTCAGGAATACTGAGCCTGGGAAAGCCCTCAAAGAGGGTAGATCTACCCTTTCGGAAGATCTAAGTGCGAAGTCGAACGGATCAGCACTTCCACCCTCGTGTTTGCACTGTAGAATTGTGGATTGTGCAGCGGCGTAAAGCGCTCACCGCCAGTGCCGAACTCCACGGGAGTCGATGCCGCCGGTGTTTTGCCTCGACGCGACACGCCCACAGAGACCCGGGCTCATCCGCCGCTTCGAAAGTCGCCATCGAACGGCATCGGCCGCGCGTCACTCAAGGAGAGGCCATCATCCCTTATGACGGGCAGACGATCACCGCCATGGGGATATCATCCTTATTCTGTCACTGTGCGTAGCCGCCCCAAAGGGGCTGAATTCCCTGGTGGCTGGCAGGGCCACGCAGACGCCTATTGGATCGATGTAGCCCACGTCTCGGCGCCGGGCCGAGCTGACGTCCGACAGCCGTCCTCCAGCCTTCATGGTCCGGACCCTGATCGCGTCCTGGTACCCACCCGCGATTGTTGGCCGGCTGCGGGTGGCAGGGTTACCTCCGGCTCGAGGCACGGGGCCCCCGTCTCGCTACTTGCAAAGCGTCAGTGGCTTGCCGAGGATTCCTGAGAAGCTGTCTTTGAGGGAATCGGGGATATCCCTGAGTTCGATCCGCCCCTCTTGCTCGCCAGCGTTCACAACAATGACGGTTTCGATCATATCGCCACCCTCGGGATAAGCCAGATATGCATACTCGATACCGTCATATCGAGCTCCATGCAGGTATGCGTGGGCTGTTTCGACTCGCTTGTATTCGATGGAACGCTCTGGAGACGTCAAAGTAACTGCCGTCGGACCAATGGTAATTTTGCCGGGATCGTTGCACGCTCCGGAAACGGTCCAATCTCCGCGCGTTTCGACAGAGAGCTCTCCGTCAGGGGTATAAGGCTTATCGACCGAGTCGCAGGCCAGCTCGGACGTCGCCCTAGCTTCATTGTTCGTATGGTCCCACGCAAAGATCTGGGCAGGCTTTGCCAGTGAAGTGACAATCAGCCGGGATCCCCTATTGGTGCTGACCCGCGCAATCACAGCGCAAGGTTTACCATCCCTAACGCGCCATTCAAGTTTATCTCCGAAGACTTTGCCATTTCCTCCGACAGGAATTTCGACTTCAGCGGCCGGACTGGAGGTGTCCTCGTCGACGACGATCCGGGCGATACCCTCTGAGTAAATGAGGCTAACGACCCTGCCGTTTGGTCCCTTGCACTCATGGAAGAACATATCCCATTCGGTGTCCTCCCCGGCACACTTCTTCACGTCGGTGTAAACCGACTTTGTTTCGGCCATGGCCGGAAGGCACATGAGCAACAGCATGCACGTCGACAGAATGAATTTCATTCTTTAGGCCCCAAGCGATGTCAGAGACAGCTCGAAACCTGATGGATTCTTGCTGAGCTGTAATGGCAGACCAATTGCTAGATTTTGATCCCCTTGTGCAACTACCGGACCAAAGGATTCTGTAGAAAACACCGTTTGCAAAACATGACGAACGAAGAGCGCGGTTACCTGCGCGCCCGCGGGGCGATCCGTCAGCGCCAACCGAGGGCAGGTGCCACGTGCTTCAGGATCGCCTCGATGACATGCGCGCAGTAGGCGACACCGAGCTGGTTCGGAATGGTCAGGAGCAGCGTATCGGCCTCGGCAATGGCCTGATCCGCCCGGAGTTGCTCGATAAGGGTTTCGGGTTCGGCGATATAGGTTCGGCCGAAGATCGCACGTGTCTTCTCATCGATGAAGCCGACATGGTCACTCTCCGGCCGATTACGTCCAAAATAAGCGCGGTCCAGATCGTTGATCAGGGCGAAGATGCTCCGGCTGACGGAAACACGGGGCTCCCAGGCGTGGCCGGCCTCCTTCCAAGCGGCGCGATAGGCGCGGATCTGGGCAGCCTGCTGGATGTGGAAAGCCTCTCCAGTCTCATCATCCTTGAGGGTCGAGCTCTGCAGGTTCATGCCGAGCTTTGCCGCCCAGACAGCGGTGGCATTGGAGCCGGCGCCCCACCAGATGCGTTCGCGCAGCCCTTCGGCATGCGGCTCCAGGCGCAGAAGGCCTGGCGGGTTCGGAAACATGGGGAGCGGATTCGGCGCGGCGAAGCCCTCTCCGCGCAGCACGTCAAGCAGCACCTCCGCATGGCGCCGGGCCATGTCGGCATCGCTCTCGCCCTCAGCCGGGGCATAGCCGAAATAGCGCCAGCCGTCGATCACCTGCTCGGGCGAGCCTCGGCTTATGCCGAGCTGGAGGCGGCCGTTGGCAATGAGATCGGCCGCTCCCGCAGTCTCCGCCATGTAGAACGGGTTCTCGTAGCGCATGTCGATGACTGCCGTGCCGATCTCGATGCGGCTCGTTTTCGCACCAATCGCCGCCAGCAACGGAAATGGCGACGCGAGTTGGCGTGCGAAATGGTGGACGCGGAAATAAGCCCCATCCGCGCCGAGCTCCTCGGCGGCGACGGCCAGTTGGATGGACTGCAAAAGCGCATCGGAAGCGGATTGCGTCTGTGAATGCGGCGAGGGCGTCCAGTGGCCGAAGGAGAGAAAGCCGATCTTCTTCATGGGAATACCGTATCCAGGAGCGCGAAGTGGGACAGTTGGAGAGCAAGCTCCATATGTCCGCCCCATACTACACTCGGCACGCCCAAAGATATAATCACCGTCGGCGGACCAGGATGCTGCGGGCTACCAGCCTCTTGCCGACCGAGGGCGAACCGTGCGATCCCGTAACCGGTGGCCGCCCCCCTTTCCTCGATCGGGAAATCCTTCATGGCAGGTCCCGTCCCTTCGATCGTTTCAGCACGCGAGCGCGCCTGAAACCCTTGGCCAGCGCCTCCGGAAGAACCACATCATTGCTCAGGAGGCCCAATGATCAGGAAGAAAACCCTCACACCCTCGTCTCAGGGTGGCAGCTCCGCGAACACGGCCATCGATGCGTTTCTGCAGGAGGCGCGCCGCGTAGCTCCCATGGAGGGGCACGATATGCCTCGGCCGCGTCTGGTTTTCGCCCTCGATGCCACCATGAGCCGCCAACCGACCTGGGATCTCGCCTGCCGTGTCCAGGGTCAGATGTTCGCTCAGGCCGCTCAGGCGGGCGGTCTGCTGGTCCAGCTCGTGTACTTCCGTGGGTTCGACGAGTGCCGCTCCTCGCGGTGGGTCGAGGATTCCAAGACTCTGACCGAGCTGATGACGAAGATCGGCTGCCGGGGCGGCCTGACTCAGATCGGTCGTGTGCTCCGCCACGTGCGCACCGAGGCCGGCCGATCGCCGCTCAGGGTCCTGGTCTATGTCGGAGATGCCATGGAAGAGCCGGTAGACGATCTCTGCCGGATCGCGGGCGAGCTCAGCCTGCTGGGAGTCAAGGCTTTCATGTTCCATGAAGGACAGGATCCCGATGCCGCCAGGGCGTTCCAGGAAATCGCCCGCTTGACCGGCGGCGCCTATGCCCGTTTCGACAGCGCAGCCCCTCAGACGCTGGCGGAGCTGCTGCGCGCGGCCGCCGCCTATGCATCGAGCGGCATGGACGGTTTGACCCGGCTCGCTCCGGCCAGTTCACAGGCCCGGGCGCTCCTCACCTCCATGTGCGAGCGCAAGCCGTGACGCTCTTTCTCGGCATTGCGGCCGTTGTCGTCCTATGGTGGCTCTTGAACAGCTTCGCGCATGCAAACCCCGCCAGACTGGCCAAAGCCCTCAGGATCTTCGGCGGTAGTCTGGCCCTTGGAGTGGCCGTGCTTCTCGGGTTTCGGGGGCGGATCGACATGGCCCTGCTGTTCGGGAGCCTCGGGGCTTGGCTTCTTGGGTGGGGAAGCTTCCGAATTCCAGGTTTTGGTGGCCAGGCCCAGCCGTCGCCCGGCGGCATGTCCCGGGTCCGATCCACATCGATCGAGATGGAGCTCGATCATGACACCGGCGAGATGAACGGAACCGTACTGACCGGGGCATTCGCAGGGCAAAGGCTCAGCGCCCTGGATTTGGCGCAGCTGCAGCACCTCCTGAGGGAGTGCGGGTCCGATGACCTGGACGGCGTCCGGCTCCTCGAAGCCTATCTCGACCGCCGCTTTCCCGATTGGCGCATGACGGATCGGGATGACGAGCAGAGGCAGGCGGGCACTCGTCCCTCGTCAGGCACCATGACCGAAGAGGAGGCCTACAAGATCCTGGACATCCGGCCAGGAGCAGGTCCGGAGGAAATCCGGCAGGCCTATCGCAAGCTCATGAAGAAACTGCATCCCGACCAAGGAGGCTCAGCCTATCTTGCCGCCCGGGTGAATCAGGCAAAGGATGTCCTTTTGAAGCGACAGCACTGATGTGGCGCACTTCGAGAGCATCGGACGCGAAGAGTGGATCTGCGCTTCTGGATCGATCCGGTGCCTCATCCTTGGAAGAGGAGCACCTTGAGGCGCCGGCACTGGACTACGCCGCCACGATGATGTCGAAGTGCCCGTGGAGAGCACCTGGTTCGGAGACCTGGCCCGCCACGAGAGGAACGATCACGCTACGGCGCGCCAGCGGGTCACGGATACGGTTGAGAATCCCATCCCGGTCATTGAGAGGTTCTCCCTCGATGTACATCTGGGTGACCAGACGTCCCTGCCCCGGCACATGTACGGCAAAGTGGACGTGCGGCGTCCGCCCAGGATAAGGCACCGGCCGGATCGTGCGGAACTGGTATCTGCCCTGCCCGTCGACCTGCGTGCGGCCATAACCCTGGAACGCATGATCGATGCGCCCCTGCCCGGCGGCGCGAGGATGACGGTAGATGCCATTGGCATCGCATTGCCAGATCTCGACGACGCTTCCCTTCCTGGGTTGTCCTCGGGTGTCCAGGACACGCCCCGAAATATGGAGCACCTGGCCCAGAGCCTGGGCGTCCTGCCCCACGACCCGCACGAGGTCGCTGTCCATGTCTGGAGGAAACTCGACGGGGTAGAAAGGCCCCTCCGTCTGCCCGGGCGTTGGCACAAACTCGGCTGCGTTCAGGCTCTTCGGAACGATCACGGAGGCTGACGTGACCGCTGCCGTGATCAGCAATGATCGCCGATCGATGAAAAAGACGGGAGAATCGATCATCGCAGTGCTCCAGGCCAGATCACCAGCGAGGAGCATAGACCAGCGCCATCCCCAAACCACCTCTCCACGTCTTGCATCGCACGAATGTGATGAAAGCCCTGAGGACCCTACTCCAGCCTCGTCGATGGAACCAGGAGAGCCCGCAAGTTTTGCGGTCGCACGACGGTCAGGCCATGACGCAGTAGCGATGCCCCATGAGACGAAACTTGGGAGACGAAACGTGGATCGGAACGGCATGGCCTCTGCACCATCATCCGCGTGCGGGAACTGATCGTGACCTGCGTGAATTCGCCTCTTGGCTCTGCGGGCCGCACCTCACCCCAGCATCGGAGCGCCGTTCATGCCTGAGAACACATGGTGGAAGCGTGGCATTGTCTACCAGATCTATCCTCGCTCGTTTCAGGACAGCAACGGAGACGGGATCGGCGACCTGGAAGGAATCCGCCAACGCCTCGACTATCTCGTCTGGCTCGGTGTCGACGCGATCTGGATCTCGCCGATCTACAACTCGCCCATGGCCGATTTCGGTTACGACGTAGCCGATTACTGCGGAATCGATCCGATTTTCGGCGCGCTGGAGGATTTCGACCGCCTCATCGGGGAGGCTCACGCCAGGGGGCTCAAGCTCATCCTCGATTTCGTGCCCAACCATACTTCGGATCAGCACCCCTGGTTTCGGGAGAGCCGCTCCTCGCGCACGAGCCCGAAGCGGGACTGGTATATCTGGCGCAATCCCGGTCCGGACGGAGGCCCGCCCAACAACTGGATCAGCAACTTCGGCGGATCGGCCTGGGAATGGGACGAGGCGACGGGGCAGTACTACTACCATGCCTTTCTGAAGGAGCAGCCGGACCTCAACTGGCGCAATGCAGAAGTTCGCAAGGCCATGTACGATACCCTGCGGTTCTGGCTCGACCGCGGCGTCGACGGCTTCCGGGTGGATGTGATCTGGCACCTGATCAAGGATGCCGAGTTCCGGGACAACCCCCCGAACCTCGCCTATCAGCCAAGCCAAGCGGAGATCAACCGGTTCCTCCAGGTTTATTCAGCCGACCAGCCGGAGGTGCATGAGGTGGTGAGCGAGATGCGCGCCGTGCTGGACGAATACCCGCACCGGGTGCTCATCGGGGAAATCTACCTGCCGCTGGAGCGCCTCGTCGCCTATTACGGTCCGGATCTCGCGGGTGCTCATCTGCCCTTCAACTTCCAGCTCGTTCACACGGCGTGGAACGCACGCGAGATCGGAACCCTCATCAAGGAGTACGAGACCGCCCTTCCCGAAGGCGGCTGGCCCAACTGGGTGCTCGGCAACCACGACCAGCCGCGCATCGGCGCACGGGTGGGCCCGCGACAGGCGCGGGTGGCCGCCATGCTGCTTCTGACCCTCAGGGGCACACCTACGATGTACTACGGCGACGAGATCGGGATCGGCAAAGTCGAGATTCCGCCGGAGGCGGTGCAGGACCCCTGGGAGAAGAATGAGCCGGGTCTCGGCTTAGGACGTGATCCGGAACGGACGCCGATGCACTGGGACGGCTCCGATCAAGGTGGATTTACGAGTGGAAATCCATGGCTTCCCCTCGATCCGAGCTTCCCAACCTGCCACGTGGAGGGGTTGCGGAACGATCCATCGTCCCTCCTGACGCTTTACCGGCACCTGATCGAATTGCGGCGGCAGCACCTTGCATTGAGCGTCGGGCGCTACGCGCCGGTAGCAGCAGAGAGGGATATTATAGCCTATGAGCGATGGCACGGGACGGAGCGCCTTCTCGTGGCGTTGAATCTGGGTCATGAGCCACGAACCCTTTCGCTGCCGCACAGGACAATGGGACGGGTTTTGCTGTCGACCTCCCTGGATCGCCGTGAGGAGCCTGTTGGAGCTCAGATCGACCTGAGACCCGACGAGGGGCTCATTGTCGCGCTGGGGACATGATAAGCCCGCCCCTGGAGCGGAACCCGCCGCTGCGACAGGGATTGCTCCTACGAGCCAAGACGTGGAGCCTCGCCCGCATGCCTATCCCTCTGCCGAACCAGCCATACCCGGAGCCGACGCCGGCCGACCCCAATCCTGCTCCCGTCGGTCCGCCCACACTGCCCGAGACGCCTCAGCCCGAGCCCGTCGGCGTGCCCCCGACGACACCGGGGGATATTCCACCTCCCGGCGAACCCGTAGGAGTGCCTCCGGCCACACCGCAGGAGATCCCCGTCACGCCGACAACGCCGCACCCTACCGCGTGATCCACCTAGTGATGAGAGACAAGGCCGGTGTCCTCATTCAGGCCCGAGACTCGGCTTTCCGTCTATCGGCGCTCGCCCTGGGCGCGAAACCAGCGATACCCATAACCATCGAGGGGTATCGGTTTGGTCGCATCGCACATGGCCCGATCATCCTCGTTGCTGAAGAGCGGGCGTAGCTGGCTTATTCCCTCGAGCGCCACCTGTACCTCGACTGCACGATCCGCCAGATTGTGAAGGATCAGGATGGTTCCGCCACGCCAATCGTACCGCAGAGCCAGAACACTCGTCTCGGCGGCATCGAGAATCTGGCACCTGCCCCAGCCGACCTCGGGGCAGGCGCGGCGCGTGCGGATGAGCCGCTGCAGCGTGCTCATCAGTGATCCATCCAGATCATGCTGTGCAGAAACGTTGACGCGCCGGTAATCGAACGCCCCCTCCGAGACGACCGGCCGCACGAGACGTTCGGCCGGTCCGGTGGAGAACCCGGCATTGGGCTCATCGGCCCATTGCATCGGTGTCCTGACCGAGTTGCGCTCCTGCAGGGAAAGATCCTCTCCCATGCCGATCTCGTCGCCGTACCAGAGCACCGGGGTCCCCGGGAGAGCGAACATCAGGCTGAAGGCCTGTTTGATCCGCCGCTCATCGCCGCCGAGCATGGGGGCCAACCGCCGACGGATCCCGCGCTCATAGGCTCGCATCTCAGGCGCCGGGCCAAAGGCTGAAAAAACCTCCTCCCGCTCCGGATCCGACAGCCTGCCGAGATCGAGTTCGTCATGATTGCGCAGGAAGCTCGCCCATTGGCTTTTCGGAGGGATGGCGGGCGTTTGCGCCATCACGCGGCGAACCGGATCGCCATCCTTTCGGGAGAGCGCCAGAAACAGGTTCTGGTTCAGCATGAAATTGAAGATCATGTGGAGCCGGTCACCCGACGCGCCGAAATATTCGTCCACTTGATCCATGGTGATATTGGCCTCTGCGAGCAGCATGGCTTCGGCGCGGCGCCAGGAGATGAAGGTCCGCAACTCGTTGAGGTATTCGTGAGGATCTTGATCCGGCTTGTCTTCCGCCAGAATGCCGCGATATTCGATCAGGAAGGGGACGGCATCGAGACGGAATCCTGAGACGCCGAGTTGCAGCCAGAAGCCCATCACCTTCTCGATTTCCTCCCGCACCTCCGGGTTTGTGATGTTGAGGTCGGCCTGGTGTTTGTAGAATCGATGCATGTACCAAGCCTGCGCGACCTCGTCGTATGTCCAAATCGTGTCCTGAACGCCGGGGAAGACGACACCCTCATGGATGTCTTTGGGTTTCTCCTTCGACCAGACATACCAATCGCGATAGCGCGAGTTCGGATTTCGTCGCGCCTCCTGGAACCAGGGATGGTCGATGGAGGTGTGGTTTGCTACGAGATCGATAATGACCCGGAACCCCCTGTCGTGGGCCGCGTGCGTGAAAGCGACGAAGTCGCCGAGTGTGCCCAGCCGGGGGTCGACGGTGTAAAAATCCGTGACGTCATAACCGTTGTCGCGGTTCGGCGTCGGGTAGAACGGCAGCAGCCAGATGCATGTGGCCCCGAGGGCCTCGATATGATCGAGCCGATCCGCAAGACCGCCGAAGTCACCGATGCCGTCGCCGTTCGAATCCATGAAGGTTTCGACATCGACACAATAGATGACTGCGTTTTTGTACCAGAGATTTAGCATCCTGAACCAACCTGGCCGATCATGCGAGCACGCGATTCCGCTCCGGCAGGCGTGGTGTAGGTGTCCTTCCGCCTGCTCTCTGTCCTCCAAAGCGCCACGCCGCCGTCAGCGCTCCGGCCACGCAGCCGAAAGCAACCGCCGCGAGGATGCCACGCGCCGCCGTGCCCGAGACCGCAGGCACATGCCGGCGGGAGCGCAAGGCGAAGCGTCCTCGGGCGCCCGGATCGCCGGGCGGCGCGTCGAACAGATTGCCTTCGCGAGGCCTTGCAGGCTCGTTCGTCATCTGTCCTTCCCAGGCTCGACGGGCCATCATGCGGTCGAGAAGCCCCGGCGCCACCATGTTTCCAAGGATCGCCTGGATCGTAGGGCCGCCAATCCACATCTCGCGCGGAGCATCCAATGCTGCCCGTATGATCGCCTCGGCGACAGGCTCGGCCTCGTGAATAGGCGGGACGGGCTGCAATCTGCGGGGCAAATGGCTGCGGGCCCAGTCGAATTGTGGAGTGTCGACAGCGGGGAGCTGCACCATCGTGAGGCGAATGCGGCTGCCCTCATGCTGCAATTCGCTTCGCAAGGAATCCGTGAAGCCGCGCACGGCGAACTTCGCTCCGCAATAGGCCGATTGCAGCGGAATCGAGCGGTAACTCAGCGCGGATCCGATCTGAACGATAGTGCCCCTGTTCCTCCCTTGCATGTGACGGAGGGCCGCCAGGGTACCATGGACCTGACCCAGATACGTGACTTCCGTGACCCGACGGATTTCGTCAGGGCTCAGTGCCGTCACAGGACCGAACACGGACGCCATGGCATTGTTGATCCAGATGTCGATTCGTCCCCACGCGGAGACCACCTGCGCAGCCGCAGCTTCGATCGCCTCCGCATCGGCCACGTCGGCAGCAATGACAAGGGCTTGGCCACCCGCCAGCTCGACATCCCGGGCCGCACTCGCGAGCCGTTCGCGTCTACGGGCGATCAGAGCAACCCGCCAGCCTTCTCGCCCGAACGCAACGGCCACAGCGCGCCCAACTCCGGCGGATGCTCCTGTGACGACCACAACCGGGCTGCTCCGGGTCGACCTGCCTGTCGTCCCGCTCTCCCCCGAACCGGCCCGATGCCGATTACCAAGCTTCTCAAGCAAAATGGAATCCTTCTCGAGAGAATGTCTTTCAGTAGAAGGAAGAGATCATTGTTCGGGTTCCATTGAAGCGATTGCCGACGAAAGACGGGTGGGGACAATATTGCGTCGATTCGCGCTCGCGGCGGTCCATCCGGTGGCCCAGGGTCGACAAGCTGATGCCGGGGCCCGAGCACTTGCCTCGGGTGCGCCGAACATCCTCGCCGTGGCGATCGAGGCCGGCTACGGTTCCTGCAAGGCGCTTACCCGGCCTTCCATGCCCGGCTCGGCCTCATCTCCCGGCAACCTGGAACTCACGGAGCCGATCAGGATGGATCAGTGGCTGCCCGTTGAACGGGAGACCTCTCGCGCGGAGGATGGCGGGCCGCCGCGCCTTCGAGACGAACGAGGGCATTGCGCATCAGTGGTGTTCGGACATGGTGCCCAGTCCATGCCATCGGCATCCCGGGCCCTCTGGATCAGGGGGCGTTGTATGGCCATACGACGGTGGATTGAGGGAGCACAAGTCGAGACCCAGCAGCCATCACCCTCCCAGTCGGGCCAGCTTCCGCAGGAGCCAATCACGGAATGCCTCCATGCCAGGTGTCAGGGGCTTGGATTTGAGCCACGTCAGCCAATAGGAACCGGCCGAAACTTCGATCCTGAAGGGCTGAACGAGCCGCTCTGCCGTGAGATCGCGCTGAAACATGCAGATCGGCACGAGCGCGGCACCCAGTCCCTGTGCGGCTGCCTCTGCCATCGTCACGGAACTGTCGAACATCGGTCCGCGGATGGTAGGGCATGGGGTGTCCGTCATCTCGAACCAGAGAGGCCATTCCTCGACACGGTACGAGCGCAGCAGGGTTTCACGCGCAAGATCCGCGGGACCGCGCAGGCGCTTGGCCGTCGCAGGTGCACAGACTGGGGATAGAGGAGCCGACAGGAGGTGGACGGCTTCGGTTCCATGCCACGATCCGTTGCCGAAGCGCAGGGCGAGGTCCAGGCCGTCGCCTGCCACATCGACCCGGTTGTTGTTGATCAGCAGGCGCAAGTCGATGAGGGGGTGCCTGGTCCGGAAACTGTCCAGGTGCCGGAGCAGCCATCCGTTGGCGAAAGTGCTGTTGCATCCGACCGTGACGACCTCCTGGATCTGGCCGTGCTCCAGACGGTCAAGGGTTGCGCTGATCCGCTCGAAAGCCTCCGTGAGCACAGGCATGAGCGCCAGTCCTTCGTCCGTCAGGGCGAGGCCCCGCGGCAACCGGCGGAAGAGGGAGACGCCCAGCATCTCCTCAAGCCCTTTTACCTGATGGCTGATCGCGGCCTGCGTCACACGCAATTCCAACCCAGCCCGGGTAAAGCTGAGGTGCCGGGCAGAGGCTTCGAAGGCCCTCAAGGCGTTGAGAGGAAGATACGGTCTGGTCATGCCGAAGACCAAATTTTTCTAATGGCACCGTCGAGAATTCCTCGTTTGTGGGAATCCTGCCCATTGGTCAAGTTCCTCCTGTCAAAAGGAGGACGGACACGATGATCACGCAGCGCCAGTTTGCAAAAGATGCCGACGCAGGTCTGCCCGGTGCTACTATCTTGAAGGCTGCTATGAGGGGCCTATCCCTTCGAAATCTCGGAGCTCTTGGGGCCGCTACCTTGTTCTTCGGCTCATGCGCCCACGCGGCCGAAAGCGACCGAGGTCGTCTCGAACGCATCGTGAATGAGGCGATCCGGCCGGTCATGGAGGAATACAAGGTGCCGGGGATGGCCGTGGCGATCACGGCCCAGGGCAAGCGGTACTTCTTCAATTACGGCGTCGCCTCGAAGGAGAGCGGACAGAGAGTGACCGAGGATACGATCTTTGAGATCGGCTCGGTGAGCAAAACGTTCACTGCGACTCTCGCGTCTTTCGGGCAAGTGAGCGGGAATCTGTCCCTCTCCGACAATGCCAGCAAATACATGCCCGCTCTGGCCGGCAGCATCTTCGACCGTATCAGCCTTCTCGACCTCGGCACTTATACGGCGGGCGGCCTGCCCTTGCAGTTTCCTAACGATGTCACTGATCAGGACAAGATGATCGCCTACTACAGGAGCTGGCGGCCATCCTACCCCGCCGGCACACATCGGATCTACTCGAACCCGAGCATCGGCCTGTTCGGTCATCTCACCGCCAGAAGCATGGGCGAGCCCTTCGATGATCTGATGGAACGCAAGCTCTTCCCGATGCTCGGCTTGACCCGCACCTACATCAGGGTCCCCCAGGTTCGGATGGGTGACTACGCCTATGGCTATACGAAAGATGGCAAGCCCATTCGGGTAGCGCCGGGTATCTGGGATGCAGAAGCCTATGGCGTGAAGACGACCGCGACCGACCTGATCCGGTTCGTGGAGATGAACATGGATGGCTCGGAGCTGGACGAAACGCTCCAGCGTGCGATTGCCGCAACGCACACCGGATACTACAGGGTCGGCGACATGACTCAGGGTCTGGGATGGGAAATGTGCGCCTGCCTAACGGATCTCGGCCGTCTGCTTTCCGCGAACTCGGCCGAACTGTCCTTCAAGACAAATAAGGTGACGCGACTTGATCCGCCGCTTCCGCCGCAGAAGAACGTATTGATCAATAAAACCGGTTCGACGAACGGGTTCGGTGCCTATGTGGCCTTTGTTCCCGCCGAGGGCATCGGCATCGTGATGCTGGCGAACAGGAATTACCCCATTCCGGCCCGCGTGAGCGCCGCGCAACGGATCCTGACGGCGCTGGGCAGCGAGACCGGCGTGACGAGCGATCGCTGAGAACTCTCTCCTTGCCGGCGACCCGCACGGCAGCGTGATCAAGCCGTCACGCGCATTCCAGCGACATGGTGGATCTACCCGTCGGCGGAACATCGCACAGCGGCGTGTCGGTGGCATCGGCTACCGAACGCCCCGGGAAACGGAATCCCACCTCGAGAGACGAGGCTGGATTCGTAACGTCCCAGTGATCCTTCCATCGGCCATTACGGCGCGAAGTCGGGTGTTGGTCCCCGGACCCGACTTCCAATAACGTCATCATCCAAATCAGCGGGACCACTTGGCCGAGTTGCCCCCTTGCACGGAACTGAAGGTATGAGCCGAACGAACCGCCTCTTCGAACTCATCGAGGTTCTGCGCCGGCACCGCCGTCCGATCACGGCCGTTGCCCTGGCACAGGAATTGTCCGTTTCGGTGCGCACCGTCTACCGCGACGTGCAGGCTCTTGTCGGCCTCGGCGCCCCGATCGACGGCGAGGCAGGCCTCGGTTACGTGCTGCGACCCGGCTTCTTCGTCCCCCCGCTCATGTTCGACCAGGACGAGCTCGAGGCGTTGGTGCTCGGCGCCCGCTGGGTCCAGCGCCAGGGCGATCCTGTCCTCGCCGCGGCCGCCGCCAATGCTCTGGCCAAGGTCGCCGCCGCTTCCCCGAAGGATCTGCGCGATCGCATGGCCGACACCGGATTGTGGGCCGCATCCCAGCCGGGCGAAACCGGAGCAGCGTCATCGCTGCACACAGTCCGGAACGCCATCCGGCGGGAAGAGAAGCTTCTGATTACCTATTGCGACCAGTCCCAGGCCGAGACGCAGCGCGTGATCTGGCCGATCGGGCTCGCCTTCTTCGAGCGGGCGCGGGTCGTGGCGGCCTGGTGCGAGCTGCGCGGATCGTTCCGGCATTTTCGGGCCGACCGGATCCGATCGATCGCTCCAACGGGCGAGCGCTACCCGACGCGGCGCACCGCCCTCGTCCGGGCATGGCAGGCGGAGTTCGGACTGCCCGAACTCGACTCCTGACAGAACCTGTCAGCAGCGTTGCCTATGGTCTGCCCGTCGGGCCTCGCACCGGGGCTCCCCTCTCGGAGATCATCATGCTGACCTTCTACCATGCTCCTCGTTCCCGCTCGTCCGGCATCCACTGGTTCTTGGAAGAGCTCGGCGTTTCCTACGAGATCGAGATCGTCGACATTCGAGCCGAGAATGGGGCTCCCGAGAGCTACCGGGCCATTCACCCGCACAAGAAGGTGCCTGCGATCGTCCATGACGGCGTGGTCATCACCGAGCGGGCCGCCATCACGACCTACCTGGCCGATACCTTTCCCGCGAGGGGTCTCGCACCGGCCATCGGCGACAGGCGGCGCGGTCCGTATCTGACCTGGCTGGTCTATGCCGATGCCGTGATCGACCCCGCCCTCGCGGCCAAGGTACAGGGCTGGACCTATGCTCCCAACGCCTTCTCCTTCGGCTCATTTGAGGACATGCTCGCCCATGTGGAGCGAACCCTGTCCAAGAGCCCCTACGTTCTGGGCGACCGCTTCACGGCAGCCGACATCCCGGTGGCGGGCGCCCTGTTCTGGGGCCTGAATGTCTTCGGCCTCGTGCCGAGCCGGCCAGTCTTTCTGGACTATCTGGCGCGCATCGAGGAGCGGCCTGCCTTCCTGCGCACAATAGTGCAGCCTCCTTCGGAGGAACTTGCCGCTTGAGACCGGACGGCACCCCATCGCGGTCGATTCACGACGGCAAGATTCATGGAAAGGAGCGCCATGACGGAGTTCCGGGGCAAGGTTACCCTTTTTACGGATCCGGCACCCGCCTCGGAGAGGTCATTGCCGGATCCGGCGGACCACTTGAGGAGAGTTCCATTGAGCATGCATGCTGACCTCCCGCCGAAGGTCAGGGCGTTCCTGGAGGCGTGGCGTGTGGTTCCTGACGGCCCTCTGCTGACGACCCGTTCCAGTTGGGTTCTTCCGGTCCAGCACGAGGGTTCACCCGCGATGCTGAAGGTCGCCCGCATCCCCGATGAGCAGTCGGGCTACCGCCTCATGACGTGGTGGGATGGCCAGGGCGCCGCCAAGGTCTTCGCCTCGTCCGAGGGCGCCCTGCTTATGGAACGGGCCACAGGCGCCCGTGACCTCGCCCGGATGGCCTGGTCGGGTCAGGATGAGGAAGCCTGCCGGATCCTGTGCGACACGGTCGCGCGGCTGCACGCGCCGCGGCGCGGCCCACTTCCGGAACTGCACCCGCTGGAGGCTTGGTTCCGGCCGCTCTTTCAGCTCGCCCGGGAACACGCGGCACTTGCGCCTGCGGCCGATACCGCACGCCAGCTCCTGGCAGCTCCACGCGCGGTTGGCCCGCTCCACGGCGACCTGCACCACGAGAACGTGCTCGACTTCGGTGAGCGGGGATGGCTGGCGATCGATCCCCATGGGCTGCTGGGCGAACGAACCTTCGATTATGCCAACATCTTCACGAATCCCGATCTCAGTGATCCGAACCTCCCGCTCGCCACCTTGCCGGGCCGACTGGAGGCCCGGCTGGCGGTCGTGATCGGCGCGACGGGAGCCGAGCCCGCGCGGCTCCTTCGCTGGATCGTCGCGTGGACGGGCCTGTCGGCGGCATGGTTCATCGGCGACGGCGACGACAAGGGCGCGGTTATCGACCTCACGATCAACACGATGGCACGTCGTCTGCTCGGCTAGTTTGGTCCATCCCTCATGATCCTCAGCTCCACGGGCAGCAGCCCGGCGCACCAGCGCTCGCCTGTCAGCGGCCGGTGCACGATAATGGAGTCTGAGATAATGACGTCTGAATGGAGGCCGCAGGCGCGCCCAAAGCTGCCCTCGACCTGCCATGCGACTCCGAGAGCGATGAAGAAGGCATGCAGGCAGAAACGCCAAGAACCCCGGCCGAGGCGATGGCGGCCTTGAGGATTGCCAAGGACCTGTTCCAAGGTTCCCTCCTGGCCGTCTATCTCCACGGATCAGCCGTATCGGGGAAGCTGCAGCCACAGAGCGATGTGGATCTGCTGGTCGTCATCGACCAACCAATGACGGATGCCATGCGGGAGAGCCTCCTGGGCTCGTTGATGCAAATCTCCGGTCGCCATCCCGCCAATCCCCCGGGCCCACGCAGCATCGAACTGATGGTGTTCCTGACGTCTCATCTTTCGTCATCGGCCTATCCAGGGCGCAGCGAATTCATCTATGGCGAATGGTTGCGGGACGCATTCGAGGCCGGCGATCTTCCAAAGCCCGTTTCGGACCCTGAACTCACTCTGGTGTTGGCCCAGACCCGGCAGGAAGCCAAGGCCTTGGTTGGGCCCCCTGCGGCGGAGCTGCTGCCCCAAATTCCGGATGATCACGTCCGCCGAGCCATGCGCGACGCTCTTCCTTCATTGCTCGACAACCTGCCCGGCGACGAACGAAACATCCTCCTGACACTTGCCCGCATGTGGCGGACAGCGACGACGGGGGAGTTCGTGCCGAAGGACAGTGCGGCCGAATGGGCTGTTCCCCGCCTGCCAGAAGATATTGCAGAGGTGCTTATCTGCGCTCGGGACGCGTATCTTGGCAAAGCCGAGGATCTCTGGAATACCCGGCAGACAGAAGTACGCCGAGCGGCGATCTACCTGCATCAACAGATAGCGGGCGTGCTTCAACGGCTTTGAACGCGCAGCAGATGTTGCACTCTGCCGGACTGACGGATCCTGCGAATGGCCTTGCGGAAGTCTTTCCAGTACTAAAACCCGGAACCTTCCGGCGCTCGCGTCCTCTCCTCCGGAAACGATGCCAGCGAACCTCGACTCGCCGCGCTCCGCGACGCCGTCGCTCCGGACCCGAGCGGCACAGGATGCCGAAGCCGAGGACACCTCTGTCTTGCGGATTGTATTTGTTGATCTGGCGATCAACCGATATAATCCGATCCTCGTTCCGCACGAGTTCATGAAGAGGGCCCTTCTTGTCCGGTAAAGTCCTGAGTCTTGGTAACCCGTCCCTGCCCGACACCGATCTTCCGCTGCACGAGCGCCTGGCCGACGCCATCGAGACCGCCATCCTGCGCGGCAACATCAAACCTGGCCAGCGGCTTCCGACCCATCGCGAGATCTCGAAGAGCTTCGACGTCGCCATCGGAACGGTCACCAAGGCGATCGACTCCCTGAGCCGTCGCGGCATCGTCCGGGGCGAGATCGGCCGGGGCACCTTCGTGCAGGACACAAGGCCGTCACGGGAGAGCCGGGTCATCGACCTGAGCATCAACGGTCCTCCTCAGGTGGTAAAACCCGAAATCATGGTGGCCGCGGCCGAGCGCGCCGCCCGTTACGTCACCGAACTCCCGAACGGGGGCTATGCCAGCCTGACAGGTCCGGCCGACCAGCGCGCGACGCTCGCCGGATGGCTCGGCCGGACCAGGCTCGAGGGCGTCACGCCCGACGACCTGATCCTCTGCGTCGGCGCCCAGCAGGGAATCTCCCTCTGCCTTGCAGACCTCGCGGAATTCTCGTCTGCGGTTGCCACCGAGGGAGCGACCTTCAACGGAGTCATGACGGCCGCGGCGAGCCTTGGCATGAAGGTCCTTCCAGTCCAGTATGACGAGGAGGGAATGATCCCGGACGATCTCGACCGCGTGCTCGGGCGGGACAAGTGCAAGGTCGTCTACACCACGCCCGTCTGCCAGAACCCCCTCGGCTTCGAGACCGGGCTTCAGCGCCGGAAGGACATTCTCAAGGTCTGCAGGAAGCACGAGGCCTTCATCGTCGAAGACGATATCTACGGCTTCTACGGCACGAAGGGCGCTCCAACCTATAAGGCCCTCGCCCCCGAGTCCGTCTACTACGTCACCAGCCTGTCCAAGGTCCTGTCTCCGGTCCTGCGGGCGGGCATCCTCGTTCCGCCCCGCGAGCGGCGGAGGCGGATCGCCATGCGGCTGCGCGCCGAGGTCTGGGGCGCCTCGTCGCTCGCGCTTGGCACCGGATGCGCGCTGATCGAGATGGGCGCCGACATCACGGCGGCCGAGCATCTGAAAGCAGAGGCCAAGGAGAGGCTTAAGCTCACGGCCGGCATCATCGACCTCCCACCCCTGCCCATGCCCGAGGGAGCGCCGCATGTCTGGCTGCCGATGCCTATGCTGGAGGCCGAGAAGCTGGCCCGTCGGGCTACCGAGCGTGGGGTCCGCCTGACCCCGCCCGACTCGATGGTGGTGGAAGGATCCGGGATCGGCGGCATCCGTCTCTGCGTCCTGGCACCGCTGGGTCGGACCGATCTCGAACGCGCGCTCCGGATCATCGCCGGGCTCCTGAGCAACCCCGAGGAAGCCGTGGTCTGATGGCCATCTGATCAGGTGGGTTCTACCATTGACGCCGGATCCTGCGGCGAAGGCCTCGAACGACGCCGCGCGTCGCGGCCAATCGCCGGGTCCGTCGATCCTTGGAAGGATGATCATGTCCGTCATGCGCGGCCCCATGAGCTGGGACGGGTCGGACCGGCTATTTCGAGCGGCCTTGTCGACGCGGCCGCTTTCTTGGGTAAGCAATATTGACTTAATTTATCGGCTGCTTTGTATTGTTTGTCCTAAGAAGGGATAATACATATGCCGGATATTTCGCCGACCGCCCCATGGCTGGCCCAGCGATCGTCGCGAATGACCGCCTCCGAGATCCGCGAGCTGCTGAAGCTCCTGGATCGACCAGGCCTGATCTCGTTCGCAGGAGGCATCCCGAACCCGGCGCTCTTTGACATGAACGCCTTCCATCGGGCCTACGCGAGCGCCTTGGGCCAGCCTGGGGGAGGTCCTGCCTCTCTCCAGTACTCGGCCAGCGAGGGCTACATGCCGCTGCGCATGTGGATCGCCGACCACATGGCCGCGAAGGGCGTGCGGTGCGAACCGGAGAATATCCTGATCACCTGCGGCTCGCAGCAGGGCCTCGACTTCATCGGCAAACTCTTCCTCGATCCTGGCGACACAGTGGTGACGGCGGCACCGACCTATCTCGGTGCCCTCCAGGCGTTCAACACTTATGAGCCGCGCTACGACACCTTCGGCGGCAACGGCACCGTGGGCCTGCTCCGCGCAAACGCGGAGGCCCATGGAAGCCGTGTCAAGCTGCTCTACCTCGTGCCCGACTTCGCCAACCCTTCCGGCGCGACCCTCGACTTGTCCTCCCGAGAGCGTGCCCTCGATATGGCCGGGGAGCTCGGCTGCCTGATCGTCGAGGACGCCGCCTACACGGCTCTCCGCTACGACGGGGAGGACCTGCCGCCGATCGCCGCCCTCGACCAGAGGCGGTGCGGCTCGATCGAGGAAAGCCGCACGCTCTATTGCGGCACCTTCTCCAAGACGCTGTCGCCGGGTCTGCGCGTCGGCTGGGTGTGCGGGCCGAAGCATCTCCTGCACCGGCTGACCCTCGCCAAGCAGGCGGCGGACCTGCACAGCGCCACGATCAACCAGATCGCCATGCACGAGGTCGCGCTTACCCGTTTCGACGACCAGGTCGCGATGGCCCGTGCCTGCTACCGGGAGCGGCGCGATGCCATGCTCGCCGCCCTCGCCCGTCATGCGACGGACGGCATGGAGTGGACGAAGCCCGAAGGTGGCCTCTTCGTCTGGGTCACCCTCCCCGACGGCGTAGACGGACGCCGCCTGCTCGAGCGCGCGGTCGCCGAGGAAAACGTTGCCTTCGTCCCGGGGCAGGCCTTCTTCCCGGACCGCTCGGGGATCAATACGATCCGGCTCAGTTTCTCCCTCCCCGATCCGCATAGGATCGAGGAAGGGATCGCCCGCCTCTGCAAGGTGATCCGAGCGGATCTCCCGACGAGGCAGTAAACCGAAATCCGGCTGCGGCCGGTTCCTCCGGCATGGAGCGCCACGGTGTCGATCCGGCGTCGAACCGTCCTTTGCATCGGTTTCGGCCAGCTCATCTGCTGGGGCATCTCCTATTATCTGATCGGCGCCTTCGGCGAGATGATCGTCGCCGATCTGGGATGGAGCCGCACGCGCGTGTATGGCGGCTTCTCCGTTGCCCTGGTCGTGATGGGGATCTGGTCCCCGTTCGTCGGCCGCCTCATCGACGCGCATGGCGGCCGTACCGCGATGGCGGCCGGTTCCGGTCTGACGGCGCTCGGCTGCATCGGGCTGGCGCTTTCCCATGGAGTGGTGGGCTACTATGCCTCGTGGGTCTGCCTCGGGCTGGCGATGCGCCTGACCCTGTACGAGGCGGCATTCGCCGCGCTGGCGCGGCTCGGCGGCCCTGAGGCCCGGCGCCCGATGTCTCAGATCACCTTGTTCGGAGGCCTGTCGTCGAGCGTGTTCTGGCCGATCGGCTTCTTCCTCGCGAGCCATTTCACCTGGCGCGGCGCCCTCGTTGCTTATGCCGGGTTCGCGCTCCTGACGGTTCCTCTCTACCTCGCCATTCCGAAGGATCGCCATTCCGCGGCAACCGACGGAAAGCCCCTCTCCGATCAATCCGCGAAGCAGCCTCCTGCCCGGGACCGTATGCTCATCGCCGGATTGTTCTGCCTCATCGTCGTGATGACGAACGTGCTCAGCTCCGCGATGTCGGCGCACATGATCGGTATCCTCGAGGGGCTGGGCGTGGCGGCCGCGACGGCGGTCGGCATCGGCACCCTGCGAGGCATCGGCCAGTTCGGCGCACGGCTCGGGGAGGTGCTCTTCGGCGCCCGCCTGCACCCGCTGAACCTCTACCTGATCGCGGTGGCCCTGCTGCCGATCTCCTTCGCCATCGGCCTGATGACGCCGGAAATGCTCGCCGCCGCCTTCGTGTTCGCTCTCCTGTTCGGTGCCGGGAACGGACTCGTCACCATCGGCCAGGGAACCGTGCCGCTCGTCCTGTTCGATCCTGCGACCTACGGCGCCTATGTCGGCAAGCTCCTGGTGCCGGGCTTCCTTTTCTCCGCCGCCTCTCCGCTCCTGTTCGCCTTCGTCATCGAACGGTTCGGCGAGAGGACCGCGATCGGCGTCTGCTGCGGCATGGCCCTCGTTGCGTTGGCGGCCGCCGCACTCCTGAGACGGAGGAACGGCACGGCATGATGAAACCTTCCGGCACGAAAGAGGAGTTCCGATATGCGCCGAATAGGCTTCGCATCAGTGGTCGCCGGCCGGGATGCCGCTCCATCGGCACCGTATGAGCAGGATCTTCGCGCCCCGCGCGTGTCGGCCTTCGTTGCGCATGATCCGGCATTCACCGGAGCCATGATGGAGGAACGCCTAGATAGGGTCGGGATTCCGGTTCTGGCGCTCGGTGCAGGAGGCAAGTACCCGGCCATGGACCCGAGCCCTGAGGCCAGACGTCTCGTGTCCGGCGTTCTGGCCATGACCAGATATGTCGATATCGCGGATGCCAGCCACGACAGCTTCCTGAGCGAGGGCAAGCCCGAAGGTTACGCCATCCTCAAGGCCCATCGGCCCGGTGACGAGATCCTGTGCATCGACGGCGATCTCGGCGGCAGCCATAACAGGGGGCGGGATCGGGCAAGCCTTCATGCGGAAATTTTGGGGGAGATCGCCACGTCCCTAGTCGAAGCCGCCATTCTCGACGTACCGTGTCGGTCCCGGTGATCGGCATGAACGCACCAACCCTCTTCGTCCTCGCGGTATTCCTGCTCGCAGGCCTGACCAAAGGCATCATCGGCATGGGGCTGCCGACGATCGCCATGGGGCTGCTCGTCCTCGTCATGCCGCCCGTGGAGGCCGCGACGATCCTCATCGTGCCGTCGCTGGTGACGAACGTCTGGCAGCTCCTGGCAGGACCGGACGTGCGCGACCTCCTCCGGCGCCTGTGGACGATGATGGCGGCGGTGGTCGTCGGGACGCTCATCGGCATCCGGCTGCTCGTCGGAGACGATTCCGGCGTCGCTGGCGGCGCACTTGGCCTCGCGCTCGCCGCCTACGGGCTCCTCGGATTGTTCGGCAGGACATTTCGGGTAAGGGAAAGACACGAGATATGGGCTTCACCGGTCGTCGGATTCGTGACCGGGATCATTACCGGGGCCACGGGGGTCTTCGTCATCCCGGCCGTCCCGTACCTGCAATCGCTCGGTCTTGCGAAGGACCACCTGATCCAGGCGCTCGGTCTCTCCTTCACGGTCTCGACCCTCGCCCTGGCGGCCGCGCTCTACCGCCATGGCGGCGTCGAGACGTCATTCGCAACGATGTCGATCCTCGCCCTTCTCGCATCCTTGGTCGGCATGTACGCCGGGCAGCTCGTCAGGGATCGGCTGGAGCCCGGAGCGTTCCGGAAGGTCTTCTTCGCTGGTCTCCTTCTGCTCGGCCTGTACTCATTCTACGCAGCGCTGGCATGAGCTCCCTAGGGAGCAATGCGGTGAAAGGTCCGGTTTGGTGACAATGACGGAAGAGAGTCGATGGAACGGTTTGTCGTGATTTCCGGCTGTTCGGGCGGCGGAAAGTCCATGTTGCTGGCAGAACTGGCCAGACGCGGCCACTCCGTCGTCGATGAACCGGGTCGGCGGATCGTCAGGCAAGAGCTGCAAAGGGGCGGAATGGCGCTTCCCTGGGAGGACGGGATCGCCTTCGCACGTCGTGCGATGGCCTTGGCCCTGGAGGACCGTACATCAGCGGCGGCACTGAAGGGGTGGGTGTTCTTCGATCGGGGTTTGGTCGATGCCGCGACTGCGCTACAGCATCTGACAGGCGAATCGGTCCTGGCGGCTCTCGCACAGTCGCATCGCTATTACCGAACGATCTTTCTGACGCCACCATGGCCCGAAATTTACGTGAACGATCCGGAGCGTCGTCACGGCTTTGAGGAGGCGGAGGCCGAATACTTCCGGCTTCTGGAGGCCTATCGCCTGCTTGGCTACGAAGTTTCCGCCTTGCCCAAGACCAGTGTGTCAAAGCGCGCCGATTTCATCGAGGGGGCTTTGCTTCATTCGAAGCGCATTGTGGATGATCAGGTCGACTAGGCGCAACCATCGACCCGCGAGCAGGGATCTTCACCAAGTGCACCGGGCTGCGCCCCAGCCCCCTGTCGTTCACATAGCGTTTCAGGTCCAACATCCACGTCATCGTGGATCGTGCAACAGTTTACGGGTTCAACCGGGATTTCATTTCATGCTCGCTCCATATCGCGCTCTGGCTCTTCCCAGGAGAAGGACGAGCTTCCGCCTGCCAGGGGTTCCGGCCTTCCGCGAGCCAGGCCAGGGTCTGTTCCCAGAAGCCGTCTGCGTGCCTCGAGTGGAAGAGGCCGAAGTGACCGACGGACTCGTGGCCGAGATCCTTCGGATCCAAATGGATGAAGGCCCGGTCGGATGACGTGTAGTAGGACAGTCCCCGCTTGACGGCCACGGGAGGCGCATACTCGTCATCCCGCACGGTGACGGCAAGAATAGGTGCGGTCACGGAGGCGAAGCGCCGGAGCAGGGCGTCCCGCTTCCAGGGCGGGTGGTTGAGCTCCATCCTGGCCTTCCGGAACGACCATTCGTTGGCCACCCCCGCGGGCATGTCCTCGAGCCAGCCGAGGCGGCGGCCCGGGAAGTAGCCGCAAAGGGCGGTGACTGCGGGCATGAAGACGTGCCATTTCAGGAGCAGGGGAACGCGCCTGTGGGCGGCATAGTCGCGCCACCAGGCGTACTGCGCCCCGACGGTCAGCATGCGGTCGACCAGGACGGCGCTCTCGGCCAGCCCAGGCAGGAAACCGCCGAAGCTATGGCCCACCACCAGCAGGATACCGTCCGGATCGTGCGATTTCGCGAACCGCACGGCGGCATCGAAGTCCAACTCGCCCCAATCGCTCCAGCGGAAGCCGCACCCTCGCAGCCGCTCGGGCCGCGAGAGGCCGATGCCGCGGTAATCGTAGGTGAGCACGTCGAAGCCGTTCTGGGTCAGAAAACGGGCATAGTAGTGATAGTACTTCGCGAGTACCGCCGTGGCCGGGTTGACGATCACGGTGCCCATGCTTGCCCCGTCGGTACGCCACAGGTGCCCGCGCAGCCGATAGCCGTCCTGGCAGGCGATCTCAACCTCTTCCGGCTCGGCCATCTCCGTGCTCCTAATGCCGGCTATAGACGAAGGTGCCGCGCTCGCGAATCCAGCTCGCCGCGTGGACCATGGCGGCCTCTGCGGTACGGGCGAGCGCGCTGCCCATACTGATGCGGGCGACTCCGACGGCGGCGAGGTCCGCGACCGACAATGGCGGCGCGTCGAGTCCCATGAGCACGTTCACGGGCTTGTCCACGGCCTCGCACACAGCCTTGATGGACCGAAGGTCCGGCAAGCCGGGCGCATAGAGCACGTCGGCGCCCGCCGCCGCGAAGGCCCTCAGCCGCGCGATGGTGTCGTCGAGGTCAGGCCGTCCATGCAGGAAATTTTCGGCACGCGCGGTGAGCACGAAGTCGCTTCCGCGGCCATGGGCTTCCTCTGCGGCTGCACGTACCCGCTCAACCGCATGCCCGAACGGGTAGATCGGATCGTCCGGGCGTCCGGTCGCATCCTCGATGGAGCCTCCGGCGAGGCCGATGTCGATGGCGTAATGGATGGTCTCGGCACAGCCCGCCGGGTCGTCCGCGAAGCAGTTTTCCAGGTCGGCCGAAACGGGCAGGTGCGTCGCGCGCACGATCGCGTAGGCATTGGCCAGCGTCTCGTCACGCCCGACCTCGCCAACGCCATCACGCAGACCGAGCGAGAGGGCGAGGCCCGCGCTCGTAGTGCCGAGCGACTCGAAGCCGAGCGCCGTCAGTTGCCGGGCCGAGCCGACGTCCCATGCATTGGCCATGACGAAAGCCCGCCTCTCCTCGTGCATCCTGCGGAACAAGACCGCCTTCTCGGTTTGCGTCGTCATCGTTCGATCCTTCAGTAGGGAGTGCCATCCTTCGCCCGGAGCATCGTTTGCCTGGATGGCGATTGGCGATTGCATGCGTGTCTTCCTCTTCTTCGTCTTGGCCGGGCAACCGATCAGCCGATGCCGCTCCCGAGCGGCGCATGTTCCGCCAGGTGCCAGAGAACGCCGGACGGGTCGAAGACGTGGGCCACCTTGGCTCCCCATGGCTCGACGCGCGGAGGCCTGGGCTGGCGGACGCCATAGCGGGTCGCGAGATCGGACGCGTCGATGCGGCTCCACCAGGCATCGACGTCCGTCACGTGGAGGTACATCATGAAGTTCGATGCCCAATCGTCGACGTAGAAATCCTGGAGGATGAACGAGAAGCCCTTGAGCCGCGCCTCGACCAGATTGCCGGCGACCGGCCGAAGCTCGAACCCGAGTTCCCGATAGAAGTTCTGGCTCGCCTGGAAATCCTTGGCAGGGACGAAAGTTCTCAACGAGACGACCGTTTCGGCGAGGGTTTCGGACATTGACGTGTTCCTGTGGATTGGATTTTCGCGGTCCATGGTTCACAAGCCACCCGAAACTCGCAGCACGATTCCGGTCACGTAGGAGGCCTCCGGCGACAGGAGCCACAGGACGGCATCGGCGATCTCGTCCGCTTCCCCGATCCGGCCCATAGGTACGCGGGAGACGACGCGGGCCGGTCGGTCCGGCTCCCCCGCGGCGGCGTGGATGTCCGTGTGGACGGTGCCAGGGGCGACCGCGTTGACGCGGGTGCCGGATGGCGCGACCTCCTTAGCAAGACCGACTGTAAAAGCCTCCACGGCCGCCTTGCTCGCGGCGTAGTGGACGTATTCGTGAGGGGCGCCGAGTGTCGCGGCGATGGATGAGATGTTGACCATGCGGCCCGGCACTCCCGCATCTCCCCAGCGGCGGATGGCCTCCTGCGCCATCAGCATCGTGCCGAGCACGTTGACGTCCAGCGTTCTGCGCATCGTTGCCGGTTCCGCATCTCGGAAGGCACCGATGCGCCCCGTGATGCCGGCGTTGTTCACGAGCGCCGTGACCGGGCCGAAGACTCGCTCCGCCTCATCAAAAAAGGTACATGCGAATGCGGGATCGGCAATGTCGCCGCGGATGCCGTGCACCTTGCGCCCGCTCCCGTTCAGATCGGCGGCAAGTCTTCCGGCCGCCTCGTCATCACGCAGGTAACTGAAGCAGACGGCGTGGCCCCTGGAAGTCGCGGCTCGAACGATCGCCGCCCCGATTCCCCGGCCGCCGCCGGTCACCAGCAAGACGTCTCTCATTCAGGCTCCCTCCGGCCCACATCACGCTGAGTACATCATAAATACATATACAATACAATCTTCAAATGCACTGGATCAAATTTCCGACGGCCGTATTGCCCGATGGCTCCGGCGTTGACATCGCGGCGGGTGAGCCGGTCCGCACGGCGACCTTCTTCGGCTTCGTCAGGGCGACCCGGGATGGCCGGTCTACGACTTGGCTATCGACTGCGGAACAAGGCCCTCGACTCGGCGACGCTGCACCTGTGGCCGCCGGTGAGGGCCGCCCCGCCGCGATGCCGAGGATCAACGGCAGGGATCGGCGAAAGCCGAAGCGTGCGCCCGAGGCCACGGTCAGCGCCATGGCGCCCCATTCTCTCGCCTCATGAGGCGCGGCCCAGGGATAGAACGCCGTCGGTCCGCGCCTCGATCGCATGCAGGACCGAGACCATGTCCTTCTGTCCGTGCCCCAGCACGAGGGTCTCGCCGTAGAGGGCATGGCAGACGTCCAGCAGGGGCGAGGCCAGATTCGAGACCCTCGCCTGCTCGGCGATCAGCCGATTATTCTTCAGAACGTCGACGATGGAGGCCTGAGCCTCGAAGTCGCGGGCAACGAGCTTCTCGCACTTCACCTTGGACACGTTGCTCGCCATCGGGCTGGCATCGAGCACGGCCCGCAGCCGCTCCAGGTCCAGCCCGTGTCTCTCGGCAAAATGGACCGCCTCCGCAAGGCCTGTGACCATGGCAATCATGAACAGATTGACCGAGAATTTCATAAGCAGTGCGGACGGGACTGCGCCGCACAGGACGGTCTCGCGGCACATCGGCGCGAGCAGCGGGCGCACCTCCTCCACGGCGGCAGGATCCCCTGCGAGCATCGCCACGAGCTGCCCGGCCTCTGCGGGCTTGCGCGATCCCGAGACGGGGGCCTCGACGTAGCTCCCGCCCGCCGCACGGACATCCGCGTCCAGCCCGCGCGAGTACCCGGCCTCGACCGTGCCCATGTTGACGATAATGTGTCCGGCCACGTTCGCCTCGAACTCAGGCGTGCCGCGTCCCAATGCGGCATCGATCGCGTTGCCGTCGTACAGCATCAGGATCACGATCCGCGTCTGCCGGAAGACCTCGGCCGGGGTCGAAGCTACGTTCGCCCCGGCCGTCCGCAGCAGCTCGCATTTCTCTCCGGAACGGTTCCAGACCATGAGCGGCGTACCCGCGCGGGCGAGATTGAGGGCCATGGGCGTGCCCATGATGCCTATGCCGATAAAACCGATGACCATTGTTCCCTCTCCGTTTTTGGTGCCCTTCTGCGATCAGTCGCTCGGACCGACCGGCTCATATGCATTAACGAGTCGCAGTTCATAATAGATATAATGCCGGTACAATAGGCCATAACATCTACGACAATGTCCAGGCGGCAGCAGAACGGTCTGGAACGTAGGAAGCGGCACAATCGGCATGGTCGGTGAGATCCACCCCAGAGCCCGGAGGACGGTTTCCCATCGACCACGTTCATATCGGGTCGATCGTCCCGGGGCGGGTGCCGGCCAAACTGGCGCTGGAAGGTTCGGCAGGGGGCTCATGGAGTAGTGTGAATTCCGAATGCTGGCCGAGATCCTGACCAGCGACGATCGCGGCGAATGGAGCCTCAGGGTGCTCTGGCGCACCTCGCATCGGCGGCGACAGGCTCATCATGCGCCGGTAGCCGTCAGTACCCCTTGGAGGAATAGCCCGATGATTGCCTCCAGCAGCACCCCCGGGTTCGCCCGGCCCGAAGGCGCGGATCGACAGCCGTGGGAGGCCCCTCGCCTCACGGTGCTTCTGGTCGTGATCCTCGCTCTCGTGAATGTCTCCGCCACGGTCCTGATGGCCAGGAATTGGGCAAGCCTCAGTGCCGGAATGCTTGAGCTTGAGGTGGGCACGCAGGATCACCCGACCGAGCTCGTCGATTGATTCCTCGGGATTGGTTGAAGCCTCGCTCGAGGTCGGCTTGCCGCCTCTATCCGGAAGTCGGCCCTACTTCCGCCATGCGCCAGAGCAGATATTCCGGATTGGGCAAGAAACCGCGAGCACCGCGTTGTCAAACGACGCAGACGGATCTCCCGAGGCTGCCGTTTGAGCCTTCTAGCGCGTGCCGAAGCGCCAGACGAAGCTGCCTTTCACCGCGTGGTCTTGGGCTTGCGGTCCAATCTGCCCCTCATAGGCGACCCCGAGGCCGATGTCGCGGCTCGCCTGCCAGGCGAGCCCGGCTTCAGCCACGAGGACATCCCGATCCACCGGCGTGCCGGCGACAGTGAACGAAGACGCTCCACCGGCGAACGCCATGAGGGCAGTAGGATTGATGTCACCATAAGCACGCCGCCACCCCAGCATTCCGCGCACGGTCAACGGCAGCTCATCGCTGAGCCGCGCTTCGCCACGTAGTCCAAGTGTGGTGGTGGCCAGATCCTGATCCTGGGCATAGCCGGTCAGAGCCGCGGCGCCGCCTTCCTCCTGGAAGCCGTCCGTGTGCAGCCGCAGCACGGACACACCCGCGAATGGCTCGAGTTTGATCCGGCCACGATCGAACGCATAACCCACCTCGCCGAAAGCCTGGATGGTCGAGCCCCCGTAGGACGCATGCGCCTGATCGGCAAAGCCGGGAAAGCGGATGGCTCGCTTCGTGTCGATGTCATGCCAAGCATATGACGCGCCCATCCGCAGGTTCAGATTGCCCCAAGCTGCCGAGCCGTAGAGGGAGGCAAAGACAGTATCCGTGGAGCCCGACGACAGGCGCGCATCCGCCTCGAAGGTGGTGCGCGTAAATCCACCTGCTATGCCCAGCATGGAGGTTGCATCAATCCGGGATTCTGCTCCGAGGATGAAACCTCCAGTGGACGTGTTCAGGCCCATGACATCAGAGCTGGTCTGCACCTTGCCCCAAGAGCCGAATCCCTCCCCCCACAGGGTAAAGCGGCGCGGATCGGACGAGGGTACCTTAATCTCCACTGCCTCTGATGCGGCGTCGGGCTTATCGGAAGCATATGCTGCCACGTAGCTGCCCTGAACCTGAGCAAAGGTCGGCACCTGAGCGTTGCGCAGGCGGCTCACCACTGTGGTCTGCACAAGGCCCGCACCACCGGCAGCGGCCGCCGTGGCAGAGGCATGCGCCTCACCCGAAAGTGCATCGAAGGCCTGTCGCGCGCCTGCCACGCTCTGGCCGATCACCGCATTGAACAGAGGGTTGCCCGGGCCCAGCGCCTCGACAGCATTGGCGGTGCTGACTTGGTTGCCGCTCACAGCCACCGAGTCGAACGCCACCGGCTTTGGATCAGGCGGTTGCGGCGTGGGCGGCTGAGGACTCGGAGGCTCCGGCTGAGGAGGTTGAGGCGCCGGAGGCTCCGGCTGAGGAGGTTGAGGCGTCGGAGGCTCCGGCTGAGGAGGTTGAGGCGTCGGAGGCTCTGGCGGTGGCTCGGTCTTGCGCACGAGCGTCAGATTAACCCCGTTGGCAGCGTAGCTGAGGCTTGGCGTCAGAAAGGCAAGGTTCGAGCTCACATCTGCAAACTTGCCGGTCACGCCCCCATCCGCCGCGAGAATGCTATAGGTGACGCCGGGCAGATAGGTGCCGTCCTCGGCAAGGACACTCACCGCGCCTCCGGACAGAGTGGCTGTGCCGGTGGCGGCCAGGTGGCCCGACAGGCCTGCTGTCCCGGCCGCAACCCCATAGGTGGAGCCTGCGCCGAAGCTCACGTTGCCGTTCACGCTGAGTGTATTGGCACCGACGTCCAGCGTGCCGAGATTGTTGAGCGCTCCTGTGACGGTCTTGCCGGACGTGCCGACCCGCAGTGTCGTTCCCGGGCCTGCGATCAAAACACCCGAGCCTGTCACGGCGCTCGCGTCGATATCGTGCCGCAGCGTCGAGATGCCTGCACCGTTGAACACGACGGAACCCAGCGGGGACGCCGCGCCGATGTTGCCGCCGGTCGTCGTCGCACCGCTGAAAGTGAGCTTGCCGCCCCCGCCAGGAGCCCCCCGAACCTCGCCAATGATGTCGCCGGAGACGGTCAGTTCACGGCTAGGGTCATTCACGAAGGCGATCGTCTCAGCGTAGATGCTGCCGTCGACGGTCCCGCTTCCAAAGGCCCCAAATCGGAGTTCCTTGATCTGGGCTGCCCCGGAGCCCACGTCGCCCTTGATCGCTGCTCCGCTGCCGCCGTCGAAGACGACCGTTCCCCGTCGATTGGTGGCGGTTGTCACATCCCCCGTCAGACTGGCCCCTTCGGTAAGATGGAGGCCAGCGTCGGCCGAGAGGCGCACAGTGGAGACGTAATTGGCTGAAAACGGAGCGGTCTGGACCGTCGTAGCGGCGTTGCTGATCGTGATCTGCTTCAGCCGGTCGGCGTCGGTCGCGATGCCCTCACCAAGGGCAACGGTGCCAGTGCCGGAGAATGCTATCCGCCCCTGCCCCGCTATTCCGCCCGAGGTTGTGATTTTTCCGATCCTGACGTCTGTGCTGGAAATCGACAGCAAGCCGTCCGCGCCGAAAGTCACGGCGGTGCCCGTCGCGGCATTCGCGCTGCCGGTCGACGTGTCGAAGCCGGACGCAGTATCGATGATCAATGTGCCCAAACCATTGATGGCGATCTCGTCGGTATAGGCAGCCTGGGTGATCCGGACGATGCTTCCCGTTCCGCTCTTCAGCTCGATCTGCTTCAGTCCATGGCTTGTTGAGCCGACCGTGCCGTTCAGGGTGCTCTGCGCATTGGGCTGGAAGCTGAGAGTTCCGGTGCCGTCAGTCGAGGTAGTAATGGGTGCGTTGATGGTCGCTCCGCGGATTGACGCGGTCCCATCGGCGCCGAAGTTCACACCTTCAGCGTTCACATTGGCCAAGAAGGTGGCGAGTGAGCCGTCGAGGTTGAGCCGCTTGAGCTTCGCCGTGCCGCCCACGGCTCCGGTGAAGGTCGTGGTGCCGCCGGCTCCAAGTGTGATGGTGCCGAGACTGCCTGTGCTTCCTGATGCATAGACCGTACTGATGGTGTTCGTCAGCCCATTCAGGATCAGCGTGCCGTCACTGTCGTTGGTGAAGTTGACGTAGGAGTTCTGGTAGTTGCCGCCAATGGTCAGCGTTGCGGCCTGGCTATAGTAGGCTCCTGTGTTCGTCACTACGCCGCTGATGGCCATACTTCCGGTGCCGGAAACGCTAATCCGGAAGAGATTGCTGACGTCGCCATCGACGCCAGCTCCGTCACCAACAAAGTTGAGGACGCCAACACCAGCAGCCGTTGCAGTGACACTTCTTATGACGACGCCAGGATCCACTTGAGCGACGCTACTGCTCGTTGCTCCATTCTCTGCCTGGAACTCGACGGAATTTCCCGACGGGATAATGAACGTGCCTGGTGAGGTGATGGTCACATCGGCCGCCTGGACCGGAGCGGCAAGCGCGAGGCCAGAGACAAGGAGGGCGACAGGCAACGCCCTGAGCGACAGCAACGCCGTTGCAAGCGCTGTGCTGCCCAGGAAATCCTGACGGCGAGCATGGAAAGAAGGTCTCATCATTGGCCCCCGAAACATCATCGACGATCGTCCAGAGCCTTGAGCGACTCCTCTGATTGCTTGCGCCCATAGCATAGAATTCCCACCGGCTCTTGCCTGGGCGTCTCACTTGGATTGCCCGAGCGTCCCGATCTGCAGGCGAACGTGCAGATTATGTCGAGATGTGGCCTATGGGTGACGCACAGGATGCCGCCCGTCGGAGGTCTCCGTCAGGCAACAAAGTGTCGGCTCAGTGTCAGCTTCTGAAATTTCGTGCCCTCCAGTCAGATCCGGCCCCTTTCCGGAGCAAACATTCGGCGTGGCTCCGGGATGCGCCAGATCAGCACCCTCACATCTTCCTGATGGCGCTCTTCACGGACGGATTGCGGGAGTTTCCAGGGACATGCCCCTGGCACGGGCCATCAGGAACAGTTCCATGTTCACATATTCGGGCGCGCCGAAGGGGTAAGGCTCCGCCCTCACGCCTACCATGCAGTTCCGAAACCGCCGCTGCAGCGATCCGACGCCCTGCCATTCCAGGCGATAGAGAGGATACCCCGTCGGGTGCGACTGCGGGATTACACTGCTCGCGAGTTTCCGCCCCCAATGATCGTCATGGCAATTGGCGCAGGAAAAATTCAGCTGCCCCTGCCGTCGCTCATATTGCTCCTGTCCCAGGGCGCGAAACGGCTCAAGGCGTCGATCGTCACCCGTCGTGATCGGCATGCCCCGGGACTGCTTACCGATGAAAGCAGCGAGCGCGAGGAGCTCCCGGCTCTCGTAGGGCAGCGGCATGGCCTTCTGATTCATCTCGCGGCAGACATTGATGCGCCCCTGCAGATCGATGGGGCGGCTCTGCTCCGCGAAGTAGGCCGGGTAGCGTGCGGCGACGCCCTTCATGCTCACCGCAGCATCGCCATGACAGTCGGCGCAGGAGCGGGCATTCGCTCCCGCCTTGGCGCTCCAGAGCGCCTCGCCCTCGGCAACCCAGAGCATGCCTGGGTTTGACGTGTCATCCTGCTGAAGGGCCTGCGACTCGCGGCTCATGAACTCGAAACCTGATCTCCGCTCCTGTGGGAGTGACTCCTGGCCCAAGGCAAGAGAAATGCCGAGGCCCAGAGCTCCGGCGACGCCGGCATTCCGAAGGATCCAGTTCGGCAACCCGCTCATTCGACGACGATCTCGGCAGTCTCCAGGTGGGCCTGACCCTTGTCGTCGATCCACCGGAATGCGATGCGCCCGCTCTCCGTCGCGACAGTCGTGAACGAAAGGAACGGATTGGCTGCGATGGCCGGGAACAGATCCGCGCTGAAGATCTCCTCCCCGTTATAGGTGCACAGGAATCGGTTGATGATGTCGCGCGGCACGAGCGCTCCGTCGGGACCGGTCCGGTAGCCGGTCTCCATGGGATGCGAGACGAGGGCCTTGATCTCGATGATGTCCCCGGGTTTTGCCTTCGAGGGAACGTTGATGAGGGCGCGAGCCATGGTCAGCTCTCCACACAGGCAGGCAAGGTGACGATGAGTTCGGCGGTATCCGACCAGAAGGTGCCGTCGCTGAGCTGGGCGATCGCGACGATGTTCTGGGAGTCGCCCAGGCGGATGCGGGTCGAAACGACGGCCCGACCGGCGCGCGGATTGAGGTGAAAATACGCGACATTCGGCTGCGGATTCTTTTCGTTGAAGATGGCGATCGTCCTCACGAAGTCCTGCTGCGTCATCGGGCTCTCGACCGTCACCGTCAGGGGAACGGAGTTGCCGTTCTCGACAAGGGGCGGGATCTCGAGGGTGACTTTCCCGTTCTGAATCTCCGCCTCGCCGACGAAGGCTTTGATGGCCGCGGCCATGCTCTCAGGCGTCGCCTGGGCAGGGCGTGCAACGATCAACGCCAGGCAACCCGCTCCAGCGGCAAGGACTTCACGCCTGGTCGCACCCAAAGGTATTGATCCTTCGCTCATGGAGTCTCCGTCAGTGTTGCGAGGAACGCGATCACGTCCTCGATCTGCTCCGCGCTCAGCACGGGCTTCCCCTCCCAAGCCCGCCCGACCCGGGCGAGCCTCTCGATACTGTAATAGGGGGGCATGATCGTGGCAGGGTTGAGCCGCCGGCTGTCGACGAGTCTAAGCCTCAGCTGCCCTTCGGACCAGCGGCTTCCGACGCCTCGCAGATCGGGAGCGAGATCGCCCTGAAAGCGCTGCTCGGGGAAAGGACCGGAATGGCAAAGCAGGCAGAGGCCTTTCTGCCGGTCCACGACGATTGCGCGGCCACGGGCTGGGTCGCCCTTGATGCCTGCCAGCGGTTCCGGAATAGCATCCCCGACGATCATGAAGGAGCGGAGCTCCTGGGACTCTGTCGGCCCGCCTATCACCGCAGCCAGGATCAGAACTGCCGCGGCTGCGAGAGCTCTATCCGAAGACTTCGGCAGTGATGGTCTTGAACCACGCTTCGGCATAAACTGCTTCCTGCGCCCGGAATGAAGGTGGCGCGTCCATCGGGCTCGTTCCTCCGGCGCCTTCCACGTCGGTCAGAACCCCATTGACGGGGCGATAGACGCCGGCGACCGATATCCCGTATTCGGGCGCGACGAGGCTGTAACATGTGTTGATCAGTTTCGGTTCGACCGGTTCCTGCCCTCTCAAAAGGCGCGCGATCGCTGCAGCGCAGACCTTGCCCTGCGCATTTGCGGAAAACGCCGATTTCGGCATTCCTCCGGCAATGGCGGCGTCCCCGATCACGTGGATGCTCGGCTGGAGTCGGGACTCGAAGGTCACGGGATCGATTGGGCACCATCCGGTTCGGTCGGCAACTCCGGTCGCTTGAGCAACTTGCCCGGCCCGCTGCGGCGGGATGACATTGACGACATCGCCGGTGTGGCGACCGAAATCCGTCACGAGCGTTCTGGCTTTTGGATCGACCTCGATCACCTTCCCGCCGGAAGACAGCGGCACCCACTCAATGATGTTCGGATACAACGACTGCCATGCCGCTAGGAACAGGCGCTGCTTGGAGAAAGCGTCTTTCGCGTCCAGGATGAGCAGCTTGGAGCGTGGCTTGTGCGTCTTCAGGTAATGCGCGATCAGGCTTGCCCGCTCGTACGGCCCGGGCGGGCAGCGGAACGGGTTGCTCGGAGCGGTGATGATGACCGTGCCGCCATCGTCCATTGCCTCGAGCTGGCGGCGCAGGAGGGTGGTCTGCTCCCCGGCCTTCCATGCGTGGGGCAGGACAGCGGCTGCGGCCTCGTCGTAACCGGGCAAGGCATCGAACCTGATATCGATCCCCGGGGAGAGGACGAGCCGGTCATAACCCAGTGCCGAACCGTCTTCGAGGACGATGCGACGGTCCTGGGGGGCGACATGGATTGCCCTTTGCCGGACGATGCCGATCCCCATTCGCTCGAGGGAGTCGTGCCCGAACTGCTGGGCCTCGATCGGACGCAGGCCCGCCAGCACCGCGTTGCTCAGGGGGCAGGCCGTGTAGACCGGGTCCGGATCGACGAGGGCGACGTCGAACCCGCTGCGCCGCAATTCACGCGCGCAGGTGGCACCTCCGAAGCCGCCTCCAACGACGACGACACGGGCCTGTGATTGCGCTGCGGCACGAGACTGAATGGCAGCTGCCCCGAGCGCCATCGATCCCAAGAACTCCCTGCGGCTCAATGCTCCAGGCATGCCGTCACCTCAGCGTTGCTGACTGACCCAGGCTGCAATGGCATGGGTCTCCTCGTCGGTGAAGCCCCTCGCAATACGGTCCATGACGGTTGCCTCACGCCGGCCTGTGCGGAAAGCCTGCATGGCGGCCACGATCCCCCCCGGCTCCTGCCCTTGCAGGGCGGGAACCGCTCCGCCGGAAGCATTCGAGCCGTGGCACCCGGAGCAGGACGATGCTCCGGGTGGTGCCATGGATTGGGCCGTTGCCGGAGCCGCTGCAAAAACCAGGGCAATTGCAGCGACCAGGAGTGCAATGCTCCCCTGCCAGGGAGCGCGGGCTTGATGGGGCCTGCCCACGGCCTTACGCCCTGCGGAGGTCCGCGTTCATCAACGGGCCGGAGCGGATGCGTTTCCCGGTCGCGGCAAAGATGGCGTTGAGCACTGCCGGAGCCGCCACGAAGATCGTTGGCTCGCCGACCCCGCCCCAGAAGTCTCCGGACGGCATCACGATGGATTCCACCGCAGGCATCTCGTCCATCCGCATCATTTGGTAGGTGTCGAAGTTCTCCTGCTCCACCTTGCCGTCCTTCAACGTGATCTCGCCGTAGAGCAAAGCGGTGAGCCCGTAGGCGAAGGAGCCTTCGATCTGCGCTTCGATCTGCTGCGGGTTGACGGCGTGGCCGCAATCCGTCGCCGCCACGATGCGATGGATTTTCAGCTTCCCACCATCGTCCACCGAGACCTCGGCACAAGCCGCGACATAGCTGCCATAGCCCATATGCTGGGCCAGACCACGATGCACGCCCTGCGGCGCCGGGGTGCCCCAGCCTGCCCTTTCGGCGACGGCGTTGAGCACAGCAAGATGCTTGGGATGGTTCACGAGCAGTCGGCGCCGGAATTCGAGCGGATCCTTGCCTGCGGCATGGGCCAGCTCATCCATGAAGCTTTCGAGGTAAAGGGCATTCTGATTGTTGTTCACGCCCCGCCAGAAGCCCGGAGGGACGGGCGGGTTTCGCATGGCATGGTCGATGAGCAGGTTCGGGATGGTGTATCCGAGCACTCCCTCTGTCCCGCTCGGGTTCAGTCCCTGGAAGGTCGCGGGATCACGTCCGTTCTGGAGACCCTGGGGGTTGATGGTTGCGAGGATCGATTGGCCCGAGATGCGCATATGCAGTCCGGTCAGATTGCCGTCCGCATCGAGCGCGCCGACCAACCTTGCCTGGGTGACCGGATGATAATACCCGTGAAGCATATCCTCCTCACGAGACCAGATCATCTTTATTGGCGTGCCGGGCATCTGCTTGGCGATGAGCACCGCCTGCCGCACGAAGTCATGACTCGTGGCGCGACGGCCGAAGCCGCCCCCGAGATTGAGGCGGTAGACCTCGCACTGACCGACCGGCAGGCCCGCTGCGGATGCCGTCGTCGCGAGCGCAGCCTCGGCATTCTGCGTTGCCGTCCAGACCTCGCACCGATCGTTGGTCCAGAGAGCAGTGGCGTTCATCGGCTCCATGGTGGCATGGTGCTGATAGGGGAATCCGTAAACCGCCTCGACCGTCTTGGCGGCGCCCGCGATCGCCGCCTTGACGTCGCCGGCCTGGTTGCCGACGAAAGCCTGCTCAGCGGTGAGCCCCTCCTCGAGCATCTCGGCGATGCTCTCGCTGGAAAGGCCCGCATTCGGCCCCTCGTCCCACTCGATGGGAAGAGCGTCGAGGGCCGTTTTCGCCCGCCACCATGTGTCGGCAACGACCGCAACCGCATTGTCGCCGACGGACACGACCTTCTTGACCCCAGGCATGCCCTCGACCGTGGCGGCATCGAAGCTCTTGAGCTTCCCGCCGAAGACCGGACAGGCCTTGATGGCAGCATTGAGCATTCCCGGCCGCTTCACGTCGATGCTGTAGATCTGCGATCCGTTCAGCTTCTCGACCGTGTCGAGACGTTTCACGGGCTTTCCGGCGATCGTCCAGTCCTTGGGATCCTTGAGCTGGACTTCCTGTGGAGGCTCGAGCTTCGACGCGGCGTCGGCGACCTTGCCGTACGTCGTCGTTCGCCCCGACGAACCATGGGTGATGACGCCTTTCGCGACGCTGCACTCACCGGCGGGCACCCCCCATTCATTGGCGGCGGCCTGAATGAGCATCTGCCGGGCGGCGGCTCCGCCCTTGCGCATGTAATCGTGCGAGTCCCGGATGCCGCGGCTGCCGGCGGTCTGGAAGTTGCCCCAGACGCGGCTGCGGGCGACGTTCTGGCCGGGCGTAGGATATTCGGTCGTCACCTTGGCCCAGTCGCATTCCAGCTCCTCCGCCACCAATTGAGCGAGCCCCGTCAATGTGCCCTGACCCATTTCGACGCGACCGACCCGGACGACCACCGTCTCGTCGGGCTTCACCATCACCCAGGCATTGATCTCAGGAGAGGCCTGGGCAAGCGCCTCCCCGCCACCGAAGGGAATGTTGAATCCCAAGGCGAATCCACCAGCCGCAGCTGCGGAAGTCACGAGAAATGTGCGGCGCGATACGTCAAGTGCAGCAGTCATCGATCCCTCCCTGAGTCGGTCAGCCACGGTTCTGCTCGGCAGCGAGCCTGATGGCAGCCTTGATGCGGTTGTAAGTCCCGCATCGGCAAATGTTCGTCATCTCCGCCACGATGTCTTCGTCGGAAGGATCAGGGTTGCTCTGGAGAAGAGCCGCGGCGGCCATGATCTGGCCGCTCTGGCAATAGCCGCATTGCGGAACGTCGAGCTCGAGCCAAGCCTTCTGCAGGGGGTGGGATGTATCCGGCGACAATCCCTCGATCGTCACGATCTTCTGTTCGGGCATGATCGCCGATATGGGCAGGCTACAGGAGCGTGTGGCGACCCCATCGAGATGGACCGTGCAGGCGCCGCATTGAGCAACGCCACAGCCATACTTCGTGCCGGTGAGCCCGACCTGCTCGCGGATGACCCACAGGAGAGGCGTATCGGGTTCAGCATCGACTTCGTGAACGGTTCCATTGATCGTCAGGCTGACCATGATTTTCCTCCCGCGTCTTGGTTATGGGCGCCACCTTCACGCTAATACTTAACTATGAGTCCTAGAACCGTTCGAATTCCAGTCAATCGTTCGTGACCGGGAGAGCCTGCGGGTCCCTTACTCTCGGTGGTTGTCCGGTGCATGCACCCGCCCGTCGTGCACAAATTTGTTGCCTCGGAGCAACTTAGTCAGTTCCGGGCCAGCCTCTGACGGCTCCCTATTGGCAAGGGATTTGCTTGACGCTTCCGCCTAGCTGGCCGGTGCGGTCATGTGTTCGACCTGTTGGTGCGGTACACATAACCGCTCGCCATAAAACCCTTCGCGAAGGGGTCCGACCAAAAGCTCTCATTAAGATGCTCTGGCACTTGTGGGATGTCCCGCTCCAGGTTCGACCGAATCCTGCATTAGCGTCTAGCTTTAAATCTTCCGGAAAGGGCCTCTTGCGGATCAGACCGTCGGCACCGTCCCGCCGTCAATCACGTACTCGGCGCCGGTAATCGCGCTGGCGCGGGCCAAAACAAGAAACGTGACAAGATCGGCAACTTCTTGAGGACGAGCGGGTCGCCCAAGCGGGATGCCCCCAAGAGCCTTCATGACAATCTGCTTGCCACCTTCGTAATCGGTTCCGGCCTCGGCTGCGAGGCGTTCCGCCAAGCGAACAGCCGCCTCGGTTTCGACCCAGCCCGGCCAGACACGCACAACGCGAATCCCTTTTGGGGTAACCTCCTTTGAGAGACTCTTGCTGTACGTCGACAATGCAGCTTTCGCGGCCGCATAGGCTGTCGTCGATTCCGGCAGCGGAAGTTCACGTTGGATCGAGGTAACGTGGACCACGACACCTGAACCTTGCTCGACCATCAAAGGCAAGAGCGCACGGTCGAGCCGCACGGCCGACATAAGATTACAATCGAGTTCCTCCGCCCAGATGTCATCGCTGAGAGCAGCATATCCTCCGCCGGGCGCCGTCGATCCGCCGACGACATGGACGACGATGTCGATGCCGCCCAGCTTCTCCTTTACGATCTCAGCGACGTGGGCGCAGCCATCGGCCGTCGCAAGGTCGGCGGCGGCGAAATGGACACCCTCCGGGATTTCGTCCGGAAGAGATCGGGCCGTCGTCACAAGCCTGATCCCAACCTCCGCAAGCGTGCGGACGACCGCGGCTCCAACTCCCTTCGTACCGCCCGTGACGAGAGCCCGGCGGCCGCTGAGTTCGAGAGCGAAACTCATGGAAGGATCTTCAAGGATCCGATCTTATCGCCATCGAGCCTGAAGAAGTACCGAAGGTCGATGGGGCTCCCAGGGAAGTTGCCCGTCAGATAGCTCGTGACGATGACAAAGCCGTCTTTGCTTTCGGAGGAGATCGGTTCGCTCGTGTATTCGTACTTCGACGAACTGTTCTCCTTCCAACGTTTGATTTCGGCGATGCCGGTGTAGGTACGCCCTTCGTCTTTGACGACGGCCTTCTGGGCGAAACAATCGGCGACAGCTGCCCCGTCGCGCCTATCGGCAGCGAAATAGGCGGCTATGGGGGCTGGCAGGATGAGAGGCATGTTTGTCTCCTTCTTTCTACTGGCGTTGTTCAGGCTAGGCGCCCGGAGCAGCTTCTGAGGTCTTGGTATGAAAAACTGCTTGGCAAAGGCGACTTCCGGGCTGCGCTGGCCTGAGCAATGGTGGCCTGCGGCAAGCTCCGTGACCGCTCGAGGGGGTCTTGAGCGGGACGGTCGTGGGCTCATGGCGCGAGCGCTTCGGGAAGTTGCGCCTTCAATGAGGCCGGGTGCTCGGGATGGTGGAGGCCGAGGGCCGGCCAGGACGCTGCGGGCCTGATCCTGGATCGGAGTATAGATCGGTGCGCCGCCGGACTTGGGGAGGGCGTCGATGAGGCCTTGGGTCTTGGGTTCGGAGACGGGAAAGGCGGCAGCACCCGAGGCGAGCACGGAGGCGAGGGCAAGGCCGGCAGTGGAGGAGGAGAGCTCGGACATGACAGATCCCTCTCGATGGGCAGGGTTTGAGGGGCTCTGGAGCTGAGCGGTGATCACCGCGTCAGAGATCCTCATATCCATGTTAGGCATGGACATCTGTTGCGATAAGCAGGATAAATCGGGATAAGGCGTTGCGATAAACGGGACAATGTACCGGCTTGGGCTGAACGATCTCGATGCGGTTGTTGCGATTGCGCGCAGGGGTTCGTTTCGCGCTGCTGCGCTCGATCTCGGCATGTCTACCACTGCACTCAGCAACGCCATCGGCAAGCTCGAGACGCAGCTTGGCGTCCGCCTGTTCAATCGGACGACACGCAGCATCTCGCTTACCGATGCTGGACGCATGTTTATCGAGCAGGTCGGGCCGGCGCTTCACGACATTCACGGCGCCATGGATGCCGTGCGGTCGCGGCAGGCAACACCGTCAGGCACACTGCGCATCAACGCCTTTGCCACGGCGGCGCGCGAGGTTCTCTCGCCGCTGGTGCTGGAGTTCCTCCGCCGCTATCCGCAAGTGCATGTCGATATCGTTACCGAGGGACGATTGGTCGACATCGTAGCGGAAGGTTTCGACTTAGGGGTGCGGGTGATCGACCTCGTGCCCAGCGACATGATCGCGGTTTCGCTTGGGCGTCCACAGCGATATGCCGTCGTCGGCTCGCCGGCCTATTTCGACAAGCATGGGAAGCCGCATGTGCCGCCTGATCTCCTCAATCATCCGTGCATCCGTGTGCGCCTGCCCAACGGCGCCCTGTACCGATGGCGGTTAGAGAAGGATGGCCAGACTGCCCAGATGGACGTGATCGGACCGCTTACGTTGGATGACGCCAGTCTTGCACGGGCCGCTGTGCTCGAAGGCATCGGGCTCGGCTTCTTCATGGAACAAGACGTGCGTACCGATATCGAGGCGGGACGCCTTGTTCGTGTGCTGGAGGACTGGACACCGCCCTTCGGCGGGCTCTGTCTCTACTATCCAGGACGGCGCAATCCGTCGGCCGCCCTCAGGGCTTTCATCGATTTGGCCCGCGAACTGAGTGGAAAACCGGGCACGTGACCTCTGAGATGTGAAGGTCCTCGAGGAACGGCCGCCACGCGCAATCGACCGGATCCCAAGTCGGGCGTTCCTCCGAACCGCTCGACGAGGCTGTCGATCAGGACCCGGACCTTGCCCGGGACATGGGCGCCCGGCGGGCGCACCACGTGGATGCCGTACTCGGGCCGCGGATACTCCAGCAGGAGGGGTTCGAGGGCGCCGCTCTCAAGGGCGTCCGCCACCAGGAACGAGGGAGCGTCGGGCCGGAACCGGCGCCAACTTCATGGTCGAGTGGGCAGCGGACAGGCCGATCAGCGAGCCGGTGAGGATCGACGGCGGCCTCGTGGAAAGATGCACCTCCACTTCTATTCCTAGAGGAGGCTAGGAGGCCTCTGGAGTACGAGCTGCATCTTCATTGGCGACCACCCGGCGGGTCGCCACCTCCTCGATGTGCTGCCGGATGGCCGGGTGCTGCGCCAGGAAGGCCTTGAAGTCACGCACGTCCAGACGGAGCAGGAAGCAATAGCCGATCGCATGCACGTCCGACAGGCGCGGGCTCCCGGTGAGCAGGGCGATCTCGCCTACAAAGTCGCCGCGACCCAACCGGATCTTGTGCCCGGGGATGCTGACCTCGACCGCACCGGAGGCGATGAAGTAGACGGCATCGCCTGGGTCGCCGCGCCGGATCAGGCGCTCGCCAGGGACGGCAAAGATTGACCTGAGTCGCTTGGCAAGAGCCGCGAGCTGCTCCTCCGTGAACTCAGAGAACAGGGGCAGTTGGGCCAGAAGCTCCGGCGCGTTCAAGGCAAGGTCGAGCCGAGGCTGGATCTCCGCCTTGCGGCGTTCATCCTCCACCGAACGGCGGAGATTAGCGTGGAGCTCCGGCCCGATTAGCCCATCCCCCAACAGCACGTCATATTCGAGTTCCTCCTGCCGGAGGGCGGTCTTGCGCACCAGGCGACGCTCCAGAGAGCCGGCATAGTCCGGGTACTGGAGACGCAAGGCTTCAAGGGCACCATCGATCGCCTCCCGCCTCCGCTCGATGATCTCACCCAGGACCTCGCCCACGCGCGTGCCGAGGATGGGCACAATCTTGCGATCGATGAACGGAGCCAATTCCTCGACGATGATCCGGGTCGCGAACAGCAGCTCGAAGCGGCGGGCGAGGAGGTGTTCCAGGGGGCCAGCCACGCCGAGCCGGCGGTGAAGGAACTGAGCGATATCGAAGCGCCAGTCGAAGGTCAGCGCCTGCCGCACGGCGCGCTGGAACTCCGTCCGCCCACCTGTCCTGGCCTTGTCCAGAAGCAGTTCGGCCTGGGCCAGCAGCGGCTGGACGAGCGCCGCCGAGACGGTGCGGGCCCGGTAGTGTTCCAAGACGGTGTCGCGCTCCCGCCCGGCCAGGGTGACGAGGCCCAGGGACAGCCGCTCCAAGTCGGTCAGCCCTTGCCCCTGCTCTGTCTGGGCCGCCGCCGCATCGATCCGCTCGGCATAGCGGCGGGCCTCGGCAAGTGCTGTGGCTGATCCGACCTTGTACAGTTCGGCTACGGTCTCAACAGCCTCCCGCACGTTCTCCAGCGCCACGGCAAGCACCTGTCCGCGCAGCGCCAGGTCACGAGACGACAGGCGGTCGAGGCCAAGCGCCTGGATCAGCCGGCGCATGGTGGTGCCTTGGATGAGCAGAGTGAACAGCACGAAGCCGGTTGCCAGTATGGCTACGAAGCGATGCACCTCCGCCGACACGACGGGGTTCTCCGTTACAGCGAGTGCCAGGGCCAGAGTGACCGCGCCCCGTAGGCCGCCCCAGAGGATCACGAGGCGATAGGATCGGCTGACGGGCGGAGAAAGCCGTGCTGCCGTGAGCAGCGGCAACACGCCGAACAGGACCAGGATCCGCGCCAGGAGGGCAGCGGCCACCACGACGAGAATGAGGCCAAGGTCGAGCCAGGTGAGGTCGGCCAGCAGCCGCGGCACGAGGATGGCGGCAAGCACGAAGACGAGGGAACTGGCCCAGAAGGCAACCTGCTCCCAGATGCCGGTGAGATAGCTCCAGCCATCGGGTGAGGCGCGTGCCGGGCCGAGCAGGTTGAGGGTCATCCCGGCGACCACAACGCCGATAACGCCCGAGACGCCGAGACCCTGCTCGGCGACGATGTACACAAGATAGGGAAGAGCGAAGCTGATCGAGACCTTGGCCGGGCGATGATCCGGGATGGAGCCGATGAGCCAAGCCGCCATACGGGCACCGATGTAGCCCACAAGAGCGCCAACGACGAGGGTGCGGGCGAACCTAAGACTCGCGTCCGTCACGTCGAGCGGCTGACCGGCAGCCAGCACTGCGAGGAAGACGCTGAACAGGGTGATGGCCGCGGCGTCGTTCAGCAGGCTCTCGCCCTCGACCAGCCGCCCGAGGCGCGCGGGTGCCCCGATGTCCCGAAAGATGCCGACCACTGCGATGGGATCGGTGGTCGCCACGATGGCCCCGAGCAGCAGGCAGACGATCAGCGGTTGTCCGGCGAAGGGTACCAGGGCATAGCCGATGATCACGGTTGCGATGAGAACGGCAAGCACGGCCAGGACGAGGATCGGTACCCAGTCTGGAGCCATGCGCCTGACGTCGAGGGTCAGCGCCGTCTGAAACAGCAGGGTGGGCAGGAACACGTAGAGAAAGACCGTTGAGCCGACCGGAAAGTCGAGGACGGCGCGGGCCACGTCGTTGAAGGCGTGCGTGAGCTCCGTGTACCAGAGGAACGACGCAACGCTGCCGATCACGATGCCGATCACAGCCAAGAGCACGCTGAATGGCAGCCGAACGAAGCTTGCGAGTGGCTGGGCGAGGCTGATCACCACGAAGAGGGCGGCGAGCACCGATAGGACGATAGGCAGTTCCACGGCGGCGCGCTCCTTATGGTTGGCGAGAAATGCGTCCAGAACTTGTAGGGAGCGTAACCGAGGTCGTCTATAGATCCTGCGCAAAACCCGATGACCGGACCCTGGCCACCTTGGAACAGGAAGAGCTTCGCATAGGCTGCGTGGCAACGCTGGACGGGCAGGTTCAGACGCCTTAGCTAAGAAGCCGACCCCTCTTATTCCACATGCAGGCTCTCGCACCCTCGTCAGCCTTCAAGCGGCTGGCTGCGTCCCGCAAGCCGAGCCAGCTCACCCGCGCCCTTCCTGAACTCCGCCACCTTGAGCGCACGCTGCTCATGATCGAATGGTATTGCGAGCCTGCACGGCGGCGGAGTTGTCAGGTTGACCTGAATAAAGGCGAGGCGGCCCAAAAGCGCTCAAGCGGGCTGTGTCGTTCCGCAAGCGCGGCGGAATCCGGGACCGCTCGCGCAGAGCTAGGCCTCACGAGCCTCCGGACTCAGCCTGACCGTGAGCGCCATGTTTACCGGACCACGATCTATCTCGGGCGCGTCGCATTATCTGACCGGGCACGAACGGACGTTCTTTGTTCGTTCCGACTCAGCGTGCGTTTGGGAACAGCTCTTGCCCTAATGCCCACACTAGCCAAAGGCAAATCCGTTCAAGATCAGCATGTAGCAGGACCGCTATGATGTTTCAGACGATTCTTGACCCGCCGCCTGTTGCGGCGCTCCGACGCATCAGGGCTCAAGCGGGTGCGACGGCCCCCGAAGCCTCGTCTACGTCCTGATGCAGCCTGCCTAAGGACGTTGTGACGAGCCGGCGTAGGCCGATTGCTCGGAGCAGCTATATGGGTCCGGCCCCGCGACAGAAGCGTGGTGGACCGCCAGGCCAATTCTGGTGCCGACCCGACGGGTGATCGGACCTTTCCATCACGCTGCGGCTTAGGAATCTATCTATTCAGTGGCGAGACTTCAGCTATGCCGTAGCCACATCGCTATGTGGCATGTCATCGAAACGCCACCTCAACCGAACTCCACCGCTTGCAGTGCCCTCAAGCGCCGGGATCGCGGAAAGCAGTTTGACGGTGTAGGGATTTTGCGGCTGATCAAAGATCGTGTCGCGATCGCCCTCTTCCACGATCTGACCATCCTGCATGACAATGACCCTGTCCGCGATCTGCTCGACGACCCCAAGGTCGTGGCTGATGAAGAGGCAGGAAAATCCATGCCGTTGCTGCAGGTCGGCGAACAGGTCGAGGACCTGGGCCCGCACCGTAACGTCGAGAGCAGAGACTGGCTCGTCGGCGATGACGAAGGCAGGTCGGCGCACCAGAGCACGTGCAATCGCAACCCGCTGGCGCTGACCGCCGGACAGCTCGTGAGGATAACGCCCGGCGAACGTGTCGTCGAGACCGACATCATGCAGGATCTCGCGCACCCGGTCCACCTTTTCGCGGTGTGCCATCTCCGGCACCAGACGCAGAGCTTCGCGCACGATGTCTGCTATGGACATCCGTGGATCGAGTGACGAATACGGATCTTGGAACACCATCTGGCAGTTGAGGCGATAGTTTGCCCAACTCTCGGAGGCTCGGCGAACGGGACGCCCGGCAAAGCGGATTTCCCCGCCCGCGGGATCGAGCAATCCGGCGATGGCGCGTCCCAGCGTCGTCTTGCCGGATCCCGATCCTCCCACGAGTGCCACGACCTCCCGCGGCCTGACGGCCAGGCTGACCCCGTGGAGCGCCCGCTTGCCGGGTTCCTTGCGAAAAAATCCCTGGCGCCCACGATATTCCACCACGAGACCGCGCACTTCCACGATTGGCTCTACTGATGTGGAGAGATCGCGCTTGGGCAGCCGCCTCGGCATCGCAGCCAGAAGCTTTTGAGTATAGGGATGCCGGGGGTGACGCAGCAGATCCTGCGTGTTCCCCTGCTCGACGATTTCGCCCTTGCACATGACGATGATGCGATCGGTGTAGCGGGCCACCATCGAGAGATCGTGACTGATCATGAGCACCGCCGTACCGTGCTCCCGCGTGAGCTCCACCATGAGTTCCAGAACATCGCGTTGGACAACCGCATCGAGCGCCGTCGTCGGCTCGTCGGCGATGAGCAGAGCCGGTCGAAGGAGCATGACAGAAGCCAGCATGATCCGCTGGCGCATGCCGCCGGAGAACTGGTGCGGATAGGCGGCGAGCGCCCCCTCTGGGTCCTTGATCCCGACGCGACGGAGCATATCGAGAATGAGAGCCCTGCGCTCCTTGGCATCGATATCGCGATGAAGCGCCAAGCCCTCGTCCAGCTGCCGGCCGATGAGCATCGACGGGTTGAGCGACGTCATAGGCTCCTGGAACACCATCCCGATACGCGAGCCTCTCAGGCGCCTTAATTCTCCCGGCGGGAGCCTGGCGAGATCCTTGCCCTCGAAACGGATGCTTCCGGCAGTCCTGCGGATAGCCGGCGGCTCAAGCGCCATGATGGATCGGGCCGCGAGCGTCTTTCCGCTTCCGGATTCGCCGACAATGCCGACAATCTCGCCCGGCGCGACGGAAAAGCTCACGTTCTTGACAACTTCCAGCTCTGTCCGCGCGACAGCGAGCCTCAATCCTTCAACCCGGAGTAGTTCGGTCGTAGCCATGCTCAGACTCCCCGCATTCTCGGATCGAGCTTGTCGCGCAGGGCGTCACCGAGCAGATTGATGCCGAGTAGCGTCAGTGAGATGCACAAGCCAGGAAAGATACCGAGCCATACGGCCTGGACGATGAAGGAGCGGCTGCTCGCCAGCATATTGCCCCATGTCGGGGCCGGAGGTGGCACCCCCAGACCGAGGAAGCTCAGGGCGCTTTCCGCAAGAAGCACCCAGCCAAACATGGACGTCGCAAGCACTGTCAGGGGGGCGACGCAGTTGGGCAGGATGTGCCGCGCCATGGTATAGGCTTCGGAATTGCCCATGACTCTCGATACGTCGATATATTCCTTTTCCCGCAGAGACAGAACGGTGCCCCGCACGACGCGGGCTACGGACGGCGTGTAGGCGAGCCCCAACGCCAGAATGATGCCGTACTTGTTGGCGCCCATGACGGCGAGAAGGCCAAGGGCCAGCAGGATGCCCGGAAAGGCCAGCAGGGCATCGTTGAATGCCATCAGAATCCGGTCGGTCCAGCCTCGCAGATATCCCGTCAGCAGACCGATCACCGTTCCGGCTGAGACCGCGGCAGTCACCGTGAGAAGGCTGATCCACACGCTCGTCGCGGCGGCAGCCATCAATCGGCTGAGGACATCCCGGCCGAACTCATCGGTCCCCAGCCAGTACACCGGTCCAGGCGGCTGGAGACGGGCTGCAAAGTTGATTTTCAAGGGATCGAAAGGCGTCCAAACCGCCCCGAACAGGGCGCAAACGCCGATGATGCCGATGATCAAGCCGCCGAGAACGGCGTTGGGAGCAAGGAATTTCATTCTGCCGTCACTCTCGGATCGAACACGGGGTAAAGCAGGTCAACGACGATGTTCACGGCCACATAAACGAAGGCGATGAACAGGAGACATCCCTGAATGACCGGATAGTCGCGGGCGAAGATTGAGTCGACGAGAAGCCGGCCGAGGCCAGGGATCGTGAAGACCGTCTCGACAACAGCGATCCCGCCGAGAAGATTTCCGAGCACCAGCCCGATAAGGGTCCAGGTCGGGCCAAAGGCGTTTTTGAAGGCATGGCGCATCAGCACAACGCCTTCGGAAAGGCCTTTGGCTCGCGCATGGGTGATGTAGTCGAGCCGCAGGACTTCGAGCGTGCTTGCTCGGGACATCCGGATCAGCACGCCCATCTCATGCAGGAACAGGGTCGCAACCGGCATGACGATGTAAAGCAGCGCCGCGGTTGGATCATCGGAGAATGAGACGTAGCCTACGATGGGCAGCCATTCGAGCTTGAGCCCGAAGAAAATCAACAGCAGAAGTCCCAGCCAGAATGTGGGGATCGACAGCAGAATGGTCGCGGTTCCCACCAGGAGGAGGTCGAGCATACTGTTCTGACGCCACGCCGCGATCATCCCTGCCGGCACGGCGACCAGGGCGGCGAACAAAACCGCGATGAGCACGATCTTGGCGCTGATCCAGAACCGGTCGAGAATGAGGGGCAGGACTGGCTGGCTCGATGTGATCGAGTGGCCGAGATCGCCCTGGAAGATGTTCCCGAACCAGATCGCGAACTGAATCGGCAGGCTGTGATTGAGCCCCAGCCTCTCTCGCAGATCCGACAGGCTGGCCGGATCTGCCATATCACCGAGCATAAGCGCTGCAGGATCGCCCGGAATGAAGCGGATGAGGGCGAAAACCGAAACCGCCATGATGAAGAGCGTCGGAACCGCCATGAGTATTCGTTTGGTTATAAAGCGCAGCATTGCGTCGCCCTCCTCAAATCGGCCGTGGTGACGTCATGGGATCTTCACCATGCCCCAGCTCATCCGGCCGAGCGTCTGTCTTTCAAGACATCGGCGAGAAAGTCTTGCACCTGAGACACGACCCGACTTCCATCATGCGGCACGTTCGGCACTACATCGAAGCGGACAGGAATGCCGGCAGCCTCGAAGGAGCGGCGCAGACTGTCGAGCCGCTCCGGACGCGTGCGGCCTGCATCGTTGGCGCCCGGCATCCAGTGTGGGCTTCCCTCCCGGTGGGTGATTTCCCAGGTTTCGAGATCCGCAGCGCCCACGATCATCTGCACGGGCACGCGCCGCATGGCGGCGACATCGACCGTGATGCCGAACCGTTCCTTGACATCGCGAATGCCAACCCACCAGTCCCGCGTCGGGTCGAGAAGCGTCACCGAACCCGGCGCTCCGATCGAGGCTGCCCAGAGACGATCCGGGTGAAGGATGAGAAAGCGGTGGGTGAAGTGACCGCCGCCGGAAAACCCGAACAGTGCGAATCGGGCGACGTCGAGACCGTAGCGCGCGCCAACTTCCGCCACGATGGACATGAGGGCCTCGTCATAGCGGATGTCGGCTTCCTGCATGTATTTGAAGCCGTCGCGATTGCCGTCTCCTTGTACGCCTACGGGAAAGAGCGGGCATAGAATGATGCAGTTGTTCCAGCGACCGAACTCGGCAAAACCGTCACGATACTCCATGAAGGCTCGGCCCGTGCCGTGCATGACGACGACGAGATCAGGAGCGGCCCTCTGACCCAGGTCCGGAGGCACGTACAGACAATAGGAGAAACGCGGATCGCGTCTGCTCGCAAACACTGTCGTATGACCCAGGTCATAGATCCGCCTTCCGAGTGTCTCCAGAGAGGCCTGATCGGCTGGCTTTGGCGTGACAGGTTGGTTCATGAACGTCGTCCGTGTGAGAGCCTGCATCGATGCCGTCGATCGGCCGCCCGTCAGTGGCGGCCGATCCTTGTCTGAGCGCAACCCGATCAGTGCGCGACGCGCACCTCCCAGGCCCGCGGCTTGGAGAGCACGGAGGCAGTGAAGCCATGAACATTTTTGCGGAAGGCGCTGGCCTCAACGCCGTTGTAGAGCATCACGAATGGCACTTCCTTCAGGAACCTGGCATGCAGTTCGTCGAATATCTTTTGACGCTCGGCCTTGTCGGAAACCAGCATCGACCTCTCAAGCAAGGCCTGCGCCTCGGGATTGTCCCAAACTTTCCGGGGCTGCTTGTCCTTGGAGCCCATGACGGAATCATAGCTCAGGGACGGGTCGAGGCGAGCCGAGTATGGGAACGCCATGACCTGGTAGTTGCCCTTGTTGTACCGGTCGAGCTGGGTGCCCCATTCCAGTACCTCCAGGGTGGCATTGATTCCAACCGCCTGAAGCATAGCCTGAATGAGCACGGAGGATGCGAACGTCTGGGGATAGCGCTTGTTCGTCAGAATGACGATCGACTCGCCCTTGTAGCCCGCGTCCTTCAAGAGACGTTGCGCGGCCTCGGGATCGTATGCGTAGCCCTTGTCATGGTCTGCAGTATGATAGGATGAATTCAAGGGCACAATCGAGTTGTTGTGCTTCGCGAGGCCCTCCGTCACGGCGGCGGTGATCTGGGCAGTATCTAGTGCCGCGGCGATGGCCTGCCGCAACTTGACATTCGACAGGAGCGGATCTCGCGTCTGGATCAGCAGCGTGCTGAGACCCATGTTTTGCGCAATTGAAAGCCCCAGCGACGGGTTGGCTTTGATCTCCTTCACGTCGGCATTGGCGATGTCAGGCACGATATCGATGTCGCCCCGAAGCAGGGCTGCCTTAGCGGCCGCATTGTCGGGGACCACGACGAAGCGAAGCTCGTCCACGAGAGGGCGCTTCGATCCGGCGTAGCCGTCGGGCTTGCCTTCCGCAGGATTCGCATAGGAATCGAATTTGGACAGCTTGACGAACTCGCCGCGACGCCACTCCTCCAGCTTGAACGGGCCAGTTCCGATCGGCTTATCCCACGATCCGTCTGCCTTCACGGAATCCTTGTGGATGATCCCGGTCATGCCGCAATCCGTGCGCGCCAAGGTCGCCAGGAATAGGGCGTCCGGCTTGTCAAGGCGAAACACGGCGGTCTGAGCATCGGGTGTCTCCACCGCCTGTACCTTCGACCGGCCACGGCCATCGAACTCGGAGAGACAACGCCATTCGGTCTTGGGATCCGTATAGCGCCTCCAGCTCCAGGCGACATCCTCGGATGTCAAGGGAGCGCCGTTGTGAAATTTCACTCCGTCGCGGAGTTTGAAAGTGTAGGCGAGGCCATCCTCGGAGAGCGAGACCGACTGCGCCAGAAGCGGTTTGATGCTCGCATCCTCGCCGTAGGCCACCAATCCTTCGACCATATGAAGCACGACCGCGTCTGTATTGTCGTCTCGGTTGACGCCGGGGTTGGTGCTCCGGATGTCGGCGTTGAGCGAAATCCGCAGCGGTGTCACCTGGGCCAGCGCCGGAAGTGCTGCCGCCATGACGGCGCCCGTCAAGCAGCTTGCCAATAGAGTCCTTGCCTTCACTATCATCACTATCCTCCGAGTCTTAAGTTCCCGCTTCGTATTGTTTGTCGTTGCAGCTCTTGTCGGCCGCTTAGATGGCTTTCGCGTACGGCGCTCCAGGAGCCGCTTCGACGCGAGCCTGAATGGTCGGGCGCTGAATCTCCATATCGAGTTTGTACGTCGTGAACGTCTGGTTCAGCGCAGGCAGCATGGCGACCTCCATGAGGCCGCTCATCGGCTCCATGACAATCATGGCAACCGTCGCGCTCAGGTTGCTGCTGAGATTTTTCCGCGGGGGTCGGCAGACCGACCAAGGCGTCTCGAAATCATCGAACAGGGCATTCTTCACCTCGTCGCGCGTCACGCTGCCAAGATGCGGTTCGATCAAGGCCCGGACGCGCAGGTCGCGGTAGAGACTGTCCGGGGTGTTCGCTATGCCAGTGTCCTTCAGCTTGGAGAGTGCAACCGGACTCTGGAAGTGATTGGCGTGGACGATGAGACCGCGCTCAGGAAGCACCTGGAATGTCTCGTCGGGCGCGCACTCGAAATCAATGGCGATGCCGTTGGCCTGGCTGACGATCATGTTGTTCGCTGCCGACTTGCGGGTTGTGTAGACCGCGTGCATCGAAGCCGCCAACTGCTTCTGCTCCAGAACCTTCCGGCGGATCAAGGCGAGCGGGACCCCCAATCTTTGATAATCGCGATCCGTCTCTAGATAGTTCGCGGTGATCGCAATCCCGGCGGCATTGAACCCCGACCGAGCAAGAGCTCCCGCCTCCGTGAACGTCAGGATGTCAGGACCGTCATCGCGCTTGATCTTGAGCACCACCGCCGTGTCCGCGCATTCCGCCTTCCAATCCCAGTTCTGGGCGTGGATGAGAAGCCCCTCCTTCGTCATTTCAGGCAAGACGACGACGCCGGTGCATCCATCAGGCTCCTCGTCGAGCGTCTCCCAGTCGGCGACGGGGCGGCGCGCCAGTTTCAGGATTTCGGTCCTGGCATTCAGAAGCACGATGGATTCCAACGGAACTCCGGCGCCTTCGGCAATGCCGCGCATCTCCTCAAGGTAGGTCGGATCGAACCGGTCTACGGTGGGCTCGAACTTGCGCACGAGCGTCGCGATGTCGTCTCCGGTCAGCTTGTGACTGCCGATCTGCGACGAATAATGCTCGATCCCGAGCTGGATCCTGTCGGCCGCCTGCTCGCCATATTGGCGCCCGCGTTCACGGGGAGAGCCGGATACCTCGATGAGCGGACAGGGCGGGACCATCTGGAAAGCCTCTTTCATTGACTCTGGCAATTCGACTGGACTTATTGTATTTCATCATGAGAGAATACAATCAATAGGAAATTTCAGCGTGCATCAACCGAGCCGTTTGCAGCAGGATCTGGCCGACCGGATCGTCCGTCTCGTGAAAGAGGACGGGCTGCAGGTCGGGGCGTTGCTGAACGAGAACAGTTTGGCGAAGCGCCTGGAGGTTTCGCGAACCCCCGTTCGCGGCGCCCTCCAATTCCTGGAGAATCAAGGAATCGTGGCTCGCCGCCCGAACCGGGGGATGGAGCTCGTAGCCCTTCCGGAGCAGGCGCCCGGGGCAGCCACAATCAATACGGATGAGGAGTGGCTGGTGCGGCTCGCCCGTGATCATCGGAGGGGGGAGATGCCCCAGGACTTCTCCGAGGTCGAGATCATGCGGCGCTACGGCCTCAACCGTCCGACGGTCCAGCGCGTCCTGTCCCGCCTCTCGGATCTTGAAATGGTGGAGCGAAAGCCAGGCTACGGCTGGAGATTCATGACCGGGTTCCGGGATCCGGCAGCCCGTGACGAGAGCTACCGTTTCCGCCTGCTCGTTGAACCCGCGGGGATTCTAGAGCCCAATTTTCGGCTTGAGCCGCAGTGGATTGAGGAGATGCGCCGGCGCCACGCCGAGACGCTCGAACGCCCTTGGCGGGACACCTCGAGCGTTGCGTTCTTTGAGATGAATGCAGCCTTTCATGAAGGTCTGGCGGCAGCCTCCGGGAACCGGTTCATCCACTCCGCCATCCGTCACCAGAACCAGCTCAGGCGCTTTTCCCAGTACGACTGGAAATTCGGTTTCGAGCGCGTCGTGGTCAATTGCCGCGAGCATATGGAAATTCTCGACTACTTAGCCAAAGGCGAGCGCGACGTAGCCTCGGTCCTGTTGCGCCGGCACCTTGAGAGGGCGAGCCAGGTCAGGGCGCGCGACAATCCGGATCCGGGCTAAGCCATATATGTATTTTGTTTCCACAAAAATCCATGATTCGCTCAGCCAGAGCTAGACCCGCCAGGAGCACGCCGATGACCGCCTCGCCGCAGACCGCCGCCCATTCGTTTGCCAACGATGCGGGGGCCGCCTATTGGTTGCCCTTTACGGCTATGCGCCAGTTCCACTCGAACCCGATGATGTTCGTCGGCGCGGAGGGCATGCATTACATCGCGGCGGATGGCCGCCGCGTACTAGACGCCATGGCAGGCCTCTGGTGCGTCAATGCGGGCCATGCCCAGGCCCGGATCGTCGAGGCCATCCGCAAGGCTGCAGGCCAGCTCGATTTCGTCTCCTCGTTTAAGATGAGCCATCCGGGCGCGTTCGAACTTGCCAGTCGCCTCACGGATGTCGCTCCCGAAGGCTTCGACCATGTATTCTTCACCAACTCCGGTTCCGAGGCTGTCGACAGCGCACTCAAGATCGCTCGCGGCTATCATCGCGCCTGCGGGGATGCGGGGCGCACCAAGTTCGTCGGGCGCGCCAAAGGCTATCACGGGATGGGCTTCGGCGGGCTCTCCGTCGGCGGCATCGGACGCCATAAACGGGATTTCGGTCCCCTCCTACCGGATGTGGCTCACCTGTCGCTGCCGTATGACCGCTCCTCGATGGGGTTCTCGCGCGGCCGTCCTGAGACAGGAGCCCATTACGCGGACGAACTGGAAAGCCTTTTGCAGATCCAGGATCCTTCAACGATAGCAGCCGTGATCGTCGAGCCTGTCATCGGCTCAGGAGGCGTCTATCCGCCGCCGCTGCAATATCTTGAACGCCTGCGGTCGATTTGCACCCGACATGGCATCCTTCTCATCTTCGACGAGGTCATCACCGGCTTCGGCCGCCTCGGGGCACCTTTCGCAGCTCAGGCGCTGGGGGTCACACCGGACATCATCACCTGCGCCAAAGGCATGACCAACGGCGCGGTCCCGATGGGTGGCGTCATCATGCGCGACTTCGTGTTTGACGCCTTCATGGCCGGGCCGCCTGAGGTGATCGAACTCTTCCATGGCTACACCTATTCAGGGCACCCCCTCGCCTGCGCCGCGGGCCTTGCTGCGCTCGACGTGTATCAGGACCTCGGCCTGTTCGAGCGGGGTGCCGCTATCGCCCCAATGTGGGAAGCAGCGCTCCACAGCCTGAGGGATGAGCCCCATATTGCCGACATCCGCAATATTGGGCTTCTCGGTGTCGTGGAACTAGCTCCCCGTGCCGGTGAACCGGGAACGCGCGGCAGTCTTTGCGCGCAGACGTGCTACGAGGATGGCGTCCTCGTGCGCGCCTCAGGCGATCTCATTGTCCTGTCTCCGCCCCTGATCATCGAAGAGGACCAGATCGAGCAGATGGTCGGTAGCCTTCGTCGTGCTATCAGACAGATGCACTGACGTTTGCTGATCATGGATCCGGAGAGCATTGCGTGTCACACCACCATCACTTCTACATCAACGGCCAATGGATTTCGCCGATCGAGCAGAGGACCATCGACGTGATCAACCCGGCCACGGCAGAAGCCGCGGCGACGATCGCCGCCGGTGGCCCGGCCGATGTTGACCAGGCGGTCGTCGCCGCACGGCGGGCCTTCGCAACCTATAGCCACGCCAGTCGTGAGGATCGCCTGGATCTGCTCACCCGGGTCATCGTCATCTACCGTCGGCGCAGCGATGAGTTGGCCGAAGCGGTTTCCGTCGAAATGGGCGCGCCTCTCGCCTTCGCTCATGAGCGCCATGTACCAGCCGGGCTCGGCCATCTCCAGCGTGCCTTAGAGGTTCTGAAAACCTACGAATTCGACGAGGTTATCAATGCGACCTTGGTTACCCGAGAGCCGATCGGCGTCTGCGGTCTTATCACGCCTTGGAATTGGCCCTTGAACCAGATCGCCTGCAAGGTCGGCCCGGCCCTTGCGGCCGGATGCACCATGGTCCTGAAGCCCAGCGAGGTCGCTCCGCTCTCAGCATTGATATTTGCGGAGATCCTGCACGAGGCAGGCGTTCCGGCAGGAGTGTTCAACCTGATTAACGGCGATGGGCCTCATGTAGGACAGGCCCTTGCAAGCCATCCGGATGTGGACATGATCTCCTTCACCGGCTCGACCCGCGCCGGAACCCTCGTCGCGAAGGCGGCTGCCGATACCGTTAAACGCGTTCATCAGGAGCTAGGCGGCAAATCTCCGAACATCGTGCTCGACGATGCGGATGTTGAAGCTGCCGTCACTCATGGTGTCCGCGCCTGCTTTGCGAACAGTGGGCAATCCTGCAACGCACCCACGCGCCTCCTCGTGCCGCTCGATCGTCAGGGTGAAGTCGCGGCGATCGCCAAACGCATCGCTGAGGAGACAATCGTCGGCGATCCGCGCTCCCCGTCCACCATGATCGGCCCCGTAGTCAGCGAAGTTCAGTTCGCCCGGATTCAGAGCCTGATCGAGGCCGGAATCGATGAAGGGGCGACCCTCGTGGCGGGAGGTGCCGGTCGCCCCGCCGGATTAGATCGTGGCTACTACGTGCAGCCGACGGTGTTCGCGGACGTGTGCAATGACATGAGCATCGCACAGGAGGAGATCTTTGGACCGGTCCTGTCGATCCTGCCCTACAGGGATGAGGAGGATGCAATCCGGATTGCCAATGATACCGTATATGGATTGTCGAGTTATGTGACATCCGGCGATCTCGAACGGGCCCGCCGGGTAGCGCGGCGCATTCGGGCCGGGATGGTTCATCTGAATGGCTCCCGTGGTGATACCGCGGCTTCTTTCGGCGGCTACAAGCAATCCGGCAACGGACGCGAATGGGGCCGGTTCGGGTTCGAGGAGTTTCTCGAAACAAAGTCGATGTTCGGGTACTTGGCTCAACAGAGCTAAGTAACGTGTCTCAAGGATTGAGGAGAACAGTGCCGATCTGATGGAGTGCGCACTGCGATTGGCGGAAGTTTAGGCGGTGACGTGACTGCCCAAGTTGAATCGCCGGCAGCCCGCGTCTGTCGTCCTGAGGCGGTTGCATCGCAAGCAAGGCTGAGAACAGAAAGATGCACAAGCAGGTCAAACTTCTCCGCTACTCTCGGTCGAGAAGGGCAGGCATATTTCGCCTGCCCTTTGCGCATCATGTGGATCATTGCGATGCCATGCAGGATCGCTTCACCGGTAGCTTGGCTATCGTCCATCACGATCCGCTCGGAATGGCCGTACCGCCTGAGAGTCTTACTCATAAAGCACTTGGCGGCACGGAGGTTGCCGCCCCTCGCTGACCCAGAACTCGATGGTGTCATCATTGCTGTCGATGGCCCGGGAGAGATAGACCGCCATCCGTAGGCTTTGACATAGGTTTCATCGATGTGCCACTTACCGTTGGCCGGGCGCTTGCGCCGGTCGATGGCGATGCCTCACTCGGACATCTGCTGATGGCTGAGGAGGCTGAGATTGTCAGCCAAGTACCGCTGCCTGCACAGCAGGATTGCCGAGCGATCATAATGCCTGCCATAGCACATCCCGCCGCATTCCTCTCTATCAACCCAGAGCGAAATTACCAGACAGGAAAGAACGAGCTGCGACAGAGCCATGAAACTCCGTGCCGCCCAAACTCGTCTGAACGAAGGAGGCACCAAGTAGGCGCCGCTCAAGGCGATACACAATCCGGCTCAGGATCGGCCCGTTCTTAGGCAGATGGAACTGGGGACCTGGCTTGCCGGACGATTGGCCCAATACGTAAGCATAGTATATTATAAAGCATGAGTGGATCATGAAACGCAACTATTATAACTTGACCTATGCTGCATTTAATCTTCCTGTTAACGAAGTTATAAGCACATCCCGTTTGGCGCTTTCTCTCCTGACTTTTATCGCTATATACATTGACCCTATCGAGTCCAATTACCCGATTTACGCATACGCCGTCTCTGGCACATACACCCTTTACGCCGCCCTCACTTATGTCCTGTACAGAAGAGGTCGTGCGTCAAAGCGGTGGAACGTATTCGCGTACTTCCTCGACTTTACCTTCTCCTCAGCCGTCGTCTTCCTGACAGGAGGGGCGTCCAGCCCCCTTTCTATGCTGCTCGCCTTTCCATTGCTTGTTGCAACCCTCTACTGGAATTGGCGAGGCGCAGTCACGACCTGCGTCTTGCTGATAGCATTCCTTACGATTCTCAGCCTTGCAGATGATGGAACCCTGACGGGGGATCACGATGAGATTAACAGATTTGTCATACGAGGCGCATTTCTGCTGGTTGCAGGACTTATGCTCGGGCATATCGGCGCGTTTCGGGAGCGAAGCCTTGAGCGACTTGCAGCGCTTGCATCATGGCCCCCTGAGATAGCTACGACGGGAGAATTCCCCCGCCTCGAACATTCACTCGCGCATGCAGCAAGCGTCATGCGCGCCCACCGCGTTCTTGTGCTCTGGGAGCAAGGCGACGAGCCGTTTCTCTTCACATCAATCTGGTCGCGCGGGCAGTGCGATAACATCCGAGAAGCACCTGGAAAGTACGAAGAATTCGTAGCTGCGGAGTTGATGCAGACTGCGTTCATGCTCGGCGATCCTGGGCATGATCGCGCCATAGCGAGACAGATCGGATGCAAAGATCCTATGCGATCCATAAACTCGGGTTTAGCTCAAGACTACGAGATCGGCCGATTTGTAACGGCCCCCTTCACGACTGCAAATGCGTCCGGAAGGGTGTTCGTTCTAGAGCCTGAATCCCTGAGTGGCGAACTGCTAGCGCTCGTCAGCATCGTTGCCAACCGTGTTGCGATTGAGATTGAGCATCATGTCCTGCGGATGGAACTCGACGCCGCGGCGGCATTGAAGGAGCGCGCGCGTCTCGCGCGTGATATGCACGACGGAATTCTTCAAACGCTCACGGCGATCGGGCTTCGACTGGCATCAGGAATGGACGGAAAGGGTCGCGGCGATACTGATGCACTGGATGAACTTCGCGAGATGCTCGCAGGCGCTCAGCGACGGCTGCGGGAATTCGTTCGTAGCGCCTATGCTGCAAAGAAGATAACATCGACCGATAGGCCATTCCCAAGCCTGAACGCGACAGAGTCCCCCGCGGATGCAATCTTCGATCTTGAGGCGGAGTGCTCAGTAACATTAGATGAGGCTAGTCGCCATTGGAAGTGCGGCACTCACATGAGGGTTTCGCCACAAGGCGCCTACGTCGTGCGGCATATCGGCCGGGAGGTCGCATCTATCCTAACGGAAGCGGTCGCAAACGCGGTCCAGCATGGAGGAGCGAGCAACGTAAAGGTCGCAATCACCCGTAGGACGCGCTCGCTTGATCTGTCGATATCTGACGATGGAACGGGATTACCTGGTTTGACTGGCACTCTCGGTCACGAAGTTCTATTTGAAAAGAGCATTGGCCCGAGAACAATTCGCGAGCGGGTACGCGAAACCGGCGGAAGCCTCACCATCTCGAGTTCCTCGGGCGGAGTTATTATCAATATCGAGATACCATTATCAAAACGAGAATGACTTCCAGGATATCAATCATCGTGGCGGATGACCACCCTCTCGTCCTACAGGGACTCGAGAGCCTCATAACCCCAGAGCCGGACCTTCAGATTGTCGACGTGTGCTCTGATGGCATCATGGCCCTCGAGGCTATCTACAAGCACAATCCTGACATGGCGCTCCTTGATGTCACCATGCCGGAGATGGGCGGACTTGACGTGCTGAATGCACTCGCGAGCGCGGGCTTAAAGACAAAGGTGATCTTCCTAAGTGCGACGATGTCAGATGCACAGATCCATGCTGCTGTCGAGAATGGAGCCTTTGGAGTTGTGCCGAAGGATGCCGCTCCACGGTCACTTCTCGACTGCCTTCGCCACGTGAGCGCTGGAGGACGGTGGTTCCAGCCTGAGTTTGTAGACCAAGCAATGCAGAGGGAACGCGTCCGGCGCTATGGAGCAAAGGAGATAACCGGCTTATTGACATCGCGCGAGCGGGAGATCGTATTATTGGTCGGACATGGACTTTCGAATAAAGAAATCGCCCGCCAGCTCTGCATCGCGGACGGAACGGTCAAGCTTCACATGCACAGAATCTACCACAAACTCGGGACGTCAAGGCGCTCCGACGTATCAGCCATTGCAGCTTGCTATGGTGATATTCTCGAAGCCGAATGAAAAAGCAAATGAACGTAATGAAGGCAACCCCTTAAAGGGCGCCTCGAACGCATGGTTTTGATTCCGGCACCTTGCGAGAGCGGCGCTAGGCGCACTCAGAATGCCTGCGCTGAGCGATCATATACCCTCGGTTATATTCCCATCGGCTGGCCTGCCTCATATACCTGTCCATGGTCCTCATGCGTCACCGCATCAGGCCCAATACAGGCGTAAGATGGCAAGGTCCCGGATCGAACAGAACGATGGCTCGAGTACTCCAATCTCGCTACCGGATGATGGGCAGCTGTGGCTTTAGGACCCTAAGATGAGGACGCTTCATCGGCAGGTCGAGCATACAGCTCGCGCATTCTACAAAGCCAGCGGCAGCCCTCTGACTTGGGACGATGCGCCCGAGTCACATAGGGCGGAGTTCCGGCTGTATGCTCGCCGAGCCATCGCAGTTCTCCTCGAATACGGAGGGGGCGGCATCACCGAGTGTATGGTTCTACAACCGAGAGCCGAATTCAGAGATTCCACCAGCCCCGGCCGTCCTTCGTTTGATGGTTCAAATCGACGGATACACAGGAGTAATTGACTTGACCAGAGTATTTCTCTCGGCAGTCGCTTTGGCTGCGATTACAGCAGTGCCTGCTAAGGCAGCTGACCTCCCAATGCAGAATTCTGCGCCGGCTCCCTTTATTGCGGCGGTTCCGGTTTTCACATGGACCGGCTTCTACGCTGGCGTGAATGCTGGAGCTGCGTGGGACGATAGCAGGCTGACATTGCGGGAGGCCGGTACTCTCTTTGCCGATCAACTCGACCTGTCCGGTTTCGGCGGCAGCTCGAGCAACGCCCGCTTCAACGGCGGCGCGCAGGTTGGCTATAATTACCGGTTCGGCGCTACACTCGTTGGAATTGAGGCCGACATCAACCGCCTCAGGATCAGAAGTTCATATACAACGGCATTCACCGACGACTCTGGTGCGGAAGCCCTGAGGGCTGATCAGAGGCTCCGGTGGTTCGGCACCCTGCGCGCCCGTCTCGGATTTACACCGACTGAGCACCTGCTGGTATACGGGACCGGCGGTCTGGCGTTCGGCAGGGTTCACTCCGACACCTCGTACATTGGTAGCGGCATAGACGGCACCGGGCCCTATGCTTTCGACTACGCTGGCTCCAGCTCTTCCACTCGTTGGGGTTGGACTCTGGGCGCCGGCGCTGAGTACGCCTTCACGAATGAGCTGTCTCTTAAGGGCGAGTACTTGTACGTTGATCTCGGCTCGAAGAACTACGCCGCCACCGACCCCCTGCGCACCGACGTTGGCTACAACGTCAAGTCCGAGGCTAGGTTTCATGTTCTCCGGGCTGGTCTGAACTACAAGTTCAACACCTACTAGGATCTCGAGACTGCGTTACTGACAAGGGTGCGCCCGGCGGCTTGCTGGGCGTACCATCGGGAAGGAGTTGCCAAGAACGGGACCTGACGGCCAATTTGATGCAGGCATATAGGAACTTGACATGGTTTCATGCTCATCGCCCGCTCCGATACCGGGCAGGTAAAGAGTGAATCGCACCTGTTCCCCTAGAAAGCTCGCGCAAAAGAGATCCTATGGTCTCTCGCACCAAACGCTTTGGTTGTCGACCTCCGTGCAACACGCTGAATTCTTCGGGCCCGCCCGAGTTGCTTGGGCATTGCCTCACATGCGCGAGACAGCCGGACGGCTCATTCCATAGGTGACGAGTGAGCATATTCATGGTTCGGACTTTGGTTTGCTTCGCTTCCATGATCTCATCGGTGTCGACTGCCCATGCAGAATGGCGCTACTGTTTAGCGCCATCCAACGCCGCGCGCGCAGTCTATCTATCGGATGTGTTCCGTACGTCAGCGTCGTTGGATGCTTTAGAGGAACGTTTCAAGCAGGTCCTGAGCCAGTCAGGCATTGTTCATGACACGGTTCAATGCCCACGTGCCGCGAGCCATTCTGAAATTCTCGCGTGGCGAAGTCATGCCGCACGGTTCAATAAGGAGTTCCTCATGCGGCAGGTTATCGAAATCCGCTGGCCCGTTGCTCATCCTTCGGCATCTTCACCAAGCCTATCGTGGTAATGGCTTCCACTCTGTTGAGAGGGCCATGAGATGGTATCATTGCACAGCTCATATTGTTCCCGACGAAACGCCCGCACTCGTCGCCTAGCCTGACCTTTCAACCGGTAGCGTACGTCACTTATGATTTCGAATGTTCTTCAGGCGATCAGAAGCAGGGTGCAATCCACCGGATGACCCATGCTGTACCCTCAACAAGGCCGTTTCACGGCAACCTGCTGCGGAACCGCTTCCGTGCTTCTGAGATCTATGCTGGGTGGCGGCGAGTTGCGCCGTACAGCCTTTGCTTGGCACGAGCGTCAACAGAGTTTTGGCTCTCGGCAGCACGGCTCCTCCGGGAATCCCGCTGGCGCCCGGCGCTGTTACTCCGCCCCGTGAACGGCCGCATAAACGCGGAGGGCGGAAGAATGGCGTTGCAAGCGAAGCTTATTCGCAGGAGCAGCGAGGCCATGGCATCTCATAGCTATCGGGCGACTGGTGCGACAGATGGCGTCCAGCGGCCACGGCAACTCAAGGATTGCGACGTGCTAAGGATCCGGATCAAATGCAGGACATCTCAGAAAGCTTTCCACTCCAGGCATGCGCCGGTGCAGTCGCCAGTCCGTTGCCAGATTCTGTCTGTTTCCAGAGTGGCGGCAGCGACGGCATCTGCAAATCATCCGGCTCCTGCGCTCCTTGCCCTCACCTGCATATTCAGCTGGGCGTCCAAGCTCATCACGCTCGCCAGCCACGGAGCTTGGCAGGGTTGGAGGCTCGCCGCTGAGAGGCGTGCAACGCCCCCCTCGTGGCGCCCCGATAGGTAGGCGAGTGCGATGGACCAGTTCGTTGATACGCTCGTCGTCTTCGTGCGTACGCACGAAAGCTGGGGCCCCGCAATCGTCCTGATGCTCGCCTTCGGGGAGTCTCTCGCATTTATCTCTCTTCTCCTACCCGCAACGGTAATCCTTTTGGGGATTGGTGCCCTTGTCGGGGCGAGCGGCGTCGCATTCTGGCCGTTGTGGACATCAGCCGCCATCGGTGCCTTCCTTGGAGATTGGGTCTCCTACTGGATCGGGTGGAGGTTCAAGGAGCGGATTGCGCAGGTCTGGCCTCTATCCCGGCATCCGGACCTCCTGCGGCATGGCCATGCGTTCTTCGAACGCTGGGGAGCGATCGGCGTCTTCATCGGTCGCTTCTCCGGGCCGCTGCGAGCCTCCGTTCCGATCACTGCCGGAATCTGCGGGATGCCTTTCATCCCGTTTCAGATCGCGAATGTGCTGTCTGCACTCGTCTGGGCGACAGGTATCCTCGCGCCGAGTGCCTTCGGCCTGCGATGGATCCAAGAGTGGCTCTGACCCGACCGAGCTGCCTGACTCAGACCTTGCGCGTAAACGGGCTTAACCAGGCGGACAGCGCGTCAGCACGATGGAGGATGGCGTCTCCCCACCTCCCCATAGCGCATTTGGCGGTAAGAGCCGCAGCAAGGCTCACGAGTACGGCGCCAGCCATGTCGAAGGGATAGTGGACTCCGAGATAAATCCTGGCCCACGCAACGATCAGGCCCATCACGCCTACCGCGCAAGCAAGCCTGCGCGCCCCAACGAGGGCGAGAGCCGCCGTGTAGGTGAAGAAGATGGTTCCGTGATTGCTCGGGAATGACGGACTCGGGCGGTGCTCGATTAAGGTATTGCCCAGGCCGATCACGAAGGGACGTGGAGTGTAGGCGACCACACCTATGACATAATTCGCCGACAATGCGATAATCAGTGCGAGCACAAGCATAACCGCAGTGGAACGGAGGCGTCGATTGCCTCCCAGCCACAGCAGGACGATGTGGATCGGTAGCAGAATGATCACGTATTTGGCAAACATACTCGCAAGAAACACCAGAGGCCGTGATGGCTCATCAGAGGCGTTCAACGTCAGGAAGAGCGCGTGATCGAGGCTTTCCATGGAGCCACTCCTTGAAGCATGCGAGCGATGTTCAAGCTGTTCGTACACAGGCAGACGGTAGTCGGCAATCTGTTACGGCATGAATCCTTGGAGAAGTGCTTCACCGCTGTTTCCGCATGAATGCTGCGACCGGCCGAGATGCGTAGCAGGATTCGGGCGACCTCGTCGGCCACCAATGCGATGACGGCGACGTATTTGATGTCGGGAGACCGCGGAATGCCGCGTACAAGCGGCAGCTCTGGCATGCTCAGATGATGCGGCAATGCCGTGACCTTAAGCCTGCCCGCAGCGCAACCGGCGTGTTGCTATTGCAAGCAATGCGCCAGTGGATCTGACTTTAGGCGATGCTGCCGAGCGTCACGGCTAGGCTGATGCTTGGCTCCGAGCGGAACTACAATCAGACGGCATGAGCGATGATCTGAAGTGGAAAGCGATGGTGATTGGACCTGGCCGGCTCGATCATGCCAGTCGATCTACACCGCTCTCTCATCCCTGAGTTGATGTGACAGCACCATCGGGCGTGATTAGAAGCGGCCTGCCCGGTAGGGGTAAGGATCGATTATTGGTTTCCTGTTTGCAACTAAGTCAGAGACCAGCAGGCCTGTTGTTGAGCCGCCAATCAGTCCTGTCTGGCCATGGCCGAAGGCAAGCATGACGTTCCTGTGCCTGGATGACGGCCCGATGACCGGTAGAGAGTCAGGTGTCGCGGGGCGGTGCCCCATCCAGACGGAGATCGGTTCGCCGATCGTGCCGGGGAAATAGCGCTCCGCAATCTTTCCGAGGGCGGCGGCACGCCGCTCGTTCATCGGCGCGTCGAGTCCAGCGATCTCTGCCGTTCCTGCTATCCGGAGGCCATGCTCCATCGGCGTCATCATGATCTTTGCGGCCAGTGGATAGAGTGGGCGCTTTGGCGCCACCTCCGGCATGGGCAGCATCACATGATAGCCGCGCAGGCTTTCAAGCGGGATCCTGAGACCGAGCCGACCAGCCAATCGCTGAGACCACGCGCCAGCGGCGATGATCACCATATCGCACCCCATGCGCCCGGCATCCGTTACGACGGCGCGAACGTGTCCGGCTTCCTGATCGAAATCCCTCACCGATGTGCGAACGAAGCGCCCCCCGTTCCGCGCGACATCTTCCGCGATAGTCGTCACAAGGCGATGCGGGTTGCTGCAATGCCCGGAGTCGGGAAGGTAGATCGCTTTCGCAAAGCGGGGTTCCAGCGAAGGCTCCAGTTGCCGGATCTCGTCAGGACCCAAGATCTCCGAACGGATGCCGAACGCATCCCTGAGTTTTCGACCAAGGGCATCCTTGGCGAAGGCTGCATCGCTTTCATAGAGATAGAGCTGGCCGGAGACGTGAAGCAGGCTTCGGGCATCAGCGCCCAGAAGTGTGCGATAGTGCTTGAAGCTGTCGGCATGCAGCGAGCGGAGCGCCTTTGCGATCCCACTGATGCGCGGGCTTGCGCCCGCCGCGATGAATCTGGCGAGCCACGGTAGCGCACGAGGCAGATAGCGCCAGTCGATCCATAGCGGGCTGTCGGGATCAGTGATCCACGATGCGGCCTGTCGTACGATGCCCGGCGTGGACAAGGGCACTACGGAGCCGGGACCGATGCTTCCGGCATTGCCGAATGAACATCCCTCCCCCGGCGGCAAGGGATCGAAAATGGTCACGGAGTGCCCGTCCCGCTGAAGAAAGGCCGCACACGACACCCCGATGACGCCAGCTCCGACGATGGCGATGGCGGCCAACGCTCTCTCCCTCACAATGGAAGACGTAATCCGCGACCGGCCCGGCGGGCCTCCGCGATGACCTCAGCCGCGATGGCGAGATCGCCTAGAGCGAAGCCGGGGAAAAGGAACATGATGCGCTGCTTCTCATCCGTGCGGCCGGGAGCAGTCCCAGCAACGAGAGATGCCAGATCCGAGTCGAAGGGGCCCGGATAGCGGAGCTTGGCACGGTTGGACGGATCGGCTGCCTGACCATAATCGTCGGTGGCCAGGATATCGAGTGAGCGCAGCCCCTCCCCTCGCCAGGGACGCCCAAGATCGACCGCCGCGACGAAGCATCCAGGCCTCAGGAGCGATGCATCGAGAAACGGTTCAAGACCGGGCTGTGCCGGAACCGTCGAGACGACCACGTCGCAGGCGAGTACCTCGTTCGGAGAATCCGCCACCTCGGCATCCAGGCCGTTTTCACGAGCATATGCTGCGAGTTTTTCCGCGGATGAGCGGCTACGCGAGTTACACACAACCTTGCGAAGTCCAGGTAGCACTTCCTGAAGGCTGGCGAGATGCCCATAGGCTTGGGCGCCGCATCCGACGAAGCCGATAGTGGAACTGCCGGGGCGGGCAAGACAGGAAGCTGCCAGCGCCGACATGGCGGCCGTGCGCAGCACCGTGAGGCTCGTTCCGTCGAGAACCGCTACCGGAACTCCGGTCGTGAAATCGCTCACCACGATCAGGCCGTTGACATTCGGCAGACCACGCTCGCGGTTATCGGCGGCGACGCCCACCCATTTCGTTGTCGCGAATGGAGGATCGGGCATGGCGGCGCAGAGCGATTGAAAGAAGTGCCCTGGGCCGACCGGCACGGTGAGTTTCGGCTGAACGTGGGTTCTTCCCTCGGCATGCAGACGGAAGGCATGCGCAAGTGCTTCGCGCGCCGCCTTGGGCTTTATGTCGAGGGCGGCAATGTCCTCGCTGGAGAGGTAAAGCAACTTGCTCATGGCCATCACCCTGCCCGGCCGCCGGCAGCAGCCGGCAAATCGAATTCGCGCGCCAGCTTGTCCGAGACCTGAACCGAATTCTTGAAGCGATTGATAGAGAATAGATCGATCGGAGTGTCCGTCCTGCCATCCACGATGAGATCGACAAGCACCGCAGCGACACCTGGCCCCACCTGAAAGCCATGTCCGCAGAATCCGAAGGCATGATACAGACCGGGTGTCGTCCCGCTCTCGCCGATGACTGGCAGCATGTCGGGCAGATAGCCCTCGATGCCCGACCAGACGCGAATGACCTGCGCCGATTTCAGGAACGGAGCAATCTTCATGAGATTGCGCATGCCGTTGAGTGTCTTGATTGGAGGCACGGGAGCACGGTTGAGCACCGGATCGGCTGCCGTCCGCGGATAGCCTGCGAAGATCACATTGCCGCGCAGAATCTGTCGAAAGATCACGGATCCGTCCACGGCCTGCACGGAGGGCGTGACCCGATAGGGGATGGGCTCGGTCACAAATTGTGGAGGGCCTGCTGCGAACATGGGCGCCGTCTCGCCGAAGGCTTCCGCAATATTCAGGGCCCAGGCGCCTGCGGAGTTCACCACCGCGTCGCAATCCACCGCGCGCCCGGTATCAGTCTCCAGGGTAAAGCCGGTGCCGTTCCGGCACACTTCCGTCACGCGCGTATGCTCAACGATTTCCGCGCCACGGCGCTGTGCGGCTCTTGCGACGGCAACAGATACGAGACGAGGGTTGGACGTGGCATCCCGCGCCGAATAGGTTGCCGCCTGAGGTCCCTCCCCCAACCACGGCCAACGGCGACGAAGTTCATCGCAGCCGATCCGCTCGATCACGAGGCCATGGCTCTCGGCGACGCGTGCGTGCTGCTCCAGTTTCTCCCGCTCGGCATCGTTCATCGCGACGTAGAGGTGGCCCGTCCTCTCGAACTCGCATCGGTCGCCGATGAGCGCTTCGATATCCTCCCAGAGCGCCTGCGATCTGAGAGACAACGGATATTGCCCCGGATGGCGCCCCTGCAGGCGCAGATTGCCGAAATTCACTCCGCTCGATTGGGCGCCGACCATGCCCTTCTCGATCAGGATCACATCCAATCCACGCCTGGCGAGGAAGTGGGCTGTCCATGTGCCTATGAGCCCGCCACCGACAACGGCGACCCGCATTCTTGTCGTCATGGCTCCATCTCCGCAGCGGCATGAAGAGGAATAGGCTTCACCGGTGCCTGCATGCGCAACCGCCCGACTTCCGCAATTGGCACGACGCATGCTCCCGCCACGATCTCCTGCAGAGCCGGACCGCAGAATCGCCCCTGACACCGGCCCATGCCGCAGCGCGTGATCGCCTTGACGCGGTTGACCTCACGCGGGCCGAGCGGCGCATGAACGGCAGATCGGATTTCTCCCACTGTCACCGCCTCACATCGGCAGGCGACGGTTTCATCGGAAAGTGTAGCCGACTGCGCGACCGGCCATGCGAAAGCCCTAGCGAGCCCTCGTTGGAACTGTCGCAAGCGTTCGACCTCCCGCCTCAGCCGTGCGAGCTCGGCCTCCGGCTGGGCCCGGCCCATGTCAGTGAGCAGCGCGTGAGCCGCGAGCGCACCGCTGGCTTCTGCGGCGTCCGCTCCGCCGATTGCTGCGCCATCACCGGCCAGATAGAGATCGGCTCCGGCCCGTCCGTCGGCATCCGTCTCCGGCAGCCACAACCGGAAGATCGGATCGAACCGGAAGCGGGCTCCGGCCAGTTCGGCGAGTTGCGTTTCCGGCTTGAGGCCGTAGCCATAAGCGACCGCATCGCAGGGGATGAGCCTTTCGCGCCCTCGGCCATCCGTGATCCGCACGCCTTCGACATGGCCCTCACCATCGATTCCGCGCGGCGTCGCGCCATCGATGATGGGAACGCCGGCCATGTGGAGCGAAGCACGGTACACGATGCCGCGTGCCAGCGTGCGCGGACTCGCAGCAAGGTCGCGCATGGCAGCCCGTTTTGCGGAGAGCGGAGTCGTATCCACGACGGCCGCAATCGATGCACCGGACTTGTGGTATTGCAGCGCCGCCAGAAACAGCAGCGGAGAGCTTCCGAGGAAGACGATGCGATTGCCGATCAGACAACCCTGGTCCTTCAGGATCACCTGCGCGCCACCCAAGGTGAAAACGCCGGGCAACGTCCATCCCGGCAGGGGCATGATTCGATCCGTGGCACCCGTTGCGAGGATCAGCGCATCATAGGGGATCGTACCAGCCGTACCGTCGCACAACGTGTGCAGGACTTTCTCATGAACGCCCCAGACGAGAGTGCCGGATCGATAATCGATCCGCTCCTGGAGAGAAGCGAAGAGCGAATGCAGGCGCTGGTATTTGCCTGCCTCGGATCCCATCAAGGCATTGATGTCAACGGCAAGGCTTTTGGCCGGCGCACGATAGCCTTGGCCTCCCACTTGCCTCGTCTCGTTCACGAGAACCGGCTTCAGGCCTGCCTCGACCAGGATGGATGCAGCTCGAATACCGGCAGGGCCGCCACCGACGATCACCACGTTAGGCATCGGCGTGAGCCTTCTGCGGATCGGTCCAAACGACCATCTCATTGGCTGCTAGGGTCGTGCAGGCCCTGACGCGGTCTCCGTCTCCGAGCGAGACCCAGCAATCCTGGCAGGCTCCCATGAGGCAAAAACCGGCGCGGGGGGCGCCACCGAACTCGAGATGCCGGACAACCCGTCCGTTGAGCAGGAGCACCGCAAGCAGGCTGTCGCCCTCCACAGCCTCGACCGTGTCCCTGTCAATCGTCAGGCGCAGCGTCGCGCCGTGACGGGGGACGGCTCTCACGAATTGTCCTTTGTGGGTCCTCTGTTTGGGCTCGTCCGGCATGCCTACCCACCACGTTTATTATTGCGATGCAATAACTTTTGTGGAATGGTAGGATTGTCAGAAAACGGCTGTCAAGGAAAAGGCGGTCAAGTTGGCGGCAATGCGGCGCAAATGTTAGCCAGACAGAGATTGTCTCAGGTGGACGAGACGGAATGCGCTCCAGCGATGATGTGCATTGCGAAGCGCTCCACGACTTCCTCGGGCGAGAAACGCGAGAGCGGAACCGCGATGTTGATCGCGCCTTCCGGACGATTGTTCGCCGCGACGACCGCCGCGGCGATGGATGCGTCGCCTCGATAGAACTCGTCGAAAGCGGTAGCGTAACCCTGCTCGCGCGAGACGCGCAGCTTCTTCACGAGATCGTCGAGCCTCCAGGTCGTTGAGGGAGTATACGCCTTCCGGTCGGAGCGCTCGAGTATCGCAATTGCTTCATCCTCCGGTAGGCGCGACAGGATCGCCATACCGGGAGCGGTGCAATAAGCCGGCATACGGGAGCCGATGATCACATTCGTGTTCAGCATGTGCCGGCTCATGAACCGAGAGATGAAGATGATCTCGGTGTCGTCGAGAACGGTGAGGTTGACCGTCTCTTCCGTCTCCTTGGAGAGATGCAGCAGATACGGCATGGCCCGCTCCACGAGGCGATTGCTGCGCAGATAATAGTAACCCAGTTGCAACGTCTTGGCGGTCAGCTCGAACCGCCTTGTATCGGGGTCTTTGCGCAAATAGCCCAACTTGGTCAGCGTATGCGTGAAGCGTTGTGCCGCGCTGACGTCCATCTCGGTTGCGACAGCGATCTGAGAAAGGCTCAGGCTCGCGCTGTGATGGTCGAAAACCGAAAGCACACGAAAAGCCTTTTCAACCGACATCACCATCAGCGGATCCGTGCTACGGCCGCGCTTTGCCGGCTCCTCATCTTCGGCCTTCTTCATCTTACTGATCGCCATTCCGGAATTCTCTCTCATCTGAACGGCCTCGATAAGAATCTCAATAGTGGTTGACAATAGCGGCAAGTTGAGCCGAACATACAATAATAATTATTGCATTGCAATAAATCATCGGGAGGTTCAAGGCCATGGCTGAGTTTGTCTTGAGTGAGCGGCAGGGTGCGGTCGGCATTATCACCCTGAATCGTCCCCAGGTTTTGAACGCCTGGAATACGGCCATGCGGGACGAGTTGACCGCCACCCTGACGGCCATGGAGGAGGACGCAAATGTCCGCGCCATCATTCTTACCGGTGCAGGCGACCGCGCTTTCGGAGCCGGCCAGGACCTCAACGAGACGAAAACGTTCGATCCGGATCGCGCTGAGCAGTGGATCGGCGAGTGGAAGCGCCTCTACGACCGCATCCGGTCGCTCTCGAAGCCGATCGTTGCGGCCCTGAACGGCGTCGCAGCCGGATCAGCCTTTCAGGTGGCGCTCCTCTGCGACTTTCGGATCGGCCACGCTGGTGTGACTATGGGCCAGCCGGAGATCAATTCCGGCATTGCCAGTACTACCGGTCCCTGGATCATGCGCGAGATCATTGGCCTCGCCAGAACGATCGATCTGACGCTTACTGGACGCATGATGGATGCGGATGAGTGCTACCGCATCGGTGTCATCAATCGCCTGGTGCCGCAAGATAAGGTGATGAGCGAAGCGCTTGCACTTGCAGAGCTCCTTGCCAGCAAGCCTCCCGTCGCCATGCGCCTGAATCGCCAGCGCTTCCGTGAAATGACCGAGGAAGGCTTCCGCGATTGCCTTGCCGCCGGCATCCGCATTCAGCGCGAGGCCTACGCGTCCGGTGAGCCAGCACGGATGATGGAACAGTTCCTGGCTCGCAAGGCCGCGGCAAAGAAGGGCTGAAGCCCCGCCACACCACGAGGGAATGCAGGTCAAAAGATCTGCGAAACTGGAGGACGAACATGAACAATACCTATCTGACAATCAATCGGAGACACCTGCTCAAGACTGCAGGTGGCGCAGCCCTGGTTCTCGGAATGCCGGGCCTCGCTGGCCGGGCTCTGGCGGCAACGACGATCACCGTCGCCGATCCCGGTGGCCCCTTCGGCCCTGCCTTCCGCAAAGCTTTCTACGACCCATTCGAGAAGGCGACCGGCATCAAGGTCGTCAACGTTGCCCGTGAGGCCGAACCCACGGCGCAGTTCAAGGCAATCGTAGAGACGAAATCCTACACCTGGGACGTCTGCACGTTGACGCTCTCGGCGCGTGACATTCTCGTGAAGCAGAACCTTCTCGAGCCCATCGGATTCACCCGCGATGCCGCACCTGGCCTGATGCCCGAAGCCCTGACCGAATACTGGATGGGCACGGACGTGTATTCCACGGTCTTCGCTTACCGGAACGATCGCTTCAAGGACAATGCGCCGAAGAGCTGGGCTGACTTTTGGAATGTGGAGAAATTTCCCGGGCGCCGCTCCTTGCGCAAGAATCCAATCGACTCCCTTGAACAGGCCCTGATGGCAGACGGCGTGAGCATTGATCAGCTTTATCCGCTCGACGTCGACCGCGCGTTCAAGAGCTTGGACAAGATCAAGCAGCACATCGCTGTGTGGTGGACGGGCGGAGCACAGTCGACGCAGCTTCTGCAGAGCGGCGAGGTCGACATCATCAGCGGCTGGAACGCACGCCTCCAGGCGGCGATCGACGGCGGAGCGCCGGCGACTATCGTCTGGGAGCAGGGTCTCTATTCGATCGAGGGCTGGGCAATCCCAAAGGGCTGCCCACGTGCGGATGCCGCGAAACAGTTCATCAAATTCTGCTCCGCTCCCGATCGTCAGGCCGCCTTCACGGATCTACTAGCCTACGGGCCGACCAATCTCGATGCCTACAAGAGCATCTCTGCTGATCGTGCGAAGGTCCTGCCGACATCGCCTGAAAATCTCAAGAAGATGCAAGTCGCCAACGAGAACTGGTGGAGCGAGAACCGCGCCGCGGTGACTGAGCGCTTCAACAGCTGGCTTCTCTCCTGATGAAGGGCGCCGCCGCCTCGCTCTGCGAGGAAGGCGGCGGCGCATTTCGGTAAGACTGAGTTGGAACTCACGAACCAAGTGCGCGTGTGCCCTTGCTGATGTCCGATCGTTCGGCTGCGCGCCGATGGTCTGCTGCCGTACTCGGGCTCAAAAGGTAGGCTTCTATCGCATTTTTCGGCTGGGCGCATGTCGCGGATGTGTTCAATACCGCGCCCACACACGGCCTCGAGACGAAGGAAGGAAATCGCTACGATGACCACGGCAGCGAAGAATGGCGTGACCGCGCCGAAGCTGATCATTGAAGGTCTGTCAAAGCAATATGGTGCCGTGACTGCACTGGAGCCGATCTACCTGACCGTTCCGACGGGAGAGTTCCTGACTCTGCTCGGACCCTCGGGCTCGGGCAAAACCACGCTACTCCAGATGATCTGCGGCCTCGCCGAACCGAGTTCAGGTCGTATTCTCATCGACGGACGCGACCAAACGCAAACGCCAGTCCATCAGCGCGACATCGGTCTCGTATTCCAGCATTACGCGCTCTTCCCTCACCTGACGGTTGCCGAGAACATCGAGTTCCCACTGCGCATGCGGGCCCTGTCCGCCACAGAGATAAAGCAGCGTGTCAAGAACGTCTTAACGATGGTGCAGCTTGACCATCTCGCTGCGCGCTTCCCGCGTGAGCTTTCCGGCGGACAGCAGCAGCGCGTGGCGCTCGCCCGCTCCTTCGTCTACCAGCCCTCGATCATTCTCATGGACGAGCCGCTCGGCGCTCTCGACAAGAAGCTGCGCGAGCACATGCAGATCGAGATCAAGCAGCTGCATCGTGAGACAGGAGCAACCATTATCTACGTGACTCACGATCAGGAGGAGGCGCTCGCTCTCTCTGACCGGATTTGCCTAATGAATCTTGCCCGGATCGAGCAGCTCGGCTCTCCTCATGAGATCTATGCCCGCCCGGCGACGGCCTTCGCGGCCGACTTCATCGGAATCTCGAACATCTTTCGCGGACAGGTCGACACCTCCAACGGAGAGGCTCGTATCTCCACGCCGCACGGAAAATTCCGCCTTCCCACAGGCGCCTCACTCTCCGGTACAGAGGCCGCTATCGTGATCCGTCCTGAGCAGATCAGCCTCGGAGGTGACAAGGAGAATACCGTCGTGGGCCGCGTGATCGATGCCGTTTATGCCGGTTCCGAAACGCGGCTCATTGTCGATCTCGACGAGGGCGAAACAGTAATCGTGCGCCTGCCGCCGGGCCACCCCGCGCCTGCGTACGGAGAGCGTGCAGCCCTGGGCTGGAATCCAGACGCAGCGGTTCTGGTGCCATGAATGGGAGGGAAACCGCAAGCATGACAGCAATCACTGCTCCCGCCGTCCCGCTCCGGCAGCGACTTCTTCGCCCCAATGCGCTCTGGCTCGCCGCACCGGGTATCGCATTCCTGGCCGTCTTCTTCCTCTACCCGGTACTGCGTCTTCTCGCTTTGAGCGTGCAGGATCCTGCAAGTGGAGCTCTCAGCGTCGCAACTTATGCCCGCATCGCGAACACAGACGTATATCTTCAGGTGCTGGGCATCACGTTCAAGATTGCGGGTAACACGGCGCTGTTCTCCGTGCTGCTCGGCTATCCCCTTGCCTATTGGCTTGCCGAACTGAAGGCGGGATTGCGGGAGCGCATGGTTCTTCTCGTAATGGTGCCGTTCTGGACGAGCTATCTCGTGAAGACCTTCGCCTGGATGGTCGTACTCGGCCGCACAGGCGTGATCAACAGCATGCTCACGGGAAGCGGCTTGGCTTCCGAGCCGCTTCCCCTTGCCTACAACGAGTTTGGTGTGATGGTCGGCATGGTCCACGCCATGGTTCCGCTCGCGGTTCTCACCATGCTGCCAGTCATGATCGGCATCGACCGGCGCCTGATTCAGGCGGCGCAAGTGCTCGGTGCTGCGCCGGCTCAATCCTTCTGGCTCGTCTACTTCAAACTCTCCCTCCCTGGCGTGACCGCCGGCGGCCTACTTGTGTTCATCTCTTCGCTCGGATTCTTCATCGTGCCCGCTCTCCTGGGCGGCCGGCGCGAGACGATGCTGGCGCAGCTCATCATCACGCAGGTGCAGGAGCTCCTCAATTGGGCTTTTGCAGGGGCACTTGCGGCCATGATGCTGGTGGCCGCACTCGTCACTTGCTGGGTTTATGACCGTCTCTTCGGCCTTTCTTCGCTCTCGGGCGACACGTCTGCGCAAGGCGGCGGAACAGGACGCCTGCGCCTGCTCGGACTCGTGATCTTACGGGCCGTGGCAAAAGCGAGCGCCGTGCTGTCCGATGCTGCCCGACGGGTGATCGGAGTTCGTGGCGCACGCCGTCTGCTGCCTATCTACTGCACACTTGCCCTCGTGTATCTGGTACTACCAACCCTTCTCGTGATACCCATCGGCTTCACGAGTTCACAGTTCCTGGAGTTCCCCCCCCCTGGATACAGCCTGCAGTGGTTCGAGACTTACTTCTCCTCGCCCGTCTGGCTTTCCGCTACTTTGCGCTCGTTCGGCGTGGCTGCAGCTACCGCAATTTGCGCAACCCTCATCGGTGGTCTCGCGGCTCTCGCGCTAGCGCGTTCTGACACCCGATGGGGTGGACTCATCTTCGCGACATTCCTTGCTCCCTTGATCGTTCCGCGTATCATCATCGCGGTTGGCCTGTTCTATCTCTTCGCACAGATCGGCCTCGTCGCGACGGATCTAGGCCTCGTGATCGGTCACACGGTCCTGGCCCTCCCCTTCACCTTCGTGACCATTACGGCGATCCTAAAGAACTACGACTGGCGTCTCGATCAGGCTGCGGCTGTGCTTGGAGCCAACCGACTCAGGACCCTGCTTCTCATTACCGTGCCTCTCGTGAAGGGAGGGTTGGTCGCGGCTTTCCTGTTTGCTTTCATCACCTCCTTCGATGAGCTCACCATTGCGATCTTCATCAGCGGCGGGATCAAGACGACACTGCCAAAGCAGATGTGGGACGATATGATTCTACAGCTTAACCCGACGCTCGCTGCGGTGTCCGTCGTGGTCTTTGTGATTGTGACCGTCCTCCTCCTCGTCGCAGAACGCTTCCGCCGCACGACCTGAAAACACAATCTGAGAGATATCGATGTCACTCGATGATGCTAGTCTCGCCAATCTGCTGCGCCTGCGCGCCGAGAATGATCCCGACGGAATCTTCGCCCGCTTCAACGGTGAACCCATCACCTTCAGCCAGCTGGATTCCCAATCCGCTTCTTTAGCGGCTTGGCTGCGCTCCCACGGTTTGCAACCGGGCGAGCATGTTGCAGTGATGATGCGCAACAGCGCGGAAACTCTCGCGGTGGTCTTCGGGCTCGCCAAGGCCGGCTTGGTCTGGGTGCCGCTCAACGCGCAGCAGCGTGGCCAAGGCTTGCAGTACGTCATCAATCACTCAAAGCCGGCTCTCGTCATTGCCGATGCAGACCTTCTGCCGACGATCAACGAGTGCGACGCGGAGCGTCCCCCAGGAGGCTTCCTCATTCATGGAGAGGCCGAGGGTCATCCGCGCTTGGCCGATGCCCTGATCACCGGAACCCCTTTCACCGAACCGGCACCCGCCCTGGATGCGCCCTTCGCCATCATGTACACCTCCGGCACGACTGGCCAGCCGAAAGGCGTGATCGTCTCAAACCGGATGATTCGGCTCGCGGGAGAAGGCGTCAGCCTGGTCGCGGCCTCGCGCGCCGGCGATGTGATGTTCGTGTGGGAGCCGCTCTACCATATCGGCGGCGCCCAACTTCTGAGCCTGCCGATGACCCACGACGTGATCCTCGCGATGGTGGATCGCTTCAGCGCGAGCCGCTTTTGGGGTCAGGTTCGCGAATACGGCGCGACGCATATCCACTATCTCGGCGGCATCCTGCAAATCCTCCTTAAGCAGCCTGAATCCCCGACAGATCGTGACCATGCCGTAAGGATCGCATGGGGCGGGGGTTGCCCGGGTGATATCTGGGATGCGTTCCAGGACCGGTTCGGCGTTCAGATCCGTGAATGCTACGGCATGACCGAAGCCTCCAGCATCACCACCTTCAACGACAAGGGAGTGGTGGGTTCGGTTGGAAACGCGGTGCCGTGGTTCACGGTGGAACTGCTTGATGCCGTAGGCAATCCCGTTCCGCAGGGCGAGCGCGGCGAAATCGTGGTGCGCACCTCGATGCCGGGTGCAATCTTCCCGGGCTATTTCGATAATCCGTCCGCGACAGAGAAGGCTATTCGGGGCGGTGCCTTGTACACCGGCGATCTCGGCACCTACGATCCGGAGGGCAACCTGATCTTCCACGGCCGCTTGACCGACAGCGTCCGCTGCCGTGGTGAGAATGTCTCCGCCTGGGAGGTCGAACGCGCCGCCGCCGATCATCCATCCGTCGAGGATTGCGCCATGATCGGCGTCGCTGCGGATATCGGTGAGCAGGACATCAAACTCTTCATCAAGCCGAAGACCGGCGCCAGCGTCCAACCTGCGGAGATTTCCAAGTGGTTGTCCACTCGCCTTGCTGGCTACCAGAACCCCCGTTACATCGCTGTCGTCGACGAGTTCGAGCGCACGCCGAGCCAGCGCATTATGAAGCACAAACTCTCCAAACGTCTTGACGATTGCTGGGACAGGCTTGCGAAAGGAAACTGAGGTGACGACGCAATCGACCATCCTCCTGACCGGAACCGGCGCCTTCGCGGCCCGCATCCTGTTCGACATCGCGGCCACGGCGAGGGCTCCCACCTGTGTGGTTCTCGCGGGCCGCAATCGTGAGCGCCTGCAATGGCTGAACGTAGCGGCAGGCGCAAGAGCCGCGATCTTCAACACGCCAGTGACCGTTATTGCGCGTGAGGTCGATCTTTTTGCTGAGGATGCTGCCACCAGACTGCTCGAAGAGACGAAGCCGTCTGTAGTCGTGCAGGCGGCTTCCGTGCAGACGTCGTCCGTAATCGCAGGATCGGGCAATGCCTGGAGCAGGCTTGTTGCAGAGGGCGGGTTGAGCGCGACCGCGGTCTTCCAGGCGGTTCTCAGCGCCCGCGTGGCGGCAGCCATGACGCGCCTCGGAAGAACCATCCCGCTGATCAATTGCAGCTTCCCAGACGTGGTGAATGGATTGATCAAGGCACTCGGCCATCGGGTCCTGTGCGGCATGGGCAATGTCGCGATCCTGTCCAGTGTCTTCGCCGCCGACCGCGATCTGATGGAGAGAGGCCGCATCAAGGTTCTGGCCCATTATCAGCACCTCGGAGCATGGCGCCGCCCAGCCGAAACGCGTTCCGGATCGGCGCCGAGGGTCTGGATCGACAATGAAGAGGTCGGTGATGTGTTCGGCACATTTGCTTATGTGAAGCTGACGCCGGAACCTGTCATCGACATCTCTGGGGCGAGCGGCGTGCCGATGATCCTCGCCCTCGCGGAAGGCCGCTCATGGACCGGCCATGTTCCCGGCCCTTACGGCATGCCGGGGGGCTATCCGGTGCAGCTTACCGACGGGGCATTATCGCTCAACCTGCCGCCGTCCGTCTCGCAGGAGGAGGCCGTGGCGTGGAACGCACGCTTCGAGGAAGAAAGTGGCCTGATCATCGGCGCCGATCGGCGGGCGCGTTACACGGGTATTCTGCGCGAGCGCCTGGCTCAGCATTCCCCCGTCCTGGCTGAGGGCTTCGATGTGGCGGATCTCGAAGAGGTCCACCGCTCGATGCAGGAGCTACGCATAAAGCTGCAGCAGCAAGGTTAAACCCCGCCTCCCGCTGCGCGCGGCCAGCGTCGCGCGCAGTATTCAACCCTTCTATGCAAGCGCCTGTCTCTGGTGGGGGGCGTACGAGGCCGCACGCCGGTCTGCGGACTGGCCAAGCATCTACTTCAGCATCATTCGTCCTAGCGCGAACGCTACGACGCGCTGCTCCTCCTTTGATAGTGTCGCCACAAGCCTTCGCTCGGTTTCCGCATGGTCCCGCATCGCGGGTTCGACCAGCCGTCGTCCTTGCTCTGTTAACTCGACGATGACCCCCCGCCCATCCATGTCGTCGGCCATGCGGCGAATATAGCCTGCCTTCTCCAGCTTGCGCAGCAGGTTCGACAGTCCACCTGAGGTCAGGATAAGCGAGTCAAGTAACTGCTTCGGCGACATCTGGTACGGCGCACCTTCGACCCGAAGCGTCGCCAGCACAGCGAATGCCGGATACTTTAGCCGATGCTTTGCGAGGGTCCGGTTGATCGCGGTCATGAAGATCTCGTGCAGATGCAGCAGGCGGCCAACGACAGCCTTGCCGGAGCAATCCACGTCCGGAAACTCTCGACGCCACCGCTGCATGCCAGAACCAATGCGGTCCCTCTCCACCAATACAGTAGCCTCTTCAGCCTTAGTTTGTCGCAGCGCACCATTGCGCATGTCCATCCTCCAGATCGAGCCTCTCCAGCCGATAGGTGCGCTGCAAAGCGGGCCATCGGTCGCCGAAGGCATACAAGATATCTTCTTATTATCTTTCTTGAAAGACAAGTCGACCCGTGCAATGCTCCTTTCCGAGGGGCAGGCGGAAGCTCTGCCTTCGCGGGCGGGCCAGGGAACGCTGGCTCCTGCTCGGCAACCAGATGGGAGCTGAAACCATGAGCCATTGTCTTCGCTACACGACGGCCGCCCTTCTCACTGCCGGCCTATCCGTCATCGCCCAAGCCGAGGAGTTGGTGGTAGGGGCGTTCGGAGGTTCCTTCGCCGACAACGTCAAGGCTTGCCACGTCGCGGCCTTCGAGAAAGCCACGGGCGCGACCGTGTCGCTTAAACTCGGCAACTCCTCGCAATTCGCTGCCGCGCTCCGGGCAACCGGCGGCAAGTCGGACATGGACATCGCCTACATCGACAATTCGCTGGCGGCCCAAACCCACGGCGAGAACCTCAACGAGCGGATCGACCGTACGAAGCTGAAGAACGCCGGTGATATCATTCCCACCGCTTGGGGTGAGGATGACAGCTACGTCGTCGCCATGGTCAGCGCGACAGCGCTTGTCTACAATCCCAAACTAGTCAAGACGCCGCCAACCTCCTGGCTCGATATCGCGGACCCAGCCTATGCCGGCAAATACGCTATCGGCGACATCAGTGGCACTGCTGGCCTGCACTATTTCCTTGCCTTGAACAAGCTCGAAGGCGGTACGCTGGAGAACGTCGATCCCGGCATCGAGGCCATCAAGCCCATCGCTAAGGGGGCGGCAGTGCTCTACACTCAGGCGGATCAGTTGATCTCGCTGTTCGAGCGGGAGGAGATCGCCATTGCACCGTGGTACCCGGATCGTGCCGGCGTCGCCATGGACAAGGGACTTTCGCTCGCTGTCGCCTACCCTAAGGAAGGTGCCGTGGGCATTCTGCCGGCCGTGATCATCCCCAAGGGCACCACGAAGTCGGAATTGGCGCACAAGTTCCTCGATCAAATCCTTTCGGCTGAGGGACAGGCCTGTTTCTCCGAACGCGCCTATATCGGGTCGGTCAACACCAAGGTTCAACTCTCCGACAGGCTCAAGGAAATTGTGCCCTATGGAGAAACGCTCGATAAGGCTTGGTTTGTCGATCCCAAAGTTATTGCCAAGAACTCCCCCACTTGGACGCGCCGCTGGCAGCGTGAGGTGGCGCGCTGAGTTGGCAGTCTAAATGGTGGGAACTTCTATGAGCGCGCTGAGCTTCGAGCAGCTGGGCAAGTCGTACGGGGATGTCGCGGTCGTCAACGACATCTCCCTGACGATCAGAGAAGGCGAGTTTGTCTCGCTGCTCGGGCCGTCCGGCTGCGGAAAGACAACGATCCTGAGGATGGTTGCAGGACTGGTTCAGCCAAGCCGCGGCCGTATCCTCATCGGCAGCGACGATGTCACCGCCCTCCCGCCGAATAAGCGTGGGCTGGGTCTTGTTTTCCAGTCCTACGCACTGTTCCCGCATCTCACCGTGTACGAGAATGTCGCCTTTGGCCTGCGCCGGCGCAAGGTGGCCGGCGCAGGACTCGACAAGCGCGTGAAGGAAGCGCTCGCGATGGTCCGCCTCGCGGATTTTGGGCAGCGCTATCCGCGTCAGCTTTCTGGTGGTCAGCAGCAGCGTGTCGCTATTGCGAGAGCCCTTGCGCCTCGGCCTCGGGTACTGCTGTTCGACGAGCCTCTCTCCAACCTCGATGCGCAACTTCGCGACGAGATGCAAATTGAGCTCAAGCGCCTGCAGCGTGGGCTCGGCATCACCACACTCTTCGTAACCCATGACCAGGGCGAGGCGCTGTCAATGTCCGACCGTGTCGGGGTAATGGCGAAGGGAGTCATGCAGCAATTTGCAACGCCGGAGGACATCTATCACCGGCCCGCGACCGGCTTCGTGGCCAGCTTCATCGGCAAGCCGAACCGGGTTTCCGGCATCGTCGTCTCTCGTGCGGGAAAGGGCGGCGTGGTGCGCTTGGGCAACGCCATTGAGTTACCTGCAGCCTCCCTCGACCAGCCAGCGGGCACAAGGGTCGATATCATTATTCGCCAGGAAGCAGTTCGGCTTCTGAGTGACAGGAGCGAACCTGGCGGTCTTCAGGGCACCATTGCACTTCGCTCTTTCAGCGGTTCACGGGTCCAATATGTCGTGCGACTCGCGGGAGGAGTGGAGCTCGTTGCCGAGACGGCGTCGCATGGGCCGAATGCTGCGCTCGCACCGGAGACGCCAGTCGTGCTCTCCGTCGATGCTGATTCGGTCTTTACCATGCCATCCGAGGGTGCCGGCGCATGATGTCCGTCCGGCGTGGCCTGATGCTGATCGCGCCGCTGGCGCTGGTGCTCGCAGCTTTTTTCCTCGTCCCTGTGCTGATGCTGCTCCCGACCAGCTTCAGCGAGTATATGCCAGGTTCAGGTCTGGCGAAGGGCGTCTGGACACTGGAAAACTACACGCGCATCGTCACTGACGAGTATTACCGCGAGGTGGTCTTGCGGACGCTCGGCCTCGGTCTTTCCGTGACCCTCGTCTGCCTCGTGTTGGGCTACCCTCTGGCATTCCTCATCGCCCGTGGACCGGAACGCTGGCGTTTGCCGCTGATCCTGCTGGTGATCTTTCCGATGATGCTGAACCTCGTGGTCCGGTCCTTTGGCTGGATAGCGCTTCTGGCCAATCGCGGCCTGGTTAACAATCTGCTGATCCAGATGGGACTGATCTCGGCACCAATCAAGCTGATGTTCAACCTGACCGGGCTGATGATCGGGATGACGCATATCTATCTACCCTTCATGGTCCTGATGCTGGTTGCAGCCATCCGTAACGTGCCGCGCGACGTCGAAGCAGCGGCCGCAACGTTGGGGTCAAGTCGGCTCCACGTCTTCACCTCAGTGACACTACCGCTATCTGCCCCCGGCATTCTGGCCGGCTCGATTCTTGTGTTTGTGCTGACCATCAGTGCTCTTGTGACGCCGCGCATGCTGGGTGGACCGACCTACAGGGTGATGGCAACGCTGATCTACGACGAATACATGCAGCTTCTCGATTGGCCGAGCGGATCGGCACTGTCCTTTGCGTTGACGATCATGGCCATTGGCATCATCTGGCTATCGAGCCGGCTGACCAAACGATGGGCAGGCATGGCATGAGCCCAGACCGTGAAACCCATCCTGGCCTTGGCGTGACGATCGCAGCCTTTGCCGTAATCGTCTTTCTGCAGGTTCCGGTGATCGTGGTGGTGCTGGCGGCGTTCTCCACAACGTCCTACCTGACGATCCCACCGCAAGGTTTGACGTTGTCCTGGTTCGGAAAAGTGCTGAGTGACCCGACCTATCTCTCGGCTATCCGGATGAGCCTGATCCTGGCCTTTGGCTCGACTGCAATCTCGCTGGCACTGGGTGTGGCGTCAGCTTACGCCTTGTTCCGGAGATCGGTGCCGGGCTCGGAAGCGATCATCTCCTTCTTGATGGCGCCGCTGGTTCTGCCAGCAGTCGTCATTGGTGTCGCGCTGCTGCAGTTCTACAGCCTAACGGGACTGCGCGGCAGCCTGATCGGCCTTCTCCTCGCCCATGTGGTGATCACGGTTCCGTACATCGTGCGTTCGGCGCTCGCGAGCCTGAGCGGGCTCGACCTTGCGGTCGAGGAGGCCGCACGCGTGCTTGGGGCCACGGGCTTTGAGGCTTTCCGCCTGGTAACTCTTCCGCTCATTCGGCCGGGCCTCGTGGCCGGGGCCCTCTTCGCCTTCATCACCTCACTCGACAATGTTCCCGTGACGATCTTCCTGATCGGTGCCAACCAGACGACCTTACCAGTTTTGATCTTTTCGTCGGTTGAAATGGGCGTCGATCCGAGTGTCGCTGCCATCTCGACACTGCTCATTGTCGCAACCGGAATCATTCTCCTGCTGGCGGAACGTCGCGCCGGCTTTCATCGCTTCGTCTGAAACGAGCTCACGCTATGCCGCTGACCAGCAAGGGTTTTCCGCTCTTCCTCACCTTCGATCTCGACGCTGAGACCATGTGGACGGCCCGCGATCCCGCCTATGCCAATCGTCCCATCCTGATGTCTCAGGGGGCTTATGGCTGGAAGATCGGGACAGGGCGCATTCTTGATCTCCTCGATCGCTACGGCATCAAGGCGACCTTCTTCGTACCAGGCCTTATCATCGACCAGCGTGAAGGATTGATCGAGGAGATCCTGAAGCGCGGTCATGAGCTGGCGCATCACAGCTATTCCCACGCATGGATCCTTTCGCTCACGCCCGAGCAGGAGCGCGAGGAGATGGAGAAGGGCTTTCAATCCATCAAGCGAGTTAGCGGCAAGGCTCCGCGCGGCTGGCGATCGCCGGCGGCAGAGATCAGTCCGATCACCATGCCGATGCTCGTCGAGTATGGCTTCGACTACTCGTCCAACTTCTTCGACGACGACTCGCCATACCTGCATGTTGTCGATGGCAAGGAGACGGACATCGTCGAACTGCCTTTCCGCTGGGTGCTCGATGATGCTCCCTTCTTCCAGTACTCGATCGTTCTGCCCGGCCGCACGATGCAGGCGCCTTCGGCCCTGCTTGAAGCGTGGCGGAGCGAGTTCGACGTGCTCTACGCCGAAGACCGCATGATGATGATCGGCATGCATCCGCAGATCATTGGCCAACCCTCGCGCATCAAGGTCCTTGAGGGGCTGATCGAGCATGCTCTGAAGCATCCGAATGTCTGGATCGGCCGCTGCGACGAGATTGTTGACGACATGCGCCCCGGCCTGATGAAGGCGAGGGCGGAGGAAAGGCAATGAGCGGCCTATTGACCCAACGGCGCATCCTGGTCACTGGAGCGGCCAGGGGGATTGGGCTCGCCACGGTCCGACGCTTCGTGGATGAGGGAGCAAACGTTGTTGCACTCGACCGGGACGAGGCAGCATTGGCGATGTTGGCACAATCGGCGCCGGATGCCCCTATTCGTGTCATAACGGCCGATGTCACCGACAGCACGTCCGTTGCAGCTGCCGTCGCCAATGCCGCGGAGTTACTCGGCGGGCTCGACGGCGTGGTCAATGCGGCTGGGATCGACCTCATCGCGGAGTTTGAGGCAATGACCCTGGCGGACTGGTCCCGCGTGCTCGCCATCAACCTGACCGGGCCGGTGGTCGTGATGCAGGCCGCTTTTCCCCACCTGCGCGCGGCGGGGGGCGGCACCATCGTCAATGTGTCCTCGGGAGCCGGGCTGTCGCCGCTGCAGCACCGCACGGCCTACTGCGCGTCCAAGGCTGGCTTACAGATGGCCTCGAAGGCCGTGGCCATGGAGGCCGCCGCATTCGGCATTCGGGTCAACACGGTCTGTCCGGGTGCGGTCGAGACGGAGCTGTTTCGATCGAGTATCGACCATGAACCCGATCCCCGGGCCGCCTATGAGGCCATACGCGCCCGCTATGCGCTGCAGCGCATCGCCTCGCCCGATGAGATCGCCGCCGCGATCCTGTGGTTGACAAGCGCGGAATCATCCTATGTCACGGGCACGGCAATTGCGGTTGATGGCGGACGTACCTTCCATTGAGGAGTCTGTGATGAGCGAAAGCCAAGTCCGCTTTTCCGGGAAGACGATCGCCATCACCGGCGGTGCCTATGGGATCGGAGCGGCCACCGCTCGGCGCTTTCTCGCCGAGGGTGGGCGCGTCGCCGTCATTGACCGTGAGGGTGACGGCTTCGACGAGTACCGGAATGGCTTTCCGGTGGACCGCCTGATGGTCATGGTCGGCGACTGTACCGACGCAAGCATCCTTGCCGATTTCCACGCCCGTACCGTGGCAGCCTTCGGGCCTGTCGATATCCTGTTCAACAATGTCGGCCAGAGCGGCCGAGAGCGGGCGGCACTTTTTCATGAATCCGAGGAAGACGTGTGGCGCTTCGTGCTCGAGGTATCGCTCTTGACCACCATGCGCCTGTCGCGGCTCGTTGTGCCGGCCATGCGCGAGCGCGGCGGACGGATTGTCAACATGTCCAGCGACGCGGCCCTTGTGGGAGACGCCGGCCTCACCGACTATGCCGCCGCCAAGATGGGGATCGTCGGCTTTACACGATCGCTGGCCCGCGAACTTGCGCCGTTCGGTGTGACGGTCAACGCAGTCGCGCCCGGCGCCATTCGTACCCGGGCTCACGACCGTCTGACGCCCGCCGTCATCGAAAAGATCAAAGCCACGACGCCGGCCGGATACATCGCCGAGCCGGAGGATGTGGCTGGCTGTGTCGCCTTCCTGGCAAGCGATGATGCCCGGTATGTCACTGGACAGACCCTCCTGATCGATGGCGGCCGTTGGATGATCTGATAGGAAGCTCCCATGACCGCCATTGCCGATCTTCCCGCAAGGGATCTCGCTACCGCAATCCAATCAAAAGCGGTTTCTCCGGTCGAGGCTGTCGACGCGGCCCTCGCTCGGATCGAGGAGCGCCGAGACCTCAATGCCTTCATGGCGATCTGTGCCGATCGCGCTCGGGCGGAGGCGCGGACGGCGGAGGCCGCGATCATGAACGGCGTTCTGCTCGGCCCGCTCCACGGAGTTCCATTTTCGGTCAAAGACCTAACGAATACAGAGGGCGTCGCAACCACGCAGGGCTGCGCGCTGTTCGCGGACTCAGTCCCAGCCGCCGATGCCGTTGCTGTCGCACGCGCACGAGCTGCTGGCGCTATTCTGATCGGCAAGACGACGACGCCGGAGTTCGGCCATAAGCCGTTCACCGAGGGGCCCTTCTTCGGGCGAACGCTCAATCCATGGAATCATGCTTATACCTGCGGCGGCTCGTCAGGCGGCGCGGCTGTCGCGGTCGCGACCGGTATGGGGCCGCTTGCACTGGGCACAGATGGGGGCGGCTCAATCCGTATTCCGGCAGCCTGCTGTGGCGTGGTGGGCCTGAAGGCCACGCTTGGCGTGATCCCGAACCTGCAGGCGCCTGATCTGTTTGGTGCCAACTCCTTTGTCGGTCCGATGGCGCGCGATGTTTCTGGCACGCAGCTGATGTTCGAAGTCCTGAAAGGACCTGACCGGCGTGACCCATACGGACAGACCGGGGCCTTGCCGCAGCGTGTTCGTGTTGACGGCGAGCGGCCCCGCATCGGTTTCCTGCTCCGCTGCGGGAACATCCTTGATCCGGAAGTCGAAGCTTCTGTTGTCTCTGCGATGAAGCAGGCCGAGGCCCTGGGCATGATCGTCGAGCCGATTGAGCTCGATCTCGTCTCGCTGGAACCGCATTTTCTTGTGCTTCTGCGTTCACTCCTGGTAGCGCGGCTGGGCCCCCATGCCGAACGCTCACCAGGGAAGCTCGACCCGACGCTGCTGGCGACAATTGAGGCCGGGCGCGCCTATAGCGCCGTGGACTTACATGAGGCCCAGTTCGCAAGAACGAATTGTTTTCTCCGGATTCAGGACATTCTTTCCCGCTTTGATCTGATTGCCTCGCCAACACTCTCAGCCCCGCCACTCCCGGTTGATCTGGATCCTCTCGGGCAGATCGAGATTGCCGGTCGCGACGCGGGTACGATCCGTGGCGCTTGGTACCCCTATACATTCCCGATCAATCTGACTGGCCATCCAGCGATCTCTTTGCCTTGCGGCCTTTCCCGGACTGGCCTGCCGATTGGCTTGCAGCTCGTCGGACGGTGGTTTGAGGATAGCTACCTCATTGATGTCGCCTCTCAATTGGAGGCAAGCCTCAGCTTCAAAGCCCGTGCAGATACGAAGCTGAAGATTGGTTCTGATGGCGCTGACGGAAAGTGGCCGACTTAACAGGTTGCGAGCACAACTCAGGCTTACACCCTCACGTTTGTTGCAACCGAACTGTAGCGATATGCGAGATGAGCGTGTCACTATAGATCCAAGTTCCATCGTCGATGAAGGTAGAACCCCGCTTGGGCATCCTCCAGGCGCTGGAGCCATCGGATCGGATCGCTTCGCGGTGTGCCTCGACGCCTCATCCTGCACAGTTTCAGCACGCAATCTGCATCCATAATAGAGCCGATTGCGGCCCATCGTGGAATCCCGAGCGTTGCTAACGACCGATGTGTCGCACACCCGTTGGGTCAACACTGCGAAGGCGATGCCGACGACAACGGCAACCGGAAGTTAGGGAGAGGACATTACACGCTCCGCCCGGCTCCGAGCAGGCGCATGGCATTGGCTGTGACCAGCACGGTCGCGCCCGTGTCGGCCAGGATCGCCGGCCAGAGGCCTGTGATGCCGAGGATCGTGGTCACCAGGAACACTGCCTTGAGCCCCAGCGCCACTCCAATGTTCTGGCGGATGTTGCCCATGGTAACCTTTGAGAGCGCGATCATGCGGGCGATGTCGAGGACGCGCCCGTGCAGCACGGCACCGTCCGCCGTCTCCAGCGCCACATCGGTGCCTCCCCCCATGGCGATGCCGACATCAGCGGCAGCCAGCGCCGGGGCGTCGTTGATGCCGTCGCCCACCTTGACCACTACCTGACCCTGCGCCTTGAGTTCGTTGACGATCCGGAGCTTGTCCTGCGGCAGCAAGTCGGCCCGGGGCTCCACGCCCAGTGTGCCGGCGATCGCCGCCGCCGTCTTCAGGTTGTCGCCGGTGAGCATAATCGGCTTGATCCCACGGGACTTGAGCGCCTTCACTCCCTCCAGCGCGTCCTCGCGCAGCTCGTCACGGACGGCGACCAACCCGACAGGGGTGTCGTTCACGAGCAGGACGGACACGGTCTTGCCCTCGTCCTGCAAGGCGCCGATTCTGGCCTCCGCCTCGACCGAAAGCGGCGCGATGGCCGCGGTGGCCTTGGGGGAGCCGAGGAACAGGCTCCGTCTGCGGGCGCGGCCCTTCACGCCCTTGCCGCCAAGCACCATCACGCCAACAGCGGGAGCCACCTCGATGCCTTCGGCCTGCGCGCGGCTCACGATGGCCTTGGCAATGGGATGGGACGAGGTGACATCAAGGGCGGCCGCGTCCTCCAGGACGTCCCGCTCGCTGGCCTCGCCAAGGGCGATCACGTCGCTGACCTTGGGCCGTCCCTCGGTGAGGGTGCCGGTCTTGTCGAGGGCGACGGCCGTGACCTTGCCAAGGGTTTCCAGGACTGCTCCCCCCTTGATCAGGAGCCCGCGCCGGGCACCCGCTGCCAAGCCCGCTGCGATGGCGGCCGGGGTGGAAATGACCAGGGCGCAGGGGCAGCCGATCAAGAGCACCGCTAACCCCTTGTAGGCCCACTCGCCCCAGGGCTCACCCGCAAGCAGCGGCGGCAGGACGGCCACCAGGGCGCCGACGACCAGGACGGCGGGGGTGTAGTAGCGCGAGAAGCGGTCGATGAAGCGCTCGGTCGGTGCTTTGGCCTCCTGCGCTTCTTCGACCAAGCGCACGACGCGTGCAATGGTGTTGTCCTGTGCCTCGGCGGTCACCCGCACCCGCAGGGCGCCGTCGGTGTTGATGGTGCCTGCGAAGACCGTGTCTCCCCCGCCTTTTCGTTTCGGGGTGCTCTCGCCCGTCACCGGCGCCTCGTCGATGGCGCTTTCGCCCGAGACGATGACACCATCGGCCGGGACCCGGTCGCCGGGGCGGACAGCGATCACGTCCCCCATGGCAAGGATCTCTGCCGCGACTTCCTCCAGGCCACCATTGCGCTCGATGAGGGCAGTCTTGGGCACTAGGTTGGTTAGCGACCGGATGCTGGCACGGGCACGGCCCGCGGCGACCCCCTCTAAGAGCTCCCCAACGAGAAAGAGGAGCACCACGATGGCGGCCTCCTCTGTCTCACCGATGATCACCGCGCCAACCGCGGCGATGCTCATCAGGGTTTCGATGGTGAAAGGCGCGCCGGCCATCGCAGCGGAGATAGCTCGGCGGGCAATCGGCACAAGGCCGATTGCCATCGCGGCGGTGTAGAGCCACGCTTCATAACCTGGCAGGAGCGCGGCCAGCCCCCAGGCGGCAGCAAGGGCCAGCCCGCAGACGAGCGTCAGCCGCCCCTTGGGGGACTGCCACCAAGGAGCGTCATCGGCCCTATGGTCATGATGCCGGTTTCCCTCCTCCACAGGCGTAATACCGTATCCCAGATCGCGGACCGCCTTCTCGATCTGCTCGCCCGTTGCGCGTTCCGCAGCACGCAGGCGCAGGGTCTCGGTTGTCGTGCTGATGCTGATGTCGGAGACACCGGGCACGCGGGTCAGTGCGGTTTCGATCTTGCGGGCGCAGGAGGCGCAATCCATTCCTTGAACGCGGTACCTGATCTTCTGGGGAGCGACGTTTGCCGTCATCGTCCGATCCTTGCATTTCGAGTCGTGACGACCCTACATCCTCTAGCGGCTAGAGGTTCAAGAGGTTTCCTCGATGTCCCTGACGATGGGCGAGCCGTCGCGGCGGACCCAGGTGAAGGTGCCGACCTTCGGCATACTTCCGCCTCGTGCCAGGAGGCGACATGTTGGCGTGTCTCATACCTCGACCAGGAGAGCTCTCGGCGATGGTACGGCCTAGTTCCGATTGAGGCTGCCCCTGAGTGGTTCAAGGGCCGCTGATGGTCACGGCCATCGTGCGCTTTCCCCTTCCCTAGGATCTCTCGCCTGACGAGGAGAAGACTGTCTATGAGCACTCGTCACCCCAGCTTCGGGGAGCGGCAGGACTGATCCGGAAGTATCATTTGCTCGGCGTGGATCGGAGGCGGCTTGTACCTCTGGGAGAGCCGGGAGGCGGCCGAGACAATGTACTCCGACGCCTGGCGGCAACGGATTGCCGAGCGGTTCGGCGCGTCCCTTCAGATCGAGTACTTCGACACGCCCTTGATCATCGACAACTCTGCCGCGGGGTAACCGCAGGAGCCGGGGAACGCAAGAGGCATGTCATCAGAGGCGGGCAAGTGTCGGGGCTTAACGGGCTTTCGCAAATTCTGCGAAGCTCCAGCCCGCAGGAACCCGGCTTGCACCTTCCTGCCGCCGCTCCACAGGTCAGCAGATCCAGTTCTTCATGGGCGTCGAGGTTACCGACAGCAAAGCGGACGAAACCGCACGTCTGGGTGCGGTCCCGCACTGCAGGCTGATACCCACTAGGGTATTCCATGCACTGCACGCTGCAAGTCCCGGCATGTGATGAGGTGACCTGCCATGACCGCCAACGCCGTCTCATTCGCCCTCGGCATCGTTGCGCCGCTCGCGCTGTCGGGCTGGCTCGTATTCCTGCACTGAACCTCAGGCGCACGATGATATCCGCATCGCGGCTCGGCGACATCGAACAAGGTGTTCAGGACATCGGGAATAGGCTGCTTTGGCATTGCGCGACCGGCACCCCGGATTCAAGATTGAGGAGGAGACCATGCAGCAAGATAGAGACCTGCCCTCGCGAGCAGCCGCCATCACCGCTGTCTTCGCCTTAGGTTGTACCATCGGCGTTCTCTACCTGCCGCTCATCCTGCGTTGAGCGGCCGTCTGCCTGCATGTGCTTTCCACAACAGACCAAGTTGGGTGGTTGGCCTCCGGAGCGCACATCGGGTGCACAGACGCGTTCCTATCAATCCAGCACGAATCCTCCTGTGACTACACCTGAAGGCCGTGAATGCCCGCGCCTTTGCGCTTGCAACACGGCCGGACGGGAAGACCGCCCACGGATCGACGGGTGGGATATCCCAGCCTGTCAGCACGGCTTTGACTTCTCCTGACGCTAGAGCTTTTTCCGGCTATTCCGAGTCAGAACGGGGTCCGGTTTGAGATCCGACATGGCCTGCTTGTCTCCGGACATGGAGGCCCGGCATGGCACGCGCTGCCAGTCAGGACCGGCGTGAGCGGGCGATCAGGACAGCATCAGGCGGCGTCTTGGTGCGGCAGGCCGCCCGCGGTGGCGGTGGCGTCTCAGCTGCCATTCGGTGGGCGCGCCGCGCCCGATCCGGCGCGGTGACGGCGCGCCGGCAGGCCATCGGCGAGCTGCCGGACGAGGTCTCGCCCGAGGAATGCGCCAACGACTTCACCGCAGGATATGAACCGCAGTAAGCGGAAATGGCGCTAACAGGAAGGGTTACGCGAAAGGCAAAGGAAAAGCCCCTGAAGCGCCAACTTCGAGAGCCTTTAAAAACTGTAGAGCCGAGCCCCGAGGGACAGTGCTGACCTGAACAAGCAGCAATCTACCTCCCCACTCAACATCATTGTCAAGAGTCGACGTCATTTCGGCGAACGGTCCTGCTTTGGCTCCGCTCAGGAGGGATCATGAAAGGTTACTGCCGACTAAGGCCAGAGATCGCCGAGTCGATTGCTCTGGCAGAGCAGTTCACGCCAAACGGCTACATCACAAAGAACCGCACCTTCGCAGCGGCTCAGGACGCACAGGGGAGCATTAGGGATCACAGCTCTCAGAAAGGAAATGGCCCTTTCTCGTCCGGCTGACGCGTGAGACAGTCGGTCACCCAAAAAAGGCCCGCTTGGAAGCGGGCAGTGGGAGAAAGCTCGACATTCTGGCTCATAGACCCAAGGATTTTAGGGCGAGACGAACTCCCGGAGGGTGAAGACAGGAAGATTGTCTGATCTGTATCCACCGGCGGTATAGATTCGGATCTCGCCACCGGCACCGATATAGAGGCCACTTGCGTCGTTGAAGTGGCTGTTACCATTCATCTGGACCTTCAGGACCTTCCTGAACTGATACTTTTGAGCGGCCGAAGAATACTCCCATTCGAATACGTCGGCAAAATCAGTGCCGAAACCCATCATGGAGTTATTCAGCCCTACGAGATAGAGCTTTCCGTCGCAACCGTTGACGAAGTTCAGCGATTGATACTGGCCAGCATTGCTATCGATGCTCCCCAGCCCTGGGAAGCGAGAGATCATAGGGTCGGGGAAATCTTGTCCAACACGTGCTTCTGCGGCAAACCGCCAACCCGACGAAATGTCAGCGGTGACGGTCTTGTAGACCGTCACCGTCGCATTGTCATAGGTTGCGACAAGCCATTGTCCCAGATTGTTCCGTGAGAGCGCCACGGCACCGGCCTTGCCGTTTTTGTAGATAGTCGCGGGCCAGATCTGAGTCGGGTTCTCCGGATTGTTTCCGACATCGAAAAACACGACTTGAGCGCTTGTTTCCAGGTTCTCCCCAAAAGGGTCAGCATACTCAAGCGGGACCGCAATGACGCCATTGTAGAATTGCGGTCCTCCCGGGTGCCAAGACGGACCTGCATACGGCACTCCTGGAGGAGTGGCCGCATGCGTTTGGTTGAGGATCGTGTGCCTGAAGATTCTATCATTCACATTGGGATAACCGCCGCCCACCATGTTGCTCCGCGAACCGCGCTCAGGCTGTGTCAGCGGGCTGTAGAAAACGTTCGGAAGGCTGCCGAACTTGACCCAGAACAGGTCACCGCCGACGCCAGGAGGGCTGGCCCCACGCCAGTCGCTGCCGGTAACCAGAGCATAGGTACCCGGAGTGACTTGCGGGTTGTTGCCGTGATAAAAGGTCATCCCCTGGAGGTGATTCTGACCACCATCGGCCCAGAGATCATCCCCTCGAACTTCCCAATGCCCGGCTGCACCATCGATGATGGGAGCAAGACCAAAATTCCACAGGAAGGCTCGGATCGCCACAGCTCCTGCGGAGGCAACCGCTCCCAGATCCGTGACTGGTCCTATATTCTCCGTGGTTCTCGTATAGCGAGCACCGAGATTCGGTGCGTTGAACCCAAGAACAAAACTCTGTGTGTTGTAGTTTTGGATTGCCTGGAGTCTTCCGACAGGATTGCTGACACAGGAATGGGCATTCGCCAAACCCAGCCAGTTGGTCTGGTAACTAGGCGTCTCGGAACTCGGCGGCACGGGACTCGACGGCGGTGGAGGAGGTGGCATCTCCTCATCTGTTCTGGGGAGACTTTGAGCGGGAAGCACCTGGGCCATGATGAACGTGAAACTAACGCTTATGGCCAAAATACGATTCATGACCGACATCGTTTCCCCCAATCTGTTAAATCGACCACCGGCTTCTGCTGTCACGCGGCGGTATGACAAGGATGAGAGGCGGCGTGTCGAAGTGCCCCTTTCTCTCATTCCTATGATACGGGACCATCAAAGCGTGGAAGGTCCGGCCCGGATAGCTTCGATATTTTGTTAGTTACTATGTGTAGATTCGATGATCTTGCGATTATACAATTACAGATAAAGAAATTTATAACTTATGGTTGTCATTTAATGATATGACGGACCAACAACGTCCATCATGCGTGCTTTGATTTCTTGCGTCACGTTGTACACATCCAGTGGGTTGCTAAGAACGACCGGGCGAATGATGATCAGGAGTTCTGTGCGCCCCTTGTCACGGATGCCCTTGGAGGTGAAGACAGTGCCGAGGACGGGAATATCTTTCAGAAGCGGCAGGCCTTCCTTGGTCATTTCCTTGCTGGAAGACATCAGACCGCCGAGCACGATCTCCTGTCCGCTTTGCGCTGCCACTGAGCTATTGATCTTGCGCTGTCGGATCGTAGGTGAGTCGATCGCCGAGGTATTGGTCGGCACCACACTGCTCGCCTCCTGACTGATGTCAAGGAGGACGAGGCCGCTTGCATTCACACGTGGGGTAACGGACAGGATAATGCCAGTATCTCGGAACTCGATGTCATTGACAATCGGCGCCTCAGGGTTCGTAACGCTACGAGAGGAGCGGGTCGCGATAGGGACCTGATCACCGACCTTCAAGGTAGCGGTCTGGTTATCGAGGACGGTCAGGGCAGGCGATGAGATAATCTCGACATCAGTGACGCTTTCGAGAGCATTTACGACGACTTTACCCTTCGGAATTTTGAAAACGTAGTTGAACCCTGGGAAAAGCTCCCTTGTCGAATTGGTCCCCCCATTCGACAGCGAGACTCCGTGATTGCCCTGCTCGAAGTACCAGCGTACGCCGTGGCGCAGGGCATCGTTAAGCGAGACCTCCACGATCGTGGCCTCGATCAACACCTGTGTGGGGAGCACATCGAGACGCCGAATCACCGCTTCGATCAATCGGTATTCCTCAGGCCTCGCCATGACCACGAGCGAGTTCGTGGAAACGTCGGCACGAACCTGAACGGCTCGGCGGTCGACATTCTCGATGGAGCCGAAACCACTCGACGGCATCATCGGAGCGGCGTCGAACATGCTGGTGCTCGATGACCTGGTGATTGCCGGGGTAGTCGTCGGGCTTGCGGCCGCTCCAGCCCCTAGCTCCGCTACCGACTGTCCCGTCAACGAGAAGCCGGTGGGCGCGCTCTCGGCGAGAGCCGGCGTGAAGGGGGGAGCAGTCGTGGAATCGCCGGATTTCGAACCGGTTTCAGACTTGCCAAGCATTCCGTTGAGCACCTGCGCGATCTCCGTGGCGCGCCTGTTTTGCACGGGATAGACATGAACGCGACGATTGTCCCCGCTCGCCTGATCCAGGCGCCCGGTCCATTCCTTTGCGCGGGCAAGCAAATGCGGCGTTTGGCTGATGAGAAGAACCGCATTCATCCGCGTCAGCGGCAAGGCCCGGAAACCTTCCTCATTGCCCTGAGCAAACATCTGCGTGAGTTCCGCGCTTACTGCTGTGGAGGAAGCCTCCTTCAATGGCAGGAGAGCAAACGACATGCCCTGCATCTGATCTACATCAAGGCTATCGAGAACCTGAATCAGCCCATCGATATCGCCGGGCGCACCAGCTATCGCCAGATAGCGGCCGCCTGAATTGGCCGCGATGGTGATACCTCTCGATACAAAAGGCTGAAGTACTCCTTTGGCCTGCTCTGCATTCAGAAACTTGAGCGGGACGATCCGAATGTTATCCACTCCGCCCTCTGCGGGCATGCCGGCGCCGCCAAGAGCCGCGACCCGGTAGGTGCGGCCGTTCTTGGTCAGACTGGCGTTGTTCATTTGTAAGACATTACGGACGAGGCTGATCGCTGTCGCTTTGTTGACCGGCTCGCTCGTGCGCACGGTGATACGTCCCTGAAGGTTGGGATCGACGACGACGGTTTCTTTCAAGACCTCGTCGAAAAGTACACGTACGAACTCCTGCAGATCCGCGTTGACAAAGTTTAAGGAGATTTTGCCTGTGCCGACCTCCTCCACTGCGGCTCCAGGAGAGACCTGACCTGCCTCCTGTCCCATCTCGACGTAAGCGCGCCGTGGATCGTCTCCGACACCTTGAATATCTCCCCGTGCGGGACGTCCCGAAGTGAGGAATGGAGCTACGTTTCCAAGAAACCCGAAGGTCTGTGGCAGGCGATGCTCCCTCTCCGTGGAGCAGCCAATCATGGTCATGAGAACAAACGTCACAAGCAAGAACATACGCATCTGAGTTTCAGGCAAGCACGAAGATTGGGTCGGTTGGAGGGTGGGCGTCCTCCGGCGAAGGATTGACATCATAATGCTCCCCCGGGGATTTCGAGGGGCTCGACCAGATCGCCCCAGACCACGATGGCAGATCTTCGCGAATGAGGATCGACCGCGATGGTCGCCTGCCGTCTCGCCACAGTTCCGTCCGGCGCATAGGCGACGGCCAGAAGTGTGTAGATCGGTTGCTCCGGCTCGAAGAGAGCAGCATAGGAGGATCGTTCCCATATACCATTGAACGATTCCACTCCGCGCTGAGCAGCGCGAAGAACCTCTATCTGCCGGGCGGTCATTCCCGGAAGGCTTCGCAGCACGTCGTCAGAAGCGCTGCCGGGGTCGATCCCCTTGCGCTGGGTCATGACCGTGAACATGGATCGGATTCTCGATGCGACTGGAAGAAGCCGCTCGCGGGGCGACAGAAGAGCCAAAGGCGTTGTATAGACCTGTTTGCGCTCGCGCGCCTGGAAAACGGATTCGGCTATCTCTTCGGCGCGCCGATCATCCTGCACAGCAATGCGCAATGCGCGCCGTAGGAGCTCTGGATCGCCGGTATTCACGTCGATCTTTCCACTTTCCGGGATCATCGACAGGGCAATGACTCCATCTGCGTAAGCCCATCGCACTGGTTGCCTCGTGGAGCGAAGCTGCTGGAGCAACTCGTCTGTCGGATCCTCCGCGGAAGCGACGAGACGCATGAGCCCCGCGTCGGCCAGATAACGGGCACTCAGGACTCGCACCTCGCTGCTCGCCGCCCTTGCTGCGTTGCGTGATCCAATCATGATCGCCGTTGCCGTAGACGAGAGAACCGCGAAGACGATCAGCGCCGTGACCAAGGCGAATCCGTCCCGTCTCACGATCACTTCTGCACGAAACATCATGGCTGGCTCCGCGGCTGATCGAGAGGAAATTCGAGATGAGTGCCCGCCTCATCGACTTCGATGGAACGGGGCCTGATATGGGTAATCCTGCGACCTTGAACACGATCTCCTTCAGAAACCCGCTGCGGCCTATCCACGCCGTCGGTCACAACGATGGCCAACCGGCGATCGCCATTGATGAGGATTCCCACGACTTGAATGTCGGCAGACGCTGCTGCCTCGTCATCAATCAGCCCGGGAGCAGCCGGAGAAATGGAGCCGGAATAGCCGGATCTTCGCATCAGATCGACCCAGGCAAAATCCTTGGGCGATCCTGTCGCGGCCATCGGATCATTACCAGGCCACGTCCGTAAGACAACAAGCATGAAACTGAACACAAGATTGACAACGATGAGGGTGGTACGACGCAGCGTCATGAGCGTGGCCTCGTCAGACTGTCAGGAGTTACGACGAGCAGCCGAACAGTGCCCGAGACTTCAGTCTGCTCTCCTGCCCTACCGCCCCCAGACGCCGGGCCTGCCCTCTGCTTGCGGACGACAACTCGCTCGAAGAACACCGTAGGGCGGCCACTCTCAAGAGCAGATAACGTTGCGATCACACTCGATGAAGGCACGACAAAAGCCAGTTCGGCTTGCAAAGTGCGCAAGCCTCGAATCTCGCTTCCCGGCAGCACAGACCAATTGGTCAGAGGGACCTGTCGTCTGTCGAGAACGGCACGGATGTGCTGCTCGGCCATAAGTACGGCCTCATCGTCCGACGCAGCCGTCACCGGACCCGAAGCAGTCATGTCACCCATGAGGCTTTCGAACTGCCGCGTAAGAAGGGAAGGGTCCTTGCGACGCGTGACCAGGCTCGCATGGCGCCCCTGCGCGAGATTAAGCTCGATCTCTCTATCAAGGTAAGACATTATAAACGGCATCACCGTTGCTCCCGCAAACACAACGATCGCGAGTACCAACAATCCAAGTGCTCCTGCGCGTTGAACGATCTGAATCATCGGGCCTCCGCGACCAGCGTGAACGAGAAGGTTTGAATCACATTTCCCGGCTGCCCAATATGCGTGAGTGATGGAATGGCACTCTGGTGGAATTGGATGTCTTTGAGGAGCGGAGATCTGGCCAGGGACGACGTGAGATTGCTCGGCGATCTTTGCTCGATGCTCACCAGCCCTTGCTTCTGATCGAACTCCAGCCTGACAATAGCAGCATCTGTTGGAAGAAAGCTGCTGATACTTGTTAGAAGTTGAGAGACAGATGGCGTTGCCTGCCTCTCAGCATTTGCTGATTTGCGGAGTGCTATAGCGCGCTCAATAGCGACCTCAAGTTCCTCTTGCTTACGAGCAAAGCTAACCTCGTACTGAAGCGCGCGCTTCATCTGCTCAATAGCAATAGTCTGCTGCATCCAGATGGTTTGGAGCACGAAGGCGGCGAGCAGTATGGCGCCTGCGGCGAGCACGCCGTCAATCCATTGCTGCCGCTTGATTCGCGCCGTCTGTTCGGTGATAGCCACGTTCCAACGATCATCTCCCAGGATTATGCGATCGACATGAAGTCCTTGATCCGCTGCCTTGGAGAGAATGGGATCGATCACCTCTCGCATCGCATATCTCAGCTCGACGCGAGCCTGATGGCCCGATCCCACATGGACCGCCGCCACATGGACATCATCGGGAGAAAAGGGACTCCATGTTGGCAAGCAGTGTCTAACGGCGCCATTCAGGTTCACGAGCGCGGCGTGCGGCAAGTACACTTCCTGCCTGAGGATCTCCGACTCGGCCAGGTACAGTTCGACCGGGCGTGTTCTCATCACAGTGGCGATCTGCTGCCAAGCCTCGTCCAGCTTCCATCTACCCTCAGATCTTTCCCATACGACCTTCAGAAGTTCCCTTTGCCGGTGATCGACAAGCGATACGGTTTCAAGCGCGGAGAAAATCCGAATACTCCGCATATCGCCAGCTGCAAGCTCGGTCAGCGTTCCCGGGAGTACATCGAGCAGCGTGGCCTTCCACCATTGCAAGAATCTGGTGAGACGAACTCTCAAGAGCTGAGGCGAACCGCGCGTGTTACTCATGGGGTTCTCGCCCGGCAAACTGGAGTATTCGCTGGGTAGGCGCAGAGCGCCGCAACCTCGCTGCGGATAGGGGTGATGATTTGAATGCTCGAGCCGGCCTCGATGGATCGCAAGGTCAGGCGCACGGCTTCGATCCGCCCGGTTCCGTCCGGAGCCATCGGGAGCCAACGTTTCCTGCCCTGCTTTGGATCTCCTACGAGATAAGTGAACGAAGCCTCCGCCAATCCTCGGGCGATGGTCCTGTGCCTTTCACTGTTCGCTTGAGGATCGGTCCACGATGCGACTAGATCAATGCCTTCATTGCTCGGAATCGCCGCAATCCGAAAAATGCTGGGCTCGGGAAGAGCTAGGACGATCGGGCCGGTAGAGCGGATGGAGAATGTCGTGTCCGAACCGAACAGATCCGGGCGCTGTTCCAGTCTGGCCAGGACCGGTGCACCGTTGACGAGGCTATTCATGAGGCGCTTGACGGCCAACGCGCCTTCCCTTGCTTCCTCGCGCCTGCGCAACACGCTCTGCTGGTGGGTAACGAAGGAAACGGAAGCTACCAGCACAGACAGGAAAAGGCCGACGACAGCTATGCCGACCAGCATATCTAGGAGAGCAAAGCCCTTTTCGGCTGGCGAGAACGTCGAAGGTGATATCACGGGTGCCGCTCCGACAAACGTAATGTCGCAAGCGTGATAGATTCGCTGCCGTAAGCCTGCGATGAAACCTTGACCCTGATCTCATGGAGCTGCGTGCTGCGGCCTTTTCCACGCCCCGCCATGTAAGGCGTCACATCGAGATTCCAGGAGAACCCTTCTCTTGATCCCTCCCAGCGCCCCGGAGCCAGAGGGGTTTCTAGGCCGACACCTTGCACGAGTGCGTCGGCAAGGAAGGCCATACGCCAGCGCATGTCCGCCCTAGTCTGCGAGAGGCGGTTGTTAGAAACGACAGAAAAGATTGCCGCAACAACGCTCCCCAAAATGGCCAGGGCCACCAGTACTTCAAGGAGAGTGAACCCTTCCTCTCGGCTTTTAACTGTCACCGTCAAGGAGCGCTCCTGTCAACCAATCGATGCGGCGCACGACATACTGCGCTCCGATAGACATAGTGATATCTCCGCCTGAACTCGTTCCATCCGGAAGGAAGGCTATTGTCGGCAGGCCTGCAAAGGTGAGTTCATTGGCTGTTACGAGCGAAATACTGATCTCTTGAGGCAGCAGCCGCCAGCTTGATAATGTGCTTATCCGCAGGCGCCGTCCTGCAAGATCAAAGCTAACAAAAGTTGTGACTCCTCGAGTTTGGGCGGCACTGCGTGCCGCTATCAGAGCCTCGTCGAGAGAGGATTGAGCGTCTGACAGCACGGCCCGGCTGCGCCCCCCGGACATGGCAGCGCCGAGGCTGAAAGCTATGAGCGAAAGGACCATAATGGCGGCGAGCACCTCAAGAAGCGTGAAGCCGTGCTCAGTGCGTCGATCAATTGGCGACATCACGGTTCTCGTTATCGCCTCCACTCCGCCCATCAGCGCCGAAGCTAGTGATTTCATATTCGCGGCTGCCCCCGGGCGCCTTGTAGAGATAGGCACGGCCCCAGGGATCGGTCAGTGCCGACCGCTTACGCATGTAGGGGCCCCGCCATGTACGGATGCCTGCTGGCGGTTCGAGTAAGGCAAGCAACCCTTCCGACGTGCTGGGAACTCGGCCCACATCGATTCGAAAAAGATCGATGGCCGTCGTCAACTCTTGTATCTGCAGCCGCGCAGTATCGGTTTTCGCTCGACCGAGGTAACTGATCAGCTGAATCGAGCCTAGCGTTGCAAGAAGGCCTAAGATTACCATGACAACAAGAATTTCGAGCAGGGTTATCCCCTGTTCATCGGCGACGCATCGGCGGAGAGCATTTCCAGGGCGTTGGCGAAACATGGCGAGTATCATTAATTGGCAAGCTCGTTGATGCTGAGGATAGTGGACAACATCGCGTAGACGATAAGGCCTGTGAGAAGGCCGAAGAAGACAGTGAGGAGCGGCGTGATCAGGTTGGTTAGGCCTTTCAGAGCGCGTCTGGCACGTTCGTCGTGAAGTGCACCGATGCGTGCCATGGCCGCCTCAAGGCGCCCAGTTCTTTCTCCGACACGGACCAGGCCAATGGCATCTGCAGGGAACACGCCGGAATCCGCCAGCGCATCGCTGATGGAAGTGCCGGTGATGATGGCCTTATAGGCAGCTTCCAGCTTTTGGCGGATCACCGTATTCCGCACAGTGTCAACGGCAAGCGGCATGGATATTCCGATTGGAACGCCCCCTGCCGCCAGAGCGCTGAAGCTGCGCATCAGCCGACCTGTTTCTAGTGAGCGGATGATCCGAGCGCTGAGGGGTAGACCAAGAGCGATCCGGTCCAGAAAGTTCTTGCCACGCTCGGTCCAGGTGGCCGCGATAGTCCCGCCAACGAGGAGCACCGCACTAAGCAGAAGCAGCCAACCGTAGTCGCGCATCACATGGCTTGCACCGATGACAAGACGTGTTGCGAGAGGAAGGTCAGCGATACTACGCTCATTGAAGAGCTCTTCAAGATTGGGCACCACGATGCTCAGAAGAATAACGATTGCAATCGTTGCCGTTGTGAGCAGGAAGGCCGGATAGAGAAGAGACTGACGGATCTCGGCGGCGACCGAGCACTGCATCTCCAAGTCGCTCGCGAGGCGCAGGAGGGCCGGACCAAGCGTGCCACTAGCTTCCGCAGCCCGCACGAACATGACATAGGTTTTCGGAAAGGCACTTTCATGTCGCACGAGGGCGTCGTGCAGCGGGGTGCCGCCTTTGACGTCTTCACGAACGGCGGCGATCAGAGCCCGAACATGAGACCTGGACATACCGGCGAGCGAGAGCCTCAAGGCCTCCTCGACCGTGATCCCCGCATCGATCAGAGTACCCCATTCCCGTGTAAGGGTCGCAAGCTCAGCCCGACGAAAAGCCGGCGTCATGGATATATCCCGGTTCAGCGATACCCAGACCGATGCCAATCTGGAACGAGGCTGCAGTGCGATGACGATCCAGTTCCGCCGGTTGAGTTCGCGAAGCGCCGCATCTGGACTGTCGGCCTCCAGGAATCCGCGGTGGTGTTCATTATCTATCGACACTGCGACGAAATAGAAATGTGGCATCATCCTGATCCCACCACGCGCATAACTTCTTCAAGACTTGTGAGCCCAGCTTCAGCTTTGGCGAGTCCGTCCTCCAGAAGAGAGCGGAAGCCATCATTTCTTGCCGCCGCAGCAAGGCGCGATTCATCTGCGCGCTTCAGAAGGCAGGCACGGATAGCCTGGGTCATGGTCATGATCTCGGCCAGAGCCACCCGACCCGCATAGCCACTGCCCTGGCATCGTGCGCAGCCAACAGGCCGAAAAACCCGGCGACGCCCTGTGTGACGGCCGGCGTCGTGCAACTGTCCGATCACTTCAAAAGGCACTTCTACCGGCTCGCAGCAATGCGGGCAGAGGCGACGCACGAGACGTTGTGCCATCGCCCCCTTGAGCGTGGATGCTAGAAGATAAGGCTCGATGCCCATGTCGATGAGACGGGGTAAGGCTGCCAAGGCCGAATTGGTATGGAGGGTCGCAAGCACGAAGTGACCTGTCAAAGCCGCTTGGTTTGCGACGATAGCAGTCTCGTGGTCGCGGATTTCGCCGACCATGATAATGTCGGGATCTTGCCGCAATACGGCGCGCAGCGAACCGGCGAAGTCGAGGCCGATCTTACGGCTGACCTGAATCTGGTTGATCCCATCGAGGTGATACTCGACTGGATCTTCGACTGTGACAATGTTCCGGCTCGGATGGGACATGGCCTGAAGGGCAGCATAGAGAGTCGTGGTCTTGCCTGATCCCGTCGGCCCTGTGACGAGAAAAATACCGTGCGGCTCCGCTAGAACCTGATCTAGAGTCTCGATGATGCTTTTCGACAGACCGAGTGTGGCAAAGTCGAGAGCGGTCGCGGAGCGATCAAGAATACGCAAAACCACGCCCTCGCCATTGACATGCGGCATTGTGGCGATACGCAGATCGATTTCTCGTCCCCGCCAAGCGATCCGGATGCGCCCATCCTGCGGAAGTCTGCGTTCTGCAATGTCCAATCCCGCCATGATCTTCAGTCGCGAAACGATCGCGGCATGCAGTTGCGCTGAGGGAGGCTCTACGTCCTGAAGAATACCGTCGATTCGGTAGCGGACCCTCAAGCCGTCCCGCTTGGCCATGACATGAACGTCGGACGCTCTGAGTTCTATCGCCCGGTCAATCAAGGTACTGACGATCCGGATGACTGGCGCATCGCTCGCAAGATCTCGCAGTCGCTCGACATCGAGCGACAGGGAAGCGTCGGCCTCTATTGTATCGTCATCTGTCTTCCGATGATCACCGTCATAGAGCCTCTTCATGATGGTTTCGAATTCGCCGGGCCTAGCGAGTAGGCACCGAACCGGGAGGCCCGTTTTGGCGCTGACGGCTGCCGGGGAGAACCGATCTAGGGGATCAATTACCGCAAGCTCTAATTCTCCCTCTTTAACGCGTACCGGCAGAATCTTGGAATGCAGGAGAAAAGGAGCTGTCAGGATCTCGGGAAGGATCGCTATCTCCGGATACGCATCGGGATTGATGATACCAAGCCCAGTAACGTGGGACCAAGCTTCAACCAGAGCATCATCCGAGATGAGACCTAACTTGTTGAGCACGATATCGAGACGCTCTCCGCTCGATTGCGCAGCACGGCGACCACGCTCGAATGCTTGCACATTCAGGCTTCCTACTGCCACCGCGTATGCGACGATTTCATCAACAACGCCCGGCTCATGGCTTTGAAAGAATTGCTTGGTCGGCATCTCACAGCAGTCCCGGCGAGAATACTATGCCACTTGTCTGGACGGACCATACAATGATGAGCGCAGTTCCAATGAACGGGCCGAAAGGAAGCCGTGTCGACAGGGTGATCTCTTGTCCCGAGTAGATCCGCTTAGACATGGCTGTGAGAAGCGCCATCGACGATGCGAGGACCAGCAGCGGAGCTAAACCTTCCCAGCCGACCCACGCTCCCGCAGCAGCGGCTAATTTGATGTCTCCTATTCCCAATCCGTCATGCCCCCGACAGAGGCGAAAGATCGCAGCCAAGATTCCAAGTGATCCGGCACCCGCCGCAACACCTCCGATTAAAGCAGACCAGGGTAGATGTGGAACAAAGGCACCGTAGGCCAATCCACACGAAAGGAGGCCTAAGCTGATCTCGTTTGGGATGATTTGCTGCTGCCAATCAATCCAGATCGTTAGAAGGACGAGAATCACAAGGCATGTGAAAGCGCATAAGTTGGCTATGTGGAACGGTGTCATCACAGGCCTCGCGATCTCAAGCGTGCGATTGGATTTCAGGGTAGGGCTGAAAATTGATGGTATCCTGATGATTAAAGTACTTACCAATAAAAATCTATATGAAATTCGTTGTAGGAATAGGTTACTAAGTTGCGTTTTAGAGTATATATAAATTTTAAATTGCATTACTCTCTAAACATATAGGTTGAACAAGGTGACACTTGCTATTACCATCCTCGCGATTACATGGGCTTCGTACATAACGATATTGCCATGGAAGTATAAGATAATTATTCATGTCCATACTTATTGATAGCGATGTGAACCTCTATGAATATCGAGGGCCTTTCCCTGGACCAGATGAAGATTGCTCTCGCAGTCGCGGATGCGGGTAGCCTTTCGGGCGCGGCAAGACGGTTCAACAGGACGCAGTCAGCCGTAAGCTATGCGGTGATGGCCCTCGAGCGTCAGCTCGGTGTGCAGCTTTTCGATCGATCGGCGCAGCGGGCCCGCCCTACGAGCGCGGCTGGGCCTTTACTGCAAGAAATGAAAGCAATCCTCTCGCGGACAGATGCTCTGCGCGAGAGCGCTAGGCTTCTCCGCGAGGGAGACACCACTACCCTCGTCATTGGAGTGGATATTCACTATCCCCTTGCGACCCTGACAGGAGCGATGGCGGCATTTCAAAATGCTTTTCCGTCCATCGGCATCGAGATCCAGTCGGCAGCGAGTCATATTGTCGTCGACCGGGTCCTTAACAGTCTATGTATTCTCGGGATCGTGACAGCTCCAACGACAATACCCGAGCCGCTCGTCCATGAGCCTCTTCCAATGCTCCCCCTAATCCCGGTCGTCAGCAGAGGGCACAGTCTCTGTGCCGACCGTCTTACTGTCGTGGGGGGTGTCGACTGGGCCAAGCATATCCAGGTCACGATACAGGGAGAACGGCTTCCTGCGCCTTTAGAGACAAGCCAGCCTCAGCTAAAAACGTGGTGCGTTGACGATTTAACTACCAAGCTGGCATTCCTCCGGGCAGGTCTTGGTTGGGGTTATGTGCCCCAGCATCTTGTCCAGGAAGATCTCGATCATGGTGACTTGGAGATCATCGCATTGCCAGGCTTACAAGCGGAATACTTGCAATCCGTGCATCTCGTTCGTAACGGCACCCGCGAGCTGGCTCTCCCAGCTCGATGGCTTGCCCAATATCTTCCACACCGATCTTTGAAGCCTTAGCCGATTTTGACCCCTCCGATTACCGAAGCATGTTGGGATCACAGCCTTACCCAGTTAAGACTATTCTTCTAGCAGCTTGGCAGAGTGGCGCTGTTCAACGGTCCCTCGTTGATCGTGCGGTTCATATGCGTTCGACCAGAGCACTCGCCAAGAGCGATTAACGGTGGAGGACCGGAACTGAACGCTACTGCAGCTGAGCCACGCGAAGGTGCGCTCGATGAGCCGGCATTGAGGCAGAACAGCAAAACCCGCCGGCCTCTCGGGTGGCGTTTGATCAACAGGCACCCACGCAAAGCGGCGCGGTCGTTTCACGATCAGCAGCGTCCACCCGAGTTCCTTTTCCCAGCCAGCCGGCAAGTCATCGCTTCATTCGCTCAACTATCGTCCGAACAGAAAGGAAGCAGAAATGACGACAAGAGACTACAAAAACGAGAACAACAGGCGTGCATGGGCCATGCTTCTCCTCACAAGCGCCTTCGAGATCGGTTACGCGCTCAGCGTCGGGGGCAGCCAAGCCTTTACCGTCATAAGATGCTCGATCGCTGCCATCGTTTTCTTCCTGCTTACGTTGTATTTTCTCAGCATGTCCCTGAAAACGATTGATGTCGGGGTCAGTTATGTCGTTTGGGCAGGCATCGGAGCTGTGGTGCGGTGACTTTCAGCAGTGTTCTACTTCATCAGCCGCCCACACTGTTCCAAGCATACTGGCTGGCGAGAATCGATGGTCTCCCTTGTTCAAGAACTGCGCCTCCTCTCAGTCATTCCAATTATTCGACACAATTGAGAACCTCCGATGATCACCGATCTTTCTTCCCACCACACGAAATTGATGGGGAATCGTTGCAGTTTTGATGCTTGCCGTATCCGAGCACGGGATGAGAGTGGCGAATAGGGCCGGCAGCGAAGCAAAATAACAAGAACCTGCTCAAAGGCCGGCAGTTCACGGCGGAGATCATTCTGTGGGCGGTCCGCTGGTACCTACAATTCCCCATCAGCTACCGCGATCTTGAGCGCATGTTCGCCGATCGAGGCGTTCAGGTCGATCACACCACCCTGTTCCGGTGGATCTAGGCTTATGCACCTGAGTTCGATAAGCGCGTCCGTCCGTAGCGTCGTATGACGAACGGCTCTTGGCGGATCGGCGAAACCTATATCCGAGTGGAGGGGAAATGGGTGTACTGTGCAGTGGATGCTGCCAGGCAGACAATCGCCTTTCTGCTTTCGCTCAAGCAGGATGCGGCTGCCCTCCGACGGTTCTTCCGGAAAACACTGAAGCAGGCACACACGATCAATCCGCGGACCATCACAGTCGACAGGAACGCCGCTTACCCGATCTCGACGACATCCATGAATCGGGGTGGAGAACTCTGGCGCTTTGCTAAACTCCGGCAGGTGAAATTCCCGCCTCGCAGACGCTCGCTGGCTATGAGGCGATGGCCGTGATCCGCAAGGGGCAGGTTGTGCGCGCACCAGCGAATGATATCGGCGCTCAGCGCGACTTCATTGCTATCCTGTTCAGCGCAGCCGCGTAACGCGCGTCCCTGTCCGGTCTTCGCTTGACCTCTTTCAGGAGTTGCAACGGAACCGGCGGTAAGATCCCTGTTGATGATGGCAAGTGGAGATCAGGGCTTCTGGGCGATTCCCGTTGCGGCCATGAGGGCCTCTGCCAGCTCCGGCGTGCAGGCCAGGATGGGATTGCCGTTGCGCAAACCGTCTTTCACCAGGAAGTCGTTGGTCCAGCCGCCCGCC
>JAPSLB010000023.1 GCA_031181145.1 Microvirga sp.
ACTCACGGATCGCCTCGATCAGCGCCTCCGGGATGCCGCACAGGCCAAACCCCCCGGCCATGATCGTCATCCCGTCCTTCACCACGCCAGCCAGCGCAGAACGCGCATCGCCGTAAACCTTGTTCATCAACCGATTCCTCCTGATCTGGGCCGCCCTTCAGGGTCTTGGAACGAGATTGCCCCACGGTGCAACTTGGCCTCAATTTAGACAATCCCTTCCTGTGGATATATGAGATCAATTGCTTATTCGGCCCCGTCGCCCACAGGCTGCTCGTTCTCCAACCCTTGCGAGACGGGGCATAAGGTCTAAACACTCAAAAGCTATGTCTCGCCGCGTCATCTCCCTCATCGCGCTGGTTGCCCTTGCCCTCATCGGAGCAGCGGCCGCTCCCTGGACCCTCAGGGAGAACGGCCTGTCGTCCTCGCTCTCCGACCACATGAAGGAACGCTACGGGCTGGACCTGACGGTCAATGGCCGCAGTACCTTTGCGGTTCTGCCGATCCCGCGGGTCAAGTTCGAGGACGTGACGATCCGGTTTCCGGATCAGGCGCTTGAGGCCGAGGGCGGGACCCTGCGCGGCGAGATCCGGATCCTCCCCCTCCTGTTCGGACGGATCGAACTCTCCGACTTCGACCTGAGCGACAGCCGGATCACGGCCTCTGCCCAAGCTCTCAGGGCGGTGAACTGGGCAGATGCGTTCAAAAGCCGCTCCCGGACCCTCCATGCCCGACGGCTGATCCTCAACCGAACCAGCATTCGCTGGACCGATCTCAAGGATGCGGATCTGGAAATCGCGGAACTGGTCATCCGATGGGTGGGCGAGAATGATCCCCTCACAGCCTATGGGAATGCCCTGTGGCGGGGCGAGCGGGTCATTCTCACGGAGGCAACCGTCTATCCGGACCGGCTCGTATCCGGCGACATTTCCCCCTTGAGGCTGACCGTCGCCGCCCCTGCTGCCCGCCTGAGCATGCAAGGGGAAGCTCAGCTCGGCCCCAATCCCAGCCTGACGGGTGAAGGCTCCATCGAAGCCCGATCCGTGCGCGACTTCACCCGCTGGAGCGGGGTGAAGCTGCCCTTCGGCTCCCTGATCCGGGCGTTCGCCGTAAAGGGTGACTTCTCGATGGATCGCCGGCGTCTGTCCTGGCCCTCTGTTTCCGTCAAGCTGGGCAATGACAAGCTGGAGGGCACGATGGCCGTTCGCTTCGATGCGAAACGGCCCGTGATCACAGGTACCCTTGCGGCGGAAGATCTGGATCTCACCGATCTCTTCGCACCTTTCGCTCAGGCACGCACCTCCTCCGGATCATGGAGCGAGGAAACGCTCGATCTCACCCATGTCACGGGCAGCGATCTCGATCTGCGTCTCTCGGCCGCCTCGGCCCGGCTGGGGAAGCTGCGCGTCGAGGACATGGCCGCCAGCGTTCTCGTTCGTCCTGGAGAGATCGAAGCCTCCATCGGCCGCGCCGGCTTTCACGACGGCAGCCTGAAGGGCCGCCTGTCGCTCGTCTCCGCCAATGGCGCCACGGAGCTCAAGAGCCAGGGCAGCTTTACGGGCATCCAGATCGCCTCCTTCCTGACCAGCGTGGGAGAACCGCGCTGGATCACGGGCCAGGCTCAGGGGCAATTCGCCTTCGAGGGCAAGGGCAAGAACCCGGACGAAGTGGTCCGTCGGGCGCAAGGTCACAGCACGGTCACTATACGCAAGGGCGAGCTCATCGGCATTGCCCTCGGCGATGCCCTGAAGCGCGTCGAGAAGCATCCCCTCCTTGCCTCGCTCAACTGGAAAGGCGGCCGCACGCCCTTCCATGAAGCGCGGGCGCAGGTCGTCGTTCAGAACGGCGTGGGCGAAGTAACGGAAGGCAGGCTCACATCCGAGGAACTGACCGCGCAACTCAAGGGTGAGGTGCTGATGGTAGACCGTACGCTCAACCTGAAGGCGGAGGTTGCGTCCGCGGGCTCCCGGAAGACACCTGTCATCGCTTTCGAGATCGACGGCGGGTGGGACAACATCAGCGTCATCCCCGACGCCCGCTCATTGATCGAGAGGTCCGGTGCGGCGAAGCCCCTCCTCCCCGCCGCCCGAATCCCTCCCGAAGAGCCGACGCCGCAGACGGCCGTTCAGTGAGCGTTGCGCCGTGAGCGCAGCACCGAACGCTTGCTGAGCAGGGTCGCCGAGATCACGCCGAGCGTCACGAGGCCGATCAGAATGGTCGAGGCGGCGTTGATCTCCGGGGAGAGGCCGAGGCGGACCTGGCTGTAGATCCTGATCGGCAGCGTCGTCGCGCCCGGACCCGTGTTGAAGCTCGCGACCACCAGATCGTCGAGCGACAGGGTGAATGCCAGCAGAAAACCCGCCACGATGGACGGCGCGATCAGCGGCAACGTCACGGAGAAGAACGTGCGCAACGGTGGCGCCCCGAGATCCATCGCGGCCTCCTCCAGCGAGCGGTCGAAGGTCATGAGACGGGCCTGCACAACAACCGTGACGAAGCACATGGTGAGCGTGGTGTGGGCGAGCGTGATCGTCCAGAAGCCACGATCGAGATCGATGGCCACGAAGAACAACAGCAGCGACAGGCCGGTAATGACCTCCGGCATGACCATGGGCGCATAGACCATGCCTGTGAACAGCGTCCGCCCGGGGAAGCGCCCATAGCGCGTGAGCGCCAGGGCCGCGAGCGTGCCCAGCACCGTTGCGATGCTCGCGGACAGAAGCGCGATCCGCAGCGTCACCCAGGCGGCCTCCATGAGCGCCTGGTTGCGGAACAGAGCCCCGTACCACTGGGTCGAGAAGCCCCCCCACACCGTGACGAGCCGCGAGCTGTTGAAGGAATAGACGACCAGCAGCAGGATCGGCAGATAGAGGAACGCGAATCCCAGAACCAGGGACGTGACGTTGAAGATGCTCAGGCGCCGGGTCATGGCCGCGTCTCCATGCGCCGCGCCTCGACGTCGCGGTAGATCACGATGGGCAGAACGAGAACGATGAGCAGCAGGATGGCGACGGCGGAGGCGAGCGGCCAGTCGCGGTTCGAGAAGAACTCGCTCCAGAGCTGGCGGCCGATCATGAGCGTCTCGGATCCGCCGAGCAGATCCGGGATCACGAACTCGCCCACTGCGGGGATGAAGCACAGCAGGGAGCCGGCGATGATGCCGGGCATTGCGAGCGGCACCGTGATCGTCCAGAAGGAGCGCCACGGCGTGGAGCCGAGATCGAGAGCAGCTTCGAGCAGCGTGTCGTCCATCTTCTCCAGCGTCGCGTAGAGCGGCAGCACCATGAAGGGCAGGTAGGCGTAGACGATGCCGATATAGACCGCCCATTCCGTGTTGAGGATATCGAGGGGCTCCGAGATGAGGCCCATTCCCGTGAGAGCCTGCGTGAGCAGCCCTTCCGGCTTCAGGATCGCGATCCACGCATAGATGCGGATGAGAAAGCTCGTCCAGAACGGGAGGATGACGAGGGCCACCAGCAGCGAACGGTGCCGTTCCGGCGCGCGCGCCATCCCGTAGGCGATGGGAAAGCCCACGAGAAGGAGCAGGATCGTCGAGATCGCGGCGATGCGCACGGACGAGAGCGTTGCCCGGAAGTAGAGATCATCCTGCGTGAGCAGCTCGAAATTCTCGACGTCGAGAGCGCTGAAGAACCCGGTGATGTCGCTCCATTCGAAGACTGGCTTGTAGGGCGGCTGGGCGATCGCCGGATCCGACAGGCTGATCTTGAACACGATCAGGAACGGGACGAGGAAGAACACGCCGAGCCACAGATACGGTATGGCGGGCACCAGTCCCGAGGTGAGCCTCTTCGTGAACGAACGTTCTTTCATGGCTATTCCGCCAGAATGACCGCCGCACCCGGCGCGAAGGTGACATAGACCTGCTCGTCCCAATCGATGGGACTCTCCACGAATCTCGACACGTTCGCGCAGGACACGCGGAGAATCTCGCCGGTCTCGAGCCTGATCCGGTAGACCGTCCAGTCTCCAAGATAGCCGATGTCCCACACCTCGCCGGTGAGCACGTTCACGGCCTCGGGTCCCGGCTTCTCACGCTGAACGACCATCTTCTCGGGCCGGACGGCAATCGCGACCGCTTGGCCCGAATGCAGAACCTCGTCGGGATCGTCGATAGTGAGCGGCATCTCCGCGGAAGGCGACTTCACGTGCCAGAGGCCGTTCTCCTGCCCCTGCACGTGGCCTTCCAGAATATTCACGTCGCCGACGAATTCAGCGATGAAGCGCGTCTTGGGCTGCTCGTAGATCTCACCGGGGGTCGCCACCTGCACGATGCGGCCATGGTCCATGACCGCGATGCGGTCCGCCATGGTCATCGCCTCCTCCTGATCGTGGGTAACCACCACGAAGGTCATGCCGAGTTCGTGCTGAATGTCCATCAGCTCGAACTGCGTCTCTTCGCGCAGCTTCTTGTCGAGAGCGCCGAGCGGCTCGTCGAGCAGGAGCACCTTCGGCCGCTTCGCGAGCGCGCGGGCCAGCGCCACGCGCTGCCGCTGGCCGCCGGAAAGCTGGCTCGGATAGCGCTTGGCGAGCTTCTCCAGCTGCACGAGGCGCAGCATCTCGCCCACGCGGTCTAAAATTTCAGATTTGGGCAAACCGTCCTGCCTCAGGCCGAAGGCGATGTTCTTCTCCACGCTCATATGGGGGAAGAGCGCGTAAGACTGGAACATCATGTTCACGGGGCGGCGGTAGGGCGGAACACCTTCCAGGCTCTGGCCCGCCAGGGTGATCACGCCCTCGGTCGGAAACTCGAATCCGGCGAGCATTCGCATGAGCGTGGTCTTGCCGCAGCCGGAAGGGCCAAGCAGGCAGAAGAACTCGCCCTCGAAGATATCCAGCGTCAGGTGATCCACCGCCACCGCTTCGCCGAAGCGCTTCGTGACGTTCTCGAAGCGGATCAGCGGCTTGGCATCGGGATCGGCCCAGGGAGCGAAGGCGCGGCGGACGGCGCCGACGGAAGCGGAAGCGGATTGGCGTGATGGAGGAGGCAAGATGGTTGCACTTCGACCTTTGGTTGGAAATATCCGCGCAAGCTATGATGTCCGGGGCGCAAGAACAACAATTTAAACACCGGATTTCCACCACCTCGGCAGGACGCACAAGCCCGAGACTCCGAAGCGGGACGCGATGAGGGATTTCCAGCGCTTGATCTTGAAACCGGGCGACGGAGGGCTTATAGAAGTCCGCATATTATTAGTATCCTATCAATATGCCTGCTAATCGAATCCACCATGACGGCTAAGATGACGTTCTCCGAAGAGCTGTGGACGATCAGCCGCAAGATGCGGACCCTATTCGACGCCCGGGTCCGCGCCGAGGGCCTTACCCTGCCCAGGGCCCGCACGCTGATGCTCCTTGGCAAGAGGGACTGCATGACCCAGACGGAATTGGCCGAGGCCCTCGAGATCGAGGGGCCGACCCTGGTTCCTCTCCTTGACGGGCTGGAAAAGCAGGGTTTGATCGAGCGCCAGCCGGTCGATGGCGACCGGAGGGCCAAGCAGGTCGCCCTGACCCCAGCGGGTCAGGAGCAGGCGGCCAACGTCAATGGCCTTGTCAGGGACTTCCGCAACGATGTCCTGAAGAACATCGACGAAGACGACCTAAATGCCGCCATTCGCGTTCTCCAGGCCATGGCCCGAAACATCGAAGCCGCGAGCTGATGGTGGTGCTTTGCCGATGACAGCAGCTGGAGGCGATCGCCCGGCCGATCCTTCTTCTCCTGACGCCGAGGTCTCCAGGCACGAGACCCCTTCGGAGCCTTCAGGCGATCAGGAGCCGCAGGCGCCGCCCTCCCCTCCGGCGGCGCCTGCCCCCATGCCCTGGCCTCGGGCGGCTCTCTATATGCTGGCCTCGCTCCTGTTGTCCCTCACGCAGGGCTTGGGCATGAATCTCGCGGCGGCGAACCTGCCGCAGCTTCAGGGACCGCTCGGCGCCACCAGCAGCGAGGTCACATGGCTTATCGCCGCCTATATGGCGCCGAATGTCAGCCTCGCCCTGATTCTCGTGAAGGTTAGAGCGCAGTTCGGCCTCCGCAACTTCGCAGAACTCAGCATCCTGCTGTTCGTGCTCGTGATGCTGCTGCACATTTTCGTGCGGGATCTGCAATCGGCGCTCATCGTACGTTTCTTCAGCGGCATCGCGGCCGCGCCGATCTCGACGCTCGCCTTCCTCTACATGCTCGAGCCGCTCCCCCCGGCGAAGAAGCTCGCCGTCGGCCAGCCTCTCGTGTTGACGAGCATCGCGCTGGGTGCGCCCCTGGCGCGCCTGATCTCGCCCGATCTCTTGATGCTGGGCGATTGGCACGGCCTGTATCTCTTCGAGATAGCGCTCGCCATGATGTCCTTCTCGGCGGTCTATCTTCTGCCTCTCACGCCGCCGCCGCGCGCCAAGGTCATCCATTGGCTCGATGTCGTGAGCTATCTCTTCATCGCCGTCGGCTTCGGACTCACCGCCATGGTCTTCGCACTGGGCCGCGTCTACTGGTGGTTGGAGACACCATGGCTCGGCGTCATGCTTGCCGGCAGCCTTGCGTCGCTGACCTGCGCGGTGGTCATCGAACTCAACCGTAAGGCTCCGTTTCTCGACATCCGGTGGCTCACCAGCAAGGAGATCCTTCATCTCGCCGTCATGCTGTTCATTTTTCGTTTGCTGATGTCGGAGCAGACAAGCGGTGCCTACGCCTTCTTCCAGGCCCTCGGCCTGCAGAACGACCAGATGACCACGCTGTCGCTGGTGATCATCGGCGCGTCGATCGCGGGCGGCCTGGCATATCTTGCCGTGTTCAAACCCGGCCGGGAGGGCGCCATTCAGATGGCGGCCCTTGCCCTGCTCCTCATCGGCGCCCTCATGGACAGTGACGCGACGAGCCTGACAAGGCCCGCGCAGATGTATGTGAGCCAGGCGCTGATCGCGGCTGCCGGCGTTCTCTTCCTGCCACCTGCCATGGCAACCGGCATGATGATGGCGCTCCAGCGCGGCCCCACCTTCATCCTCAACTTCATCGTCGTGTTCTTGAGCACGCAGAGCCTCGGAGGCGTGATCGGAACGGCTCTGGTCGGCACCTTCATCACATGGCGCACGCGACTGCATTTTCAGCATCTCATCGAGAATCTCAACCTGAGCAATCCGATCATCGCCCAGCGCCTCACCCAACTTTCCGGATCCTACAGCCACGTCATCACCGACAAGAGCCTGCTCAATGCGGAGGGCGTCGCGTTGCTGGGTCAGCAGGTGACGCGCGAAGCCACCGTTCTCGGCTATAACGACGCCTTCCTTGCCATCGCCGTTCTGGCCGCTCTGGCCCTGACGGCGATGCTCCTTCATCTCGCGATCCGCACGATCGGCAAGCGTCTTTCACCCGAACTGCAAGCGGCCTCCGGCTAATATTGTCATGTCAAAGGTCTTCAGATCCACATCCACCATCCTCGCAGCGCTCGCCGGCATCGCCGGTGTTCTTCTGGTGCTCTATGCGTGGCGGCTCCCGCCCTTCACCAGCACCGTGCAGACCACGGACAATGCCTATGTGCGAGGACAGGTGACCATCATCAGCCCACAGCTCGCCGGATATGTGGATCGGGTTCTGGTTCAGGATTTTCAGCACGTGAAAGCCGGCCAGATCCTGGTGACGATCGACAGCCGGATCTATGAGCAGAGGCTGGAGCAGGCAAAGGCGACGCTCGCGAGCCAGCAGGCGGCCCTGGCCAATTCCGAGCAGAAGCAGCGCTCGGCCGAAGCCGGGATCGCCTCGAGCGAGGCTCGAATCGAAAGCGCTCAGGCAGCCCTGACTCAGGCCGAGGCGAACTGGAACCGGATCGAGCCGCTTCTGGAGCGAGGCGTCACCACGCAAAGCCAGGCCGATCAGGCGCGGGCCGCTCTCGACCAGGCGACGGCCTCTCTGCATCAGGCACAAGCCGCGCTCGAAGTCTCCCGCCAGGAACTCGCCTCGACCCTCGTGAACCGTCAGTCCCTGGAGGCTGCGGTACAGGGAGCCCAGGCAGCCGTTCGCCTCGCCGAAATCGACCTGCAGAACACCAGGATCGCCGCCCCCGAGGACGGCCGGCTCGGCGAGGTCGGCGCGCGCGTCGGGCAATATGTTTCGGCCGGCACGCAGCTGATGGCCGTCGTTCCGGAGCGGATCTGGATCGTCGCCAATTTCAAGGAAACGCAGATCCCCGGCATGAAAGTCGGCCAGCCCGTCACCTTCACCGTCGACGCGCTGAATCACGCGCGGCTGACCGGCCATATCGAACGATTCTCGCCGGCGGCCGGATCGGAGTTCAGCGTCATCCGCACGGACAACGCCACCGGCAACTTCACGAAGGTCGCGCAGCGCATTCCCGTACGCATCGCCATCGATCCGGGCCAGCCTCTCGCGGCACGTCTCGCGCCCGGCATGTCGGTGGTGGTGAGCGCCGATACGTCTTTCGAAAGCTCCGATGTGCCGTCGACCGGAGCAGCTCCACAAACCCAGGCATCGGAGCGATGAACCCGGCCGCCACGGCACATCGAGAACCGGCGGAACCACGTTGCCAAGCCCCAATTCCGTCCTTTCGAAACGGCCGCGTTGGAACAACCACCTGCTTGTATCGTTCCGGGATCATCGGCAGAAGGAGTTTCCAGATGCCCGATGTCCCCGATACCAAGCACGACCCGATCGCCAGCGGCAGCCCCAAGGCCCATTCGCCGGACCACAAGGGCGGCAATCCCATTCGGAATGCTCAGGAATGGGGCGGCGGATCGAGAGGATCGAAAGATCCCGGCACCTCCGCCGACAAGCGTAGCCCGGGCCCCAGCGCCAAGCCCTAGCCTTCCGGGGATCGACGCCTGCCGCACGAGGGAATGCCGTCAGATGCGATGACCCAGGAGGTTCGCCATGAGCGCAACCGGTCTCGAAGTCTTCGATAGGACCCTTCACATCACAAATACCTGGCTCAAGGAAATCATGGAGGCCCTCGGTTCCGACCGGCATGTCGCCTGGCATGTGCTGGGATCGGTTCTGCGTGCCCTGCGCGATCGGATCCCGCTGGAGCTCACCGCGCATCTCGGCGCCGGGTTGCCGCTTCTCGTGCGCGGGCTTCTCTACGACCGGTGGCATCCTGCGACGGCACCGCAGCGGTATCGCTCGCTCGACGAATTCCTTCAGCGCGTCGGCGAAGACCTCAAGTCGACCCGACCCGTCGCCCCCGAGGACGCAGCTCGCGCCGTCTTCACCGTCCTGACGCGACATCTTCCAGAGGGACAGGTGGAGAAGGTGCGCCATGCGTTGCCGGAGGACGTTCGGGCCATTTGGCCGATGCGAGATTCGCTCGGAGACAGGACCAAAGTCGAGATCGAATTCGACGAGGCCCGTCTCTCCCGCGAAGCCTGAAGCCATCGCATGCGAGCCAAGGGGGACGAGGTCTACGGCCTTCCGCGCCGTCTCAAGCTGAAAGCACCCAGATCACGCCGTGAAAAAATGCCCGGCTCGGGAGCCGGGCTGAAGTCTTTGGAGGTTTAGGCTAATGCCCCCCGGCATCAGAGGGGGCCGCGCGCGGCTTCTCGATGAAGGGCAAGGCGAGGATCAGCCCCAGGAACAGCACGGTCAGCACCAGGAACACATCCGCAAAGGACATGACCATCGCCTCGCGCCTGACCATGTTGGACAGGGTCTTGATCGCCGCAGTGCCTGCATCGGTGCCGAGAGACTGAAACTTCAGGGTCATGGAGTTCAGCGTCTCGACCGCCGTCGAGCGGCCCCAGTTCACGCTCTCGCGCAGCCGCTGGAGATGGAGGTCCAGGCGGTTGTTGAGAATCGTGTTGATGAGCGCCAGGCCGACCGCACCACCCAGGTTGCGGGTAAGATTGTAGAGGCCGGACGCATTCTTGATGCGTTCTGGCGGCAAGGTGCCGAGCGCGATGTTGTTGATGGGCACCATGCAGATCATGAGACCCGCGCCGCGGAAGATCTGGGGAACGAACAACTCCCAGAAATCCCAGTCCTTGGTGAGGCCGCTCATCATCCACGTGCCGTAGGCGAAGGCGGCGAAGCCGATCCCCATCATGACGCGCGGATCCGTCTTGCGCGACAGGATGCCTGCGACAGGAGCCATCAGGAACATGGTCGCACCCGATACGAACATGGTCTCGCCGATCTGCAGGGACGAGTAGCCCCGCACGCGGGCGAGATAGATCGGGTAGAGATAGGTCAGGCCATAGAGGCCGATACCCATGACGAAGCTGAAGGACGAGCCCGCCAGGAAGTTGCGGTCGGTGAAAGCCCGCAGGTCCACGATGGGCTGTTTGGCGCTGAACGCCCGGTAGAAGAAGCCCACCGCGCCGACGGCGCAGACGATGGTGAGGATCAGCACCGCCTCGTCCTGGAACCAATCGTTGTTCGGCCCCTCCTCCAGCACGTATTCGAGGCTTCCGAGGAACGCCGCCATGAAGCCGAGGCCGGCCCAGTCGAAGCTCTTGAATAGCTCGAAGTCGGGTTCGTCGAAATCGACCAGGAGATAGGTGGAGACCGTCACGAAGATTCCCGGCACGATGTTCACGAGGAACAGCCAGTGCCACGAGAACAGGTCCGTCAGATAGCCGCCGAGGGTCGGGCCGATCGTGGGCGCGAGCGTCGCCACGAGGCCGATGAGCGGCGAGATCACGGGCCGCTTCTCGGGCGGAAAGACGGTGAAGGCGGAGGCGAACACGGTCGGGATCATGCCGCCGCCGATGAAGCCTTGCAGCGCGCGGTACACGATCATCTGATCGATGGTGGTGGCGGTCGCGCACAGGAAGCTCATGAACGTGAAGCCGCCCGCGGAGATGACGAACATCCAGCGCGTGGAGAGCACGCGCGAGAGCGTGCCCGAGAGCGGGATCATGATCACTTCCGCGATCAGGTAGCTCGTCTGAACCCAGGAGATTTCGTCCGTGGAGGCGGAGAGACCCGCCTGGATCTCGGCGAGCGAGGCCGAGACGATCTGGATGTCCAGGATCGCCATGAACATTCCGAAGACCATGCAGAAGAACGCGAATGTCCTGCGCGGACTTACCTGCGCAGGCTGCGCTGCCGGCAAGGCTGCCTTGGGCGTATTCGTGATGGCGGCGGAAGCGGCCATATCGGCGTTCTCTGCTCTTACCGTTTGGCGCTGGCCGTTTTCTGCGGCTCCGACGAGGTGCGCGTATCCACATCGACGACCACCGAGAGGCCGGGGCGCAGCAGTTCCTGCTGCGCGACCTCGGGGCTCACGGCCACGCGCACGGGCACGCGCTGCACGATCTTTGTGAAGTTGCCGGTGGCGTTCTCCGGCGGCAGCAGGCTGAATACGGCGCCGGAGGCAGGCGAAACGCTCTCCACCGTGCCGACGATGTCCGCATCGGGGAAGGCGTCGACCTCGATCTTCACCTTCTGACCAACCTTGAGGGAGGCGAGCTGCGTCTCCTTGAAGTTGGCGTCCACGTGCACGCTGGTCAGCGGAACCAGAGCGGCCAGACGTGCGCCCGGCTGAACGAAGGTGCCGACTTCGACGGCCTTGTTGCCGATCACGCCATCGGCCGGTGCGCGGATTTCCGTGAAGGAGAGATCGCGCTCCGCCTTCGCGACGGCGGTCTGCAATTCGGCGGCGACGCGCCGGGCTTCGTTCTGCTGTGCCGCGAGCACCTCGACGTTCGCCTTGGCGGCCGCGAGCGCCGCCTGTGCGCTCTTGACGTTCGCCTCGGCGCTGTCCCGGGCAGCCTTGGCGTTCTCCAGGGAAGCGCGGCTGGTATGATCGGAGCGGGCGAGCTGCTGCTGGCGAGCATAATCGCTCTGGGCCCGCTCGAGCTCGGCTTGTGCCGCTGCGATCTGCGCCTCGGATTGAGCCACGGAAGCGCCGCCGGCTTCAATCTGCCGTCCTATGCGCTCGATGGCGCTTTCCTGGGTGGCGAGCTTGTCCTTGGCGGATTGCAGGGCGAAGCGGTAATCGCCCTCGTCGATCTTGGCGATCAGGTCGCCGGCCTTGACGCTCTGGTTGTTCGCCACCGCCACGGATGACACATAGCCGGAAACCTTGGCCGAGAGAATCGTGATGTCGGCCTGCACATAGGCATCGTCGGTCGAAACCATGAAGCGGCCCTCGGTCCACCAATGGAAGCCCTCATAGCCGCCGAACGCGAGGGCACCCAGTAGGACCGCCGCGATGATCGGCTTCTTGCGCGACCTCGTCTTCCCGGGCGCTGCCGCATCCCCGGCGGGTGTTTCCTGCTCCGCAGCCGGAATCTGGACGGGCCGTCGATCTGCGAGGGGCTCGGAAGCGCCCTTTCCGCCCTGCTCGAACTCATCCCGATAAGCCATCGAACCCTCTTCTCGACAACGCGAACCGCTTCGAACCGAAAGATTCGATCTGTTCTTGCGGCATTGAACTATAATGACTAAGTGAACTACTTATGATTTGACCGAACCGTTCGGTCAATAGCCTGGAGGTGACAAAGCGCACATGAGCGACCTGAAGGATATCGCTCGCTTACAAGCAGCCGCTCTCGGCCATTCCCCTTCAGCGGAGGAAGGCCAGGAAAGCGCCAAGCGTCGCCAGATTCTGGAAGGCGCACGTCAGGTCTTCCTGGCGCGCGGCTTCGACGGCGCCAGCATGGGCGAGGTCGCGAAGGCGGCAGGGGTCTCCAAAGGGACGCTTTATGTGTATTTCGACAGTAAGGAGAGCCTGTTCTCGGCCTTGACGCTGGAAGAAAAGCAAGGTTTGGCCGAGGTTCTCTTCAAGCTGGACGCCGACGACCCGGACGTGCGCTCCGTGCTGACCGAGCTCGGCCACACCTACTTGAGCCGCATGGGCACGCCCGAGCACATCTCGTCGATCCGCATGGTGATCGGCGCGGCGGAGAAGTTTCCCGCCCTCGGCCGGGCCTTCTACGAGGCCGGCCCATGCCAGGGCGCCGCCCGCCTTGCCGCCTATCTCGACCGTCAGGTCGAGGCCGGACGCCTGTCCATCGAGGATACCGGCGTGGCCGCCCAGCACTTCATGGATCTGTGCGTCTCCGGCCTGATGCGCCGCCAGCTCTTCGCCGTGAGCGGCCCCCCGACGCCGGAGGAGATCAGGGCAAACATACAAAACGCCGTGCGCGTGTTCTTCGCGGCCTACGGTCCGGACGCCGGCAAGCGCTAGTGATCCGCCCTCATGGCCTCGGCGACGCGGGCCTTGAGAACCTCCGGCTGGCGCAGGATCAGGGCGCCACGCGTGCGCTCGATCAGGCCCTCCTGGGTCAGCATCGAGAACTCCCTGGTGATCTGCTCGCGGCGGCAGCCGATGCGGGCGGCGACGATGTGATGGAAGGGCGGCGGCGTAATGACCCGCTCACCCGCCCTGTCGCTGCGCGGCACGGACAGGCGCAACAGCTCGGAATAGAGCCGATGCCTCAGGTCGAGCACCGTCTGCTCCATGAACTTGGCGTTCAGCTCCCGCAGGCGGGAGGCCATGAGACAGAAGAGACGCTCGGCCACGGGGCGGTTCGCGAAGAGCAGCTCCTTGAACACCGCCGCTGGCATCACGCAGGCCTCGCCCCGCGTGAGTGCCGTCACGTTCGCGGAACGCTTGATGCCGTCGAGGGCCGCCAGTTCGCCGAACACTTCTCCCGGCTTCATCTCGTTGAGGATGACCTCCTTGCCCGAGGCGGTGCGCATGAGGACGCGAACCTCGCCGGAAAGAAGAAAGTAGACATCGGTGGAGAGCTCGTCGAAATCGACCAGAACCTCTTCCGGATCGAAGCGGCGCCAGTTGGACCGCGCCTCGAAGGGAGCCAGATCGAGATCCAGCCCCTTGAACAAGTGAACATTGGCAAGCCGCGCCATGTCTATTTCTCCGACCGCGAACCTTGGCTATAACTATATCACAATTCCAGGCTGTCTAGGGCCTATTAAGGTTTAGTTTATCAGGCTTTAACGGTCTGGTCATTCGCAAGCCCCGCTTTGGCGCTGCTAATGCGGGCGACCATCTCGAGCAGGCCGGACAGCGCATCGCCCCAGCCGGCGCGAGGGGTGAAAATGGCCGCCGCGTCTCGGCTCGATGCGCCAGCACCTTGCCAGCGCCACCGACACGCGCCAAAAGACGGCATGCTCCACGTCAACGACCTGACCTATCGCATCGGCGACCGGCTGATCCTCGACCACGCCTCCTTCAACCTGCCCACGGGCAGCAAGGTGGGCCTCGTCGGGCGAAACGGCGCGGGCAAGACCACCCTGTTCCGGATCATACAAGGGGAGCTTGCCACCGAGAGCGGCAGCATCACCCTGCCCCGCGGGATGCGCATCGGCGCGGTGGCCCAGGAGGCCCCCGGGGGGCCGGAGCGCCTGATCGACGTCGTGCTTGCGGCCGACAAGGAGCGCACGGCGCTTCTCGCCGAGGCAGCGACGGCGGACGGCATCCGCCGTGCCGAGATCGAAATGCGTCTTACCGATATCGGGGCGCATTCCGCGCCCTCGCGGGCGGCCGCCATTCTCCACGGTCTCGGCTTCGATGCGCAAGCGCAGGAACGGCCCTGCTCCGATTTTTCCGGCGGCTGGCGCATGCGCGTGGCGCTCGCCGCCGTGCTGTTCACCGAGCCCGACCTCCTGCTCCTCGACGAGCCGACGAACTATCTCGATCTCGAAGGCACTCTCTGGCTCTACGATTACCTGGCCCGCTACCCGCACACGGTTCTCGTCATCAGCCACGACCGGGAGCTTCTCGACTCCTGCGTCAATCACATCCTGCATCTCGACCGCGGCAAGCTCACGATCTATCGCGGCGGCTACACGTCGTTCGCCAAGCAATACGCGGAGAAACGCGAATTGACGGCGAAGATGGCGGCGAAGCAGGAGGCCGAGCGAAAGCACCTCCAGGCTTTCGTGGACCGCTTCAAGGCCAAGGCCTCGAAGGCGCGCCAGGCACAGTCTCGGGTGAAGCGGCTCGCCAAGCTCGAGCCCATCAGCACGATCGTCGAGGAGGATGTGCTGCCCTTCAACCTGCCGGGCCCCGAGCGTCCCGCAGCGCCGCCCCTGATCACGGTGGAAGGCGGCGGGGTCGGCTATGGCGAGCGCATCGTGCTCGACCGTCTCAATCTCACGATTTCGCCGGACGACCGGATCGCGCTGCTCGGCTCCAACGGCAACGGCAAGTCCACCTTCTGCAAACTCCTCGGCGGCCGCCTCGATCCCATGAAGGGCGAGATGCGCACGCCCGCGCGCATGGATGTAGCCTATTTCGCGCAGCATCAGCTCGATGAGCTGAATCCCAAGGCGACCGCTTACGACCATGTGGCGGAGCGCATGCCGGACATGCCCGTCGCCAAGATCCGCGCCCGCACGGCGCAGATCGGCTTTCCGGGCGCGAAGGCCGACACGCCCGTCTCGGCCCTCTCGGGCGGCGAGAAGGCACGCCTGCTCATGGGCCTGGCCGCCTTCAACGGCCCTCACCTGCTCATCCTCGACGAGCCGACGAACCACCTCGACATCGACAGCCGCACGGCGCTGATGGAGGCCATCAACGACTATACCGGCGCGGTGATCCTGGTGAGCCACGACCGCTTTCTCATCGAGGCCTGCGCCGAGCGTCTCTGGATCGTCGGCAACGGCACCGTGAAGCCCTTCGACGGCGACATGGACGATTACCGCCAGCTCGTGCTGTCGGGGGAACTCGATCCCCAGAAGCCGGGCGAAAAACAGCAGGTTTCAGCCACCTCGAAGGTGGACGAGCGCCGCGCCGCCGCCGAGAGGCGCGCCGCGCTCGCCCCCCTGCGCAAGAAGCTGGAAGCCATAGAGGCGCGCATGGCGAAGCTCACGGAGGTTATCGGCAAGGTGGATGCGGCGCTGGCCGACGGCACCGCATTCCTGAAAGATGCCGTAAAAGCCACCGAGCTGTCGAAGATGCGCGCTGAAGCGGCGGAAACCCTCGCTTCGCTGGAGGAGGAATGGCTTAGCGTGAGTGGCGAGATCGAAGAAGCAAGCGCCTAACTCATTCTGAACGTCATGGCCGGGCTTGTCCCGGCCATCTCGATAAGACGCGTGCTGCGCCTCAAGTGGTCGGGATCGCCCGCACGGGCCGTAAGGACGTGATGCTCTTACGGCTTCGCGATCCGGTCGAGTCGGTTGTTCACGAAGAAGTACAGCTCGCGTCCGCCGGGCTCCGCATAGAGCACCTGCACCTCGCGCTGGCCCTTGCCGCTTTCGCCGACGAGCACGTCCGTGGCAGGCTTGCCCTTGAGGCGCACGAGTTCGCATTCGCTGATGCCGGGCTCGATGACGGTGGCCGTACCCGTCGAGGGGCCGGTGCAGCGCCCGTCGGGACCGAGCAGGGGCCCGTCGAAGGTCGGGCCGGACGGGGCGGCAATCGCCGGCGCCGCAGGCGCAGCCACAGGCGGAGCGGAACTCGTGCTGGTGCAGGCAGCCATTCCCAGAGCGGCCAGAGCCACGTACGACAAGACCTTCAGGCGCATCGATCAATCCCCGTTGGCGACCCTGGCCTGCAGGGCCTCTTCGAAAAGCCGCTGCACGTCCGTACGAAAGGCCTGCCGCGACGCCTGCCGCGAATAGAACATGTGGCCGCCTTCGTAAACACTCAAAGCCACACGTTTCTCGGGGCCGAGATCGGGAAGCTGGTCAAGGAGCAACTTGGAGGCGAAATACGGCGTCACCAGATCCGTGAAGCCGTGCGTCACGAGCACGCGCATTTTGCCGTCGAGTGCGAGGGCCCGGCGCAGCTCCTCCAGGTTCTCGGGACCATTGCGTCCATTGCCCCAGCGCCAGGCGCCGTTGATCGAGCCGTTGAGCAGGTTGTACCGCCCTTGCGCCTTGTAGTTCAGCGTATCGGTCAGATGATGGATGATGGCGCTCGACAAGGGCGCGGTCATCGCATCGAGCACCGGATCGGCGAAACGCGAAAACTGGCTCGAGGGGTTGGGGTCGGCGGTTGCGACATTGGTGTCGTAAGCACTTACGACCTCCGACGAAGCGCGCCGCAGCTCCCGCTGCACGGTGCGCATGTCGATGCGCCCCGCCAGACGCCGTGTGAGTTCGGGATCGAGCCCGCTCAACTCGGCCACCCGCCGGCTCATGCGCTCGATCGCGTCCCTATCCTGCCGGCCGCGCATGAGATCGACGAGATACTCGCCTGAGGCATAGGCTTCCGCATCGCGAAGGGTCTCTCTCGAAACCGGTCCGCTGCGCGATTGCGCGGCAGCCGCCAGCGACGGCAGGAGCGCGGCGTTCACCCAGGGCGCTCCCGCGCCCCGGTCGAGCCAGTCGAAATCGAAGACGGGGGAAACGAGAACGAGGCCGCTGAAGCCGATGCCCTGATCGCTCTGCAGCTTCTCCGCCAGCAGAGGGCCACGGAATCCGCCATAGCTCTCTCCCACGAAGAACTTCGGCGAGGCGAGCCGGTTCTTCTCCTTCAGCCAGCGCATGACGAAGGCGGCCAACCCGTCGATATCGCCCTGCACCGAGTAAAAGCGTTCCCGCACCTGATCGCCGCCGAGCACACGGCTGTAGCCGGTGCCGGGAGGGTCGACGAAGACGAGGTCCGTGAAGTCGAGCCAGGTTTCCGCATTGGGCGTGAGTGCCGGCGAAGCGGACGGGCTGATCGTCGGGCCGTCGAGGGGCAGCAGCCACGGGCCGATGGCGAGCAGATGCAAGTATGCGGAGGATGCGCCGGGCCCGCCGTTCACCGCGAAGGTCACCGGCCGCGTGGCAGCGTCGGCACCGTCCTTGGTATAGGCCACGAACCCGATCTCGACCTGTGGCGCACCCTGCGGATCGGTGAGCGTCAGGTGCCCCGCCGTAGCCGTGAACTGGAGCGTCCGCCCGGGAAGTTCGAGGGTGTGGCGCGTCACCGATTCCGGCGGCAGGCTCTGCGCCGCCGGAGCCTCGGACCGTCGGCGCGCCTCCTGCCCGCCTTGCTGCTCCTGCGCCACCGTGGCGAGAGGCATGGCGAGCGACAGGCTGAGAGCGAGGACGGCGGGCAGACGCAAGGCTGGAAGCATGGCGGTTATCCTTTTGGTCCTCGGGAAACTGGAGAGAGGGCAACTGGTTGCAAGCTATCGCATGATGAACACTTCGTGTTCTTCTCAAGCCTTGCGCTGCCAGCGGCCGGAATCGTCCTGCTGCCAGTAGGTCGCATCGTGTTCCCCGGCCTTCACCGCGCGCCACTGGTCCCGTGCAATGGCGAGCGCCTGCACGTCGTTGCCGTCGAACAGGATCGCGAGGCGCTGATACGAGGCGATGTCCTCCGGCAGGCTTGCTCCCTCCACCAGGAAGCGGATGGCCGCGCCGTTGGGATTGTCGCCGCTCAAGGTGATCAGAATCGGCTGGTCGGCCGCATGGGCCTCCCGGTCCGTGCCGTGCGGCAAGAAGCTGTCGTCGGAGAAGGTCCAGAGATGATCGTCGAGGGCGGCCATGCGCTCCTCGGTGGTCGCCTGCACCACCGCGCGCCAGCCGCGTTCGAGCGTTTTCTGCAGGAGCGTCGGCAACACCGCCTCGAGGGGCTGCTGCTGAAGATGATAGAAGAGGACCTCGGCCATCGGCGCCTACGTTCCGTTACAGGTCGAAAAGTCTGCTGACAATGCGAGGCCTCCGCTCACCTTCAGTCCTCGTAGTGATCGCGTACGAGACGGTCGAGGAGGCGCACCCCCCAGCCGGAAGCCCAGCCACGGCTGATCTCCGTCTGCGGCGAGCCCATGGCCGTGCCCGCGATGTCGAGATGCGCCCAAGGCACATCGTTGACGAAGCGCTGGAGCAGCGCCGCCGCCGTGCTCGAGCCGCCGAAGCGTCCGCCGGTATTCTTCATGTCGGCGAACTTGGATTCGATCATCTTGTCGAATTCCGGCCCTATGGGCATCCGCCACACGCGCTCGCCGGTCGCCTTGCCGGCCGCCGCGAGACGCTCGGCGAGTTCGTCGTTGTTCGAGAACAGCCCGGCATATTCCTGCGCGAGCGCCACGAGAATCGCGCCGGTCAGGGTCGCGAGGTCGATCATGAATTTCGGCTTGAAGCGATCCTGCACGTACCAGAGCACGTCGGCCAGAACGAGGCGCCCCTCCGCATCCGTGTTGATGATCTCGATGGTCTGGCCCGACATGGTGGTGACGATGTCGCCGGGGCGCTGAGCATTGCCGTCTGGCATGTTCTCCACGAGACCGATGGCTCCGATCACGTTCGCTCTCGCCTTGCGGCTTGCCAGCGCATGCATGAGGCCGACGACGCAGGCTGCCCCCGCCATGTCGCCTTTCATGTCCTCCATGCCGGCCGCAGGCTTGATCGAAATGCCGCCGGTGTCGAACACCACGCCCTTGCCGATGAAAGCGATGGGCTTGTCACTAGCCTTGCCGCCGTTCCAGCGCATGATGGCGACGCAGCCGCCGCGCGCGGAACCCTGCGCCACGCCCAGGAGAGCGCCCATGCCGAGCTTCTTCATGGCCTTCTCGTCGAGGATTTCCACCTCCACGCCGAGCTTGGTGAGGGCCTGGGCACGCGCCGCGAATTCCTGGGGGCCGAGCACGTTCGGCGGCTCGTTGACGAGATCGCGCGCCAGCGTGATCCCCTGCAGGACGCTCTCCTGGGCCTTGTAGGCCTTCTTGACGGCAGCCGGATCGGCCACGCTCAGGACCAGGCGAGTGACGCCCTTCTGCCCGTTGTCGTCCTTCTTCGTCTTGTAGCGGTCGAAGCTGTAGCGGCGCATTTGGGCGCCCAGGGCGATCTCGGCGACGGCTTCAGGCGAAACATCGATCCCGGGCAAGTCGAGCACGGCGGTCGCGGACTTGCCGTTCGCCTTTCCGGAGATCAGCCCGCCCAGCTGGACGAAATCCATCTCCGCCCTGTCCGTCTCGCCCCCGAGACCGATCACGATCAGCCGGTCGACGGAGAGGCCGTTCGGCAGGACCACGGTCATGGCGGATTTGGCCTTGCCCTTGAAATTCTCCGCCGCCGCGGCCTTGGCGATGAGATCGACGGCCTTCGAGCCGATCTGCTTGGCAACCGCCGGCGCGGGCTTGAGATTATCCCCGACGAAAACGATGAGATCGCCGGTTTCGACCTTGCCGTGCGGCTGGAAGTCGATCTTGAAGCTGTCGGCCATGAAACCCTCTTGTTGTAAGTGCACGAGAGCCGGATTCGGGACGGCGCACTTGGTGACCGGCATCATATAGGGCATGTGGGGCCTCGCCGTGAAATAGGCGCAATCTCGGGCTGTTGAAAACGGCCGTCTTGCCTTAAGACCGTGCCACAGGGTAACCCCGGGCGGCCTGCCCGGGGGATGAAGGGCTCCATGACACTTCTCGAACGTTACATCCTGAAAATCGCGTTCAACGCCTTTACCGCGTGTCTGATCGCCCTGACCGGCGTGATCTGGATCACGCAGGCTCTGCGCGAACTCGATCTTCTGACGGGCAAGGGCCAGACCCTCTTCATCTTCCTGACGGTAACTGGCCTCTCGCTGCCGGCGCTCATCAGCGTCATTGCACCCGTCGCCCTCTTCATGGCGACGATCTACACCTTGAACAAGCTGAACGGTGACTCCGAGCTCATCGTCATGAGCGCAGGCGGCATGGCGCCGCAACGCCTGCTGCGCCCTTTCCTGGCGCTGGCCTTGTTCATCAGCCTCGCTGTGGGAATGATCTCCGTCTACCTCATGCCGGCAAGCCTTCAGGAGTTGCGCCTGCTGTTCACGCGCATCAGAGCTGATTTCGTGGCGACCATGGCCAAGGAGGGGCAGTTCATTTCGCTGGAGAACGGTATCACCTTCCACTACCGGGAGAAGTCGGGAGACGCCCTGCTCGGGATCTTCATGGAAGACCAGCGCGACAAGACCAAGCCCATCGTCTATCTGGCCGAACGCGGACAGACCGTCGAACAGAACGGACAGGCTTATCTCGTGCTCGAGAAAGGCAGCGTGCAGCGCAGGGAACCGAAGAGCAAAGATTCCTCCATCGTTGCGTTCGAGCGCTACGCGGTGGATCTCGCGGCCTTCAATCAGGAGGGCGGCGACGTCGTCTACAAGCCGCGCGAGCGCAGCACCCTTCAGCTCATTTTTCCCGACGCGAGCGACCCTCTCTACAAGGCCCAGACGGGCCGCTTCAGGGCGGAACTTCATGACCGGCTGTCGTCCTGGCTCTATCCCTTGGCCATGATGATCGTCGCTTTCGCCGCCCTGGGCGAGGCCCGTACCACCAGGCAGGGGCGCGGCCTGGCCATCGCGACAGCCATCGCGGCAATCGTCCTGCTCCGGGTTCTGGGCTTTGCCGCATCCAGCGCCGTGGTCCGCTCGCCTGCGGCGGTCGCAGCAGTCTATGGAATTCCCTTGGGCAGCATCGTCCTCTGCCTTCTGCTGATCTTCCAGGGAGCGAGAATGCGAGCCGTCTACGCCCGGATCCGGTCCTCCTTCCGCGGCCTGCACCCGTCGCGCAAGACGGTTGCCCAGGGGGCTTGAGCATGCTGATCGGCAGAACGCTCGGACTTTACTTTGCGCGCCAGTTCGTCAAGACGATCTTCATCGTCTTCGCCACGGTGTTCGCCCTCGTCTACACCATCGACTTCGTGGAGCTGATGCGTCGCGCGGGCGATGCCCAGAACGCGACGCCGGGGCTCATTGCGCGTCTCACGCTGTTCCGCACGCCCGCCATCGCCGAGCAGGTCATGCCCTTCGCCGTGCTCTTCGGCAGCATGGCAGCGCTTCTGCAGCTCAGCCGCAAGCTCGAGCTGGTGGTGGCCCGCGCGGCCGGCATCTCGGCCTGGCAGTTCCTTCAGCCTGGATTGCTGGTAGCCCTGCTCATCGGAATCGGGTCGGTGACCGTTTACAACCCGGTCTCGGCCAGCCTGAAGCAGCAGGCGGCGGCCCTGGAAACCAGGATTTTCTCGCGCACGACCCAAGCCTCGGGCAAAACCATATGGCTGAGGCAGAAGAGCCTGGACGGGCATGCCATTTTTCGGGCGGACGGGTCCCGCACGGACAGGGCGACCCTGGTCGGCGTGACCGTTTATACATTCGATCTGGAGGGAAGCTTCACCCATCGAATCGAAGCCAAAGAGGCGACACTTCATGAAGGTTTTTGGGCGCTGCGGGACGCCCGTGTCCTTTCGGCAACGGAAGAACCGGAGAATCACGAGCAGTACCTGATCGCCTCCCATCTGCAGCCGTCCCAGCTGAGACAGAGCTTTATCGCCCCCGATTCCGTACCGTTCTGGGATCTCCCACAAACCATCCAGCGCATGGAGCGGGCGGCCATCAACGCGACCGCCTACAAGCTCCATTACGACCTTCTCCTGGCCCGTCCTCTGCTCTTCATCGCCATGGTGTTCGTGGCCGCATCGGTGTCGTTAAGATTCTTCCGATTTGGCGGTGTAGCGACGATGGTTCTGGGTGGCGTCGCCGCCGGGTTCATGCTTTATGTCGCCACGGAGCTTATGGCGGAGCTTGGAGCCTCCGGAATCATCAGCTCGGTTGTTGCAGCCTGGTTCCCTGCTGTTGTAGGCAGTCTATTAGGGACCTTGGCATTATTACACCAAGAGGACGGCTGAGCCCGGCCTCATAGAAGACATGGGTTAAGGAGTGGGGATGCAGCGGCTCAAGACAACGATCGCAACCTCTGCGGTCGCAGCGGCACTTCTCTGCGCCGTTGGGTCCTCGCCCGCGCGTGCCCAATCGCTCAACGAAGCCATCAGCTCGCGCCTTCAGTCGAATCCGAACGAGGATCGGCTGCTCGTTGACGCTAAGGAAATCATTTACGACAACGACAGGAACACGATCTCGGCCGCAGGCGATGTCCAGATGAATTATCAGGGCAGGACGCTCCAGGCCGACCGGGTCATCTATGACCGGAACACCGGCCGCGTCTATGCGGAGGGCAATGCCCGCCTCACCGATGCCAGCGGCGCCGTCGTTACGGGCGACCGATTCGAGCTGACGGACGATTTCAAGAACGGCTTCATCGATTCGTTACGGGTGGTTCAGACCACGGTCGAGAACGGCCGGCCGGTCACGACCCGCTTCTCCTCGCCCCGCGCCGAGCGGGCGGCAGGCGAAACGACCACGTTCGAGCGCGGCACCTACACGGCCTGCGAGCCCTGCAAGGAGCATCCGGAACGGCCGCCGCTCTGGCAGGTCAAAGCCGCGAAGATCATCCACAACAACAGCGAGCAGACGATCTATTATGAGGATGCGACCCTCGAGATCCTCGGCCTGCCCGTTGCCTATCTCCCCTATTTCTGGACGCCGGACCCCACCGTCAAGCGCAAGACCGGCTTCCTGGCTCCCCGCTACGTCGCATCGAACACCCTCGGTTTCGGCGCCCAGATTCCGTTCTTCTGGGCGATCGCCCCGAACTACGACCTGACGGTCGCTCCGACCTTCCTGACCCGTCAGGGCATTCTCGGCGAGGCGGAGTGGCGCCACCGCCTGGAAACGGGCACCTACAACGTTCGCATCGCAGGCATCTCGCAGCTGGATCCCGATGCATTCCTCCCCAGCCCTCGGGGCGCCGGGGATCGGGACTGGCGCGGCTCGCTGGAAACGGCAGGCCAGTTCTATCTGAACGAGCGCTGGAAATGGGGTTGGGACATCACCCTCGTGTCGGACAAGTGGTTCCTCGAGAACTACAGCATCCGGAACGAGAGCCTCAGTTCGCTCTATTTGAAGGAAGCCGTCTCGACCCTTTACCTGCAGGGTCAGGGAGATCGCTCCTTCTTCGATCTGCGCGGCTACTATTTCCAGGGCCTGTCCACGCGCGACTGGCAGAAGCAGCAACCCGTCGTTCACCCGGTTCTGGACTACAACAAGCGCTTCACGCCCTCGAGCATTGGGGGCGAGTTCGCCCTCGACGTGAATGTGACCAGTCTTTCGCGCGAGGCGGCACAGTTCGAACCGTTGTCGCGTGAGAACAGGACTTCGTTGTTCGGCATTTACCAGACCTGCAAGGAGTTCGATCCGGAGGATTGCCTGGTTCGCGGCACCAGCGGCTCCATGTCCCGCGCGTCGGTCATGGCTTCCTGGCGCCGGGAATTCATCGATCCCGTCGGTCAGGTCTGGACGCCGTTCGCCTATCTCCGGGCCGATAGTTTCTGGGTCTCCCCGGATCTGGAAGGATATCAGAACGCCGAACTCAGCAATTACATCACGGGCGACGACGACTACCTCTTCCGCGCCATCCCGGCCGTGGGCCTCGAATACCGGTATCCTTTCGTTGCCGACCTCGGCACGTCCGGGCGGCAGGTCATCGAGCCGATCGCGCAGATCATCGCCCGCCCCAACGAGACCAGGATCGGCAATCTTCCCAACGAGGATGCGCAGAGCCTCATTTTCGACGACACCTCCCTCTTCGACTGGGACAAGTTCTCCGGCTACGACCGCGCCGAGGGCGGCGTTCGCGCCAATCTGGGCATTCAGTACACGGTCACGGGCGCCGACAATTTCTATGCCAGCGCACTCTTCGGCCAGTCCTATCAGGTCGCCGGCCGCAACTCGTACCGTCAGGGCGATCTGGCCAATGTGGGTCTCGATTCCGGCCTTGAGTCGCGTGCATCGGATTATGTGGGCCGCGTGCAGCTCTCTCCGAACAGGAACCTCTCCTTCGTGACCCGCGCGCGGTTCGACGAGGAGGACTTCAACGTCAATCGGATCGAGGCGAGCGTCCGCGCAAACTTCAACCCCTATCTGCCGCTTTCGACGTCGCTGACCTATGCGCGCTATGACGCCCAGCCCGAGATCGGCTTCACCCGCCCCCGCGAAGGTTTCCTCGGCTCGGCAACCTGGAACCTGACCCCGAACTGGAGCCTGTCGGGCTCAGTACTTCTCGATCTCGACCGGTACCTGCTGCAGCGTGAAGTCAATCCTGAGCAATCGCTGGAGCGCGCCTATGTCAGTTCCATGTCCTTAGGTGTATCCTATATCGACGAGTGCACGACATTCTCGGTGCGATACGTCATGCGGCCGCGTTCCCTCACCACCAGTTCGGGTGAGAGAGAGCGCAACCACACGGTCATGCTGAGCCTCGAACTGAGAACCCTGGGCGCGGCTGCGATCACCCAGAACATCGACGGCTCGTCCTCTGAAGAAGGTGTCGCGAACTAGTGACGGGCCTCGAGCGCCCTCTCCTCCTGAGCCAGGGAGATCCTGCCGGTATCGGGCCTGAACTGACCCTTCAGGCCTGGCTCCGCCGCGAGCAGGATTCCCTCCCGCCCTTCGCCGTCCTGACCGATCCTGGGCAACTCGAGCAAACGGCCCGCAATCTGGGCTGGGCCGTCCCCATAAAGCCTGTCGAACCCTCGCAGGTTGCCTCGACCTTCCCGCACGCCCTGCCCGTCCTTCCCTTGAGCGCGCAAGTATGCGCCGAGGCAGGCAAGCCCGATCCCGCCTCGGCCCCTTCGGTGATCGAATCCATCGAGAGGGCGGTGCAACTTGTCCGCAGCGGCGAGGCCAGCGCCGTCGTCACGAATCCGATCGCCAAGCACGTGCTCTACGACGCCGGATTCCGGCACCCGGGGCACACGGAGTTCCTGGCCGCCCTCGCGGGGCAGGACGGGAACGCCTATCATCCGGTGATGATGCTCTGGAGCGAGGAGCTCGCCGTGGTGCCGGTGACCGTCCACATTCCCGTCTCGTCCGTGCCTGCGGCCCTGACGACGGAGCTGATCGTGCTCACGGGGCGCATCGTGGCACGGGAGCTGAAGGAGCGCTTCGGCCTTGCCGATCCGCGCCTTGCCTTGGCGGGCCTCAATCCGCATGCCGGAGAGGGCGGCGCGATGGGCATGGAGGATCAGGCCGTCATCCTGCCGGCCGTCATGGCCCTTCGGGCCGAAGGGATCGCCGCGGCCGGGCCGCTTCCGGCCGACACCATGTTCCATGCCCGGGCGCGGAAGGGCTACGACGCAGCCTTGGCCATGTATCACGATCAGGCGCTCATCCCGATCAAGACGATTGCCTTCGACGAGGCGGTGAATGTGACGCTAGGGCTGCCCTTCGTGCGCACCTCTCCGGATCACGGCACGGCTTTCGACATCGCCGGCAAGGGCATCGCGCGTCCCGACAGCCTCATGGCCGCCATCAAACTGGCGGCACGACTCGGCGCCGGGGCACAGACCTCATGAGTCAGATCGACAACCTCCCCCCCTTGCGCGAAGTGGTCCGCACCCATGGGCTCATGGCCAAGAAATCGCTTGGCCAGAACTTCCTGTTCGATCTCAACCTGACGAGCCGGATCGCCCGCTCCGCCGGCCCGCTGGAGGATGCCACCGTCATCGAGGTCGGTCCCGGTCCGGGCGGCCTCACGCGCGCCATCCTGGCTGCGGGCGCAAAGAAGGTCATCGCCATCGAGCGCGACAGCCGCTGTCTGCCGGCGCTGGCCGAAATCGCCGGTTACTATCCGGGGCGCCTGGAGGTGGTCGAAGCCGACGCCCTCGAATTCGACCCCCGACCCCTGGTGGGCAACGGGCTCGTGCGCATCATCTCCAATCTTCCCTACAACGTGGGAACAGCGCTTCTGACCGGCTGGCTGACGGGCGAAGCATGGCCCCCGTGGTGGTCGTCGCTCACCCTCATGTTCCAGCGCGAGGTGGCCGAGCGCATCGTAGCGACCGAGGACGATCCGAAGGATTACGGAAGACTCGGCGTGCTCTGCGGCTGGCGCACCGATGCGCGCATTCTCTTCGACGTGCCGCCCTCGGCCTTCGTGCCCCCACCGAAAATCACCTCGAGCGTCGTTCATCTGACGCCGAAGGCTTCGCCTCTGCCCTGCCGCATCGGTGCCTTGGAGGCGATCACCCGGGCCGCCTTCGGACAGCGCCGCAAGATGCTGCGCCAGAGCCTGAAGGCGGTCACGCCCGATCCGGCCGCGATCATCGTCGCTGCCGGGCTCGAGGAAACGATCCGGGCCGAGAACGTGCCCGTGGAAGGTTATGTGGCGCTGGCCAATGCGCTCGATGCGATGCGAAGCAAGGCCTAGTCGACCTTCTCCGAGAGCAGCCCCTCGACGAATTCCTGCAGACCGACGAGCCGGTCGCGCTTGAGGCGCTCCGCCGCCTGGATGGCTTTCAGGCGCTGGAAGGAGAGGTCGAGATCCTCGTTGACGATCACGTAATCGTATTCGACCCAGCGTTCCATCTCGACGCGGGCATTGGCGAGGCGTTTCGCGATGACCTCGGGTGCATCCTCCGCGCGGCGCTCGAGACGAGCCTTCAGCTCCTTGAAGCTCGGGGGCAGGATGAACACGGTCACCACATCGTCCGGCAGCTTCTGACGGACCTGGCGGGTGCCCTGATAGTCGATGTCGAAGATCATGTCCTGGCCGGCGGCGAGGGCCCTCTCCACCGGCTTGCGCGGCGTCCCATAGAAGTTGCCGTGAACCTCGGCCCATTCCAGGAGTTCGTCGCGATCGCGCATCGCCTTGAACTCTTCCACGTCGATGAAGTGATAGTGCTTTCCCTCGATCTCGGACGGACGCTTGGGTCGCGTGGTGACGGAGATGGATAGAGCGCCCGCGCGCTCTTCCACGAGACTGCGGGTGAGCGTCGTCTTCCCGGCGCCGGAAGGCGAGGACAGGATGAGGATGAGGCCGCGACGGCCGACGAGAGGCTTCGAATCTTGGCTCACCGCATTACTCCACATTCTGAACCTGCTCGCGGAATTGCTCGATAACGGCCTTCAGTTCAAGACCGATCCGGGAAAGAGCCACATCATTGGCCTTGGCACAGAGAGTATTGGCCTCGCGACCGAATTCCTGCGCCAGGAAGTCGAGCCTGCGCCCGACCGGCCCGCCTTCCCGCAGGAGACATCGAGCGGCGTCCACATGGGCGTTCAGGCGGTCGATCTCCTCGCGGATATCGGCACGCGCCGCGATGAGAACCGCCTCCTGATGCAGGCGCGCCGGGTCGAGGGAAGCCTTGCCGTCCAGGAGCTCTGCGATCGACGCTTCGAGGCGCGCGCGGATGGCTTCGGGCTGGCGTGCCGGGCAGGCCTCCGCCTCGCTCACGAGCGCGGCGATCGCATCGAGCTGCTGGTTCAGGACGGCGGAGAGTGCTTGGCCCTCGCTCAGCCGCGTGGCCTTCAACGCCTGGATGAGCTTCCCGACACCATCCCTGAGCGCCGCGGCCAGCGCCGCGTCCTGTCCCGGATCGGCGGAATCCTCATCGAGCTCCACGACGCCTCGGACGGAGAGAAGCCCGTCGAGAGAGGCCGGCTGCACATTGTCCGGCAGGTTCAGCTCACCGATGACCGAGAGGAGCGATTGCAGCACCTCCCGATTGACGCGGAGCTTGGGCGTCGACGAGGTCTTGGAGACCGAGAGATTGAGCTGCCCCTGCCCTCGTGTGAAAGCCTTGAGGATCTGGCTCCTCGCCTCCTCTCCGACGGCGTCGAGCCCGGACGGCGTCCTCACGCGCACCTCGAGCCCACGTCCATTGACGGTCTTGAGCTCCCAGGCCCATTGATACGGGCCGCTCACACCGGCCTCGCGGGCAAAGCCGGTCATGCTTGCAATCGACATGCACAGATCCTCAGGCGTCGCGCAGAAACGAAATTCGGCGCGACCATAGCGCATCGTGAAAAAAAGTGGATTCGGTTTTCGCCGGTGCGGTCCGCGGGCTCCGTACGGAGCGATGCGCCTTAGATGGAGAGCTTCGGACCGATCCCAGGAGCGGCCTTCCCCGTTCGGGGCCGACGCTCGAATGCCGCGGGCATCGGTTTCGACCGCAAGGCCCCCGCGCGAAGGATCAGGGCTGTTTGAGGTCCGGAATGGTTTTCGGATTGGTCAGGTCGAAGCTCTTGTTCTTGAGCGGATCCTTATCCGTACCCTCGCTGGCGTCGAAGCCGCGGGTGCGCTGCCCGCTGGCGCCGGCGACGGTGCGAGCCCCGGCAGGTATGGCGCTGGCGGTCCCGCGCAGTTCATTCAGCCCATCGTCGAGCGCGCCGGACTGCCCCGGCGCCGCCGGCTGAGCGGGGGCATCGGCATCGAGGACGCGGTCGACATCGTCATTGGTCGCCGGTCTGGACCTCTCGATCTGCCGCCAGCGGCTCACGTTGCGCTGATGCTGCTCGTAGGTTTCGGCGAAAGCGTGGCCGCCGGAACCGTCGGCGACGAAGTAGAGATCCTTCGTCCGTGACGGATTCGCCACGGCTTCAAGCGCCGCGCGTCCGGGATTGGCGATGGGGCCCGGAGGCAGCCCTTCGATCACATAGGTGTTGTAGGGCGTCGGCATCTCGATCTCGCTGCGCAGGATCCCCCGGCCCAGAGTGCCTTTGCCTCCCACCAGACCATAGACGATCGTGGGATCGGACTGGAGCTTCATGCGCTTCATGAGACGGTTGATGAACACGCCGGCCACGCGGGTGCGCTCATCGGCGCGGCCCGTTTCCTTCTCCACGATCGAGGCGAGGATCACGAGTTCCTGCGGGGACTTGATCGGCAGGTCGGCCGAGCGGCGCTGCCAGATCTGGTCGAGCACTTGGCGTTGCGCCGCCTGCATCGTGTTGATGATCTGCTGACGCGTGGTGCCGCGCTCGAACTTGTAGGTATCAGGCAGCAGGGTTCCCTCGCGCGGCGTCTCGGCGATATCGCCGCTCAGGATCTCGTTCTCGTAAAGGCGCGCGACGATCTGATCGCTGGTGAGGCCTTCGGGAATGGTGACGGCGTGGAGGATCGCCTTGCCCTGAACGAGCGTATCGATGGCTTCCTGAATGCTCGTTCCGGCCTTGAACTGGAACTCGCCGGCCTTGAGCTGACCGCGCTGGCGATTGATGAGCGCATAAGCCTCGAACAGCAGCGGGTGGTCGATGACGCCCTCATCCTTCAGGATGCCCGCAATCGCGCTTGTGCCAGTGTTGCGTGGGATGAGAACCACCTTGTCGTTCTGCAGCGGCCCCTCGGCGGTCACCTCGCGTTCCAGCATCGTGAAGCCGAAAATACCCGCCAGAGCCAGGGCGACGACCAGGGTCATCAGGCCGCTCATGACGGCCAGCATGCCCCCGCGACGGCGGCGGATGCGCGGCGGCGGCGGCGGCGCCAGGCTCGGCTTGAGCGCCTCGCTCGGCGAGCGCGGCGCAAGACGCGGCTGCTCCTGGCTCTGGAGCTCGGCCTCGTGGTCAGAAATCAGGGTGCTTCTCTTTTTACGTCCGAACATCACGATGCTTTTCTGGTGCCGGCCGGGCCCTCCCCGACTCGTCCGACACCCTAACGGTGAATATGGCGAAAAGCCGTAACGGAGAAGCGCTATCCTCAGGCAACGCGACGGAAGATCAAGGAAGCATTAGTGCCGCCGAACCCGAAGGAGTTCGACAGGGCCACATTGACTTCCTTGCGCTTGGCCACCTTCGGCACGAGATCGATAGCGGTTTCGACGGACGGATTGTCGAGGTTGATGGTGGGCGGAACGATGCCGTCGCGCATGGCGAGGACCGAGAAGATCGCCTCGACCGCACCGGCCGCGCCCAGCAGGTGCCCGACTGCCGACTTCGTCGACGACATTGTGAGCTTGTCCGCTGCGTCGCCCATGATGCGCTCGATGGCCTTGAGCTCGATTTCGTCGCCGAGCGGCGTCGAAGTGCCATGGGCATTCACGTAATCGATCTCGGAAACATCGATGCCTGCGCGCTTCACGGCGGCGGACATGCAGCGATAGGCCCCGTCACCGTCCTCGGAAGGAGAGGTGATATGGTAAGCATCGCCCGAAAGGCCGTAGCCGATGACCTCGGCATAGATCTTCGCGCCGCGGGCCTTGGCGTGCTCGTATTCCTCCAGCACCACGATGCCGGCGCCCTCGCCCATGACGAAGCCGTCACGGTCCTTGTCGTAGGGGCGCGAGGCCCTGGTAGGCTCGTCGTTGAAATTGGTGGAGAGAGCCCGACAGGCGGCGAAGCCCGCGATGGAGAGCCGGTTGACCGGGGATTCCGTCCCCCCCGCCACCATCACGTCCGCATCGCCCAGGGCGATCAGACGGGCTGCATCACCGATGGCATGGGCGCCCGTGGAGCAGGCCGTGACCACCGCATGGTTCGGGCCCTTCAGGCCGTGCTCGATGGAGACATAGCCGCCCGCGAGGTTGATCAGACGCCCGGGAATGAAGAAGGGCGAGATGCGGCGCGGGCCACGCTCGATCAGGGTGGCCGAAGCCTCGTAGATGCCGCCGATGCCGCCGATGCCGGACCCGATCAGCACGCCCGTGGCGCATTGCTCCTCGTAGGATTTAGGAGCCCAGCCCGCATCCCGAAGAGCCTGAGCCGAGGCCGCCATCGCATAGATGATGAAGGGATCGACCTTGCGCTGCTCCTTCGGCTCCATCCACTCGTCGGGGTTGAAGGTGCCATCGGAGCCATCGCCGACGGGAATCTGGCAGGCGATCCGACAGGCGAGATCGTCGACCTGGAAATCGGTGATCTTGTTCGCGCCGCTTTGCCCCTCGATCAGGCGGGACCACGTGATGTCGACACCACTGCCCAGCGGTGTGACCATGCCAAGACCTGTAACAACAACACGGCGCATAACGTTCTACCCTATCGTCAAATAAAAATCGGGCGTCGGGTGGCTTACCCGACGCCCGTGAACTTTAGGCCGCGTTCTTCTCGAGGAAGCGGATGGCGTCGCCCACCGTGACGATGGTCTCGGCGGCATCGTCCGGGATCTCGACGTTGAACTCTTCTTCGAAAGCCATCACCAGCTCGACCGTGTCGAGGCTGTCGGCGCCCAGGTCGTCGATGAAGTTGGCGTTGTCCGTCACCTTGTCGGCTTCGACGCCCAGGTGCTCGACAACAATCTTCTTCACGCGATCAGCGACGTCACTCATCGTTTTCTTCCTCAGTGGCTGCCGCCTCAGGTAATGGGCGGATTAAAATCGAAATCGGATCAGCTGCTCAGCTGACAACGCTGAAACGGCTACCTTGCGCCGTGCAAAGCCGTATTTTTAAGCGCCGGTCAACCCCTTTGGCGTGATCGGGCTCATGCTTAACACAAGCTTATCCTGTCTGGCGAGAGGAGAGCGGCGCCTGCGAACAGATTCTGCATGCGCCGCTAAGTGCTTTTAGAACATGGCCATTCCGCCGTTCACGTGAAGGGTGTGTCCTGTCACGTAGCCGGCTTCGGCGGAGGCGAGATACACGACCGACGAGGCGATCTCTTCACCCTGACCCAGCCTTCCCATGGGGATCGTGCCGAGGATTCCCTCGCGCTGCTTCTCGTTGAGCACGTCGGTCATGGGTGACTCGATGAAGCCCGGAGCGACCAGGTTCACGGTGATGTTGCGGCTTGCGACCTCGGCGGCGAGCGCCTTGGTCATGCCGATGAGACCGGCCTTCGAAGCGGCATAATTGCCCTGCCCGGGATTGCCCGTGGAGCCCACGACGGAGCCGATATTGACGATGCGACCGTAGCGGCGGCGCATCATGCCCTTCACGGCGGCCCGCGAGAGACGGAAGGCGGCGGTCAGGTTCACGGCGATCACCGTGTCCCACTCCTCGTCCTTCATGCGCATGAACAGGTTGTCCTTCGTGACGCCTGCGTTGTTCACGAGAATGTCGAGCCCCTCCATGGCCGCTTCCGCAGCGGGAACGAGGGCCTCCACCGAGTCCTTGTCGGAAAGATTGGCCTCGACCACATGGACCCGCTCGCCCAGGGAGGAGGCCAGTTCGTCGAGAGCGGCGCGGCGGGTGCCGGAAAGGGTCACGGTCGCGCCCTGGGCGTGCAGCGCGCGGGCGATGGCGCCGCCGATCCCGCCGGTGGCGCCGGTCACGAGAGCCTTGCGGCCAGTCAGATCGAACATGGAGGCTCTCCTCTTATCCTTGCAGGGAAGCTTTGAAGGCGGCGACATCCTCGGGTGCGCCGACGGCGGTGGCGGAGGTGCCCGCCGCGATGCGTTTCACGAGACCGGTCAGAACCTTGCCCGACCCGACCTCATAGAACGATTCGACCCCCTGAGCGGCCATGTAGGCCACGCATTCCCGCCAGCGGACCGTACCGGTGACCTGACGGACCAGGGCATCCCTGATCGCATCCGGGTCGGTGATCGGCGCGGCCTCCACATTGGCCACCACCGGAACGGCGGGAGCGTTCACCGTCACGGCCGCGAGAGCCTCGCGCATGGCGTCGGCGGCGGGCTGCATGAGGGCGCAATGGAAGGGAGCGGACACGGCCAGCATCACGGCGCGCTTGGCGCCCTTCTCCTGGGCGATGGCGACCGCGCGCTCGACGGCGGCCTTGTGGCCGGAGACCACGACCTGGGCGCCGCCATTGTCGTTGGCCGCATCGCACACCTCTCCCTGGGCGGCCGCACGGGCGACCTCGAGGGCCGTGTCGTATTCGAGCCCGAGGAGGGCCGCCATGGCGCCCTGCCCCACGGGCACGGCGGTCTGCATGGCATTGCCGCGGATCCGCAGGAGACGGGCCGTATCGGCGACGGAGAGGCTGCCGGCCGCGGCCAGCGCCGAATATTCGCCGAGCGAGTGGCCGGCCACGAAGGCGGCATGCCTCCTTAGATCCAGGCCGGCCTCGGCCTCCAGCACGCGCATGGCCGCAAGGCTCACGGCCATCAGGGCCGGCTGGGTGTTGGCGGTGAGGGTCAGCTCCTCGGCGGGGCCGTCCCACATCAGCGCGGACAGCTTCTGCGAGAGAGCCTCGTCCACCTCGTCGAACACGGCCTTAGCCTGGGGAAAGGCATCGGCGAGGGCCTTGCCCATGCCCACGGCCTGGCTTCCCTGGCCGGGGAAAATGAATGCGCGCTTCATCGGGAGCGGAACCTTTATTGCGTCGAATCCGCGCGGAACTGGCACCCGCGAGCCCCGGAGTCAAGGCAAAGAGCACATTTGGAGCCTTATCGCGCATGCGGATATGCCGCCGCCATTCTTTCAGCAGGCTCCTGCCGGGCTTCGGCCTGCCCGAGAAAAGCCTGCCCCGGAGAAATTTTCCCCAGCGCACAATTCGGTGCAGGAGTGAGTTCACGATTCTCGCCCCTCGCATCTCGGGCCTTTCGGGCGTTATATCGTCCCGGTCAGGGCATCGAAACGACGTGCTGAGCCTCACGTTCCGGAAGGTTTCGGGTTTAAGTGCCTGTCCCCGAACGCATCCTCTTGTTTTCTGGAGGCATCCGGTGTATCCGGTCCCCCTTCCGATATTCTCTGAACCTGAAGAAGGAGCCCCTGCATGGCTCGCGTGACCGTCGAAGACTGCATCGACAAGGTCGATAACCGGTTTGAGCTCGTGCTGCTGGCCAGCCACCGTGCCCGCCTGATTTCCTCGGGCTCGCCGCTCACCGTCGACCGCGACCGTGACAAGAATCCCGTCGTGGCTCTCCGCGAGATCGCGGAAGAGACCATCGCTCCCGACGATCTGAAGGAGCAGCTCATCCACTCCATGCAGAAATATGTCGAGGTGGACGAGCCCGAGGCCGAGGCCGTTCCCATGCTGGGCAACACGGCTGCCGCCTCCGGTACGGACAACGACGCCGATGTCCAGTTCGACCGCATGAGCGAGGAAGACCTGCTCCGCGGTCTCGAGGGCCTCGTGCCCCCGAGCAACAACAGCTCGGACGACGATGAGCGCGAATAACGGTCATAACCTGTAGTCTTCCGAAAAGCCCGGCCTTCAGCCGGGCTTTTTCGTGCCGCCTTAACCACAGCGTGGATTTGCCGCCTGTGGCAAGGTATTCAGCTTGCGGTCAGAAGAGCCGGTACAATATTCTTTAAAATCGTCTGAATTCAGCCAGATAGACCAGATTCGAGGAGATGGCGGCCGCATGATGCGCCAGTATGAACTTGTCGAGCGGGTAAAGCGCTACAACCCCTCGGCCGACGAGGCGCTTCTCAACCGTGCTTACGTGTATGCCATGATGGCTCATGGCAACCAGAAGCGCGCCTCCGGCGATCTGTTCTTCGGCCACCCCCTCGAAGTCGCGGCCATCCTCACGGACATGAAGCTCGACGAGGCCACCATCGCGGCGGCGGTGCTGCACGATACCGTGGAGGATACCGAGGCGACCCTGGAGGAGATCAACAGGACCTTCGGTCCCCAGATCGGCGCGCTCGTCGACGGCCTCACCAAGATCAAGCGCCTCGATCTCGTCTCGAAACGCGCGGCGCAGGGCGAGAACTTCCGCAAGCTGCTGCTGGCCATCGCCGACGACGTGCGCGTGCTCCTGGTGAAGCTTGCCGACCGCCTGCACAACATGCGCACCCTCGGCTTCATGCCTCCGGAGAAGCGCCAGCGCATCGCACAGGAAACCCTGGAGATCTATGCGCCGCTCGCCGGGCGCATGGGTATTCAGGAGATGCGCGAGGAGCTCGAGGACCTCGCCTTCCAGAACCTCGATCCGGAAGCCTACGAAGCCATCAACCGCCACCTGCACGAGCTGACGGCGAAAAGCGAGAAGCTCGTCGAGGCGATCGAACAGACCCTCACCACCAAGCTCAAGGCCCAGGGGATCGACGCGCAGGTCACGGGACGTCAGAAGCGCCCCTATTCCATCTGGCGCAAGATGGAGCGCAAGTCCGTATCTTTCGAGCAATTGTCGGACATCTTCGCCTTCCGGATCATCGTGGGCACCATCGACGAATGCTATCGCGCGCTCGGTATCGTGCATACGAGCTGGCCGATGGTGCCGGGCCGCTACAAGGACTATATCTCGACGCCCAAGCAAAACGATTACCGCTCGATCCACACCACGGTGATCGGTCCTGGCAGCCAGCGGGTGGAGCTGCAGATCCGCACCCAGGAGATGGATCAGGTTGCCGAGTACGGAATCGCGGCGCACGCCCTCTACAAGGAGGGCGTGAACGACAATTCCCTCCTCGCCACGGAAAGCCGCGCCTATCAATGGCTGCGGCGCACCATCGACCTCCTCGCTGAAGGCGACAACCCGGAAGAGTTTCTGGAGCATACGAAGCTCGAGCTCTTCCACGATCAGGTGTTCTGCTTCACGCCGAAAGGTCGGCTCATCGCCTTGCCGCGCGGAGCGACGCCCATCGATTTCGCCTATGCGGTGCATACGGATGTCGGCAATACTGCGGTAGGCTGCAAGATCAACGGCCGCATGTCCCCTCTGCTCACGGAGTTGCAGAACGGCGACGAGGTGGAGATCGTCCGCGCCGAAGGGCAGACGCCGCCTGCGGCATGGGAATCCCTTGTCGTCACCGGCAAGGCACGCGCCTCGATCCGGCGCGCCACCCGCGCCGCCGTGCGGCGGCAATATACGGGCCTCGGCCATCAGATCCTGGAGCGCGCCTTCGAGCGGGCGGGCCGCACCTTCTCCGACGAGAAACTGAAAGGTGCCCTGCCGCGCCTCGCCCGCGCCTCCGTCGAGGATGTGCTGGCGGCGGTCGGCCGGGGCGAGATGTTCTCCGGCGACGTGGTGCGCGCGGTCTATCCCGACTACAAGGAAGAGCGTCGTATCGGAATGGACGCCAAGGGCGCCAGCCAGCCGGACGGCGCAGGCGCACGGCAGAACGGCGAAGAGACCGCCGGCATCCCGATCCGCGGCCTGAACAAGGACATGCCGATCCGCTTCGCCCCGGAAGGCGGGGCGGTGCCGGGGGACCGCATCGTCGGCATCCTGACGCCGGGCGAAGGCGTTACCATCTATCCGATCCAGTCGCCCTCGCTGGCCGATTTCGACAACGAGCCCGACCGCTGGATCGACGTGCGCTGGGATCTGGAATCCGGCTCCACGCAGCGCTTTCCGGCCCGCATCAAGCTGCAATCGATCAACGAGCCGGGCTCGCTCGCGCAGATCGCGCAGGTGATCGCCGACCACGACGGCAACATCGACAACGTCAACATGAAGCGGCGGACGCAGGACTTCACGGATGTGACCATCGACCTGACGGTCTGGGACCTGAAGCACCTCAACGCCATCATCGCGGAACTGCGCGCGAAGCGGGTGGTGAGCCGCGTCGATCGGGTCACGGGATAATCGCTCATGTCAGCTAAACCGCGCATCGCCGTCATCATGGACGAGAACACCAGCGTCGACGGAACGCGCTACGACATGACGAAGAACTACTTCGTCGCCGTTCATCGCGCGGGCGGCATGCCCTTCGGCATTCCATACTTCATGGATATGGTCGAAACCGTCGTCGACGAGTTCGACGGATTCATGAATGTGGGCGGCCGCTTTGCCTTTCCGGACGCGTGGTATGTTGGCGGACAGGTATCCAAGGCGCCTCGTTCGGAACGGCTCGACGTGGAGCTCGCGCTCATGCGGGGCTTTCTCGAACGCGACAAGCCCGTCCTCGGCATCTGCAACGGCATGCAGGTTCTCGCAGCCCTTCACGGTTGCCGCCTGTCGCCCGATGTGCGCGCGACGGGAGCGCAGGTCCTGGAGCACGACAAGCGCGGCTACGAACATCCGGTCGCAATCAAGGAAGGCACCCTGCTCTCTCGGATCACCGGCGGCGGCATGCTTTCGGTGAACACCTTCCACCGGGAGTCCGTGATCGAGCTTTCGGATCGCGTGGTGGCATGCGCTCACGCGGATGACGGCGTCATCGAAGCCATCGAAGTTCCGTCACGCCGCTTCGCCCTCGGGGTGCAGTGGCATCAGGAATTGTTCGCCCGGCGAGATCACCCGGGCAACGGGATATTCGATGCCTTCGTGCGGGCGGCGGAGAGAGCCTGACGGGTTCCATTTGGCGTGGGACGTGCCTTTGCCTCTTGCCTCCGACCGTCCCTCCTGCCACACAGCCCTGACGCAGGAGACCTGAGCCATGACCCCGAACGAAGTCCTCGACGAATTCCGCTCCGCCGGCGCTCTGCTGGAGGGTCACTTCATCCTCTCGTCGGGACTGCACAGCCCGGTGTTCCTGCAGAAGATGTTCGTGTTCCAGGATCCGGCCCGCACGGAGCGGGTCTGCCGGGCGCTCGCCGACAAGATCAAACAGTCGTTCGGGTCCGTCGATTACGTGGTCTCCCCCGCCGTGGGCGGAATCGTTCCGGGCTACGAAACCGCCCGGCACCTTGGCTCGAAGGCGATCTTCGTGGAGCGTGAGAACGGGGCCTTCACCCTGCGGCGCGGCTTCACGATTCCCGACGGCGCCCGGGTCGTCATGGTGGAGGACATCGTCACCACGGGCCTTTCGTCGCGTGAATGCCTGACGGCTCTCGGGGAATATCCCGGAACCATTCTGGGAGCGGCCTGCCTCATCGACCGCTCCGGCGGCAAGGCCGATCTCGGCGTGCCGCTCGTCTCCCTGGTGCAGCTCGACATCCCGGCCTACGAGGCGGACAAGTTGCCGCCCGAGCTTGCCGCGCTTCCGGCGGTCAAGCCCGGCAGCCGGAGCCTCAAACCTTAAAATTGTTTATTTTTCAACAGAAGGCTTGACTGCCCCCTTTCCGCCACCTTGACTCTTTTCTTTTACTCACCATTAAGTATTCGAACTTGTGGTTTTTACTCGTCTAAAGGGTTGATAGCAGCCTGTTCACGGGCGCGTCCTGTTTTTATCGCGCAATTGTATTGTCCGCATAAATAATAGATGTCGCTTTGACAGATATGGTTGTTAGGCCGCCCAGGCAGACACAAAAAGAGAATACTTATGTCAGGCCAGCAGCGGATCGCGCTCTTCATCGATGGAGCCAACCTTTACGCTACCACGAAGACGCTCGGTTTTGATATCGACTACAAGCGCTTGCTGAAGGAATTCCAGGGCCGTGGCACGCTTGTGCGCGCATTCTACTACACGGCGCTCGTCGAAGATCAGGAATACTCCTCCATCCGTCCTCTGATCGACTGGCTCGACTATAACGGATACCGGGTGGTCACGAAGCCCACCAAGGAATTCGTCGATTCCGCCGGCCGCCGCAAGGTGAAGGGCAACATGGATATCGAGCTCGCCATCGATGCGCTCGAGCTGTCCCCCTTCATCGACCACATGGTTCTCTTCTCCGGTGACGGGGATTTCCGCTCGCTGGTCGAGGCCATGCAGCGCCGGGGCGTGCGCGTGTCGGTGGTTTCCACCATCACTACGCAGCCTCCGATGGTCGCCGACGAGCTGCGCCGCCAGGCTGACGAATTCCTGGACCTGTCGCAGCTCGCCTCCCGCATCGGCCGCGATCCTTCGGATCGCCAGCAGCGTCCCTCCGGGGAAGGCAGCGAGCGGTCGCGGCCGCAGCAGCAGCAGCCGCGAAACGGCGCGCTGGAGAGCCGCTACGGCATCCGCCAGGGCCAGGACGACGAGTTCGACCTCTGAAATTTCGCTTTCGCGCAATGCGACGCCGGCCGGGCTCGCCGGCCATTCCCTTGAAAGGTCAAAGCACTCCCGCCTCGACATTGCAGTCGAGGCCGAGCGCCCCGGCGGTATTGCTGACGGTCGCGAGGCACGGACTGGCTTGGCTCTCGGGGATGAACACCGCGAAACGGGTCACGTAGAGCCCGCCCTCCGCCTCCCCCAGCTTGCGGGCTTCGAGGCGCACGATATTGGCGCCGTATTGCTTGAACACCTCGGCGAGCCGCGCCACGAGGCCCAGCTGGTCGCCACCGCTGATGGTGATGCGATGCGTGATGCTGCCCGCTGGACCGGGACTGGGATCGAAAGCGTAAGGCACGGCCCGAATGTCCGCGCCGGCGAGCTCCGGAAGTCGCTTGAGACCCGCCTCGATCTCGCTCGCCTCCAAACCCGAGGGCAACTCGCAAAGCGCCACGAACTCCGCCCCTGTGCCCAGGGCCGCGAAGGTCGTATCCCTCAGGTTCACGCCGATATTGAACAGATGCTCCGCAATTGCGGCGACGAGCCCCACCCGGTCGGGGCCGAGAACGGAAACAAGAGCCACGGACGCCATACCGATCCTCCCACATCGAGGGGGACTTAGAGCGCGCCCGCTCCGTGTCAGCCCTTCTCGCGCATGAGGCGCGCCTTCTCCCGGTTCCAGGAGCGCTCTTTCTCCGTCTCCCGCTTGTCGTGGAGTTTCTTGCCTCGCCCAAGTCCGAGTTCCACCTTCGCCCGTCCGCGATCGTTGAAATAGATCTTGAGCGGGATCACGGTGAAGCCCTCGCGCTGCGTCGCACCGATCAGCTTGTTGATCTGGTTCTTATGCAGCAGGAGGCGGCGCGGACGGCGCGTCTCGTGGTTGAAGCGGTTGGCCTGAAGGTATTCCGGGATGTAGGCGTTGAAGAGAAAGAACTCGTCGCCGGACGGTCCGGCATAGGCCTCGCCGATGGTGGCCTTGCCGGAACGCAGGGATTTGACCTCCGTGCCGGTGAGCGCGATGCCGGCCTCGTAGGTATCGACGATTTCGTAGTTGAACCGCGCCTTCCGGTTGTCCGCGACAACGCGGTTGGCGCCCTTCGGATCTTTTGCCATTCGTTTCTTAAGCGTTGATCAGGCCCGCATGGAGCATGGCCGACCGCACGGCCTGCTTCGTGCCCTCGGAGACCGGGATGAGCGGCAGGCGCACATCGTCCTGCATCAGACCGAGGACGGACGCGGCATATTTCACGGGCGACGGGTTGGTTTCCAGGAACAGGTTGGTGTGGAGCGGCATGAGGCGGTCCTGGACCTTCAGGGCCGTGGCGTAATCGCCCTTCAGGCAGGCCTCCTGCATTTCGGCGCAGAGACGCGGTGCCACGTTGGAGGTCACGGAAATGCAGCCGTGGCCGCCATGGGCCATGAAGCCGAGGGCCGTCGCATCCTCGCCGGAGAGCTGGATGAAGTCCGGCCCCATGACCTGGCGCTGCAGGCTGGCACGGGCGAGATTCGCGGTCGCATCCTTCACGCCTGCGATGTTCTTGAGTTCGAAGAGGCGCGCCATCGTCTCCACCGACATATCGATCACCGAGCGGCTGGGGATGTTGTAGATGAAGATCGGAATGCCGATGGCGTCGTTGATGGCCTTGAAGTGCTGATAGAGCCCTTCCTGCGTCGGCTTGTTGTAGTAGGGCGTCACGATCAGCACCGCATCGGCGCCGACCTTCTCCGCATGCTTCGAGAAGCCGATGGCCTCCTCCGTGCTGTTGGAGCCCGCGCCCGCGATCACGGGAATTCTGCCCTTCACCTCGTCGACGCAGATCTCGACGACCCGATCATGCTCCTTGTGGCTCAGCGTCGGGCTCTCGCCGGTGGTGCCGACCGGGACCATGCCGTGAGCGCCCTGTTCGATCTGCCAGTTGATGAACGCCCGGAAGGCCCCCTCGTCTACGGCCCCATCCTTGAAGGGCGTCACCAGAGCCGTGATGGAGCCTTTGAAGCGGGTCATGATAATCCTCGATAACAAGCAGCAGATCTGACGGGATCCGGTGGCTTAACACATAAGGGGTGCGTCGCATGGGCGCAAACGAACCTTTAGGGAGTTGTCCTAGCCCGGTACTTGGTGTTTCCTCAAGAGAAACGTCGCCATCACAACGAGGCGACGGCACGGGGGTTAGCGGGTGAACCTCACAATGCGTCGTTCGATACGTCTTCTGGCGTCTGTCGCCGTGATCCAATTGTCCACCCTCACCGTTCTTGCCGACGAGGTGCCGGCCGGCTCCCCTGAGGTCAAGGCCTTGGAGGACTTCACGCCGCCCTCCAGGGCCATGGAAGACCTGGAACAGCTGCCGCTGATCTTCAAGGCCTACAGGGAAAACGATCTGACGGAGGCCGCGGTCCTGAAATCGAAGCTCTCGGACCCGGCGGCGCAGGCAGTCGCGGAATGGTTCGCCATTCGCAGCGGCTTGCCCATCGGCCATGGGCGGATCATGGCCTTCCGGCAGGATTATCCGGACTGGCCCATGACGTCGCAGCTCCGCCGGCGAATGGAAACTACCTTCCTCGCCGAGCGCCCTTCGAACGCCCAGATCCGAACCTTCTTCGACAAGCGCCCTCCGACGACCCCGGCCGGGCGCATTGCCCTGAGCTTCGCCCTCAAGAGCGACGGCTTCGACAAGGAGGCCGCCGACTTGATCCGTCGTGCCTGGCGGGAGGACAACTTCGGCAGCGAAACCGAGCGTCGCGTCCTCGACCGCTTCCCCGGCCTGCTCACCGAGGCGGATCACCGCTATCGCATGGAGCGCCTTCTCCTGAAAGAGAACTGGGGCGCGGCTTCGCGCGCGGCCGGCTACGCCGGAAAGGATTATGCCACTCTCGTCAAGGCCCGCATGGGTATCTTCCAGGGCAAGAAGAAGGCCCAGAAGGCCTTCGCCGCGGTCCCGGCATCCCTCAGAAGCGACCCGTCCTACCTGTTCTCCCGCGCGCTCTTTCAGCGCCGGAGCAAGAATTATGCCGAGGCCGCCAAAATCCTCACGCAAGCGCCCCGGGACCCCGAGCTTCGCGTGGATGGGGACGAATGGTGGGCGGAGCAGCGCCGCGTCACGCGGGAATTGCTCGACAAGGGCGATGCGCAGACCGCCTACGACGTGGCCAGCCACCACGCGGCGGTATCGCCCGCTCAGCAGATCGAGGCGGAGTTCCATTCGGGCTGGATCGCGCTCCGCTTCCTGAACGATCCGGCGAAGGCGGCAAAGCACTTCGCGGCCGTATCGGAGACGGCCTCCACACCCATTTCCCTCGCGCGCGTGGCCTATTGGCAGGCGCGTGCCGCGGAGGCGGCGGGAGCCTCCGAGGATGCGAAGCTCTTCTACGCCCGGGCGGCCGATCACCCGACCACCTATTACGGTCAGCTTGCCCGCCAGAAGCTGGGCAAAGGTGTATCTCTTCGCTCGGTGGAGCCGCTTCAGGAGGAGGAGCGCAAGGCTTTCGAGGCACGCATTCCGGTACGTGCCGTAAAGCTCCTGCAACAGGCTGGAGAAACGGAACTGGCCATCAGCCTCTACGGCGACCTCGCCCAGACCCTGAACGATCCGGGACAGCTCGATGCCCTTGCGGCACTCGCCACTTCGCAGCAGAACCCGCGGGCTGTTCTCGCGATCGGCAAGATCGCCCTGCAACGGGGCTTTCCCCTCGATCAGCATGCCTACCCGCTCGCGGCCATTCCGGATTTCGAGCCGGTCGGCGACGAGGTGGAGCCCGCGATGGTCTATGCCATCGCCCGGCAGGAGAGCGCCTTCAACCCGAAGGCCGTGTCGAGCGCAGGCGCGCGCGGCCTCATGCAGCTCATGCCCGCCACCGCCAAGCGGACCGCTCAACGCTTCGGCGTCGACTTCGACCTGAAGCGCCTGGTGGAGGACCCCTCCTACAATGCGAAGATCGGATCCGCCCATCTCGGCGAACTGATGGAGGATTGGAAAGGCTCCTACATCCTGGCCTTCGCCTCCTATAACGCGGGCGGCGGCAATGTGAGGAAGTGGGTTCAGGCTTACGGCGATCCGCGCGACCCCCAGGTGGACCTGATCGACTGGGTGGAGCGGATCCCGTTCTACGAGACCCGGAATTACGTGCAGCGGGTCATGGAAAACCTGGAGGTCTACCGGGCGCGGCTGAAGGAAAAACCCGCTCCGGCCGCAGCCGCAGCCGCGGATGCCAACGAGACCGCCTATTGAGGCACGGCGCCGATCATCTGATGTCCGTTGTCGCGGGGCAGATGGTGCCCGACGGCTGGAACCTGTTGTTTCGGCAGCCTGCATCCCTGTGCGCGCTTACGGCGCCGGGTATGGAAGCACCCTGCCGGTCCATGCCTGAGCGGCCTTGCATGCCACGAACGAATTCCGTGCCCTGGCCGAAGCTCTCCGCGTGAGTGCGGAATCACCCGGCGGATGCTGGTGGCCTGCTATCGCCATTGTTCGCAGGCCCGCTCGCTCGATCGGTCAAGGCCCGATCGGCCGAGCGGCTCCATTGGATACAGACCTTCCCTCAAGAGAGCCTTCCAGCATTCGCAGCGGCGCCACCGTCTGTTCAAACACACAGCCTTGGCGGCCCTTTCCTCGCGCAAAAGAAAACCCCGGTGTTTCCACCGGGGTTTCCTCTAACCAATCGGTTTGAGCCGATTAGAAGTCGCGCTGAACGCGCAGACGAGCCGTCCAGAAGTCGTCGTTGTCAACACCAGCGAGCTCGAAGTCCGTGCTCTGGTACTGAACCTCGGCGCCGAGGGTCAGGCCGGAGACCGGCGACCACAGCACGTTCGTGCCGACGCGCCACTCGTTGAAGTCTTCGCCCGTGAGGCCAGCGCCGTACTCGACCTTGGCATACGAACCGAAGATGTTCTGACGGATCTCAGGGGTCCAGTAGTGACGCAGACCACCGGCGATCGACCAACCCTTGGTCGTGTCGATCTCGCCATCGACGTCGATCACAGCATCAGCAACTTCGGCGCCGCCGAAGCCGAGGTAGCCGAGAGCGCCGTCAGCATAGGTCGCAGCGAGCCACACGGCGTCGCCAGCGCCGAGCATCGGCAGGTTGAAGTTGAACTGACCGGACACGGCGAAGCCGTACTCGGTGTCGGGAACGAAGCCGACGCCGGCAGCATCCGTGAGAGCGATGCTGCGGAGCTGGTGCAGAGCACCGGACAGCTGAGCCGAACCCCAGGTGCCAGCGTAGCGGACGTTGGCGACAACGTCGGGCGTGCGCTGACCGGCGGTCACGTCAGTGAACGCGGGCGGCAGCTCGATGCCGGTGAACTCGCCTTCTTCGAGCGACAGGGTGGCCGAGAAGCCGTTGCCGAACGAGAAGGTGTAGGCCAGCAGGTTGACGTTCGGCTGGTCGTTCCAGCGGACGCCAGCGAAGGTCTGAGCGTCGATGTCGCCGTTGTCGAAGAACGTCAGCGCGCGACCGGCGGTCAGGCCACCGAACTGGATGAAGGCCTGGTCGACGTTAGCCGAGGTGGACGAGAAGCCGAACGCGCCGGTGTCGCGGGTCATCTCGAAGCGGACGAACGTACGCAGCAGGCCGTAGGCCGTAGCGGTACGGGCGTCGAGCTGGATACGGCCACGAGCGCGGAAGCCGATCGCGTCGTCATCGCGGAATTCCGGCTCAACGTAAACGTAGTCAGCGCGGACACGGCCGCCGACGCGGAGGCAGGTTTCCGTGCCGGGGATGTAGAAGAAGCCTGCGCCGTAGGTGGAGCAGACGCGAACGTACTCAACAGGAGCAGCCTTCCGGACGGGAAGGTCAGCAGCCTGAGCCCCGGCAACAGCGGCGAGACCCGCAGCCGATCCGAGGAGAAGGCTCTTAACGAGCTTCATGGTAAACCTCCAAAGTTTCGAGACCCTTGGGGGGTCGGGTTTTTGTGCTTTGAAGGCCGAAGCCCCAAACACCTCCCTTTTCCCCTAGTGATCTGGCAGCCCGCCTTTTGGCTGGGACTCACCAAATGACGACTGGGGTGCCCCCGTCGCTGGTGCCACATTAGCCAGAGCGATCCGCCAAGCAACCGAATGAAGGCACAAACTGGGCAATGCGGAGGGCTTTTCAGGGGCATGTTGCACAAACGCAACGATTTCGCCGCCGGCCGTTTACCTTCCGTCAAACTTTGAGGCCAACCCCTAACAAACCCTTAATTTGCAAGGGTTAGTCCTTCAGGAGAAGGAACCCGACCATAGGCCCGAGCCCCCATTTCTCGGGATCACAAGCGGGTGAGCCTGTGAATAAGTCTGTCCACAATTCGGACGGAGACAGGCCGCCCGCATTCAAAAAGAGAAGGCCGGGACATGCCCGGCCTTCGCAGAATCGCGCCTTGCAGCGGTCTTACGCTGCGTCCGGCTTCAGGACGCCGCGGCGAATCTGATCCTCCTCGATGGACTCGAAGAGAGCCTTGAAGTTGCCTTCGCCGAATCCCTCGTCACCCTTCCGCTGGATGAACTCGAAGAAGATCGGGCCGATGGCGGTCTTGCCGAAGCGCTGGAGCAGCACCTTCGTGAAGCCGCCCTCGACGACGCCCTCGCCGTCGATGAGGATGCCGTTCTTCTGCAGGCGGTCGAGGGGTTCGCCGTGGCTCGGCAGACGCTTGTCGATGCGCGAGTAATAGATGTCGTTCGGGGCGGGCATGAATTCGAGCCCGCGGGAGATCAGGCTTTCGATGGATTCGTAGAGGTCGTGCGAGCCCAGAGCCACGTGCTGGATGCCCTCGCCCTTGTATTCCTGGAGATATTCCTCGATCTGCCCGGTTTCGCCCGCGTCCTCGTTGATCGGGATGCGGATCTTGCCGTCGGGGCTCGTCATGGCGCGGGAATGCAGGCCGGTCAGCTTGCCCGCTATGTCGAAGTAGCGGATCTGACGGAAGTTGAAGAGGCGCTCATAGAAGCCCGCCCACTCGTTCAGCCGCCCGCGGTAAACGTTATGGGTCAGGTGATCGATGTAGTAGAGGCCGACCCCCTTCGGCTTCGGATCCTTCTCGGCCAACCATTCGAAATCCACGTCATAGATCGAACCCTTCTCGCCGTAACGGTCGACGAAATAGATCTGCAGCCCGCCAATGCCCTCGATCGCCGGGATCTCCAGCTCGTTGGGGCCCCTCTCCGTCCGGACCGGCTTGGCCCCCATGGAGAGAGCGCGTTCGTAGGCATATTTCGCATCGACCACCCGGAACGCCATCGCCGGAGCGGACGGGCCGTGCAGGCTGGCGAACTGCTCGGCGAAGGAGCCGGGCTGCGCGTTGACGATGAAGTTGATGTCCCCCTGCCGGTAGAGCGTCACATTCTTCGAACGGTGCTTGGCGACCGGGCTGAAGCCCATGGTCTTGAAGAGCGTGTCGAGCTGCTTCGGATCAGGATGGCAGAATTCCACGAATTCGAAGCCATCCGTACCCATCGGGTTATCTTCGCTGATGGCCGGCGGCGGCGCGTCGTGAGGGAACGGTCCCATGGCTTTTCCTCCTGTAATGGGCGCAGGCCTCAAGGGACCTGCTCGTCTTCAACGGGCGCATCGCCGGGAACCGGCCATGCGCCGCTTCGTCAAACCGCGTCCGGCTGGCGTTCCGGAGCGGCATCCTGAAAGGCGCGGAGTTCCGCGCAGGCGGCATCCACCGCGGCGATCTTCGGAAAGGCGTCAAGCGAGACGTTGAAGCGCCGCGCGTTGAAGACCTGCGGCACGAGGTAGATGTCGGCGAGAGTAACCTGAGAGCCGAAACAGAAAGGACCGGGCTCGATCAGGGCTTCGATGGCCTCGAACCCCTCGCGGATCCAATGGGCATACCAGGCATCGACCGTTGCCTGCTCGTGTCCGAGCGTCCGCTTGAGGTAGCCGAGCGGTCCGAGATTATTGAGCGGATGGATATCGCAGGCGACGATGGAGGCGATGGCGCGCACCTTCGCGCGGCTCACGGCATCGCCGGGCAGCAGGGGCGGCTCCGGATGGGCCTCGTCGAGATACTCGAGGATAGCGGGGGACTGAATGAGAACCGTGCCGCCGACATCCAGAGCGGGCAGACGCTTCTGAGGGTTGACGGCGCCGTAGGTCTCTTCCCGCTGCTCGCCTTTCAGAAGGTTCACCGGCACGGATTCATAAGGAACCCCCTTCAGGTTGAGCGCGATCCGGACCCGATAGGCCGCCGAGGAGCGAAAATAGGTATAGAGCCTCACCCTTCCACCTCCCCCTCGGGGGCCAGCTGCCGCGCATGGCCGCTCAGACGATCGATGAGCGAGACAAGGAGCCTCTGCTCCTCCTCGGTCAGCACTGAGACGAAGCGCTCCTCGAAGGCGAGCGCCTCGGGAGCCAGGGCCTCGTAGATCTCTCGCCCTTCCGGGGTCAGCTCCAGCAGGGCCTCGCGCCGGTCGTCCCTGTTGGGCCTGCGCGCGATCAGGCCCCGCTGCTCCAGGGAGGCGACCGCCCGAGAGATCGTGGATTTGTGCATGACGCCGTGAGCCGCGATGTCCCGGGCTGTTCGGTACTCGTACTGTCCCAGGGTCACCACCACCCGCCAGGCGGGGATCGAGAGGCCGAACCGCTCGGCATAGATCTGCGCCAGGGCATTCGAGGTCAGGCTCGCCAGCACATTCAGGCGGTAGGGCAGGAAATCCTCCAGAATGACCCTGGGATCGGAGACTTCCTGTTTCTTCTCTGCAGTTTGCCGGGCCATGCCTGACACCAAATCGTTGCGCATGCAACCAATACGTCAAATTCGTTGCGCTAGCAACTAGATTCACGGGACCTCCGGTCAATATCCATTCGGCAGAACCGGGTCCGTTCCAGGCAGAGCGCTCGTCAACGCTCAGAATGTCCCGGGCTCCAACCTCGGCAGTCCCGCACCGGCGCCCCTTGCCCGGCCATACGCCGGGCTTCGGCAGTTCCTTTCGAAACGGAGAATCTGCGGGAGGCGTTCCCCATCGGGCGCAACCCGCCGCGAAAGATCCATCATGGGTTTAGTGCCGAGCAGCTTTCGGGGTCGCCTTTCACGGCCCTCAGGCGACGAACAGGCCTCCTGGCTCTGGCGCTACAGGAGAAACACATCGATTTCCGGCGCGAACCGAAGCGGGCATTGTGCGCCTCCAGCCGGAAAAGTCCCTCGTCACGGCAGCTTGCGCGTCATTGCTCTGGATCGAAGGCCAGCCCGTCGCCGACCGCTTCGAGGGTCGGCGGAGCGCCGCGCAGGGTCTTCCAGGCAACAGAAGCAGGATCGCCGCTCGACATATGTCCGGTCGAAAGCCGCATCCGGCGGGTCAGATAATTGACGCTGACATCCCTGGTTTTGCCAGTGGCGCGCTGGACTTCAGAACGGTCATATCCGATCAACTCGAAGCGCCCGTTTCGGTACCGAACTTTGTGCGTCGCCGTGAACATGCCCCACCCGCCGGCACTCATGAAGTGGTGGAGAGACACCTCCAGGCTTCCCCGGGCGATGGCGATGCCGCCATTATCGTCGCCGAAAGGATCGGCCCGGACCGGGTCCTCGCGGCGCGGAATGAGCGTGTGGTTCTCGACTTTCAGAGCGTAGATCCCCGAAGGGCCTTCGCGGAACGCCACCGCCAGAATGCGCGGATTGGTGTCGAACGGATTTTCGCCGAGAGCCGGGTTCTCGATCACGTTTTTCGGATCGTTCTGTCGAAGCACGATCGCCAGATCGCCGACACCGTCCCGGTTCAGATCGCCATGAGCCTGAGCTTCGAGAAACCAGCCTCGGGGCACGAACCCGTCCGCGGACGCAGCCTGTCGCGGCAGGTTCGGATAGGACACGTCGGGAACGACGAAGTCCTGCGCGGCAGCGGGAGTGCTCCCGCCGCCCATCGTCAGGCAGAGGAGGAGCGCCGTTGAGAAGGCCGCTCTCCCCTGCATTTTCATCTTCGGTCTTACGCCCGTCCGCGTGTGCGGATCATGAAGGTGTCGAAGGCGTATTCGTTGAGCTGCCACCAGGGCAGAACATCGTTGCGATAGGCCACCATCGAGTCGTAGGCCTTCTTGAAGTTCTCGTTCTTGGCCGAGAGTTCTTCGTAGAGCTCGTTGGCGGCCTTGAGCGAGGCCTCCATGATGGGCTGCGAGAAGGTGCGCAGTTCCGCGCCCCCGCCGACCATGCGGCGCAGGGCCTGACCGTTCACGGCGTCGTACTTCGCCAGCATCCAGTTGTTCGCGGCCTCGGCGGCGTTGGACATGATGACCTGGTAGTGCTTGGGCAGCTCGTCCCACTTCTGCTTGTTGACGACGAGGTGCAGCATGGCGCCGCCCTCCCAGAAGCCGGGAGCGTAGTAGTACTTGGCAACCTTCAGGAAGCCGAGCTTCTCGTCGTCATAGGGACCGACGAACTCGGCGGCGTCCAGCGTGCCGCGCTCGAGAGCCGGATAGACGTCGCCCGGGGCAACCTGCTGCGGAACGACGCCGAGCTTGGCGAGCACCTGGCCGCCGAGGCCGCCGATGCGGAACTTCAGGCCCCGGAGGTCGTCGACGGAGTTGATCTCCTTGCGGAAGAAGCCGCCCATCTGCGCGCCGGAATTGCCGCACACGAGAGAGGTGCAGTTATACTTGGCGAGGATCTCGTTGATGATTTCCTTGCCGCCGGCGAAGTGCCACCACGAATGGGACTGACGGGCATTGAGGCTGAAAGGCAGGCCGGTGGCGACGCCGAGCGCCGGCTCGCGGCCGATATAGTAATAGGTCGGGGTATGGGCGCACTCGACGGAGCCGTTCTCCACCGCGTCCATGGCCTGGAGGCCGCCCACGATCTCGCCCGGAGCGAAAACCTGGATCTGGAACTTGCCGTCCGTCGCGTCCGCCATGTACTTGGCGAAAGTCTGGGCCGTGCCGAAAATCGTGTCGAGCGACTTGGGGAAGCTCGAGGTCAGACGCCAGCGGATCTCAGGGCTGGACTGCGCGACGGCGGGAGCCGCCACCGTGGTGGCCGCGGCCGCGAGGCCGGCCCCCTTCAGGAAATTTCTTCTCTTCATCGTTGTCATTGGCGTTTCCCCGCAGACTCTTCCGTTGCAAGCTCAATAAACCACAACAACCAGGTGGGTGGATATGAAGCTTTCTTCGCTCAAACAGGGCCGTGATGGCCGGCTCGTAATCGTCTCGAGGGACCTGACCCGCGCGACGGACGCATTTTTCATTGTTCCGACGCTACAGCAAGCCCTCGACGATTGGGAAAAAGTCGAGCCACGCCTGCGCGATCTCGCGGAACAGCTCGAGCACGGGTCCGTGCCCTCCTTCCGCTTTCACGAGCATGACTGCGCCTCGCCCCTGCCCCGCTCATACCAGTGGGCAGACGGCTCGGCCTATGTGAATCACGTAGAGCTGGTCCGCAAAGCCCGGGGGGCACAGATGCCCGAATCCTTCTGGACCGATCCGCTCATGTACCAGGGAGGCTCCGATTCCTTCCTCGGCCCGCGCGATCCGATCCCCGCGCTGGACGAGGCCCACGGCATCGATTTCGAGGCGGAAGTCGCCGTGATCACGGGGGACGTGCCCATGGGCGCGACCCGGGAGGACGCCGCCGGGGCCATCCGCCTCGTCGTTCTCGTCAATGACGTTTCCTTGAGAAACCTCATTCCGGCGGAACTGGCCAAGGGATTCGGCTTCTTTCAGGCGAAGCCCTCCTCGACCCTCTCCCCGGTCGCCGTCACGCCGGACGAGCTGGGCGAAGCCTGGGACGGAGGCAGACTTCACCTGCCCCTCCTGTCCACCCTCAACGGGGCGCCGTTCGGCAAGCCGAATGCCGGCGTGGACATGACCTTCGACTTTCCGACCCTGATCGCCCACGCGGCCAAAACCCGCCCCCTGGGAGCGGGTACGATCATCGGCTCGGGCACCGTCTCGAACAAGGACGAGGGCGGCGGACCGGGCAGGCCCGTATCCGAGGGAGGCCTCGGCTATTCGTGCCTCGCGGAACAGCGCACCGTCGAGACCCTCCTGCACGGCGAGTCGAAAACGCCCTTCATGCGCTTCGGCGACATCATCCGCATCGAGATGAAGGACGCGGCGGGTCATTCGATCTTCGGCGCGATCGAGCAGGAAGTGGTGGCGTACCCCCAGGAAGGCTGACAGGGGACAAGGCCGCCGGAAATGGCTTCCGGCGGCCTTTCGATCGTCAGAACCTCACATCGCCGGGGCGCCGCCGCTGAGCGCCTGCACGTGATCGAGGTGCATCTGCAGGGTCGGGAGGGTCTGGCCCGCGAAGGCTGCGAGCTGCGGCACGTCACCGCTCGACGAATAGGACGTGAACAGGGCGACGGCCTCCTGGTGCGCCATGAGCTGGGCATTCACGTAAGCCGCATCGAAGTCCGGGGCGGATTCGACGGTCGCGAGCATCTGCTGGTGCTTCGCGTTCAGGGCCGGAGGCGGCACGGGCATGCCCGAATTGCGCAGCACCGCCGCCATGCGGCGCGTGGCGAGGTTGTGATCACGGATCATCTGCCGGGCGAAGCGGCGGACCTCGGGATCGCGTGCGCGGCGCAGGGCAAGGCGGCTCGATTCGATTTCGAAGAGGTTCGAGGAGGCCGCCGTCGGCACGAAGACCGCTGCGCTCGTCACGGCTGCGGGAGGAGCCGAAGCCATCGGTGTCATGCAACCGGCCACGCCGAGTGCCAGGGCACTCGCAACAAGAGCTATCTTGAAATTCATGGGGGAGTTCCCTTCCTGCGCGCGGCCCATATGGCCGAGCTGACGGCTCTCCAACGATGGAACATCGTCCTAAGTTCCTGAGGGATTGCTGCTATTTCGTCTAACGCCGATCACAAATTCCTCATGGAAACTCGAGAGCCGCTCTAGGCATCCTGCATCCGGGCTCCAATTCAGGCTCCTGGTGAAGCATGGAGCACCTGATGAACGATCACGTCTATAAAGTCGTCGAGCTCGTCGGCTCATCGGAAAAGAGCATCGAGGATGCGATTCAAACCGCGATCCGGCGCGCCGGCACGACATTGCGGAATCTGCGCTGGTTCGAGGTCCTGCAAACCCGAGGGCACGTGGAGAATGGCGAGGTGCGCCATTATCAGGTCGTGCTGAAGGCGGGCTTCACGCTGGATGAGGGCGCTTAGGGCATCTTGCGAAGTCCCGGCCGCTCCCCTTCCTTGCCGTCCCTCCCGTCATGGCCGGGCTCGTCCGGGCCCCCTGGCCCTGGTGGCGCGGCGCTCCACGGGTCGGAATCCCCGGCACGGGGCCGGGGATGACGGGGCATGATGCCGGAAGGGCTCGTCAGTCGTCCACGCGAACGCCGAAAAGATCACGGTACTGACGGGGCTGCGAGCGCAGGTACTGGTTCGGCGCCTTGACGGAGGCGCCGAAATGCGCGGCCGCGTGCCAGGGCCAGCGCGGGTTGTAGAGAATGGCTCGGGCGAGAGCGACAAGGTCGGCATCGCCCGTGGCGAGGATGGCCTCCGCCTGCACGTAGTCGGTGATGAGGCCCACCGCGATGACGGGCATCCTGGTAGCCGCCTTCACGGCACGAGCGAGCGGCACCTGGTAGCTCGGCCCCACCGGGATTTTCTGCGCTGCGGTCAGGCCGCCGCTCGACACATGAATCCCGCTGCATCCCCGGGCCTCGAGCGCCTGCGCGAATGCGACCGTCTCCTCGATCGTCCAGCCGCCCTCGGCCCAGTCCGTTCCGGACACGCGCACGGTGACGGCCCGCTCCGCCGGGAAGGCCGCGCGGACCGCATCGAACACCTCGAGCGGGAAACGCATCCGATTCTCCAGCGAGCCGCCATACTCATCCGTGCGCTGGTTGGACAATGGAGACAGGAATTCATGCAGCAGATAGCCATGGGCAGCATGGATCTGAACCGCCTCGATACCGAGCCGGGCGGCTCGTCTCGCCGACTCGGCGAACGCGTTGCGCACGCGCGCCAGCCCATCCCGATCCAGGGCAGTCGGAGCGACATCGCCGGAAGCGAACGGAAGCGCGGAGGGCGCTTCCGTCTGCCATCCGTTGGGGTGATCGGGCGGAAGCTGCGGCCTGCCCTTCCACGGCACCTCGGAGGACGCCTTGCGCCCGGCATGGGCGAGCTGAATGGCGAGCGGCATGTCGGACCAGCGGCGGACTCCCTCCAGGACGCGCGCCATCGCGGCCTCGGTCTCATCCGAATAGAGGCCCACATCGGCATAGGTGATGCGTCCTTCGGGCACGACGGCGGTCGCCTCGATGGTCAGGAGCGCGGCCCCTGAGAGCGCCAGCTGACCCAGATGGATCAGGTGCCAGTCGGTCATGCACCCGTTCTCGGCCGAGTACTGGCACATGGGTGCGATCACGATGCGATTGGCGAGTTCGAGCTCGCCGACCCGGAAGGGTGTGAACAGTTTTGCAGGCGCCATCGGCTGTCTCTCGGTAGGGGTGAATCCAGGGCCAAAGGACCGTCCGGGCAAAACGCGCAACCGTTCCAAAAGGTCTGGGCGACTCGATCAGCCGGGACGGCGGCAATGTCAGCCATAGACATTGCCGTTCGGCGGGTGACAAGCCGTTACTTCACCTCGGCCTCGTAGATATAGAGCACGGACTTGTCATCCTCGGGCATGAAATAGCCCCGGATTCCCGCCTCGCTCGTCTCCATCCAGACCGGGTTGTGGGTCATGTCCATCCCTCCCGCCGTCCATAGCAGAACCGGAGTCTGGAAGAGCGGGCGCCCGTCGGCGAGACTGACCAGGTCGAGCCCGCCGAGCCGGAACGGGGCGGCATCGGGCGTGACACGCATTTCGGTGACGCCGGAGCACAGCATGCGGTGACCGCCCACATACTTGCAGTCCTGATAATCGAGATAATGCGAGGTGTTCAGTTTCCTGAGCTTCTCGGGAGCCACATCGCCATTGGTGGGCTTGCCGTTGGAATCGAGCGTCCAGCGATAGAACCGGCGCGATCCCCAACTCACGCCATGCAGCGAATTGTCGTCGGTGTCGTGGACCACGCCTCCCACATGATCGGCGAAGCGGAACATCTCCTCCGCCTTCATGGTCTGAGGATCAACCCGGTAGATGATGGATTGGCTGTTCGGCCGGTACTCCGCCACGGGCACCCAGATATGATGCCCGTCATAGTCGATTCCGCCCGGGTGATAGATCGTCCCCTCGCCGAGCGTGATGCCGGCGACGAGATTGCCATTCATGTCGATCTTGAAGAGATGCCCGACGCCCGCGCCCGTATCGCGGTCGTAACCATCCACCGGCTGCGGAAAGCGCCTGGTCGGTTCCTTGATCTCCACCGACGAGACGAAGAGCGTGTCGCCGATCTTCACCATCCCCTGCGGATGATGGGTCACGAAATTGATCGGAACCGCCGAGACCGGCTTCCATTGCGTGCCGCGAGACAGCTTCGTGACCCGTTCGGCCAGGAGATTCCGGTCGAGCTCGGCGGCCTGCGGGATCGAGGCAGCTCCCCCGAGGCTGAGCATCGTCAGAAACGCGGTCAGGCAACGTCGTGAAAAGCGATTCATCGCGCTCCTCCCTTGAGACGATCCGCTTCTAGCGGACGGGCGATGTCACTTTAGTGTCGCGAGCCGCTCCGCAGCAATGCCGCTAGGTTAGGATGCCCCTTCCCTATTCGGGCTCACCCCTCCAACTCCTCGCGCAGCATCTCCAGCTCCAGCCACCTTTCTTCCGCCGCGTGCAGATCGGTCTGCAACTGCGCCAGAGTATCCATGGCCTTCTGGAAACGGGCCGGGTCGCGGGAATAGAGTTCCGGATCGGCGAGGATCTCCTGCACCTTCGCGATCTTGGCCTCCAGCTCCTCCATGCGCTTCGGAAGCGTCTTGAGGTCGTGCTGCTCGTTGAAGCCGAGCTTGCGCTTGCCCTGGGTCGCGGGCGCGGCCGCGGGCTTGTCCGCGTTCTTGGGCTTGGCCTCCTTCTCGACGGCGCGGGCCTGAACGCCCTGCCCGCGCTGGGCCACCATGTCGGAATAGCCGCCCGCATACTCGATCCAGCGTCCCTCGCCCTCCGACACCAGAACGGACCCGACCGTGCGGTCGAGGAAGTCGCGGTCGTGGCTGACCAGAATCACCGTGCCGGAATAATCCGTGATCATTTCCTGCAGCAGGTCGAGGGTCTCCAGGTCGAGGTCGTTGGTGGGCTCGTCGAGGACGAGGAGGTTCGAGGGCTGCGCCAGGGCGCGGGCCAGCATGAGCCTGTTGCGCTCGCCGCCGGAGAGCACGCCCACGGGTGTGCGGGCCTGCTCGGGCGAGAACAGGAAGTCCTTCATGTAGCCGATCACGTGCTTCGTCTGCCCGCCGATGGTGACGCTGTCGCCGCGTCCTCCCGTGAGCGTCTCCGCCACGGTGGCATCGGGATCGAGGCTCGCGCGACGCTGGTCGAGGGTGACCATCTGCAGATTGGAGCCGAGCCGCACCCGGCCGGAATCCGGCTGGAGATTGCCCGTCAGCAGGTTGATGAGCGTGGTCTTTCCTGCCCCGTTCGGCCCGACGATGCCGAGGCGGTCCCCGCGCATGAGACGTAAGGACAGGTTCGAGACGATGGACCGGTCGCCGTAAGCCTTCGAGACTGCCTCCGCCTCGACCACGAGGGTGCCGGATTGCTCGGCTTCGGCAAGGGTCATGCTCACCGTGCCGACCGCGCGCTTCCGGTCGCGATATTGCTGGCGCATGGCGTGCAGGTTGCCGAGGCGGCGCACGTTGCGCTTGCGGCGGGCCGTCACGCCGTAGCGGAGCCAGTCGGCCTCGGCCACGAGCTTGCGCCCGAGCTTGTGATGCTCGGCCTCCTCCTGCTCCAGCACCTGATCGCGCCATTCCTCGAAATGGGCGAAGCCCCGGTCCATGCGGCGGGTACGGCCCCGGTCGAGCCAGACGGTAGATTGGGACAGGCCTTCCAGGAAGCGCCGGTCGTGGCTGATGAGCACGAGCGCCGAGCGGAGGCTCTTGAGTTCGCTTTCGAGCCATTCGATGGCCGGAAGATCGAGATGGTTGGTGGGCTCGTCGAGCAGCAGGATGTCGGGCTCGGGCGCCAGGACATGGGCGAGCGCCGCACGGCGAGCCTCGCCGCCCGAGAGGTCGGCCGGCCTCTCCTCACCGGTCAGGCCCAGCTGCTCCAGCAGGTAGCGCGCCCGGTAGGGATCGTCGCCCGGTCCGAGGCCCGTTTCCACATAGGCCAGCGTGTCGGGATAGGAGCTCAGGTCCGGCTCCTGCGCCAGATAGCGCACCGTCGCGCCCGGCTGCACGAAGCGCTTGCCGCCGTCGGCCTCGATCAGCCCTGCGGCAATTTTGAGCAGGGTGGATTTGCCCGAGCCGTTGCGTCCCACCAGGCAGGCTCGTTCGCCGGGGGAGACGGAGAGTTCGGCGCTCTCGATCAAGGGCGTGCCGCCGAAGGTGAGAGCAATGTCCTGAAGGTGGAGAAGAGGAGGAAGCGCCATCCCTGCTCCCCTGACACCTCTTGCCTGAGGATGCAAGATGACTTGTAGTTGTTACGGGGTGGACGCTCAACGATCTTTATGGTCCCTTGCTCTTCTCTAGCTGGGCCCCTGCATGACTCTGACGAGACGTTTGCTCCTCTTGGCGCTGATCTCCGTTCTGCCGGCGATCGTCATCTGGGCCTTCACGGAAGTTTCGCTGAGGCGCGCCCGAGAGGCCGAAGTCAACGAACTCGTCATTCGCCAAGCGCGGCTGGCGGCTTCGGAGATCGACCACATCTTCGACGGCATTCACAGCCTTCTTCTGGCGATGGACGAAGCGCCGTCCATCCGGACGTTCGACATGCCGGCCTGCAACGCCTACCTGCGCTCCGTGCACCAGAAGGTCCCGCATGTCGTCGCATTCGTGGTGCTCGACCTCCAGGGGGCCGTTCGCTGCAACGACAGAGGCTTCATCAACACCGATCTGCGCTTCAGGGACCGCCCCTATTTCCAGGACAGCATTGCCAGGAAGGCTTTCTCCATCGGCACCTACACGACGGAGTTCACGGAGGCCGGGCTCGGCGCCTATTCCATCATTCCCCTGTCGCTCCCGATCTGGGGCTACGATGGAGAGATCATCGGCGTCATCGCCGCCGCCATGGATCTCACATGGCTCGACCGGGAGCTCAAGGAGCGCGTCATCCCCGAGGGCGGCTCGCTCACCGTGGCCGACCGGAACGGGATCATCATCTCGCGAGAACCGTTCCCGGAAAAGTTCATCGGCACCAGAATCCCGGATGCGTTCTCGGATCTCCTGACCGCCCGAAGCCCCGGCAGTTTCACCGCGGACAGCCAGGACGGCACGACCAGGATTTTCGGCTACATCCCCGCGAACGCCTCCCCGGTCGAGAACATCTACGTGAGCGCAGGCCTTTCCACGACGGTTGCATTCGCGACCATCAACGAGGCGGCCAAGCGCGGCTTCATGCTGATCGCCGCAGCACTGGTTCTCGCCCTGTCGCTCTCATGGCTGGCGAGCCGAGCCTTCATCACGAAGCCATTCGAGATCATGACGAACGCCGTCAGGGATTGGCGGCGCGGCGATTATCAGGCCCGCATCGACCTGCCGAAGAATTCGGGCGAGTTCGGCATTCTCGCACGGGCGTTCAACGATCTCATGGACGACGTCGCCGAGCGGCAGGAGGCGCTGAAGGCAAGCGAGGAGCGGGCCCGGCTGGCGCTGGAGGCCGGCCACATGGGAACCTGGTGGTACGATCACCGGAAGCAGATTGGCGGATGGTCGAGCCAAGCAGCCCTTCTCATGGGCTACCCGGCCTCTCACACAGTCACCTCCGTCGATGAGTGGAAGTCGCTCCTCCACCCCGACGACGCGACGAGGGCCATTGCCAAGATCCGCGAGGCATTCCTCGGCAGCGGCGCGTACGAGGACGAATACCGGGTGCGGAGGCCCGACGGACGCGTCCGCTGGATCAGCTCGAAAGGCCAGGTTTCCTACGACGCGCAGCGCAGGCCCGTGTTTTTCGTCGGCATCTTCCAGGACATCACTGAGCGTAAGCAGGTCGACGAGCAGCAGCGCTTCTTCCTCGACGAGCTGAACCATCGGGTGAAGAACACGCTGGCTACCGTCCAATCCATCGCCGCGCAGACTCTGCGCTCCTCCAAGACCTCGGCGCAGTTCAAGGAGGCTTTCGAAGGGCGGCTGCTCGCCCTGTCGATGACCCACAACCTGCTGACCCTGACGTCCTGGCGCGATGCCGATCTGCACGACATCGCGGAACAGGAGCTCGCTCCCTACAAGCGCGAGGCCGATGAAAGGGTCGTCATCGACGGGCCGAAGGTGAATCTGCCGCCGCGCCATGCCATCAATCTCGGGCTCGTCCTGCACGAGCTGGTCACGAATGCAGCGAAATACGGCGCTCTCTCCGTCCCCACGGGACGGCTCGATCTGTCGTGGACGATTGTCCGATCGGACAGTCAAGCGGCCCATTTACGCATCCTGTGGTTGGAATCCGGAGGCCCGCCGGTGGAGCCTCCCAAACGCCAGGGCTTCGGATCACGCCTGATCCGCCGCAGCATCGAGGGCGAGCTGGATGGCGCCTTGGGCATCGATTTCGACGGACCGGGCGTTTCCTACGACATGTCCATTCCGTTACCGTAGAGGCTCTATCGCAGGAGAAAGGACAGCAGGCGCTCCATGCGGCCGCCATAGGGCGGCCTCGTCATGCCGGCACCGTTGATGCGGGCCTGGTGGAACACCGAACGGGCATGACTGAAGGTTCTGAAACCCGCCTCGCCGTGATACGCCCCCATGCCGCTCGGGCCGACGCCGCCGAAGGGCAATTCCTCCTGAACGCAATGGAGCAGGGTCTCGTTGACGGCGACGCCGCCGGAGGAGGTCTGCTCGAGCACCCGGCTCACGAACTCCCCGTCATGGCTGAACACATAAAGCGCCAGGGGGTGCGGGCGATCCCTGACGAAACGGATCGCCTCCTCCACCCGATCGTAGGCGATGACGGGCAGAACGGGACCGAAGATTTCCTCCTGCATCGCCAAGGCATCCGACGGCACCCCGGTCAGTACGGCCGGCGCAATTCTTCTCCCTGCCGGATCGAGGCTCTCCCCTGCCGGGTTGATCTCGTGAACGGCAGCTCCCCGTGCTCTGGCGTCCGCAACGAGGCGGCGGAGGCGCTCCGCATGCCGCTCGCTCACGATGGCGGTGTAATCGGGATTGGCGGCGAGGCTCGGGTACAGCCGGGCCGCCGCATCGCGAAAGGCGGAGACGAAAGCCGCCTCGTGCCGCCGTGGAACGAGCACGTAATCGGGCGCGATACAGGTTTGTCCCGCGTTGAACAGCTTGCCGACGGCGATCCGCTCGGCGGCTTTCCCGAGCGGGTAATCCGGGGCAAGGATCGCCGGAGACTTGCCGCCGAGCTCCAGCGTCACGGGCACGAGGTTCTCGGCGGCAGCCTTCATCACCTCCTTCCCCACGGCCGTAGAGCCGGTGAAGAACAGGTGATCGAAAGGCAGGCGTGCGAAAGCCTGCGCCACATCCGCCCCGCCCTGCACCACCGCCGCCTCGCTCTCGTCGAACACCTCGCCGATCACCTGCTCCAGCAGAGCCGAGGTGCAGGGCGTGAGTTCGGAGGGCTTGATCATGATCCGGTTGCCGGCGGCCAGAGCCCCCGCAAGCGGCGACAGGGCCAGCTGCACCGGATAGTTCCAGGGGCTGATGATCCCGACGATCCCGAGAGGCTGGTACCGGATGCGGCCGGAGGCCGGCTGAAACATCATCCGGATCGGCCGCCGCTGCGGCTTCATCCAGCGCCGGAAATGCTTCCGGGCGTGGCGCAGGCCGGCGATGACCGGATAGAGATCGGCGAGCTTCGTCTCGTGGATCGAGCGATGCCCGAAATCCTGCGCGACGGCACGCGCTAATTCATCCGCCCGACGGACCAACGCAACGGCGAGAGCCTCCAGGGCCTCGTCGCGGCGCCGGACGGAAAGCGCCCCCTGCTCGGCCCAGGCGCGCCGTTGCACGGCGAAGACGTCCTGCAGCCGCCCCGCGGCGGAAAGTGAAACGATATCATGCACGCGAACACGGGCTCCGCTCGACCCCCGTTAAGATATGGGGGCGGCGGCCCGTTCTCAACCGAACGGGTTTTCAAACGCCAAAGGGCCCGGGTGGATTGACGAAGGGACCATGGGGCGAGGATGCTTCCCGGCCTTCGAGCTCAAGCCGCAGCAGGAGAATGCGAGTGAACGGCCCCTCCCCCGTGCTGTCGATCGAGAACCTGTCCATCGGCCTGCCGGCCCTGTCGGACCGGCAATATGCGATCAGGGACCTGTCGCTGACGATCCGGCCGGGCGAGACCCTCTGCGTCGTCGGAGAATCGGGATCCGGCAAGTCCATGACCGCCATGGCCGCCATCGGGCTGCTGCCCCCGGCCGTTTCGGTTCTCTCGGGCTCCATCAAGCTCGGCGAATTCGATCTTCTCTCCCTCGACGAGGAGGGATGGTGCGACGTGCGCGGGCGGGATATCGGCATGGTGTTCCAGGAACCGATGACCTCGCTGAACCCGGTGATGCGCGTGGCGGACCAGATCGTAGAAACCTTCCTGGCCCATCGCATCCTGAGCCCGGCCGATCGCACCAGACGCACCATCGAACTGCTCACCGAGGTGAACCTGCCCAATCCTGAACTCATTGCGCGCGCCTATCCGCACGAGCTCTCCGGGGGGCAGCGGCAGCGGGTGATGATCGCCATGGCCCTGGCGCTCGAGCCCAAACTCCTCATCGCCGACGAGCCGACGACCGCGCTTGACGTCACGACCCAGGCGCAGGTGCTGAAACTGATCGACAACCTGCGCCGGAAGAAGGGCACGGCGGTCCTCTTCATCACCCACGATTTCGGCGTCGTGGCCGAGATCGCCGATCGCGTCGCGGTGCTGCAGAACGGCGAGCTCGTGGAACAGGGCCCGGCGGACGCGGTGCTGAGCGATCCGCAGCACCCCTATACCAAACGCCTCCTGGCGGCCGTGCCGTCGCTCACTCCGCCACCGCCGAAGGAGTTGCAGAACGAGCCGATCATCCTGACGGTCGATGGCCTCCGGAAATCCTACGGCGGACGCGGTCTGTTCAGGAAAAGCCGCGAGGTGCAGGCGGCCGACGCCGTGAGCTTCGACATCCGCCGCGGAGAGACGCTGGGGCTTGTCGGGGAGTCGGGCTCCGGCAAATCCACGGTCGGACGCTGCGTGTTGCGCCTGATCGAGCCCGATGGCGGCAGGATCGAGATCGGGAGCCTGCCCTTCGGCTCCCTGTCGCAGCACGACTTGCGCCCGCACAGGCGCCGGATCCAGATCGTGTTTCAGGATCCCTTCGCCTCGCTCAATCCGAGACGCAAGGTGGGCTACATCATCGCCGAGGGGCCGATCATGCAGGGCGTCGCCCCCGACCGGGCTTTCCGGGAGGCGCGCGCATTGCTCGAAAAGGTGGGACTTCCCGCGCAAGCGGCCGAGCGCTACCCGCACGAGTTTTCCGGCGGCCAGCGCCAGCGCATCGGCATCGCGCGAGCGCTCGCCATGCAGCCCGACGTGCTGGTCGCGGATGAGGCCGTTTCCGCCCTCGACGTATCCGTGCAGGCGGATATCCTGAAGTTGCTCAAAGGCCTCCAGGCGGAGCTGGGGCTCTCGATTCTCTTCATCACCCACGACCTGCGTGTCGCCGCGCAGATCTGTGACCGTGTAGCGGTCATGCAAAAAGGTCGAATTGTCGAAATGGCGGAAACCGCGCATTTATTTGCCAACCCGCGTGACACCTACACGCGCCAGCTCCTGGCCGCAGTGCCGGGCAAGACCAGATTGATTGACGGAGTCCAAGACCGGTGAACGACCAGATCAGCCCGCATATCGCCCCCCACATGGTTTTCAGGCATCTCATCGGCGGCAGGGAGGTGCACGCCTCCGACGGCATGCTGCTGGATGTGGTCTCGCCGGTGGATGGTGCGCTTTTCGCAAAGATCGCCTCCGGCACCGCACAGGATGTCGACGATGCCGTCAAAGCAGCCCGCACCGCGTTCGAAGGCTCCTGGGGCAAGCTTACGGCCACCGAGCGCGGGCGTCTCCTCATGAAGCTCGCGAGCATCGTCGAGGCCCATGCGGACGAGTTGGCGGTCCTGGAGAGTCGCGACAACGGCAAGCCCCTGCGCCAGTCGCGCGCCGACGCCATCGCGCTGGCCCGCTATTTTGAGTTTTACGGCAGCGCCGCCGACAAGCTCCACGGCGACGTCATTCCGTATCTCAACACGCATTTCATCGGCGTCGAACGCGTGCCCCACGGCGTAACGGGACACATCATTCCTTGGAACTATCCGATGCAGATCTTCGGCCGTTCCGTGGGAGCCGCGCTGGCAGCCGGCAACTCCACCGTGGTGAAGCCCGCGGAGGATGCATCGCTGACGATCCTGCGCGTGTCCCAATTCGCGCGCGAGGCGGGCTTGCCCGATGGAGCGCTCAACATTGTCACGGGCCTCGGCCGCACGGCAGGCGCAGCGCTGTCGGGCCATCCCGGCATCGATTTTCTCTCCTTCACCGGCAGCCCTGAGACCGGTACCGCCGTGCAGACGGCCGCGGCCCGGAACCATGTGGGCGTGACCCTCGAACTCGGCGGAAAATCGGCGCAGGTCGTCTTCGACGACGCAGACCTCGAGCGCGCTCTTCCCACCCTCGTCAACGCCATCATCCAGAACGGCGGGCAGACCTGTTCGGCGGGCAGCCGCCTTCTGATCCAGCGCGGCATCTTCGATGATGTCGTGAGCGCCGTCGCCGAGCGTTTCAAGGCGCTGCGCGCAGGCCATCCGGAGCGCGAGCCCGATCTCGGCCCCATGATCAACCAGGCGCAGCAGCGCCGCATCCTCGGCTATCTGGAGCGCGCCCGCAACGAGGGCCTTCACGTCATGGGCGAAGGCGTGGTTGCCCTCGATGCGCCGGCGGAAGGTTTTTACGTGCCGCCGGTCTTCTTCGCGCCGGTGCCGCATCAAAGCATTCTGTCCCAGGAGGAAGTTTTCGGCCCCGTTCTCGTGGCGACGCCGTTCGAGGATGAGGCGGAGGCGGTCCGGCTTGCCAACGGGACGCCTTACGGTCTGGCTGCAGGCGTGTGGACGCGTGACGCAATGCGCTCGGCCCGCGTTGCCCGCGCCATGCGGGCGGGTCAGGTCTTCGTGAATTGCTACGGCGCGGGCGGCGGTATCGAGCTGCCCTTCGGGGGTTTCGGCCGCTCGGGTCACGGTCGCGAGAAGGGCTTCGAGGGACTGGTCGAGTTCACGACCACGAAGACGCTCGTCATCGCGCACGGGTAGACCGGGCTTTGGATTTCACATTAGGGGAAGAGACATGAAACGCCTCGATGGCAAGGTGGCGCTGATCACTGGCGCCGGCTCCGGTTTCGGCTTGGGGATTGCGGAAACCTTCGCGCGCGAAGGAGCGAAGGTCGCCATTGTCGACATCAACGAATCCGCCGCCAGGGCGGCCGCGGGAGAGATCGGCGCCGCGGCCATCGGCCTGGCCGCCGACGTGTCGAAGGCGGCCGACGTGAACGATGCGGTAGCCGCGACGCTCTCCGCCTTCGGCAAACTCGACATCGTGGTCAACAATGCGGGCATCAGCCACCGCAACCGGCCCATGCTGGAAGTGGAGGAAGACGAGTTCGACCGCGTCTTCGCCGTCAACGTCAAATCGATCTATCTCTTCGCCAAGGCGGCCGTTCCGCTGATGCAGAGCCAAGGCGGCGGAGCCATCATCAACGTGGGCTCGACCGCGGGCCTGCGTCCGCGTCCCGGCCTCACCTGGTACAACAGCACCAAGGGCGCGGTGCACACCATGACCAAGTCCATGGCCGTGGAGCTCGCGCCTCACAAGATCCGCGTCTGTGCCCTGGCACCGGTCGCGGGCGAGACCCCACTGCTTGCCACCTTCATGGGCGAGGACACGCCGCAGAAGCGCGAGCAATTCGTCAACTCCATCCCGCTCGGGCGCTTCTCCACTCCGCAGGATATCGCCAACGCGGCACTCTACCTTGCGTCCGACGAAGCCAGCATGATCACCGGCGTAGTGCTGGAGGTCGACGGCGGGCGCTGCATCTGATGAAATAGTCGGGAAAAACGGCGAAGGAACATCTTCCATCCGACGTCACACTGCGTAAGCTGAGGGCCACCGCGCCCTCGCTCCTCACACCGGATGGAGATCCGCCCCATGTCGAAGCGTTTCCTGGCCGCCGCCCTGCTGCTCTCCATGAGCGCCCTTCCGGCCTTCGCCGCCAAGACCTCCCTCGTCGTCGGCATGCCCATCGAGCCGCCGGGCCTGGATCCGACGGTTGCCGCGCCGGTCGCCATTCGCGAGGTTACCCTGGCCAATCTCTACGAAGGCCTCGTGCGCATCGACAGGAACGGCAAGGTGCAGCCGCTTCTGGCGAAGAGCTGGGAGATCTCCCCCGACGGGCTCACCTATACCTTCCGCCTGCAGGAGGGCGTGAAGTTCCACGACGGATCGACATTCGACTCCGCCGACGTGAAGTTCGCCTTCGACCGCGCCCGCGATCCCAAGTCCACCAATGCGCAGAAACAGATCTTCGCGCCGATCGACAGCATCGAGACGCCCGATCCGTCGACCGTGGTGATCAAGCTCAAGGAAACATCGGGCAATTTCCTGACCTATCTCGGCTGGGGCGATGCGGTGATCGTGGCGCCCGAGACGGCCGCCAACAACGCGGCGAATCCGGTCGGAACCGGTCCCTTCAAATTCAAGTCCTGGACCCGCGGCGACAGGGTCGAACTCGTCAAGAATCCGGATTACTGGCAGAAGGACAAGGTGAAGCTGGAGAGCGTCACCTTCCGCTTCATCAGCGACTCGCAGGCCCAGGTCGCGGCGGTGCGCGCGGGCGACGTGGACGCCTTCCCGAACCTGGCCGCGCCGGAACTCTTCGCCGAGTTCCAGAAGGATTCCCGGTTCAGGGCGGTTGCGGGCAACACGGAGGGAGAGACGGTCGCGGGCCTCAACAGCGCCAAGAAGCCGTTCGACGATGTGCGCGTGCGCCGCGCCCTCATGCACGCCATCGACCGCCAGGCCCTCATCGAGGGCGCCTATTCCGGCTTCGGCACGCCCATCGGCAGCTTCTTCTCGCCGAACCACCCGGCCTATGTGGATACGACCGGCATCGTTCCCTACGATCCCGCGAAGGCGAAGGCGCTCCTGGCCGAGGCGGGCTACGGCAACGGCCTGTCGATCACGATCAAGACCCCGCAGATGGCCTATGCAAGCCGCTCGGCGGAGCTGATTTCGGCCATGCTCGCGGAGGTGGGCGTGGACCTGAAGATCATCCCCACGGAATTCCCGGCGAAGTGGATCGAGGAAGTCTTCAAGAACAAGGATTACGACGTCACCATCGTCTCGCATACGGAGCCGCTCGACATCGAGATCTTCGCCCGCGACAACTACTACTTCAATTACAAGAACGAGAAGTTCAAGGCGCTGATCGCGGATGCCGCGAAGACCACGGACGAGAAGGCGCGCTTCGCCAAATACGCGCAGGCGCAGAAGATCCTGGCCGAGGACGTGCCCGCCCTCTTCCTCTTCCAGCTGCCGAAGCTCGGTGTCTGGAACGCGAAGCTCCAGGGCATGTGGGAGAACTCGCCGATCCCGATCAACGACGTGACGGAAGTGTCGTGGACGGAGTGACGCCCATCCGGCTCGCCTTCGGCGGGGTTGAGGCCACCGTACCTGGAACGTGGCGCGACATCACCGATGAGGTCGAGGCGGACGCCCCTCCCTACACTCTCGCCGATCCTGACGAGGGAGTGGGCGCGCTCCAATTCTCCATTGCGGCCTACCAGGGAGGGGCCATGCCCGACCCCTCCCGGGAAGAGCTACGGGATATGGCGCTGGGCTTCGGGAAGGAACGGGATTGCGGCAAGCCGTTCGAAGAGCGCCTCTTCACGGATGAGTTCTTGCGGGGAGCGGCGATGAGCTTCCGCCGGGAGGAGGACTTCCTTCGCGTCTGGTACATTTCGGATGGATGGAATGTCGCGTTCATCACGTATGTCTGTGAATGGAGCGAGCAGGATCGTGAGCTTTCCGTCTGCGAAGACATTGTAAAATCGGTCCGTTTCAGGTCACGCTAGTCCGATGCTGCGTCTCGTCATCTCCAGGCTGTCCTCGCTCGCCGTCACCCTGCTCTTCGTGTCGCTGGCGATCTTCCTCATCCTGGAGGTGCTGCCGGGCGATCCGGCGGCGATCATGCTGGGCACCGCCGCGCGGGAGGATACGCTCGCGGCTTTGAGGCAGGAACTCGGCCTCGATCGGCCCGCGCTCCTCCGCTACCTGGACTGGGTCGGCGGGCTCCTTCACGGCGATCTCGGCACGTCGATCACCTACAAGATGCCGGTCTCGACCCTGGTGGCCGAGCGCATGAGCGTGACGCTGCCCTTGAGCCTTCTGGCCATCCTCATCTCGACGGCGCTCGCCCTGCCCCTCGGCGTGGCCGCCGCCGCGCGCCGCGACGGGCCGGTGGATCGCGCGGTGCTGGTGTTCAGCCAGCTGGGAGTCGCCGTGCCGAATTTCTGGATCGGCCTTCTCTTCATCCTGTTCTTCTCGACCCGCCTCGGCTGGTTTCCGGCAGGCGGCTTCCCCGGTTGGGGCGCCGGAATCGGACCCGCCCTTCAGGCCCTGCTCCTGCCCGCGGTTGCGCTTGCCCTGCCCCAAGCGGCCGTGCTCACCCGTGTGACGCGCTCCGCCACGCTCGAAGTGATCGGCGCCGATTTCGTCCGCACGGCGCGCGCCAAGGGGCTCGACCGGCGCGCCACCCTGCGGCGGCACGTGGTGCCGAATGCGCTCATTCCCGTCACCACCATCCTGGGCCTGCAGCTTTCCTTTTTCTTCGGGGGCGCGATCCTGGTCGAGAACGTGTTCAACCTGCCGGGGCTCGGGCGGCTCGCCTATCAGGCGCTGAACCAGCGCGACCTGGTGGTGATCAAGGACATCGTGCTGATCTTTTCCGGCTTCGTGATCGTGGTGAATTTCCTGGTCGATCTCGGCTACACGATCCTCGATCCGCGCCTCAGGAGCCGCGCATGACGAACCGCTCCTCCCTCCGCCCGAACACCGCCCTCGTGATCGGCGGCGTACTGACGGCGCTGCTCATCGCGACCGCCCTCCTGTCCCTCGTCTGGACGCCGGAGGTGCCCACCCGCGTGCGCGTCGCCATGCGCCTGAAGGGGCCGCTGGAGGCCGGCCTTCTCGGAACCGATCACTTCGGGCGCGATGTCACCTCCCTCCTCATGGCCGGGGCCTGGAACTCGCTCGCCATCGCATGGCCGGCGGTTCTTCTGGGGGCGGCCGTCGGCACCGCCATCGGCTGCGCGGCGGCAGCCTGGAAGGGCATCGCGGATGAAATCGCCATGCGCGTATCGGACGTGGTCTTCGCCTTCCCGGCCGTGCTCTCCGCCATCATGATCGGCGCGCTGGTCGGCTCCGGCCCCCTCGCGGCCATTCTGGCCATTGCCGTGTTCAACGTGCCTGTTTTCGCACGCGTCACGCGCGGCGTCGCGCTTCAGGTCTGGACGCTCGACTACATCGCCGCCGCCCGCGCCATCGGCAAGCATCCGATGCGGATCACCTGGGAGGACGTGATGCCCAATATCGCGGGCGCGCTCATCGTGCAGGTCACGATCCAGCTCGCGCTCGCGATTCTGACCGAGGCGGGACTGAGCTATCTGGGGCTTGGCGTGCGCCCGCCCAATCCGAGCTGGGGCCGTATGCTCAGCGACGCGCAGACCTATCTCTCCCAAGCCCCCCATCTCGCGATCGCGCCGGGCCTCGCGATCGCCCTCTCGGTGCTGGGCCTGAACCTATTGGGAGACGGCCTGCGCGATGCGCTGGATCCGACGCTGAAGGGCCGTGGCGCAGCCGCTTGAGGCTGCAATGTCATCCCCGGCCCCACCCGTCATGCTCGGGCCTGTCCCGGCCATTCTCATCTCTCCTTCGTCATGGCCGGGCTCGTCCCGGCCATCCCGATCGGACGAGCGCGGCGCTTTACGGAAGTGGGATCACCGGCACAAGGCCGGTGATGACGAAGGCGGGGAATGTCGGCCGCTCTACGCCGCCTGCCTCATCGCCTTCCGCACGTCCGCCAGGATCTCGTAGGAGCGCAGGCGCTTTGCGTGGTCGTAGATGGCCGAAGCGACGATCAGCTCGTCCGCGCCCGTTTGTTCGAGGAAACCTTCGAGCCCCTCGCGCACCGTGTCCGCGGAACCGACGAAGGAACAGGCCAACATGCTCGAGGCCTGCGCCTTCTCGGCCGGGGTCCAATAGGTCTCGATGTCGTCGATGGGCGGCTGGAGCTTGCCGCGCGTCCCGCGGAACATGTTGGTGAAAGCCTGCTGCGCCGAGGTGAAGAGATATTTCGCCTCCTCGTCCGTATCGGCCGCGATCACGTTCACGCCCACCATGGCATGGGGGTTTTCGAGCTGGGCGGAGGGCTGGAAGCGCTCGCGATAGACCTGCAGCGCCTGGAACAGGGCGTTCGGCGCGAAATGCGAGGCGAATGCGTAAGGAAGCCCCAGCATGGCGGCGAGCTGCGCGCCGAAGAGGCTGGAGCCGAGAATCCAGATCGGCACGTTGCTGCCGGTGCCGGGCACGGCCTGGATCGTCTGCCCCGGCTGCACCGGCCCGAGCAGCGCCTGCAGCTCGAGGACGTCCTGCGGGAAAGTATCGGCGCTGGCGGGATCGCGGCGCAGGGCCCGCATCGTGCGCTGGTCGGTGCCGGGAGCCCTGCCGACCCCGAGATCGATGCGGCCCGGGAACAGGGCGTCGAGCGTGCCGAACTGCTCGGCGATGATCAGCGGCGCGTGGTTCGGCAGCATGATGCCGCCCGCTCCCACGCGGATCGTCTTCGTGCCCCCCGCCACATGCGCGATCGCCACGCTGGTGGCGGCACTGGCGATGCCAACCATGTTGTGGTGCTCGGCGAGCCAGAAACGGTTGTAGCCCCACCGCTCCGCGTGTTGCGCCAGATCGAGCGAATGGCGCAAGGCATCGCCTGCCGTGGAGCCCTCGGTGATGTGTGCGAGATCGAGAATGGAAAGCGGCGGCATGGGCGAACTCTCTTGAACCGGCAAAGCGATGGTCGTCCTGAGATCATCACTCGCCCCCCGCGATGCAAGATCCGGAGCCCCTCGCCCAGAGCGCAGCAGCTTTGCAAAGAAAAACCCGGCGCTCACCGCGCCGGGTTTCGAAACTTGGCCGCTTCCGGCTCAGCCGCGGGTGCGGGCGCGGATCATGTAGCTGTCGAAGGCGTACTCGGCCACCTGGAACCAGAGATATTCCTCGTTGCGGAAGGCGCGGATCGAGTCGATCAGCTTCTTGAAGTCCGCATTCTGGGCGGAGATCTCCGCATAGACCTCGTTCGTGGCCTTGTAGGCCGCATCGAGGATCTCCTGCGAGAAGGGCCGCAGCTGAGCGCCGGAGCCGACGAGGCTGCGGAGAGCCGCCGGGTTCTTGGCGTCGTACTTGGCCAGCATGTCCTGGTTGGCGGCCATGCAGGCCGTGTGCAGGATCGCCTGATAGTTCTTCGGCAGGGATTCCCACTTTGCCTTGTTGAACATGAAGTGCAGCGTCAGGCCGCCTTCCCAGAAGCCGGGGTAGTAGTAGAACGGCGCGACCTTCTGGAAGCCGAGCTTCTCGTCGTCGTAGGGGCCGATCCACTCGGCGGCATCGATGGTGCCGCGCTCGAGCGACGGATAGATGTCGCCGCCCGCGACCTGCTGCGGAATCACGCCGAGCTTCGCCATGACCTGACCGGCGATACCGGCGATGCGCATCTTGAGGCCCTTGAGATCCTCGACGGTCTTGATCTCCTTGCGGAACCAGCCGCCCATCTGGGTGCCGGTATTGCCGCCCGGAAGCGCATAGAGGTTGTGCTTGGCCATGAACTCGTTCACGAGATCGATGCCGCCGCCGTGATATTGCCAGGCATTGAGCTGGCGGGCGTTGAGCGTGAACGGCACCGCTGCGGCAGCGGCGAAGGTCGGGTCCTTGCCGACATAGTAGTAGGCGGCCGTGTGGGCCATTTCGACCGTGCCGGCGGAGACGGCATCGGCGGCCTGGAAGGTGCCGACGATTTCACCGGCGGCGAAGGGCTGGATCTGGAACTTGCCCTCGGTGGCCTCGGACACGTACTTCGCCAGGAAGTCCGCGCCGCCATAAATCGTATCGAGCGACTTCGGGAAGCCCGAGGTCAAACGCCAGCGGATTTCAGGATTCGACTGGGCAATGGCCGGCTTGGCGATGGCGCCAGCGGCGATGCCCGCACCGGCGGTGGCGAGAAAGTTGCGGCGTTTCATGAAAGCCTACTCCTGTTGTGGCTTGTCGCGCATGCTGAGAGGCACGATACCAAGCAGGCCATAGAGCCTTGTAAAACTTAGACATAAGTTGAGTCCATGCCGCGCCGGTTGCGCGATTCAGGCTCGCGGAAAACCGCGTGATCAGGGAACACCCAGCAGAAATCCTTGAACAGCAGGCAGATAACTTTGCCGAGCTGGCGGCAAGAGACGCGCGCGGCCGTTACGCTACTTGATAACGGATGACATCGACGTAACCCTGCCATGCCGTAGAAGCATGACGCCCGGAGAAAAGTTTCGCCAAGCCTCTGTACGAAGAAACAAAAAGCGGCGCCGTGGAATGCGGCGCCGCCCGTTTCGGTCGTGATCAGCCTGAGCTTAGAAGTCCATGCCGCCGCCGGGCATAGCCGGGGCCGCGGCCTCCTTCTTCGGCTTCTCCGCGACCATGGCCTCGGTGGTGATGAGCAGGCCCGCCACGGAGGCAGCGTCCTCGAGGGCCACGCGCACGACCTTAGCCGGGTCGATGATGCCGAACGTGTAGAGGTCGCCGAACTCGCCTGTCTGGGCGTTCCAGCCCGCCGAGTAGTCAGCCGCCTCGGCCATCTTGCCGACGATCACCGAGCCGTCCTCGCCCGCGTTGAGGGCGATCTGGCGAGCGGGAGCCTGGAGCGCGCGACGCACGATCTCGACGCCTGTCTTCTGGTCGTCATTGACGGGCTTCACGCCGTCGAGCGCCTTCAGCGCACGCAGCAGCGCAACGCCGCCGCCGGGCAGGATGCCTTCCTCGACCGCCGCCTTGGTGGCGTGCATGGCGTCGTCCACGCGGTCCTTCTTCTCCTTCACCTCGACCTCGGTCGCGCCGCCGACGCGGATCACCGCGACGCCGCCCGCGAGCTTGGCGAGACGCTCCTGCAGCTTCTCACGGTCGTAGTCCGAGGTGGTCTCCTCGATCTGCGCCTTGATCTGGGCCACGCGCGCCTCGATGTCGGCCTTCTGGCCGGCGCCGTCGACGATCGTGGTGTTCTCCTTCTCGATCACCACCTTCTTGGCGCGGCCGAGCATCGGAAGCGTGACGTTCTCGAGCTTGATGCCGAGGTCTTCGGAGATGACCTGGCCCTTCGTGAGAACGGCGATGTCCTCGAGCATGGCCTTGCGGCGGTCGCCGAAGCCCGGCGCCTTCACGGCGGCGATCTTCAGGCCGCCGCGCAGCTTGTTGACCACGAGGGTCGCGAGAGCCTCGCCCTCGACGTCCTCGGCGATGATCAGCAGCGGCTTGCCGGACTGCACCACGGCTTCGAGAACGGGGAGCATGGCCTGGAGACCGGAGAGCTTCTTCTCGTGGATGAGGATGTAGGGGTCCTCGAGTTCCACGCGCATCTTCTCGGCATTGGTGATGAAGTAGGGCGAGAGATAGCCGCGGTCGAACTGCATGCCCTCGACC
>JAPSLB010000024.1:0-35961 GCA_031181145.1 Microvirga sp.
AGGGGCCAGTGTGGGCCCCCTCATTCTTGTACTCGTAGAGTAGAGTTGAGTTCATGGACGATCTTCTGATTGAGCTTCTGACCGAGACTAACGAGCATCTCGAGACGATCGATGTGGAAATGGTCCGCTTCGAGCGGGGCCCAAACAACCAGGCCTTCCTCAGCAACATCTTCCGTCTGGTGCATACGATAAAAGGCACCTGCGGGTTTCTGGGATTGCCTCGCTTGGAGGCACTGGCGCATGCGGCCGAAACTCTGATGGGCAAGTTCCGCGACGGCATGCCAGTGACGACGCCCGCCGTCTCTCTCATCTTGATGACGCTTGACCAGATCAAAGTAATTCTGGGTGAGCTGGAGCGGCATGGGCTCGAGCCTGAAGGATCCGACGAGAGCCTGATTAAGGCCCTGGATGCGATGTCGGCGGCTGATTCGAGCGCCACGACACTTGTGCCCGAAGCAGTGCCGGTTGAAGAGCAAACGGTCGGAACTCTCGCCTGTCAGGTAATTGAGCGACCTCTGAAGCCCGACGAAATATCGCTTGAGGAACTGGAGCGCGCGTTCCAGGCTGCGCCTGGTCCTGATACGAAAGCGGCTTCGAACGCCGCGGCTCCTGCGGTTTTCCAGCAACCTGCTGCTCCGTCTGCACCACGGCCGCAGGATAGGGCTGCTGCGCCTCTGCCGAGTTCCTCCGAAGTGGCAGAGGCTGGCGATTTTGGAGAGAATTCCAGTTCCAAGGCTCAGACCATTCGCGTGAATGCCGACACGCTCGAGCACCTCATGACCATGGTGTCGGAACTTGTTCTGACACATAACCAGTTGCTCGAGATCTCGCGCCGGATCGAGGATCAGCGCTTCAAAGTGCCCTTGCAGCGCCTGTCTCAGGTAACCGCTTAACTGCAGGACGGGGTGGTGAAGACCCGCATGCAGCCCATCGGCAATGCTTGGCAGAAGCTGCCGCGCGTGGTGCGTGATCTCTCGAACGATCTCTCAAAGAAGATCGACCTCGCCATGCTCGGCGCCGATACCGTGCTGGACCGTCAGGTGCTGGAGGTGATCAAGGATCCGCTGACCCATATGGTGCGCAACTCGGCTGATCATGGCATCGAAAGCCCAGCCGACCGCAAAGCTGCGGGCAAACCCGAGAAGGGCACCATCCGCCTGAGCGCCTATCACGAAGGTGGATCAATCACCATCGAGGTCGCCGATGATGGTAAGGGGCTGAACCTCGCAACCATCCGCCGCAGAGCGATCGAGCGCGGCATTGCCTCAGAGGCTGAAGTTGAGAGGATGAGCGATGCCCAGGCGGCAAAGTTCATCTTCCATCCAGGATTCTCGACGGCCGCCGCGATTACCTCCGTGTCCGGCCGCGGTGTCGGCATGGCTGTCGTGAAGACGAACATCGAGCTGATCGGCGGAACGGTAGACATCCGCTCGGAGCAAGGCAAAGGAACGGTCTTCACGATCAAGATCGCACTCACCCTTGCCATCGTGTCCGCCCTGATCGTGATCTCCAACGACCACCGCTTCGCCATTCCCCAGCAGGCCGTAATGGAACTTGTCCGTGTTGCCCCGGGTGCCGAGAACGGCATTGAGCGGATCAATGGCACGGCGGTGCTGCGACTGCGAGAACGCCTGCAGCCGATCGTCCCGCTCTCGCGCGTGATGGGCCTATCCGATACCGAGGATGCCAACGAGGGCTTCGTGGTCGTGACCCAAGTGGCGCAGCAGCGTTTCGGTATCTTCGTCAATGGCGTGTTCCACACCGAGGAAATCGTCGTCAAGCCGATGTCTTCCAAGTTGCGCCATATCCAACTGTTCTCGGGCAATACCATCCTGGGGACGGCACTGTGGTTCTAATCGTCGACCCGAATGGCCTCTCGCGCATGGTCGGAGCCAGTGCGGATGATAGTGCGATCAGTGGCGACGACAGTCCCGAACAGGCCAGTGCTTCCCATGACGAGATGGTAACGATGCTTGTTTTCCGCGGTGGCAGCTCCACTCTCAAGGCCGTGCCGCTCTCGCTGGTGACGCGACTAGAGAACATCGACGCCTCGACTATCGAGTGGCAGGGCGGGCGGCTTGTCGTTCAATACCGCGGCAGCCTGATGCCGCTGGTCGCCTGTGACGAAGAACTGAGGATAAAGCGAGAGGGTACCCAGCCCCTGGTGGTCTTCTCCGACGGTGATCTTACCCTCGGGCTGGCCGTCGATCAGATCGTCGATATCGTCGAGGACAAGCTCGACATTGAACTGGTAGCGGACCGCACCGATCTGGTCGGCTCGGCGGTCATCCGTGGCCGGGCGACCGAAGTAGTCAACTTGGCCCACTACCTGCCGATGGTGGCCGAACCCTGGATGAAGTCCGGATCAAGGTCAAAGAAGGGGCAGACTAAGTCGATCCTGCTGGTAGACGGCTCCGCCTTCTTCCGCAACTCGCAAGCGCCGGTCCTGAAGGCGTCGGGTTACAGGGTCATAACGGCGGCAAACGCGGCCGAAGCGATCGAGGTGCTCTCATCCGGCACATTGGTCGACGTCCTGGTCACTGACCTGGACCTGCCAGACCGGTCCGGACTGGACCTGATAGAGGCCATGCGGCACTCGCCGCGTTTTGCGGACCTTCCAGTGATCGGGCTGATCGTGAAGAATGGTCCGGATCAGGTCTCGCGGGCCCGAACGCTGGGTATTGAGGAGCTGGTCGCCAAAATGGATCGCCGCGGACTTTTGACAGCCCTTTCTGAACTTCAACTGCCTCTGGAGAAGGCCGCATGACCAAGAAGCTCACGAACAGCAACGAGAAAGCTCCTCTGACTGGTCAGCAGGAATACGTCACGGTCACCGTCAATGGGCAGTGGCTCGGGATTCCGATCAACCAGGTTCACGATGTATTCGTGGTCAGCGAGATGACGCCGATACCTCTGTGCCCGCCGGAGATCGTCGGGCTTTTGAACCTTCGTGGCCGGGTCGTGACCGCCGTGTCCTTGCGTCGGCGGCTGCGGATGTCGGATCTGTCGGAGTGCGGGCGCCGGATGGCTATCGGGCTTGAGCAGGGCGGGGAAGCTTACGGCCTTCTCGTGGACGATGTTGGAGAGGTGCTTAGGTTGAATATGGAAACCCTGCAACCCAATCCGGTGCATCTGGATCCTCGCTGGACGAGCCTGTCTCTAGGGGTGTCTCAGCTTAGTGGAAAGCTTCTGATCATCCTCGATGTCGAAAAGGCATTGTTGTTCGAAACAGAGGCCGAAGCAGCTTAGTTCACCCGGCAGCGGCGCCGGGCCGCTTCGGGGCGCGCAGGGATCCTTTGGCGTGAATGGGACGGGAGACAAAGTCATCGATCCACCTGTAAGGAGGGCGAGCGTCCGATCGAGAGAGCGCTGCTTGTTCTAGGCGATGATCGGTGCCGGGGTGCGCTGGCGAAGGTTGTTCGCTAACGCGCCGGGCTCCCTTTGCTCGTCGAAGGCCGCGGGTCTTGCCGAGATCCGCCTCCGGATGCGGGGTGATCTTGCAAATCGACCGGTCAGATGGGGAGAATGTTACTGCATGAGACATGCATCAAAGCAGGTTTAGGCCTGCATTCCTGACGCCGCAGCGATGCGGCATACAGACAACGGGGCAGGATACTGCAGCGTGATCCTAGATCGGGTTTGTTCAACCAAACAAAGCGTCGATCGCGTCCTGTGAGGTCCTCGTGGGATCACTCTCGAGGGCTGGTCCATTGAGAAGCGCCTCATCACCCTCCCGAGCAGGTGGGCTCAAGGCTTCGACATTGCTGAAGCTCTCTAGGCCACCCCAGATCTGAGCCATTCGGTTTACGCGCTCTTCGATGAACTTCATCGAATTTACGACCTTGCTGATGCGTTGACCGGTGATGTCCTGGAAGTTACAGGCCTCAAATATCGTGATGACCCGGCTGGATATGCCTTGGACCATGGCTGCATCGTCCTTGGAAAGATGAGCTGCCAGCGCGGTCGCGATCTGGTCGATCTCCTCGGCTGCTTCGAGAATCGAGTTCGTAGCCTGCTCCGTACCTGAGACCACTGCTCCCAATTCATCCGTCACGCTTGCTACCTGGCTGCGGTGAGGCGTGTGGGCATGAAGGGTGGCTATTTCCTGCTTTGTACGCTGGATAGACTCGGAGATCGCGTCCAGTTCTTCTCTAAGATGGAGTGCTTCCCTCAGATCGCTCCGGATCTGATCGAGGAGCGTCTTTGAAGCACCGCTATTGGGCTCAAGAGCAGCGTGGATCGCGGCAATACCGTGCATGAGTTCAGCGTGCCGGCGGGCTGCGATGCTCTCTCTCGATTGCGCGAGTTGGTCGAGGGTCAAGGGATCGAAAGATGTGGAATTGGGCAGGTGATGCATACTGACTACTCGCCCAGAACGGCCGCGATTTTCGCGCGGAGCGTATCTGCGTTGAACGGCTTCACGATGTAATTGCTGACTCCCGCCTGTTTGGCTGCAATAACGTTCTCTGTTTTGGCCTCGGCAGTGATCATAATGAAGGGCAGGCTGCCAAGCTCCGGATCTGTCCGGACTTGCTGGAGGAGCTCATAGCCCGTCACCGGGGTCATGTTCCAATCGGAGATCACCAGCCCATACTTGCGCTCCCTGAGTTTGCTCAGTGCCTCCGAGCCATCCTTGGCCTCGTCGACATCCGTGAATCCGATCTGCTTGAGAAGGTTTCGGATGATCCGGAGCATCGTTTGGTAATCATCAACGATCAGAACAGGAAGGGAAGTATTTAATGCCATAGTCTAGAAACTCAGGAATGAGAGGTCAGGGCGGGATTCTTATGCTGAAATTCTTCAAAAACTGTTGAAATTGACCATTGCACCACGCGGGTGGATTGAAGGCAGCTGATAGCATCCGAATCGCTACGAGGAGCTCTCAGGGTGAAGGATGTTGATCAATCGATTCAGCTCGAAAGACCGGCCCGATCGCTGCCAAAACGGTATCGAAGCAGGTTTGGTCAAATCCTTGCCCGGGAGGAGCTACCCTCCGAGGACAAGGGGATCGGGGCCCAATCCTGCACCATAAGAAAGCCTTCCAACTCATCGGATGGCATAGGGCGGGCAAAAAAATAGCCCTGGAGAGCATCGCAGCCAACCGCCGTCAGAAATCGACATTGCTCCTCCGTCTCAACGCCTTCCGCTGTCACGATGAGCCCCATTGCATGCCCTAGCTCGACCATCTCCCGAAGCTTTTCTGGAACCATAGCGACACCGATGCAATCAAGATTGCGAACGAAGGATTGGTCGATCTTGAGTTTATCAAGATCGATGCGACTCAGGCGTCTAGGTCCCGAGTATCCAACGCCATAATCGTCAAGAGCGATACGAAAGCCAAGGGCCCGGAGGGCGGCAATGGAGTCGCTCGCAAAGCCATTTCCAGCGAGCGGCAGACGTTCTGTGATTTCGAATTCGATCTGAGTAGGCTTGGTTCCGCACTGCTGAACGATCTCTACACATCTCTCGATGAGCATCGGGAGGGTGAACAGCATTGGTGATAGGTTAACGGCCACAGTCAGATTACAATGTCGATTTGCTAACGCGCAGGCGTCTCTCAAGACAAAGTCGGTGATCTGCAAGATCAAACCTGTATCCTCTGCGATAGGGATGAAAACCCGAGGAGGTACCGGGCCGACTCTCGGATGATGCCAGCGCGCCAAAGCCTCGACAGCCGAGACAAGGCCATCTCGGACATTGATCTGAGGTTGATACGCAACAGAGAGCCCGTCGCCGGAGCGAAGAGCGCAACTGAGTTCCCGTGCCGGAATCCCGCCCAAGTACGAGTAAACGTCGGAGAGCTTTCTACCCAAGTCAGGCAACACGATCTCGGTATGGGTAGGTTCGCGGGAGGACATGAGATACCTAATGAGCGGAAAGAAGCAACGACCAGTTCAAGAGTGACGGTTCACCGGAATATCACATGACCCAGGAGAGGGGTAACGTAGCGCTTTGACATATATCGACTGTCTCGCAAGCGAAGCCGTTGATTATGATTAACGAGTTTCGCTAATCTCCGTATTCGCAAACGCGGAGCTGAACGCCGCGATGGTCCTGCTCAATCCGGTTGTTGCGGTAGGGCTTTATAGGATGCGGACCAGCTTCGGCCTCTACAGTGATCTATCCCGGAGACGAGCGGGCGTATAAACAGATTAGGAACACCTCCCGATTGGTCTGGCTGCGATCGATCGCGATCCGCTCTAGGCGGCTGTCCACTTAAGCGCCTAGCGCAAGGACCGCTTGGCGAGCGTAAGATTTCGCCGCGCGCTGGACCAGAAGTCGCCGGTATCGCCGTTGCTACCAGCTGCCGGGTACAGGTGCCACCACCTGCGAACCTCGACACATGTCTCATTGACCTGCCGACTGTCGGTGACCGGACGCTTGCGCTGGTTGAATTGCTCCAGCAGATCGGTTGAGGAATGGACAACCCACCTGTTGACCGTGGCGTGCCCAACCGAGATGTAGCGTCGAGGGCGGTACGTGAGATAATATCAGGGCTGGCTGCTTCTCGGAACTGGCTATTGTGTGCCCGGGGGCCGAATGAACGGCACGTCCAGGGGGATAGCAGGGGGCTCGCCCTCGGGCGCCTCACCTTCCTGGGGAGTCAAGGGATCGCGCGGTGGAATGTCCGGTGCAGGCTCGGGGGCGGGGTTGTCCGTCGGGGGCAGCGGAGGAATGTCAGGCTCTGGCATGTCAGACATGGATCATCTCACTCGTGGTCTGTCCCATGGCAAATCACCAAACGGCCCCAAGTGTTCCACATGTGGACGAATGGTCTGCTTCTCCTAAGTTCTGAGCTTGGCTGGCAGCCTCGGGAGCATCTGCTCTGGCACAGGCCCTCAGCCTGAACACCTCCATCCCGAGCTTCCCGCTTGCGTGGCTTATCGATCGCTAGCTGTGCTGGCTTCAGCCTCACCAAGCCTGTCGTTGCCACTGATTGCCGTTAACGGCATGTGTCCGACCTTCACGCCTGATGTGGGAACAGGGCGTACCACCAACCCCGCACATTCCATTGTTTGAAGGCAAATGCCGGGAGCGCCAACCAAATGGCCGTCGTAGAGCGCAGGTCAGAGGCTAAGATGCTTATGGCTTCTTAATTTAATTCGGGCAGAGTAAGATACTGCCGCAACAGGTGCCGGGTGAGCTCCAGCTCCCGTGCTAAACGCTCGACCTTATCCCCTCCACTCTTGGCAAGCTCCGCGCTGGTGATCTTTCTCCAGCTGATGCAAATTTCGTGCACGGTTCTTGCTCCAACGTTCGCGGATGCGCTTTGCAGACCATGAGCCTCAAGGCGAAACCGATGCGAGTCACCAGTCTCTGCGGCATTCCGCAGTTCTTCAACGATATGATCTGCATCCGAGAAGAATTCCTCTATGAGACTGACGACGAAATCCCTCCCTCCCAATTGCTCCAGTTCCACGAGCAAGGCTTCATCTATGGCGGAGGAGGAGACGTCCAATGTGGCCGCAGGGGACAGGCTGGCTCCGGTTAACCCTTGGGTGTGAGGGGAAGTTACATGCTCCTCGATCGCCTTTAGAAGCGTCAAGGGTTGCACGGGTTTAGTCAGGCAGGCATCCATCCCTGCCGCAAGCGCTTGAGAAACGACGTCCGGCGTCACGTCGGCCGTAAGAGCAATGATTGGAATACGTGTGCCCTGTGGCTCGGTAAACCTGAAGAGCTTCGCCGCCTCCAATCCGGTCATTACGGGCATGTTGACGTCCAGGATGACCATATCGAACCGTTCCGCCTCCAGCGCGTTGAGGGCATCTTCTCCATTCGCGACACAGCGAGGGGAATGTCCTCCACGCTCCAGAATTTTCGATATCACAAGCCGGTTCGTCGAATTGTCGTCCGCGACGAGGATCGAGAGAGGACGCGATGCGATGGGAAGATCGATCAAACCCGGATCGCTCCATGTGTTCTGGGCCCAAGATATTTGCGCGGCCGCTGCAAGCGTCGCGGTACTTGCCTCATCAGGTGTGAAATCAAGCGGCAGCACGCTGCTTGATACCCGCATCAACTCCGATGTCGTAAAGTCTTGGGATGCTTCTGGGCGGATCAGAACCGGTATGGTGGGAAGGTCGGCTTTCTCGATCTCTGCGACCAGGAGGTCCTCCCGTTGGTCGCTGCAGTAGAATGGAATGACCTGCGCGCTGCCGACTCGCCGGTTCCACTCCCGTACGTGAGACAAAGTTGGAACAATCGGAAGATCGTCATAGGTGCCGAGACGAGGCGCGACGGTCTGTGAGAGGCTTGGATCGGAACAAACCAGAACTGGCTGGAACAATTGATGCGGCAGCCGGTTGGTTCTCTCCTGATCCGGGTTGGTCATCGGGAGGATGAACCAGAAGGAACTGCCGTGGCCCTCTCGACTGTCGACACCGATACTGCCACCCATGGCTTCGATCAGTTGCCGGCAGATGGATAGGCCCAACCCAGTTCCTCCGAAGCGATTGATGATGGTTTCATCGGCTTGAGTGAAACTATCGAAGATCTTGCCCACTGCGTGAGGGGCGATGCCAATGCCAGTGTCTAGGACGATGAAGCGGACTGAGGTCCTGTTGCTCTCGCTAGCCGGGTGGGCTGCGAGCGTGATATATCCCTTTTCAGTAAATTTCACTGCGTTTCCGAGGAGATTGAGCAGGATCTCCTCAAGATGATGCTTTGGCCCGTGAAGCTGCAACGGGGTCTGTGGAGCGATATGAATCGTCAGCCGGAGCCCTTTCTGCAGAGCCTGCGGCAGGACCATAGCACGGGCAGTAGACAGGACATCCAGAAGATCGAAGTCGACCCGGTCGATCGGCATCTTTCCTGCTTCGATGCGCGACAGGTTTAGAATGCTGTTGATCTGTCTGAGCAGGGATTCGCCAGCAGAACCGATCGTCCGAACGATGCCACGCTGCTCGGTATTGAGATCCGTTCCCGCCATGAGGCCAGAAAGACCGATGATTGCGTTCAGCGGTGTTCTCAGTTCGTGACTGACGCTCGCAAGAAAAAGCGTTTTTGCTCGATTCGCCGCTTCAGCCTGAGCCTTAGCATTCGAGAGCTTGCGGATCAGCGTGCTGGCGTAGAAGGGAAGCACAATCAAGCTCAGCAATAGGCTCGCCGATAGATAGATGTCCTCGTGCCATCGTGGTGTCGTGTAGATCACCACAGCAAAGCAGATGACTGAGACCACCATGGCTATGTATAGAAAACGGACGCCGAAGCGGAACCCGTTTCCGAACGTGATCCATAGATAAAGCAAGAACAAGACGGATGATGTCTCGCCTACATAGTGAAGTTGAACTGAGGCGGTGGAGAGATCGCTGACGATAGCTACGATCCGCCGGACTGTACATTGCCGAGGTTTAAGGAGGAGATGGACGACGATTCCGATCGAGACAAATGCGAATGCCGTCGCCCCGATCAGCGCTTCGCGTGGTACGGATGGGTTGACCCAGAACGTGTAGACCGCGATCAGACCTAAGAAGATGAGCCTGTTGAGGCTCATCTCATGCTCGCGGTCAGGACTGCTCTTCAGGCGTGATAAAAGCTGGGCTATCACGAGCTTTGTGCCTTCTTCGGCGGCATGTTCTGCTTCGGCATGAGGTACAGAGGACGTTCGCCGAGAAGAGACTCAAAAGCGTCCGATCGTATTGGACGGCTGAATAGATAACCCTGCGCTTCATCGCAAGAATGACTGAGCAGGCATGCGAGCTGGGGATTTGTTTCCACGCCCTCCGCAATAACCTTCATTTCAAGGCTTTGGGCCAGGGAGATGACGGCCCTAACAATGGCCTCGTCGCGACTTCCCGCCATGAGACTCGAGATGAATGACCGGTCGATTTTCAGCGTGTCGACAGCGAAGTTCTTCAGGTAGCTGAGGGAGGAGAAGCCCACGCCAAAATCATCGATCGCGACTCTCACTCCGAGCTTCTTGAGGTTCTGGAGAACCTGCTTTGTTCGTTCGACATCCTTGAGAAGGCTACCCTCGGTGAGTTCGAGTTCTAGACATTCAGGGTTCAAGCCGGTCGTTCTAAGGGTGTCTTCAACAAGTTGAACGACGTCTTGACGGAGAAACTGCACGGGCGACAGGTTGACCGAAATTCGGAGCGGACCATGTCCAAGGTCCTGCCACGCGACCGCTTGCGCACAGGCCTCTCCCAATACCCAGGCACCGATCTCATTGATCAGTCCTGCTTCCTCAGCAATATCGATGAAGACATTGGGGGAGATGAGGCCGAAGCCGGGTCTGTTCCATCGTACGAGCGCCTCCGCTCCACCGATCGAACCGGTCCCTAAATCTATTTGAGGTTGATAGTAAACTTCAAATTGCGATTGCGCGATCGCTTTGCGAAGATCGGTCTCGAGGCTGATGTTGTTCCAAGAGATACTGTCCATCTCGGGGGAGTAGAAGCGCAGTGTGTTCCTTCCTTCCGACTTGGCCTGGTACATCGCCAAATCGGCATACTTGAGGAGTTTCTCCACATTCTGGCTGTCAATCGGGGCTAGCGTTATCCCGACCGTGCAGCCAATTCTGAACTCACTTCCCTCAAGGATAAAGGGTGTCGAGAATGAATCGATAATCCTGCGTGCGAGATCTTCAGCATCGTGCTGTGATTTGACATCCGCTTGGACGACCACGAACTCGTCACCGGACATTCTTGCAACGAAGTCGGTGCACGAGACAGTCCCGAGGAGCCGATTTGCTACCAGTTGGAGCATGCGGTCCCCGCCAGCGTGGCCGAGAGTATCATTGACTGACTTGAAGCGGTCGAGGTCAATCAGGTGGACTGCAAACCGAGATTGCGGGTTGGAGAGCCCCTGTCGAAGCCAGTCATAGAGCATTCTTCGATTGGGGAGATCGGTCAGTGTGTCGTGCAATGCAATCCGTCGTAGGGTGCTTTCGGCATGCTTTCGCTCTGTTATATCGACGGACGTCGTCAGGACACCGGCTTCGGCGCCGGCTAGTGCAGGCATCAAGGTCTTCGTAGTTAAGAAGGTTCGCTCAGCTCCTGATGCGTCCGTAATACCCTCCTCGAAACTCACACTGGTTCGTTCGTTACTGATGACCGATTTGTGAATCCGGCCGCTGAATTCCAGTTTGTTGCTCCGCAGGATGTCATTTAGCTGTTTTCCCGTCAGCGCTTCTGGAGTGGAGTTGACGAAGTGGGCGAAGTGGGCGTTCACGAAAACGATGCGACAGTCCTTGTCGGTCGCGCTGATCATGGCAGGTACAGTATCGATCACCTGTGCCAACGCCTCTCGGCTGCTGCGGATCAGTTCCTCCTGAGAACGTTCACTGATGCGAAGCTGCTGTTCGAGAGCTTGGGCCCGCCCCTTGATCTGCTTCTGTTGACGCTGAAGCTTTAGAAGATTCCGCGCACGGGTGACGAACTCATAATGATCGACGGGCGACCGGAGAAAGTCGGTCGCACCCGCTTCCAGGGCTCTAAGCCGGCATGCCCGATCATCATACGCTGTTATGACGATAATGGGCACGTCAAGCCCATTGGCGCTGCCTCTCACGTGCTTGGTGAAATCCGCTCCGTCCATGCCAGGCATGCGGAAGTCGGTGACGATCAAATCGGGGCAATTGCCTTCTAGCCATTCGAGAGCCTCCGCTGGCGAGGCTGAGGCATGCACGACTGCGTTGTCTTCAATCGTTCGAGCCAAACGAGAGTAGATGTTGCGATTCGTGCTTTTGTCATCAAGGATCAGAATAACTGCCATCTTTTGCCCCGGGATCCTCAGCCTTAAGCTCGATCGTACCTGTGGACTCGCTGAATTGGCTCAGCAGGCAGTTCACGCCCTGACCGGTCGCGTTGCCTCATTCCGGAGATCGTGCCGTGTGCCCTAATGCAAGTGCCGTATTATTCCCCTTGAGATCACTTGATTGTTCAAAAGCCAACGCTGGACTCCGCATCACTATATTCTCTTTAGAGTCATACGTTCGTATTGAACACGTTATTCATACCTCAATAACCTAGTAGCGGATGCCGTGTCGCAGATGCTTTTATGAAATTAGTTAATTGTTTGTTCCCGCATAGCTAAGAACGCGCTGCATCAGATTATTGCTTGGACATCTATGATTGTTTGGACTGAGGAATGGCGCCGTCATTAACCAATCCATACGGCAAACTTCCAGAAGTACTATCCATGATGCTGTTAATGGATCATTATCCTTAAGGAAGGTCGGCTCCATCGGGCGGACCGCTTGGAAGCGAGATGAAGCTCGCTGCGCTAATGAGTCTCTATGATGGAGAGCAGAATGCTATCCCCGGTGGTCAAAGCCAATGACCGTACCCATTCTGATGCTAGAGCCACTGAGTGTCTGGAAATCCCGACCCCTGCGGCACTGCCCCCGAAGGCTGAGCCCGGGCTGAAGCAACCTGCCTCGACCAGCCTTTGCCTCCCATATATCGATGTCAGACTTGACTTCGAGCAGAAGATTTACTGGGCGGCGATGCGTCCTAGTCAGCATCCCATGATCACAATGGAACTCCTGCGGGATATGATGTGCGTGCAAGATTCCGTCCGTGCGATCATGGAGGAGGGAAACCGCGAGCAGCATCAGCACCTGGAATACTTCGTCGCCGCGTCACAGACACCAGGCGTCTACAACTTCGGTGGTAACCTAGCTTATTTTGCCGACTGCATCCGGCGTAGGGATCAGGAAGGACTGAAGGAATACGCGTATGCCTGCATCGATGTGGTTTATGGAAATGCAATGGCGTTTCATACGCCTCTAATTACGATTGCGCTGGTGCAGGGCGATGCGTTGGGAGGTGGATTCGAATGCGCACTTTCTTTCGATATCTTGGTCGCGGAGAAGAGCTCGAAGCTGGGCCTTCCGGAGGTTCTGTTCAATTTATTCCCTGGAATGGGAGCATTCAGCTTCCTATCCCGAAAGATTGGCACAGCGGCTGCGGAGAGACTCATAATGAGCGGTACAGTCTATACCGCTGAGGAGTTGCATCGTCTCGGAGTCGTCGACATCCTTGCCGAGGACGGCCAGGGAGAGAACGCAGTCCGGGACTATATTGCTCACAATAGACGCAAGCATAATGCCCACAGCGCCATCTACCGCTCGAAGAGGCGGATCAACCCGTTGAAGTATGAAGAGCTACGGGACATCGTTGATATCTGGCTTGATGCAGCAATGAAGCTTGGTGAACAGGACCTGCGCAAGATGGAACGGCTTGTCGTTGCGCAGGAGCGCCGACTGGACGGCCGGGGAGGCACCAGACCAGCCGTTTAAAGGGCAGATCGATGGCGTGTCGGCTTCAGTTCATGTTACCAGGAGTAGTGTCGTGCAATCCTGCCTCGGCTTTCTGCAGAAACTGCCTGACGCCTTCGACCGGATTCTTTGACACGGAACCCTGCTGCGGTATCACGGGCGACCTTCCGCAAGATGTGCTGGAGCGTTTTGGCTCGACCGTCCAGGTCTTACAGGTGCATTCATAGGAGTGAGGACCGTCAGGAGGCTCCGCGCCAGTCAAAGCGGTAGCTTCAGATAGAGTCGTCGAGATGCGCCGCAATTGTTCGCGATTGTCGCCGTAACGGCATTTGGCAGTCGTCCTAACCGGGGTGGTCAGGAAGGCCTAGGCCATGACCGGCGGGATTTCTTCACCAGCTGCACGGAAACGAACATGCTGGTCCGGCCGAAGCCGGACAGGACCCAGGTTGGGTAGCAGCTTCGAATGAGTAGCGATGAAGTTGCGCTCGACCTGCATATTGCTTGTTGCTGTGATCACCACCCGCCCTTTGCGGATCTTCGTCATGACCCACAGCTAGTAATCATTGGGGTGACCAATACAGAGCTCTTGATGCCCAGTCCAGGTTAAACCAATTGCTTGATGCGTTGACGACCCTTTTCAACGATGGTGCTGAAGGCGTCACCCACCGGAGGATCGGAAGCGCCGGAACGATCCCTCATTCTCTACGACTTTCGCTGCAAGAGGGAACGCGGCGTCCTTATCGGCCGTGATGGCTCGCGGATCGACCGTATAGGGCAGTTCCAAGCTTCAACGGAACCTATCCAGGTTGCGTCGCGAGAAAGGAGTGAGCGGCGGGTTGGTGCGAGAGCACCAGCCCGCCGCCTCCGTTCGTATCAATCGGTCCAGCGCGCGGAGCGGTCGAGAAACCGATACCAAGTGCCCACCATCGGCAGGAACCATGGGTGTCCATCATAGAAATAAAGACGTGGGAAATGGGTGTTCACAACGCCGCGATCATGCCCGGGGACGCCCAGCATCATCTCCGCCGTGCGGTGCCCTAAATAGGTCGCCATCGAGATCCCGTTGCCGTTGCAGCACGAGGAGTAATAGACGCCGTCGTCGAGCCGCCCGACATGGCTGACAAAATCGTAGGCAAAGCAGACGTTTCCAAACCACGAATGCGTGATCTTCACGCCCTTGAGTGACGGGAACGTGTGCTCCATGAACCTTCGCAGGCCACGTGCCGACTGCTCCTCGGTCGATGTACGGAAGCGCGCACGGCCACCGAACAGCATACGCGTGCCGTCCGGCGATCGCCGGAAGTAGTAGAGGATGCGCTTCGTGTCACCCGCCACGCGGTTGCCTGGAATGAGTTCCTCCATCTCGTCAAAGGGGCGCGGTTCGGTTGCGATCATGTAGCTCTGCACCGGGATAGTGCGTTTGCGCAGCCAGGGGAGTTCGGGCCCTGCATAGCCGTTGACGGCCAGCAGAATCTTGTCTGCGCGCAGTGAGAAGGTCCCTCCGCTGTCGACGTCACGGAGTGTCGCCCGATGCCCGGTCCCGGCGGCCTCGGATCCGAGGAAGCGGAAGCCTGTAAAGATCCGCACGCCGAGAGCGCGGGCCCGATTGGCGAGGGCGCGGACGTATTTGGCCGGATGAATTGATCCCTGATCGTGTTTTACCAATGCGCCACGGTAGATAGAAGTCTTCAAGACGCGGCGGACCTCCTGCTCGGGAAGGAGTTCGAACGACGGACGCTCATGCTCGGGCAGGGTTTCGCGGATGCTCGTGAGCTTCTTGAGATCGGCCCGGGTATGCGCCCCCGTCACGGTACCGCAGATATTGAGGTCGAACGGATCCGTTAGCGTGAGGGCTCGCTCGAGCATGAAGGGCATGGCCTGGGAATAATCGTCCATGATCTCATGGGCGCGCTTCATGCCGAATTTGCGGGCGGCGTATTCGAGATCGAACTTCGGCGCATTGCCGATTTGCCCCCCGTTCCGCGAACTAGCTCCCTCGCCAATCCGCTGCGCCTCGACCACGAAGACATCCGTCACGCCAGACTCGGCGAGGGTAATCGCGGCTGACAATCCGGTGTAGCCGGCTCCCACGATCAACGCGTTGCAGCTGTCGCGATCGAGGGTTCGCTCGCCATGCTGCGGTTCGGCCTCTTCCCACCAGAAAGGAGTTTTCTTCATTTGATGTCCCTGCCAGATTCGTTGTGAAGAGCTTGCGCTCGCCTTTCAGTCGTCTCGCATGTCACAGTTGAACGGAGACGTAGAGCTTCTTTACCGGCGCAATGGTGCGCCATGTGCCGCGGAAGTTCGGCTCGATGATCACCACATCCCCTGCCGTGAACCGGCGCGGCCGATGTCCCTCCTCGGTGATCTCGATCTCTCCTTCGAGCAGATAAAACTGCTCCCACGTAGTTGCGTCGCGCTTCACCCTATGGAGGCCAGGCGTCGCCGCCCATACGCCGACCTGCACAGGCTCATCCTGGCTTGGCCAAGCCGTGAACTGGGGAGTGCCTTCGAGCACGATGCTTTCGGAAGGCCGGGACCTGACGCCTTCGCCGAGGCTGTGGGGACTGAATTGCTTTAAGAGGGACACGTCTTTCATTTCTCCTGTGCTGTGGTTACTCGGCCGTGCCGAGAACGACGCAATCCTCCGCCATGAAGGTCGCGTAAACCGGCTCTCCGTCGGCATGGATGCCGGAGCTGGCCCTGCCGTAAACGATGAAGGATCCGCCTCTCTCCAGTGTGAGGGTGTAAAACACCCGGTCACCTGAGTAGGTCGAATGTTGCACACGCGCCGGCAAATGAATGCGCCGATCCGAGGGCGGCGCGGTCTCGATGCTCGCGTCCTCAGGTCGGATCATGATCATCGCGTCGCCCTGCGCCGCGAGAGGCTCCATCAGAGGGATCTCGATCCGCTCCGAACGGAAGACGCAGACTTCTCCCTGACGGAAGATCGAACCCGAGAAGATGTTGGATTTGCCAATGAAGTCGGCGACGAAGCGGGACCGGGGCCGGCGGTAGAGATCGAAGCTCGTATCGTATTGCTCAATCCGGCCGTGGTTCATCACTGCGATGCGGTCGGACATGTGCATCGCTTCTTCCTGATCGTGCGTTACATTGATGAAGGTGGTACCGAGGCTACGATGGATCTCGCGCAATTCCTCCTGCAGATCGACCCGCAGCTTCTTGTCGAGCGCTGACATCGGCTCATCCAGAAGCAGAAGATCGGGCCTGAAAACGAGGGCGCGCGCCAACGCCACACGCTGCTGCTGGCCACCGGAGAGCTCGGAGGGACGCCGCTTGGCAAAGCGTCCGAGCTGAACGAGATCCAGCATTGCGTTGACACGCTCGCCGATCTCGCAGCGAGCGAGCCGGCGCACTTTCAGCGGGTAGGCGATGTTGTCGTACACGCTCATATGCGGAAAGAGTGCATAGCCTTGGAAGACAAGGCCGAAGTTGCGCTTCTCGGGGGGCAGGGCGGTCACGTCTCCTCCCGCCATCGTGATGGAGCCGCTCGAGACGGGTTCGAACCCTGCGATGATCTTCAGGAGTGTGGTCTTTCCCGATCCTGAGGGACCAAGCAACGTTACAAATTCGCCTTTCCGGATTGAAAGAGAGACGTCGAACAGTGCCTGAGCCGCACCATAGAATTTGTTGATGTTCCGAATTTCGATTGACATGCTTTCAATCCTGAAAAGGCGTCAGCGTCATGCAATCATCGAGCGCCGGAGGGCGAGCGACGCTGAAGCGTGTTCAAAGCGAAGAGGAAGAGCAGGGACAGCACCGAGAGCAGAAGCGCCACCACCACGATCGTGGGCTCGAGCCGGTCGCGCAGCCCGGAAAACAGCGCGATTGGCAAGGTCGTGGATTGTGGGGAGGCCAGGAAGAGCGCCACAACCACTTCATCGAACGACGTAATAAAGGCGAAAAGCGCGCCAGTCAGAAACCCCGGAGCTGCCAGAGGCAGGGTGACTGTCCGGAACCGGTAGAAACGCGAAGCGCCCATCGAGGTCGCGGCCCTGTCGAGATCCGTGCTCAACCCTTTCAGAGAGGTCATAACCGACAGGAAGACCAGGGGGGCGCCCAGGATGGCATGCGCCAGAACCAGCGAGACATATCCACCACCGAGCCCGGCCCTCCCGAATGCGTAGGCGAATGCTACGCCGATGACGACGCTGGGCACGATGAGCGGGGAGACGAACAGTCCCGACAGGATGAGCTGGCCCCAACGGCCCGAAAGGATCGTGCCGGTGGTCGCCAGTCCGCCAATGACCACGGCGACGACCATAGCGCCGAGGGCGACCATGAGACTGTTCAGGAACGCCGAAACCCAGGGTGCTTGCGTGAAGACGACCTCGAACCAGCGCAATGTGAAGCCTTCCATCGGATAGGTCAGGAAGGAACTTCCATTGAATGCCAGGGGCAGCACCAGGACCAGCGGCAGGATCAGGAAGGTCAGGCTGAGAGCCAGGCTTGTCCAGTAGATGATGCGCGACATGATCAGGCCTCCACGACGCGTCCGCCGAACAGCCGCTTCGCGCCTGCTCCCAGGAGCAGCAGAACAACCACGCTGAGCAGCAGGATGACGGAGAGAGCAGAGGCCATACCCCAGTTTAGGCTCTTCTTCACGAACTCGGCGATGTAATAGGAAACCATCTGATCGCCTGGCCCGCCGGTTAGAGCAGGCGTGATGTAGAAGCCGAGAGACAGGATGAAGACGGTGCCCCCACCGACGAAGACACCGCGAAGGCTTTGCGGGAAATAGACTCGGAGGAAGGTCTCGATGGAACCCGCGCCGAGGCTGCGGGAGGCGTCGACTTGAGTCTTCGGTATCGTCTTCATGACATTCATCATCGGCAGGATGGCGAAGGGGAGGAGCACGTGTGTCATAGACACGACGGTGCCGAACCGATTGAAGATCAGTTGCAGGGGGTCGGTGATCAGCCGCAGGTCCAGCAACAAGTTGTTGATCAGACCGTCGCTCTGCAGAAGTACCACCCAGGCCGTCGTGCGCACCAGGATCGAGGTCCAAAAGCTCAACAGCACAACTGTCAGAATAAAGCCGCTGAGGCGGCGCGAGCCGTTCGCCGCAGCGTATGCGAGAGGATAGCCGATGAGCAGCGTCAGAACGGCCACCTGCAGGGCGATCAGCAGGGTCCGTGCCATGATGCGCAGATAGATGTCATCTCCCTCGGCAAGACGCAGGCGGCCTGTCTCATCGGGCTTGAATCCGGTAGCCTTTTGGAAATGCCGCCAGGTAAAGGAGGCAAGATTGCGGGAGAGCACGTCCCAGTAGGCGCGCTCCTTCCATCGGGCGTCAAAGGCGACTAAGCCGGCCATTGTCGGATCGATCTTCTCAGCCGCTTTACCGGTATCGATCACCAATGAGCGAAAGCCCCCGAGCTCCTGGTTGAGCATTCGCGCGGCTTCGGCACGTTCTCGGGCATCCATGGAGGCAAGATCGTGGAGAAGTGCAGCTGCACGCTGATCCTGATCATCGGAGCCGATCGCTTCCGATAGTTGAACAAAACGATTGCTGAGCGCCCCGTTGTCAACGCTGAGCGACACGATCGAGAGCAGCGGAGCCACATAGACCGCTATGTAGATGGTGAGTGGAACTACGAGGAGCAGCAGCGCTGCTATGCGACCGCGGTGAGCATTTCGCATGGCTTCATTCCGGTTCATGAGCGATCGATGCTTTGTCCCGCCGCAGGTGCGGCGGGATTCTGGGGCAAACAGCGAACGTGTCTGGATCAGCGTGTGGACCAGTTATTCCAGCGCTCGGTCAGCTCGTCGCTATGATCGATCCAGAAGGCGTCGGAGAAGAACAAGGCATCCGCGATGTTCTTTCCTGTGGGCAGCCTTTCGAGCGTCTCTGCCGGCAGCAACTTTGCTGCTTCAAGATTGGTTGGGCCATACGGCATAAGAGAGGAGAATTTCGCTTGCGGCTCAGCAGAGTTGGCGAACTTGAGAAACTCAAGAGCCTCTTTCTTGTAGGGCGATTTTGCCGGGATTGCCCAGACATCGATGTTGTAGATGTGATTCTTCCATACGAACTCGAGCGGTCTGCCTTCTGACTTGGCCGTGATAATGCGTCCGTTATACGCGGTGCTCATCGTCACATTGCCGGCAGAGAGCCATTCGACGGGCTGCGATCCGGCCTCCCAGAACTGCAGCAGGTTCTTTATCTTATCGAGCTGTGCAAAGGCCCTGTCGACACCCTCCGGCGTGGCCAGCACCTCGTACACCTTTTCTGGCGGAACTCCGTCGGCCAAGAGGGCATATTCGAGATTCATTTTCGGGGAGTTTCGCATCCCACGTTTACCCGGGAACTTCTCCGGATTGAAAAAATCGCTCCAATCCTTCGGCGCCTCGGGAAAGGCTTTGGAACTGTAGGCAAAGCCGTTACCAATGACCACATTGCCAGCGCCACAGGGCTGGACGGCATGGGAATTGAGTTGAGCCTTTCCCCCGATCGTCTCCCAGTCGATTGTTTCGAAGAGCCCTTCGTCACAACCCAACTGCAGGTCGGCCCCTTCCACGATGACGAGATCCCAGGTAACGTTCCCGGAATCGGCCATTGCTTTGACCTCTGCCAAGCCGCCCAGGTAGGTGGTTTCGATGAACTTCAATCCTTTTGCATCCGCGAAGGGCTGGAAATAGGCCTCTCTCTGGGCATCCTGGTAATTCCCGCCCCAGCCGGCGATTGTGAAATCACGGGCTTGAACGGCCTGTGCCGTCAGAAAAACGCAGCTCGAAGCCAGTAGAAGCTTCGTTATATTGTTCATGGTTTCCTCCCATTACGAGGCGGTGTTTGGCGTCGGGCCCGCCTTTGGTCGTGCAACGCGACTCTGTTTAGCGTTCACAATTCAGCATTTCTGCTTCATTGTAGAAGTTATTATTGCCCTATTAAAAAAATAAGCAAGATTTTTAAATGCTATGGTAATATCCGACTTAAGTTGAGATATAGGGTGAGAGCGTCCCGGATGAGCAAAGCAGATCAAATTTCCCCGGTCCTACCCTCCGAGCCGGCGGATCAAAGCGCCCAAATCGGCGAGCGCTTGCGGCTGCGCCGCAAGTTGCGGGGACTTTCGCTGAAACAGGTCGCTGACGGTGCGGGCTTATCGGTCGGCATGTTGAGCCAGGTCGAACGGGGTTTGGCCGTGCCGTCAGTTAAGTCCATGCGCGCGATCTGCGCAGCCTTGGACATGCCCGTAATATGGCTTTTCCAAGGGGCCGCTGATCGCTCCGATATGGACTCGGACATTGTCGTGAGACAGGGCGCCCGCAGAGAACTCAGCTACAATGACGGCGCACTACGAAAGGAACTCCTGACACCCGACACGCAGCCGCAAATCCAGATGCTTCGCTTCATTATGGAGCCGGGCGCCGATTCCGGCGAGCCCTACTCGAATGCCGAGGGAGGGAAATGCGGCCTCGTGCTGCGGGGCACGTTGGGGCTCGAGCTGGACGGACGAAAGTTCACTATTCGCCAGGGCGACAGCTTCGCCTTCCCATCGCACGCCATGGTTAGATTCTGGACGATCGGAGATCAGACCTGCGAGGTTATATGGGTGGTCGCGCCTGCAACAGTATGAGGTGTATCCGTGGGCGCGAAGCTCCGCGGCCGCGCTGCCGGCCGCAATACTCCTGATACCGTTGTAGCTCCAAGGCAAGTGTGCCCGGCAAGCTCGATCTGTGCCAAGCCGAACTGCGCCTGGCCGGCGTCCAACTATGCGGGGGCGATGGGTCTCTCGTCATTACGGCTGTTCCCTTGCCGAAGCAAAAGATCGCACCAGCGCAATCCGGTCGGAGCCAACGCCTCGTGCGGCTCCCGGTCGCCGCAAGGGCTTTCTGCGCTGCTTTTGGGTTTTCTTGTCGGGAGCGAGTGGCATGACAATGGAGCTCACTCCACCCTACACGACGTATCGCCTTAGCGAAGCTCCGAAAACTGCAGGTGCTCCCGACAGCCGCGATAGCACCTGTTTGCGTGAGCCGTGTGGATCCAAGCAGCGACCGGCCAGTAGCTCTGCTTGTGCTGGGGAAGCCCGACTCTTCGGCATCTCATGCTAGGAATTTGGGCGGGAACCGCACAATCTGCGCAGCACTCGAAAATAAGCTTAGGCTATCCTTGGAAGGCCTTCACCTTCACCCTTAGGGAGGCGGATACCATACTAAAGGCAACGATCGTGGCTCGTCGTGAGCTGGACACCCAGTTCGCCGCAGGAGCTGCGGTTAATCTATTACAGTTCGCTATCAAGGCCGGAGAGAGATACCGGTCGCGACAAACAGAACCTCCGGAGAACGATTGATGCAACTATGGAAAAAGGCTGCTGCTGCCGTAATTATCACTGGGGCAGCCACCGGTACGTCGAATGTGTGGGCGCAGGCTCCGAAGACGGGTGACACTGTGCACGTCGTCGTCCAGCCCGAGCCTCCGAGCCTGATGCAGGGGCTCAATCAGAATGCCACGACGAACATGGTGGCCGGTAACATCTATGAGTCCCTGCTGCGCTACGACGAGAAGCTCAATCCGCAGCCCTCCCTTGCAAAAAGCTGGGAAATCTCGAGCGACGCCAAGACTTACACATTCAAGCTGCAGGAAGGCGTAACCTGGCACGACGGTAAGCCGTTCTCGGCGGACGATGTTGTCTTCTCTCTCGATAAGTTCCTGCGTGAGGTGCATCCCCGCTGGCGTCCGATAGCCAATAACCAGATCGACAAGATCGAGAAGGTTGACGACCTGACAATCCGCATCACGTTGAAGCAACCCTTTGGACCCTTGATGCTGGCGCTGGAGCCGGCATCGGCCCCGATCGTGCCCCGGCATATCTATGAAGGCACTGATTATCGGGCAAACCCGATGAACAATACGCCGATTGGCACAGGTCCCTTCAAGCTGAAGGAGTGGAGGAAAGGGTCCTACATCCACCTGACCAAGAACGAGAATTACTGGCTCAAGGATAAGCCCATACTCTCGGAGATCTACTGGCATGTCATCCCCGACGCAGCAGCGCGTGCTGTTGCATATGAGACGGGTAAGGTTGATGTCCTCCCGGGCGGATCGGTCGATGTCTATGACGTTCCGCGTCTCTCGAAGCTGCCGAATACCTGCGTGACGACAAAAGGCTGGGAGATGATGGCCCCGATCGCTTGGATAGCGATCAATCATCGCAACGGCATTCTCGGGAACAAGCAGTTCCGTCAGGGTCTGATGCATGCGATCGACAAGGAGTTCGGCAGGGATGTGATCTATGGCGGCCTTGGGAAGGAGCCCACCGGCCCGATCGCGTCGAAGACGAAGTTCTATTCAGAGGATGTGAAGAAGTACGATTACGATCCAGCCAAAGCGACGGAATTGATTAAGGCATCAGGCTACAAAGGCGAACCGATCAAGATCCTGGGACTGCCTTACGGCGAAACCTGGAATCGCTGGGCGGAAGCGGTCAAGCAGAACCTCGCGGATGCAGGAGTCAACGCTGAGCTCGTGAACACCGATGTGGCGGGGTGGACACAGCAAACCGGTAACTTCGATTTCGATCTCTCCTTCAACTTCGTCTATCAGCTCGGAGATCCGGCGATCGGCGTGGCGCGGAGCTATGTTTCCAGCAATATCGTCAAGGGTAATCCTTTCGGAAACGTCGGAGGCTATTCCAACCCGGAAGTGGACAAGCTCTTTGCAGAAGCTGCTGTGGCGCCGACCGAAGAGAAGCGCCAGGAGCTCTATACCAAAGTGCAGCAGATCCTCACGGATGAGCTGCCGGTTCTCTGGCTTCTGGAGTTGGACTTCCCAACGATCTATCGTTGCAACGTCAAGAACCTCGTGACGACCGCTATCGGTCTCAACGACGGCTTCCGTGACGCTTGGAAGGAATAGGAACAGTGTGATCTGCCCCTCTCCGCCTGCCTCGGTTAGGCGGAGAGGGAACATCGTGATCACCGCCGCTCTACTTCCATCAAGATTGGTTTGGCCCCATGCACTTCGTCCGCTTTGCGGGATCACGCCTGGTCAAAGGCGTGATCGTTCTTTTCGCCATCGCTGTTCTCAATTTTTTCCTCATACGAGCCGCGCCCGGTGATCCGGCGATGGTTTTGGCTGGTCAGGCCGGTGAGGCCGATGCCGTACTCCTCGCCCAGTTGCGCGAACGCTTCGGTCTGGACCAGCCCTTGCTGTATCAGCTTTGGATTTATCTGAAGGGTTACGCAACTCTGGACCTTGGATTCAGCTATCGACAGGAGCAACCGGTTCTGACGCTCATCCTTGACCGGCTTCCCGCGACGCTCATCCTGACCGGAGCGGCTTTCATTATCTCGCTGGTGTTGGGCGTGCTCCTCGGAGCTCTCGCGGCAAGACGTGCGGGGCGCTGGTCCGACAGTCTTATCACCACGATTGCCCTCATCTTTTATGCGACTCCGCTCTTCTGGGTCGCGCTGATGAGCCAGATCGTCTTTGCTCTCAAGCTCGGATGGCTGCCCAATGTCGGTTATGAGACGATCGGTGCGGGCTATACAGGCCTCAGCAGAGTGGGCGATGTCGCGCAGCACCTTGCTTTGCCGGCGATTACTCTCGGTCTCTTTTTCACTGCACTCTACGCCCGCATGATGCGTGCGTCGATGCTGGAGGTCGCCGGCGCTGACTTCGTCAAGACCGCGCGAGCCAAGGGACTTCCACCTTCCATCATCACCCGGCGGCACATTGCCCGTAATGCGATCCTGCCGGTGGTCACACTCGCTGGTCTGCAGGCGGGACAACTAGTCGGTGGTGCGGTTTTGACCGAAACAGTCTTTGCATGGCCGGGCATCGGGCGGCTTATGTTTGATGCCTTGATCCAGCGCGACTATTCCGTCCTGCTGGGTGTCTTCTTCGTGTCCTCGGCAATGGTCGTGGCATTCAACCTGATTACCGACATCGTTTATCGTGTCGCGGATCCGCGCATTGAGGTGGCGGCGTGAACTTTCTCAAACGCTTCATTCGCAATCGCGGGGCCGTTATAGGCCTCGTCATCCTGCTCGCAGTCATGATCTTCGCTGTGATTGGCCCAACTCTCTTCCCGCAATCGCCGTGGCGCATGGTCGGCCGGCCGTTCACGGCACCATTTACGATGGACAGGTTCCCTCTCGGGACGGACATGCTCGGTCGCGACATCGCAGCCGGGCTGGTGCATGGGGCCCGCGTCTCCCTCCTGATCGGCGTCATCTCGACCATCGTCGCACTCCTCATAGGTGTACCACTCGGGGCAGTCGCGGGTTATGCAGGCGGATTCTTTGACGACGTCCTGATGCGTTTCACGGAATTTTTCCAGACCATTCCGAGTTTCGCGCTGGCCATCGTGCTGGTTGCGGTGCTGCAGCCATCATTGGCCTCGATTGTTATCGCCATCGGTGTGGTGAGCTGGCCGCCGGTCGCCCGATTGGTCAGGGGCGAGGTTCTTTCGCTTCGGTCGCGAGAATACGTGCAGGCGGCAGTGACGATCGGGCAGTCGACGCCTCGTATCATCTTCAGTCAGGTCCTGCCCAATACCATTGCTCCGATTATCGTGATGGGATCCCTCATGGTCGCATCAGCCATCCTGCTGGAATCATCGCTTTCCTTCCTTGGCCTGGGCGACCCCAATCTCATGAGCTGGGGCTATATGGTCGGCGCAGGAAGAACCCGCTTGTTGGATGCCTGGTGGATTAGCTTCTTCCCTGGCATTGCGATCTTCCTGACCGTTCTGGCGCTCAACCTCACTGGTGAGGGGCTCAACGATGCCCTCAATCCGCGTCTGGCGCGAGGGAGGAAGTGATGGGAAATCCGGTCCTCTCTATAGAGAAACTGACACTGGCGCTTCCCTCGTATGCGGATCGTCCCCAAGCTGTGAACGACGTGTCGCTCTCCATCGGAGCGGGGGAAACGCTCTGCGTCGTTGGCGAGTCGGGTTCTGGAAAGTCCATGATTGCCCATGCGGTCATGGGGTTGCTCCCCACCGCCGTGAAGCCGACCGGTGGGACGATCCGTCTCGGCGGTCGCGATCTCCTCTCCCTCGATCCTGCCGCGATGTTATCGGTTCGAGGCCGCGAGATCGGCATGATCTTTCAAGAGCCCATGACCTCTCTCAATCCGGTCATGCGTATCGGACAACAGATCTCCGAAATGTTTGAGGCTCATCACGTCTTCGACAGGCCGAAGCGCTCCAAAAGGGTCGTGGAACTGCTCGACGAGGTCGGTCTACCGGATCCGCAACGCATAGCGCGCGCCTATCCTCACGAACTCTCGGGTGGACAGCGCCAGCGCGTCATGATTGCAATGGCCTTGGCTCTCGAACCAAAACTGCTCATTGCTGACGAGCCGACGACTGCGCTCGATGTCACCACGCAAGCGCAGATCCTTAAACTGATCGATCGGCTTCGGCGTCAGCACGGCACCGCGGTCCTGTTTATCACGCACGACTTCGGCGTCGTGGCCGAGATCGCGGATCGCATTGCGGTCTTGCAGCAGGGTACGCTCGTGGAGGAGGGCACGGGAACCGAGGTCCTGTCCCGGCCAAGGCACGAGTACACTCGCCGTCTCTTGGCCGCCGTTCCATCTCTGGTTCCTCCCGAGCGTTCCAAGTCTCAACCAAAGGAACCGATCCTGCTGGTGGAGAACCTCGAGAAGGTGTACCGGAAACGATCCTTATTCTCCGCGGGGCGTGAAGTTAAAGCCGCGGAGAACATAAATTTCACCCTTGCCAGGGGAGAGACCCTCGGCCTCGTTGGAGAATCAGGATCCGGAAAGTCAACCGTGGGGCGATGCTGCCTGCGCCTGATCGACCCTGATTCCGGAAAGATCGAACTGGGCGGATTGCGCATCAGCGACCTATCGACATCGGCCTTGCGGCCACACCGCAAGAAGATCCAGATGATCTTTCAGGATCCATTTGCGTCACTCAACCCCCGCCAGACCATCGGCCGGATCATCGCTGATGGCCCGATTGCCAATGGGGTCTCGCCCGAGAAGGCATTTGAGCGGGCGCGGGAGCTCTTGGATCTTGTGGCGCTCTCACCCAATGCCATCGACCGTTACCCGCATGAGTTCTCCGGCGGACAGCGACAACGAGTGGGAATTGCGCGTGCACTTGCTCTGGAACCGGACGTGATTGTCGCGGACGAGGCCGTTTCAGCCTTGGACGTTTCAGTCCAGGCGCAGATTCTCACCCTCATTAAGGAGCTTCAGGAACGCCTCGGTCTAGCCATTCTGTTCGTCACGCACGATCTCCGGGTGGCGGCGCAGATTTGCGATCGGATAGCGGTCATGCAGCGTGGCCGGATCGTGGAATGTGGAGAGACCGCGGCCCTCTTTGCCAATCCTCAGCACGAATACACCCGACAACTGTTTGCCGCTGTCCCCGGAGGACGACGGTTCCGCAATCGATAACGAGTGCCGTAAGCCAATGATGGTTTTTCATTCTCCCTCAAGCCTTCTGCATAGCCCCTCCACCTACTTCCGTCGAGGGCGAACGATTCCTCACCTCGAGCAGGTTGGGCGCTATCACATATTGAAGGCTGCTGCGGAACGAGGAGGTCACGAACTGCAGATGGCAGCGTCTCATGCCCATGGCCAGGAGCCCATCCTGAGGGTTCATTCGCAGCGTTATATCCAGTTTCTATCCGAGGCCTGGGCTCGCCGCGATGAGATCGAACCGGGTCTGGAACATGTTCTTCCGTCCCACTTCGCGCGCCCCCAGATGATGCGATATCCGAGCGGAATGATCGGCCGCGTCGGCTTTCACATGGCAGATACGTCCACACCGATCCTCGAAACGACGTTCGCAGCGATTCTGGCGAGCGCGGGCGTGGCCGTTAATGCCGCGGAAGAGGCAGTGTCGGCAGGCTACGCTTATGGCCTGTGCCGGCCACCAGGGCACCACGCATCGGCAGAGAGTGCCGGCGGATTTTGCTTCGTCAACAATTCGGCCGTTGCTGCCGCGCACATCCAGCAGCTGATCGGAGGCCGTGTCGGTATCATCGACGTTGACGTTCATCACGGCAATGGAACCCAGAGCATCTTTTATCAGCGCGACGACATCGTGACCGTATCTATCCATGCGGACCCCTCGACCTTCATGCCTTATTACGCGGGTTACGAGGACGAGATCGGAGAGGGCGCGGGGGTGGGATTCAATCTCAATATCCCCCTGAAGCATCGCTCCGGCGATGCGATCTATCTCGAGAGCATCGACCACGCCATCGAGTTCTGCGCGTCGCGTGGTGTGGAGGCGCTTGTCGTCGCTCTCGGTCTTGATGCCTCCGAGCACGATCCGAATGGCGCGCTCTCGGTCACGACTCAAGGATTTCTCGCAGCAGGTCGGCGGCTTGGCGCCACCAAGTGGCCGACTGCGATGATCCAGGAGGGGGGCTATCTGAGCGATATCCTCGGGGAAAACCTGATTGCATTCCTGGGAGGCTTCGAAGAGAGCCGAACCTCCCGTGACGGGCCGTAAGGCGGGGTACTTCATCCCTTGCGCGATACTGACCAACGTCGAAATTTCCAATCTTTTGCAAGAGCTTGCCATGCATCCTTTATCCATCATCGTCGCACCCGGCCCATGGGATCCGGAGCCCTGGCGCAACGAGTTTCAGGCGGCAGCAGAAGGGAGGCCGGTGCATATCTGGCCGCAGGATGGATCGGCGATCGGTGACGAGTCATACGTGATCTGTGCATGGAAGTCGGATCCAAAGGTCTTCGATCGCTACTCCGACCCTAAGGCCGTTTTCTCCTTGGGCGCTGGTGTTGACCATCTTCATGTTCTGCGGTCTCGACCTGACATCCCGGTCGTGAGGGTCATCGATCCTGATCTGACGATGCGAATGGTCGAGTACGTGGCCTTCGCGGTCCTGTATCTTCATCGAAAGATTCCTCTCTATCAGGCTGCGCAGGCCCGCCGCGCTTGGCGGCCGATGCATCAGCCCGCGGCAACCCGGGTCAGGGTCGGCATTATGGGGGTCGGCGTGCTCGGAGAGGCCTGCGGTAAGTTGCTGACGCAGCTCGGATTCGAGGTTGCCGGATGGGCACGCTCTCGGCGCGATGTGTCCCCTTTCCAGGTCTTTTCCGGCCAGGACAGCTTGGGTTCATTCCTCGAGCGAACTGAAATTCTCGTCAATTTGCTCCCCAATACTCCCGAAACCGCCGGATTGATTGGTCGCGAGGTTTTTAAGCGATTGAACCGGAATGGACGTCTCGGCAACGCATTCTTCGTCAACGCGGGTCGTGGGGAGACGGTTGTTGAAAGCGAGCTGATCGACATGCTGAGCACCGGAACTCTCGCCGGTGCTGTGCTCGACGTGTTCAACGTCGAGCCTCTGCCGGAGGAAAGCCCTCTTTGGGCGATGGAGAATGTCTTGGTGACTCCGCATGTCGCCGCCGATTCCGACCCTGAAGTCATCGTTGCGCAGATCCTTCGGGATGTGAAGCGCCTCGAGCGAGGGGAAGGACCATTGAACGTAGTGGACATGAGCCGCGGGTACTGATGAAAACCCTGGACGCGGAACCGTCGGCGCTAGCAATGTCTGGCGTCAAGGGTGAATATGCTTCTGCAAGCCTCAATATCAGCCAATCTAGGCGAGAATGCTGCCTCTTTCCGACATAAAATCTCTCGGCTCCGGATAGCATTGTGGAAGCCACAGCGTGAACTGAGGGCGATCCTGCAATGTCATGGAGATCACATAAATGACGACCACCGCTAGCAACTCCGCACGGCTCCTGGCGTTTCGAGAGCGTCACGTCGCGCGCGGCGTATTGACGGCTCATCCTGTCGTGGCCGCCCGCGCTCAAGGAGCCGAGCTGTGGGACGTCGATGGTAAGCGCTACCTCGACTTTGTTGGAGGCATTGGCGTTCTCAACGTGGGACACAATCACCCTCGGGTAGTCGAAGCGGTTAGCGCGCAGGTTCGCGACATCTCCCATGCCTGTTTTCAGGTTGCCGCCTATGAACCCTATCTTAATCTGGCCGCAAAGTTGAACCAGCTCGTCGGTGGCGGTGAGGCCTACAAGAGCGTATTTTTCACGTCGGGTGCGGAAGCTGTCGAGAACTCTATCAAGATTGCGCGGGGCTATACCAACCGCCCTGCCGTCATCGCCTTTCGAGGAGCGTTCCACGGCCGCACTCTCCTCGGCGTGACGCTGACGGGGATGAGCCAACCGTACAAGCAGAACTTCGGCCCCTTCGCCTCTGACGTCTTCCACGTCCCGTACCCGAATGCCTACCGCAACATCACGACGGAAGATGCGCTTGCCGCTCTTGAAGAGGTCTTTGCCACAGAAGCCGCTCCCGAACGCGTCGCGGCAATCATCATAGAGCCGGTCCAGGGCGACGGCGGCTTTCTCCCGGCCCCGCCTGAATTCATGAGAGCGCTTCGGGACATCACGGAGAAGCATGGGATCGTCCTGATCGTCGACGAGATTCAGGCGGGCTTCGGCCGCACCGGACCGATGTTCGGCTTCCAGCACTCCGGGATCAGGCCCGATCTCGTGACCGTTGCCAAGAGCCTTGCCGGCGGTCTGCCGATCTCCGGAGTCGTTGGAAAGGCGGAAATCATGGATGCGCCTGACCCTGGCGGACTTGGTGGCACCTATGGCGGCAATGCTCTGGCCTGTGTCGCAGCGCTCGCAGTTATGGAGGCATTCGAACAGGAAGATCTGCTGGCGAGAGGCGAGAAGCTCGCTGCGAAGATGCGGGAAGGTCTCGTTGACCTGCAACAGAAGTACCCGTTCATCGGGGAGGTCCGTGGGCTTGGTTTCATGCTCGCCATTGAGATCGTCAGCGATCGCTCGGGAAAGACCCCGGATGCCGCATTGGCGCAGCGCGTCATCGACGAGGCGCGAATGGGCGGCCTGTTGATCATCAAGTGCGGGGTATACCGCAATGTCGTACGGTTCCTGGCCCCGCTCGTCACGACCGAGGAGCAACTCGATGAAGCGCTCGGGATTTTGGACGGTGCTTTGAGCAGAGTTTCGAACTGATACCTGGTCTCGGCTGGAGGAAGGTCCGCGAGGGCTCTTCTTCCATCCGCCTAGCTCTCTCAGCTTTATGAGCGAATCGATTCATGAACCTGACGCATTTCAAAGCGCTCGTACTTGATCTTTACGGCCCGGTCCTGGATCGCGAGGGGGGCATTTTCGAAGGGTTACGACCGCTCATCGATCGATTGAACAAGAATGTGACGCAGGCTGAAGTGCTGGACGTGTATCATCGGCATGAGCTCGCGCAGGTGAGGGGCACACCCACCCTGGAGCACCATAACTTGCTTCCTGTTATCTACAAGCGCGTTGCCGACGAATGGCGCATACCCGCGCCATGGGCAGAGTGCATCGCGTTCGGGCTCTCTACACGGCATTGGCCAATCTACGGTGACGCTCCCGGCGCACTCCAATATCTCAAGAAATTTTATAAACTTATCGTACTCTCCGACATAGATACGGAAAGCTTCGCACGGATAAATGCGGTGCTTCCGGTTGAATTCGACGCTATCTTCACGTCTGGGAACGTAGAGACTTCTACACCTTACTCCAGAAATATCGGAAGTGCGATCGAGATGCTCGCGGCCTGCCATTTAGAGCCAACGGAGGCACTTCGTATCGTTGGAAGACCGCTGGATCCCCAGGCAGCTGCAATTGACTTGGGACTTGCAACCTGCTCAATTTTGCGCACTCCCGCTCACGAGAGATACTCGATGCATCGGGAGGGCAGGGGGGACGCAGGCGCTTTGTGCTTCGACAGCCTGGCTGATTTTGTAAGATCGCATCAGGACGCTTTAAGGCTCTAATCCGAAGCGTATAGTGAACGATAAGCATCGCTGAGGACCATTATGGTTGGCTCGCTGAAGTTGGATCGGATCGACGTAAATATATTGGTTCAGCTGCAGAAAGACGGGCGTATGACGAATGTGAGCCTTGCAGACGCGGTCGGCCTGTCGCCGAGCCCCTGCCTGCAGCGTCTCAAGAGACTGGAAGTCGGCGGCTATATTACGGGCTACGGCGCGCACATCAATCTGGCAAAACTTGCCGATACTGTCACGGTATTCACCGAGGTCACTCTCGCGGACCATCGGCGTGAGGATTTCATCAAATTCGAGGCCAGCATCCGGAACATCGACGAGATTCTCGAATGCCACTTGGTGAGTGGCGGATACGATTATCTCCTGCGTTTTATCACGAGGAATATCGCGCATTACCAGGATCTGATGGAAAGTATCCTCGACAGGAATATTGGTGTCGAAAAATATTTCAGTTATATTGTTATAAAATCGCCGATTGTAAAGAACACGTTGCCGCTGCGAACGTTGCTCACCCCTGAATAGGTGTCGGCAGGCACGCAGGCGGCGATCCGGGCCAGGGGCGCCAAAGGCAACGCGCCATCCGTCAATCTGAAAGCTCAAAAATGAAAGTTGAAGAGACCCTGAGAGCCCTAATCTCTGCTCTTGGTAAGGGGGGTATCGTCAGCGCACCGGACCTCCTTGAGCGGTATGTTGTCGATCAGCCCCGGCTCAGAAGGGAGCTGCAGGATAGGAGGCAATATTGCGGCGGACGCTGGCGGTTTGTCCGTGTTGCGGTATGGGATGACACGCGACTTGCTTCTGGGAATGGAGGCGGTCCTCTCCGACGAAACGCACCTGTCCGACATGAAGGGCCTGCGAAAACAATACAGGTTATGACGTCAAGCAATGCTTCGTCGGAAGTGATGGCACCCTCGGCATCATAACGGGCGAGGTCCCGAAGCTCTGTCCCGCCCCAATCCAGTATGCAGCTGCGTGGATACAGCTCGCCTCGGGCGTCCCGCTCCCTGACATGCTTGGCATTGCGCGACGGGAGTCGAGCGACCTCGTGTCGGCCGTGAACTCGTCACGCCAACTTCTCTCGAGCTTGTGAGAAGGCACGGTCATGGATCGAATGCATTGCGCTCAGGCGCGGGTGGCGCGCTCATCATAGAGCTGTCGGCTTCATCGGCGCGTGTGTCACTGGGAGAGATCTTGCTTGCGACACTGGAGATCCTCATGGAAGGGGCTGGATGGAAGATGCCTTGATGCTACAGAACGATCCCCAAAGGCAGGGTGTTTGAAACATTTGTGAAAGCAACCCAGATAGCGAGAAGCGTGCTGGCGGATCCGTGAAGCATGATATTTCGGCTCCGATCTCCGCGTTTTCCGCATATCTTGCACGCGGAGCCGAGCTCGTTACGGATTATGGTCCCTTGTTGCGCCTTTCGATTTATAGGCACGGCGCGACGGCAATATCCATTGTAACATGCCTGTTCCGGATGGATCGGGACGTCTTGCGTTCTCGACCATAATCGAGTCGGACTTGTCTCTGAGGAAGTCTCAACGGAACCTTCAGCGCCGGCATGGCATCGGGTATCTCAAGCGGAATCTTCTTGAGCTCTATAGCGACCCGGCTCGACTTGAACTGATGCTGCGGATCAAGAGGGCCTTCGATCCGCAGACTCTCCTCAACTTCTGTGCGGTGATTGCTCCCTCCCGAACCTAACGGTCGTAAAGTGACGGATGAGCAGCATACAATGCCGAGAGGGCATGCGGCTCAGCATCTCCTGCCATTCCCATGCAGCGATACGGCATCTGTTTCTGCCGTGATAGACTACGCATTGGGAGCTTAACAAAAGGCTTTAAAATGCTGAAGCAGCGCTTGTCGAGACCGTCTCTCTTCGTGGAACGCGCCTATGTCAACGGAGAGTGGATCTCTGCCGACACCGGGGCCACGATCTCTGTCGTCGATCCGGCTACGGGACAGGAGATCGCAGCAGTTCCGGCTTTGGGCGCTGCCGAGACGCGCCGCGCCATCCAGGGCGCAGAGCGCTCGTGGGCCACATGGCGTGAAAGGCCAGCGACCGAACGTGCGAGCCTGCTCGAGAAGTGGTGCGCCTTGATGCTCGAGAATGTCGAGGATCTTGCCGTCATCATGACCGCAGAGCAGGGGAAACCCCTTGCTGAAGCCCGCGGGGAAATCCGCTACGGTGCCAGCTTCGTGAAATGGTTTGCCGAAGAGGCAAGGCGCATTTACGGAGATGTCATTCCGGCGCCCACGACGGACCGCCGAATTCTTGCACTGAAGCAATCCGTCGGTGTCGCCGCGGCAATCACGCCGTGGAACTTCCCAAACGCGATGATTACCCGTAAGTGCGCTCCTGCCCTTGCGGCCGGATGTCCGGTCATTGTCAAGCCCTCGGAACTGACTCCATTGTCGGCTCTGGCGCTGGCGGTGCTCGCCGAAGAGGCTGGCCTCCCGACTGGAGTATTCAACGTTTTGACCGGCATGCCGGTTGACATTGGAGGCGAGCTCACCAGCAATGAATCGGTTCGCAAGCTCTCATTCACAGGGTCGACCCGTGTCGGCCAGACGCTCATGCGCCAATGCGCTGACACGATCAAGCGAGTGAGCTTCGAACTCGGCGGCAACGCACCGTTCATCATCTTCGACGACGCGGACATCGATCTGGCCGTCTCCGGCGTCATGGCGAGTAAATTCCGTAACGCAGGCCAGACCTGCGTTTGTGCAAACCGCATTTTGGTTCAGGACGGTATCTATGACCGTTTTGCCGAACGTCTCGCGAGCGAGGTCTCTCGTCTCACCGTTGGCAATGGTTTCGATGATGGTGTGACCATCGGGCCTCTCATCAACAGCGCCGCCGTCGAGAAGGTTACCCGGCATGTGGAAGACGCGCTTGGGAAGGGTGCTCGCTCGCTGGTCGGCGGTGTGCCCGAGGATGGAAAAGGCTTGTTCGTCTCGCCCACGGTGCTCACGAACGCGAACACGGGAATGGCTCTCGCCACAGAGGAAACTTTTGGCCCTGTCGCTCCCCTTTTCCGATTTAAAGATGAGTCGGAGGCCGTCGACATCGCCAACGCCACTCCCTATGGACTGAGTGCCTATTACTTCACCCGTGACATGAACCGATCCTGGCGCGTTGCGGAGCGTCTCGAATTCGGCATGGTCGGCCTGAACACCGGCATCATTTCCATGGAGGTCGCTCCATTCGGCGGCGTGAAGCAATCTGGCATCGGCCGGGAGGGGTCAAAGTACGGAATTGAGGAATACCTCGAGATCAAGGCCTTCCACATTGGCGGTCTTCAGTTCTAGAATCGCCCCCGCTCATCAGCTACTTCTCAAGGCGGACAGCCATGAAGCTTTTCTTCGACGAGACCCAGCTTTCCCATCAGCCCAAGCAGTACATGGTCCATGGCCGGATCGTGAATCCATTCGAAAATCCCGACCGGGCAACGACGCTGATCGAGGCTCTGGGAGGGCTAGGGGTTGTCCGCGAGAAGCCGGGTGATTTCGGCATCGAGCCGGTGCTGAAGGTGCATGCGGATCATTACGTCGCCTTCCTGGAGGAGGCATATGAACGATTCGCTGAACTCCCGAACCATGGTCCGGAAGTACTTCCGAACGTGAGCCCCTACCGTGGTGCGGCAGAGGATTTCGGCCCGCGCGACAAAGCTCGCCCGACCGGGATTCTCGGGCGCGCGGGCTGGTACATTGCCGGTCTTTCCAACGCCATGATGGAGGGCACCTATCGTGCGGCTTATGCTTCGGCTCAAACCGCGGTTGCTGGTGCCGAAACAGTCCTTTCCGGGGAGCGGGCTGTCTTCTCGCTCTGCCGGCCGCCCGGCCATCATGCCTATGTGGATCGCGCAGCCGGCTTTTGTTACTTCAACAATGCAGCCATTGCGGCGGAGGTCCTGAGGCGGCGTTTCCCCCGCGTTGCAATCGTCGACTTCGACACTCACCATGGTGATGGGACGCAGGCCATCTTCTACACGCGAGACGATGTCTTCTTCGGCTCCGTGCATACCGATCCGTCCTCCTATTATCCGCATTTTACCGGATATGCGGACGAGATCGGCAGCGGACGTGGGGAGGGCGCCAATCTCAATCTTCCGCTTGCCCTAGGGGCGGACGATCGGGCTTTCATCGATGCCAATCGACGGCTGTCCAAGGCCGTGAAGGCGCACAGGGTCGACGCCCTCGTCGTCTCGGCGGGGTGGGACGCTCACAAGGATGATCCCCTTTCGAAGTTGAGCGTCACAACCGATGCCTATGCGCGCATCGGCGAGATATGGGGTGGGCTTGGACTGCCGACGCTGATCGTTCAGGAGGGAGGTTACTCGCTCGCCGCTGTCGCGGAGGCGGCGCCAGCCTTCGTCGGCGCATTCCGCGAAGCTGCCGCCGTCTGATGCAATGAGCGCATTGCACGAAAAGTAGGTCCGGTTTCCGCTGACCCGGCCCTCCGGTTCCGTATGCAACAATGTGCTTTCCTTAGAAGGGAGCATCGGACCCACAAGTGGCCTCTACTTTTGGGTAGATGTTCTAGCGGGTCTGGTCCGAATTCAGGCTCCGGTGAAGACGATCGCAACGCATAGCGAGATTCCGCATGCCTATCCCTCTCACCGTAGGCGTCAACGCTCAACGGTTCCGGTCCACCATCGAGCGCTCGGCTGAGGTCGGGCGTGGACGCGAGGGAGGGCTCCCCCGACTGGCATCGAGCGATGCCGGTCTCGAGGTCAAGGTTGACCGGGTCGGCAATATCTTCGCCCGGCGCTCGGGGCAGGATGACAGTCTTCCGCCAGTTCTCCTCGGCAGTCATCTCGATACTCAAGCGAATGGAGGACGATTTGACGGCATTGTCGGCGTCATGGGAGCGTTCGAGGTTGCAAGAACGCTCGATGACCTACAGCATGTCACGCGCCGCCCCCTGGAGATTATAAACGGG
>JAPSLB010000024.1:36061-71410 GCA_031181145.1 Microvirga sp.
GCAGTCGGCGCTGTCGCTTCCCGGGCAGGATGCACGGCAGACATTCTCGACCACTGGGCCTGGGGCGGACGCATCTTCAACGATGAACTGATTTCTCTTGTTCGGGGACATGCGGCAGCGCTCGGCTGCAGGCACCGAGATCTGACCAGTCAAGCGGGACACGACGCCTACTTCCTGGCGCGCATCTGTCCGACGGCCATGATGTTCACGCCGTGCAGGGACGGCATCGCCCATCACAACGTGGAATCCGCCGGCCTTGAGGACCTCGAACCTAGCTTGAATGTGCTGCTGCATAGGGCCGTCAGCCGGGCGGATCGCCGATGAGCACCCTTACAAACGATCTTCCGAGGCGAGGCCGCATCAATGTGTATACCGCCGCGGTCCCTCTTTTGGCGTTGCTCTGGGGACTGAACTGGCCGGCGGTGAAAATTGCCTTAGGCGAAATCGACCCATGGACCCTTCGCGCTATCGGATTGTCGTCTGGAGGAATGATCCTTGCCGGCTGCGCCCTCATGCGAGGTGACCGATTGTCCGTGAGGAGGGATCATTGGCTCCGGCTCGGGGTTGCCGGTATGCTCACCATCGCCGCTTTCAATCTGCTGTTGGGATATGCCCAACTCTATGCTCCCACCTCCCGGGCGGTCATCGTCACGTTTACAATGCCGGTCTGGACAGTCCTGTTCGCCCGTTTCTTCCTTGGCGAGCGTCTTGATCGACCGCGCATCATTGCTCTTGCAGTGGGCCTTGCGGGTTTGCTCGCCCTTGGATGGCCGCTGGTGCGGGATGGACAGTTCTCGATCGGGTTGGTCTATGCACTGGTCGCGGGAATCTGCTTTGCGCTTGGAACTGTTGTGACGAAGCGATTCCCGGTCGAGGCTCCCCCGATCACGATCGCGACGTGGCAACTCCTTTCGGGTGCGGCTTGCGCGATCGTCGGGATGATTGCACTGGGGCACGTTTCCTTACCGTCTTCAGTCAGCGTCACGACGATCCTTGCCGTTATTTATCATGTCCTTTTCTCGCAGGTGATCGCACATATCCTGTGGTTCGCAGCTCTCACCCGCATCCCGGCCGGGACAGCCGGTCTTGCTACGCTGATGGTTCCAGCAGTCGGCGTTTATAGTGCGACTCTTCTCTTAGGCGAACAGCCGACGGCTGCCGACTATACCGGCCTCGTATTGCTCGTCGCCGCAGCATTCCTTGCACTCCGTCCTTTCAACAGGGCTGCACTTCATGACGATCGATGAGGACCGATCACGAGTTCGGGGAGGGGTTCGCTGTGGTATGAAGCGAGTTTGACCGCGCTTGCCGACCCGACCGGCTCCGCCCTCGTCCTTCAGGTCGCCTTCATCCGAATTGCCGCCGCACGACGATGACCCTCCAGGCCTTCGCTCTGACTCTGCCGTGCCGACGGCGGTGCAACAGCTGCAACGCCACGCTCGTCGAGCCACTGGTGGGTACAGATCTTGACGTAGGATCCGACCCATAGGCCACCTGTATATCGGCCGGCTCCCATGGTGGGCAGCGTGTGGTTGGTTCCGCAACATTTGTCGGAGTACACGACGCTGGCGAGAGGACCAATAAAGAGGGAGCCATAGTTGCGCAGCTTGCGTGCGGTCGCATGAGGGTCGGCGGTGTGAACCTGAAGGTGCTCGGCGGCAACGAAGTCGGAGTAGGCGACCATCGCATCCTCGTCCTCGCACAGAACCACCTCGCCGTAATCGCGCCAGGCGGGGGCCGCAACGGACGCAGTCGGCAGATCCTGCAACTGCCGCTCGACTTCAGCAACCGTCGCCTCCGCGAGTTGTCGGCTCGTGGTGATGAGACCAACGCGAGTCCGCACATCGTGCTCGGCCTGCGCAAGAAGGTCGACGGCAATCAGATGCGGGTCTCCGGTATCGTCGGCGACGATGAAGATTTCGCTCGGTCCTGCCAGTTGATCGATGCCGACGCGTCCGAAAACCTGCCGCTTGGCCTCGTTCACATAGGCGTTGCCCGGGCCGACGATCTTATCGACCGCAGGAACGGACTCTGTGCCGAACGCCATGGCGGCAATCGCCTGGGCTCCTCCGAGCCGGAAGATGCGATCCGCCCCCGACAGGTGGCAGCCGGCGATCATGGCGGGATGTGCTGTGGGCGGCAGGCAGGCTATCACTTCTTCGCATCCAGCCACCTTGGCCGGGACGAGCGTCATGACCGGGGCCGACAGGAGAGGGTAGCGTCCGCCAGGAACATAGGCACCGATGGTTCGAATCGGGATGACCCGATGACCCAAGTGAATGCCAGGCAGGGCTTCAATATCGAGAGGAAGGATCGTACTGAGCTGAGCCTGAGCGAAGGCGCGCACACGCTCAATGGCGAATTCGGTGTCCCGACGGGTCTGGGGAGCGAGATTCTCGACCGCCTCGGCGCGTTCTCGGCCGCTTACCTCGAAGATCGAAAGGTCAGTGCGGTCGAACGCTTTCGAATAATCGCGCAGGGCGGCATCTCCGCGCTCGCGAACGTTGGAGATGATTTCTCGAACAGTGGTCTCGATTTCCCCGGTGTCCATTGCAGCATCGCGTTTGGAGGCTTTGATGAATGCGACTTTGGAGCGCGTGCTGGCAGATAGACGTGACATTGCTTCCTCCGAGTTCGTGACCCAGGTTCAAGGATGAGGCTGCGGTGCTCAAGTACGCTTGGCCTAATTGTTCAGAATTCTCACCATGCGTAGAGTTGGCTCGGTGTTGTCCCGGGTTGGGCGCTCTCCAGCCTTGGAGTGCGCCCAACCGGCATCATGAATTATGCAACTAAATTGCAAAGGATGGCCATGCCGAAGATTGGAGCAAGATTACGGGAGTTGCGCCGCCGGCGCGGATTGGGAGTCCGGGAGCTCGCGGGGCGGTCAGGCATCTCGCACTCGTCGATCTCGCTGATTGAACGCGATCGCATGAGTCCATCCATTGATACCTTGAGTGCGATCCTCGATGCGTTGGGAACGACTCTGACCGGTTTTTTTGCGGATATGAATGCCGTCGTGCCTTATTCCCCATTCTACCCGGCCAACGAGTGGGTCGAGATCGGCAAGGCGCAGACGATCTCCTACCGGGTATTGGGGATGAACCACCCCAATCGCCAAATCCTCATGTTGCACGAGACCTATGCGGTCGGCGCGGATTCCGGAGCGCCATACGCCCATTCTGCCCAAGAGGCTGGCGTCATTGTTCATGGCGCCGTCGAAGTGACGGTCGGGGAGCAGAGCCGCGTTCTGAGGGAGGGGGACGGCTATTATTTCGACAGCAAGATTCCTCATCGTTTTCGGAACGTCTCAGGCGGAACGAGCACCATCCTCAGCGCGGTGACGCCTCCGACCTACTGAGAGGCCGTCTCTTTTGGCAGCAACTTTGTGGCAAGTGCTTAAAATCTGCACTTCCGGTGACTATTCTCACCAGGATGGGCCTTGGCAGCGGTCAAACCGTCACGGTACTCTTGTCTTCCCTAAGGGAAAATAACCAACAGAGGGATAGGACGATGAATTCCGCGAAGATACTTTCAATCGCCGGCTGTATATCCGCCCTGCTTGCAGGCTGGAGCGTTCAGGCCGTCCAGGCCCGTGATCTCACGGTGGTTTCCTGGGGCGGCAATTATCAGGATGCCCAGCGCAAGATCTACTTCGAGCCCTTCTCCCAAAAGACCGGTAAGCCGGTCCTGGAAGAGAGCTGGGATGGCGGCATCGGCGTTATAGCCGCCAAGGTCAAGGCCGGCACTCCCAATTGGGACGTGGTCCAGGTTGAGGCCGAAGAACTAGCACTCGGCTGCGCTGACGGCTTCTATGAGAAGATCGATTGGAGCAAGCTCGGCGGCAAGGACCAGTTCCTCCCCGCGGCCGTAGACGATTGCGGTGCCGGTGCCATCGTCTGGTCGACGGCGCTGAGCTACGATGCCAATCGGTTGAAGGAGGCGCCAACGTCATGGGCCGATTTCTGGGACGTGAACAAGTTCCCAGGCAAGCGCGGCCTTCGGCGCGGTCCGAAATACGCTCTTGAATTTGCTCTGATGGCCGATGGAGTCGCGCCGTCCGAGGTCTACAAAGAGCTGGCGACGCCGGAGGGCATCGATCGTGCCTTCAAGAAGCTGGATCAGCTGAAGCCCCATATCGTCTGGTGGGAATCCGGCGCGCAGCCCCTGCAGCTTCTCGCATCCGGAGAGGTGGTGATGACCTCCGCCTACAACGGTCGCATCTCGGGCATTAACAAGTCGGAGGGCAAGAACTTCAAGGTTGTCTGGCCGGGTAGCGTGTATGCCATCGACAGCTGGGTGATCCTCAAGGACAGTCCGAACAAGGACCAGGCGATGGAGTTCATCGCTTTTGCCAGTCAGCCCGACAATCAGGTGAAGCTCCCCGACTACATCGCATACGGATTGCCGAACAAGGAGGCTGCTGCGAAGGTGCCGGCCGAGATCCAAAAGGATCTGCCTACGGCACCGGAGAATCTTGCGCATTCCGTTGCGCTCGATGCGGACTTCTGGATCGACAACATTGAGGAGCTCAACAAGCGCTTCAATGCTTGGCTTGCTCAATAGAGTGCGCTGATCTTTTCAGCAGAGGAGGGCAAGGAACGGTCGTTCCATGCTTTCCTCTATCCAGCGTCGTCACAACCGCATTCGGCTCTAAGCCGGGCGAGGAGTGCCATGCAAGGCATCTCCTCGCATGCCAGAGCCGGATAGAGCAGAGAGACATGCAGCCGTTTATTCAATTCGAGACCGTTTCAAAGAGCTTCGGCTCGGTCACTGTGATCGATTCTCTTGATCTCACCATTCACAAAGGCGAGTTCCTCAGTCTTCTCGGTCCTTCCGGTTCGGGAAAGACAACGATTCTGATGATGCTGGCGGGTTTCGAGCGGCCGACTCGGGGAGCCATCACGCTCGAGGGCACCCGCATCGACCAACTGCCCCCTTACCGGCGCGAGATGGGCGTGGTCTTTCAGAACTATGCTCTTTTCCCCCATATGACGGTGGCCGAGAACGTTGCCTTCCCCCTGGAAATGAAAAGGCTGCCCCGAGCAGAGATCACCAGGAAGGTCGAGCGCGCCCTTGACATGGTTCGGCTCGCGCATCTGAAAGATCGTCGACCCTCTCAGTTGTCAGGCGGGCAGCAACAGCGCATTGCGCTGACGCGGGCTCTCGTCTTTGAACCCAGAGTGATCCTGATGGATGAACCTCTCGGCGCCCTCGACAAGCAGCTGCGGGAACACATGCAGCTGGAAATTCGAGAGCTTCACAAGCGATTGGGCCTGACCATCGTTTTTGTAACACACGATCAGTCCGAAGCCCTGACCATGTCCGATCGGATCGCCGTCTTCAATTCGGGCAAGATCGAACAAATCGATAGCCCCCATGTGATCTATGACACGCCTCGCACGCGCTTCGTCGCGCAGTTCATCGGCGAGACAAATCTGATCGAGGCGGATGTCATCAATCTCCAGAATGGACAGGCGACCATCACCCTGGGAAAAGATCTCGTCGCCAAAGTATCGGCCGCTCCTGAATTGGCGGAGGGGCAGAAGGCGTGGTTCTCGTTGCGTCCGGAGCGGATGAGGCTTGGAGTGGATCCGGCAGGGGAGAACGCGCTCCATATGACGATTGCCGACTGCATTTACCACGGAGATCACATGCGGGTGCAGTTGAGGCGGGACAGCTTTACGTTCACGGCGCGATGTGAACGCCTCGGGGGCAGCTGGACTGTCGGTGCTCCCGTCGTTGTGTCGTTCGACCCGCGCGACTGCACGGTGCTCGCGCCATGAGGACAACAGCTGTCCGCGAACGAGTGGGTGCATTGCTGCTGATTGTGCCGCTCCTGGCCTTCCTTGCGGTCTTCTTCCTGTGGCCCCTGTGGACGATGGTCAAGGCCTCGGTCGTTGACGACACGGTCAGCCGAGTCCTGCCGAGAACGTCCGTGGCAATCGTATCCTGGGATGGACAGGGCTCCCCGCCGGTGCAGGTCCAGCAGGCTCTGGTGGAGGATCTCAGGCAGGCCGACGACCAGCAGGCACTGGGAGAGACGGTCCGGCGGCTCAACAGCGCCGTATCAGGCTTTCGCACCCTTCTGACCCGAACGGCGAATGCCGTCCGCGACGGGAAAGATGCGTCTGTCGATCTGGCAAGCCTAGACCGACGCTGGAATGAACCACGCTTCTGGCTCGCGATCAGGGATGCTGTTCCACCCTACACCGACCGTAATCTCCTCGCGGCTGTCGACCTGAAGCGGGATGCAAACGGGACCATCGTCAGTGAGGAACCTGGTGCATCGGCCAACCGGTTGATCATGTTCCGCACCTTCCTCGTGGCAGCAATCGTGACATTTGCGTGCGCGGCGATCGGGCTGCCCTATGCAATGCTGGCAGCCGCCATGACCGGCTGGAAGCGTAACGTGCTTCTGCTGGCGGTGCTGGTTCCTTTATGGACATCGCTGCTGGTGCGTACCACGGCCTGGTTCGTTCTCCTGCAGAACGAGGGCTTGATCAACGGAGCCTTGCAAGCCGTTGGTCTTATCGAGAGCCCCTTGCCCTTGATCTTCAACCGGGTTGGCGTGGTGATCGCCATGACGCATGTGCTTCTGCCGTTCATGGTTCTGCCGATCTACAGCATCCTCCTGTCCGTTCCGCGCAATCTCATGCAGGCTGCGGCATCGATGGGGGCAGGGCCCCTGCGGGCCTTCTGGCGCGTGCTCCTGCCGTTGAGCCTTCCCGGGCTGTTGTCAGGTTCACTCCTGGTCTTCATGGTCGCCATCGGCTACTATATCACTCCGGCCCTCGTTGGCGGAGCCAACGACCAGATGATCAGCTCCGTCATTGCATTCTATGCGACTGGAACCGCCAACTGGGGACTTGCCGGGGCGCTCGGCCTGATCCTGCTCCTGGTGACGATGATCCTCTACTTCATCTACGGGCGGCTCTCGAAGTCTCCCCAGCTCGTGGGGGCGTGAGGTTATGTTTCGAGCTGCCCAGGCTTTGTTCGGCGCCCTGATCGTGATCTTTCTGCTCATGCCGATTGTCGCGATCCTCCCCCTGGCGTTCACATCAAGCGTCTTCCTCACCTATCCGATCGAGGAGTATTCCTCCCGATGGTTCGTAGAGTTGGCAACGGCAGATGCTTGGCGTCTCTCGATCATGAACAGCCTGATCATCGGATCGGGAGCAACGCTGCTCTCCACAATCCTGGGAACATTGGCTGCCTTGGGAATGCGGTCAAAGGCTCTGCCGCTCGCGAACCTGCTGAGGACGATGTTTCTTCTTCCGATGGTCGTGCCCGCCGTGGTGCTGGGTGTGGGCATGCAAATGCTTTTCGTGAATCTCGGTCTTGCCAGCACCTATCCGGGCGTCATCATTGCGCACACGGTCCTATGCGTTCCCTTCGTGATCGTGAGCGTGTCCGCATCCCTGCAGGGGATCGATCCGTCCGTCGAGAAAGCCGCCAGCAGTCTCGGGGCGTCGCCGGTCACGGTGTTCCGCAGGGTGACGCTCCCGCTGGCGCTTCCAGGTGTGATCTCCGGCGCCGTCTTCGCATTTGCGACATCTCTGGACGAAGTCGTCATCACACTCTTCGTGGCTGGCCCCAATCAGAGGACGTTGGCCCGGCAAATGTTCTCGAGCATTCGAGAGAACATCAGCCCAACCGTTGTTGCCGCTGCCCTACTGCTCATTGTCGGAACGCTCTGTCTTGGAGGGCTCGCGGCTCTGCTGCGATGGCGGCAGGAGCGGAGCGCCCTTAGGGCTGCCCCATGAAGAACAGGATCAGGTGCCGCCGATATAGCTGAGGGACACGGCTAAGGACTCAGTGTACACCTCCGGACAACGCTACCTAACAGAACGAAAGGACAAAAGATCATGCGCGGACTCCCCAATTCAATTCAGGCACGTGATGTTGAATACGTGCTCCACCCCGTCACCAATGCCAGGAAGCACGAGGAGATCGGGCCTATCGTGATTGATCGCGGCGAGGGGGTCTACGTCTACGACGATCAGGGGAACCGCTATATCGAGGCATTGGCCGGTCTATGGAGTGTGGCTGTCGGCTTCGGTGAGAAGCGCCTCGTTGAGGCCGCCACGCGGCAGATGGCGAAGCTGCCCTATTATCATACCTTCTCCCACAAGACGAACGAGCCTTCGGTTCTGCTGGCGGAGCGTCTGGTGAAGATGACGCCTGATCGTCTCAAACGTGCCTTCTTCGCGAACTCGGGATCCGAGGCGAACGACAGTGTCATCAAAATGGTATGGTACTACAACAATGCGCGAGGGCTGCGACAGAAGAAGAAGTTCATCGCTCGAACCAATGCATATCATGGGATCACTCTTGCCTCGGGCAGCCTGACAGGCCTTCCTGCCAACCAACGGGACTTCGACCTTCCCTTCGTCCCCGTGCGACACGTCACCTGCCCGCATCACTACCGTTATGCGGAACCTGGCGAGAGTGAAGAGGCGTTTGCCGACCGTCTTGCCGCCGAGCTCGAGGCCGTCATTCTGGAGGAGGGCCCCGAGACGGTGGCTGCATTCATCGGTGAGCCGCTGATGGGTGCGGGCGGCGTCCTGCCGCCGCCCGCGACCTATTGGGACAAGATCCAAGCCGTCTGTCGCAAGTACGACGTTCTGATCGTTGCTGATGAAGTGATCAACGGCTTTGGTCGCCTCGGGACAATGTTCGCCTGCGACTATTACGGAATTGATCCCGACATTCTGGTGCTTTCGAAGCAGATCACTTCATCCTATCAGCCTCTTGCGGCTGTGATGATCAGTCAGGAGCTCTATGACGGCATTGCCGACAACTCCGCCAAGATCGGTACGTTCGGCCATGGCTTCACCACATCCGGTCATCCGGTTCCTGCGGCGGTTGCGCTCGAAAATCTCGATATCATCGAAGAGAAGGACCTGGTCGAGAATGCGCGGCGTGTGGGCGAGGTGATGCAGGCGGAGCTCCGCAAGTTCGCAGATCACCCCCTCGTTGGCGAGGTGCGCGGCGTCGGGTTGATCGCAGCCGTGGAGCTGGTCGCAGATAAGGCGACAAAGGCGAAGTTCGATCCTGTCGGCAGGGTTGGCGCGCACGTCTTCTCTCGCGCTCACGGAAATGGCCTGATCATCCGCGCCATTGGGGACGTCATCGCATTTTGCCCGCCCCTGATCATCAATGAAGAGCAGGTTCACGACATGGTGAAGCGCTTCAAGCTCACGCTCGATGAAACGGCTCAGGAGCTACTGGATAAGGATGTGGCGTCCTTGTGACCGTTGAAGTGGTCCGTTTGTCATATCCGCGATGAGAGGCTTACGGGAGGAAAATAGAATTCACCTTCTATAAACCTCCCGTCGGCAGGAGAAGTTCGGATGTTGCCGGTTCCATGCTCGTGACGGGCGGCGTCCGAGAAGGTGGAGCGGGTGAGCGCAAGAACCAAAAGGGACATGGGCTTTCGCTGCGGAGCGCCACTCATCGGCAATCATTCTGGATCGGGGAGCATCTTTGTAAAGGATCAAACCAGCCGAGGCTTGGCCGCAATCAGTAAGAATCTTCCTTGTCCAGAACCTGCTCGGTAGCCGGTTGAAGGTATTCGATGGAAATCCATCCCGTGCAGGTTTTCAAGATCGGCTCCAGACAAGCGCGGCTGTCCTGGATCTCCGGAGCGGGCTTTTACGGCATCTGCTGTGGTTGTCCCGGGACAGAGCCTCAAGGCCCGGGAGTTATCGAGGGCGGCAATGGCGACACGAGCTTGCCGTCCTCCATGAGCGCCACTAGCGAGATCATCGCGTCACGAAGGAAGAAGGCGTGCCGGATGACCTCACCGGCCTCGGTGAGAACCTGTTCGCCAGGCAGGTCGATCACCTCCAAATGTGGTTTCAGGCACGCGAAGTACTCGGGCGCCAGAGCTGCCAGGAGTCAGTTTGAACGGTGTTCGTTGGCTGACACCTTCGCCATAAGGTTCCCTGTCCTGCGGACGCAAAACCAAAAGGGCACACTTCGTCCCACTAGGTCGTGGAAGGATTTCGTGTTTCATCTCGTCATGGGATGGTCTGATGCGTCGATGGTGCTTGGCGTGCCAGCATAGGCTGACCCTGCCGCAATATCCCGAATAGTATCGTCCTTCCGGCACCTGTTGCAGACGCTTTGTGCGCTGATGCAGAGCCGTAGGATGTGGGGCCGCATCCTTCGGTCGCAGCGTCTCGATAGCGGCGGCATGAGGATCCACGGCTCCTGCGCGGGTTCACCGGCAAGGCGCGAGCGGTGTGCAAGCCTTCTCGCCGATAGGGCTTGCGACAGCAACGCCGTTCGCAAGCAGGCCAGGAGCAAGGTATATTGGCCAACAACCCGCTGAAGAGGGCCGCAGAGGGCTCGCTTGGGTCCGGCGCTTCTGAAGGGCTGTCCGCCGCCGAGCGATCTGACTTCAGCGGATTTCAAGGCGTCCTCAAGCTCACCCGCGTTGTACCTGCCGGTCAGGGTGGGAACATGAGCCAGATGCAGCATGTTTGCAGGATTAGTTGCAAGTCATTCTTAATTGCGTTGACTTCTGCAAATAATTTGCAATAGCATCTTAATCCTCGATGCCGAGGCCATGTCTCACGATTCACCCGCTGGAGAGCACCAGAATGTCCCGAATACCCCTGTCGAAGCGCCGCTTTCTGGGCCGGGCCGCCGCAGCCGTAGCACTCGCCACCATTGCGGGCCTCATCGGGGCCGGCCCGGCCATGGCGCAGAGCCGTCCATTCAAGGTGGTGGCGACCACCGGCATGATCGCCGACGCTGCCCGCCAGGTCGGGGGCGACCTCGTCGAGGTCCGGGCGCTGATGGGGCCGGGCGTGGATCCTCATGCCTACCGCCAGACGCGCACCGACATCGTCGCCATGACCCAGGCCGATCTCGTGCTCTGGCATGGCCTCTATCTGGAAGCCCAGATGGAAGACTTCATGCGTGACCTTGCCAAAAAGCGGAAAGTGGTCGCCGTGGCCGAGACGCTGCCGAAGAACATGCTGCTTGCCCATGAGGATTACGCTGACAAGTTCGATCCTCATGTCTGGATGAATCCAAACCTGTGGTCGCATGTGGTGGTTGCTGTTCGCGACGCGCTAATCACCGTCCAGCCAGAGGCGAAGGCCATCTTCGAGGCCAATGCGGCGGCGCACCTGAGGGATCTCGCGGAACTTGCCAACTACACGACAAGGGTTCTCTCCACGATACCGGCCGAGAGCCGTGTCCTTCTCACGGCTCATGACGCATTCAACTATTTCGGTGCGGCTTACGGCTTCGAGGTGCTCGGCATTCAGGGCATCTCGACGGAGAGTGAGGCAGGGCTGAGCCGGGTTTCCGAGTTGGTGGATATGCTGGTCGCGCGTAAGATCCGTGCGGTTTTCGTCGAGTCCTCCGTCTCCGATCGCAATATTCGCGCCCTGATCGAGGGGGCCGCCGCCAAAGGTCACACCGTGACCATCGGCGGAGAGCTCTACTCCGATGCCATGGGACAGCAGGGCACCTACGAGGGTACCTATCTCGGCATGATCGACCACAATGCCACTACGATCACGCGGGCGCTCGGAGGCGAGGTCCCAGCGCGCGGCATGCGCGGCAAGCTCTCGGCCGGAGGCTAAGAAGGATTCGATGATGCCAGTCGCCGTGCAACTTGCCTCGAGGGACGGTCGGGCCGTGCACCCGGCTGCATCCGCAGACGATCCGCTTGCCGTTCAGGGGCTCACCGTGTCCTATGGCGAGAAGCCTGCCCTGTTTTCCATCGATGCGACCGTGCCGCCCGGGAGAATGGCCGCTATCATCGGCCCGAACGGAGCGGGCAAGTCGACGCTTCTCAAAGCAGTTCTCGGTATCGTGCCGGCACTGTCTGGAACCGTCACTGTCTTCGGCGTGCCTCTCGCCAAGTCCCGGCACCGCATCACCTATGTGCCCCAGCGGGCCAGCGTCGATTGGGATTTTCCGACGCGGGTGATCGATGTGGTTCTCATGGGACTCTACCGAGAGCTTGGTCTCCTGCATCTGGTCCGACGGCACCATCGCGAAAAGGCGCTCGCCTGTCTCGACCGGGTCGGCATGGCCGATTTCGCCGGACGCCAGATCGGTCAGCTTTCGGGCGGCCAGCAGCAGCGCGTGTTCCTCGCCCGAGCACTGGCCCAGAACGCCGATCTCTACCTGCTCGACGAGCCCTTTGCCGGGGTCGATGCGGCAACCGAGAAGGCCATCATCGACGTGCTCAAGTCGCTGAAGGCGGAGAAGCGCACAGTGGTCTGCGTCCACCACGACCTGGCGACGGTCGCGGATTATTTCGATCATGTGCTGCTCATCAACGTGCGCAAGATCGCTGAGGGACCGGTGGCGACGACCTTTACGGCCGACAACCTGCAAGCCGCCTACGGCGGCCGGCTGGCGACGGCTCACATCGATCAGCTTAAGCTGCCGGTGATCTGAGACGATGCTGGACCCCTTCACGAGCGCTCTACTGCTACAGTCGGGCTACAACACCGCACTGGTCGCCATCGGGGCGGCCCTGCTCGGAATCTCAGCCGGAAGTGGCGGCGCCTTCCTGTTCCTCCGTAAGCGGGCGCTTGTCAGCGACGCGGTTGCGCATGCCACGTTGCCGGGCGTGGGGATCGCGTTCATGGTCATGGTCGCCCTAGGATCGGACGGCCGGAATCTCCTCGGACTCCTCCTCGGCTCCGCGCTTTCGGCAGGCCTCGGCCTGCTCGTGGTCGAATGGATCACCCGCCGAACGCGCTTGGCCGAGGATGCCGCTATCGGCGCGGTGCTGTCGGTGTTCTTTGGCTTTGGGATCGTGCTCCTGACGATCATCCAGACCATGGCACGCGGCAAGCAGGCGGGGCTCGAGGGTTTCCTGCTCGGCTCGACCGCGGGCATGCTGTTTCAGGATGCCGTCATCATTGCGATCGGAGGGGCTTGCGCGATCGCCGCCCTCGTCCTGCTGCGCCGACCGATGACGCTGGTGGCCTTCGATCCGGAGTTTGCCGCGGCGTCTGGCGTCTCCGTGCGCATGGTCGATCTGGCCATGATGGGCTTCGTCATGGCTGTCACGGTGATCGGTTTGAAGATCGTCGGTCTCGTCCTGATCGTCGCCATGCTCATCATCCCCTCCGTGACGGCCCGGTTCTGGACCGATCGGACCGAGCGGCTCGTGGGTATTGCAGGCGTCATCGGCGGTGCCTCCGGCTATGTGGGTGCGGCCATCTCCGCCTCCGCGCCGGGCCTGCCGACCGGGCCGATCATCGTGCTCGTCTGCTTTGGATCGTTCGCCGCCTCCCTCCTGCTCGCGCCCAACCGCGGCGTGCTGGCCTCGATCCTCCGCCACCGGCGCTTTCAGGTCCGGGTGCATCGTCGCCAGGGCCTGCTGGCACTGGCCCGCGGGGAGCCGATCTTCGATCCGCTGACCCTTGCCGTGCTGCGCCGGGCCGGTCTGATCCGCAAGGACGGCGTTGCGACCGAGGCGGGTCGGGCGCAGAGCGCCAAAGTGCTTCGGGATGAACGGCGATGGGAGATCGCGCGCCAGATCCACCAGGATGAGGCCGTGTCGGGCCGCTACGACGGACTGACGCCGATTGAGGCGGTGCTGACCAGGGATGAGATTGCAGAGATCGACCGCCGGATCGGCGGACCGGCGCCCGTGGGAGGAGTGGTCTGATGGGTGACGAGTTCGTTCAACTGAGTTTGACGCCGCTGGCGATCGGCGTCCTCGCCGCTGTTGCTTGTGCTCTGCCGGGCAACTTCCTGATCCTGCGGCGGCAGGCGCTGATCGGCGATGCGATCAGTCACGTCGTTCTGCCGGGGATTGTCGTTGCCTTCCTGATCACCGGCAAGATCTCCACCTGGCCGATGATGCTCGGCGCAGCCGGGGCGTCGATTGTGGCCGTCGTGCTGATCGAGATGATCAAGCGGCTCGGGCGGATCGAACCGGGAGCAGCCATGGGCGTGACGTTCACGTCCCTGTTCGCCGCAGGCGTGTTTCTGCTGGAGCAGAGTGATACGAGCAGTGTGCATCTCGACGTGGAGCACGCGCTCTATGGCAATCTGGAGAGCCTGATCTGGCTCTCGGCGGACGGATGGGGTTCGCTGCTCGACCCTCAAGCGCTCGCCGATCTGCCGCCGGAGCTCTTCCGCATGACCGTGGTGACCTTGCTGATTGCCGTCCTGACAGCCCTGTTCTGGCGCCCGCTGAAGCTCTCCACCTTCGACGAGGGCTTCGCCAGCACACTCGGGATACCGACGGCGACTTTGAGCTTTGGCCTCGTGGGCGCGGCCGCGATAGCAGCGGTGGCCGCTTTTGATGCGGTCGGGTCGATTATCGTGATCGCGATGTTCATCTGCCCACCTGCCGCCGCGCGGCTGATGACCAATCGGCTGGAGGCGCAGGTGGCGTGGAGCATCGCCTTTGCGGCGGTCTCGGCGGTTCTGGGTTATGTGATTGCCGGTTACGGGCCGCTCTGGCTCGGCGGCACGGATGCCGTGAGCGCTGCCGGGATGATCGCGACGGTCTCGGGCATGATCCTGGGACTCACCTGTCTGTTCGCACCGCACCGCTCCCGCATCGGGGTTCCGCCGGGGTCAGAGCAATCATGATCGGGGAGGCGCGTGAGGTCATGAAACGCGTCCCGATCTTCTTGCGAGAATAACGAGGGCGTTCGAAGGCCGGTGTGCTGCGGTGCTGGGCACTAATCGAACCCCATGTGCTTCGAGCTCCTTATGATGGGGTTGTTGCCGAGCTAGTCAAAGACGTAATCTCCCAACGTCGCTGAAGCGATACTTGATTGACTGGCCTATCTCAGGCCTATGATGCAGCCCGGTTCCGGCACACCTCATCGATGTTTCGTACTCTTTTCATTCACATCCTGATTGTGCTGGCTCTTTCGGCAGGAGCTGCCGGCGCGAACGAGAAAGTGCGTCCGGTCCGTGTCCTCACGTCATTTCCGCCTCAGCTCCTCAAACTGTTCCAGGACGCGTTCGAAAAGCGCCATCCCGGCATCCCTGTCGAGTTTGTGCAGCGCAAGACGACGGCGGCGGTGGCGAATATCATGGGGGAGAGAAGGGCGGACATCTTCTGGGCATCGGCGCCGGATGCCTTCGAGATCCTCAAACGCGCCGGACGACTGGCTCCGTTGGATCCCCGCCCGACTGGTGCGCCATCCCTCATTGCCGGGTATCCAGTGAACGATCCGGATCTGACCTATCTCGGTTTCGCGCTGTCCGGCTACGGCTTCGTCTATAATCCGAGCTATCTGGAGGAGAGGGGGCTACCCGTGCCGAAGGCGTGGAGCGATCTGGCGGCACCGGTCTATGCGGGGCATGTCGGCATCAGCTCGCCGTCGCGGTCGGGCACTATGCACCTCATGGTCGAGGCCATCTTGCAGGTCTATGGCTGGGACCGGGGGTGGGGGATCTGGTCGGAGATCGGCGGCAATCTCGCCACGGTCACAGCCCGGAGTTTCGGCGTATCGGCAGGGGTTGCCCGCGGGCGCTTCGGGATCGGTCCGACGATCGACTTCCTTGCGAATCCGGAAGGTGTCCCGAAAGGATCAACACGGTTTTCCCTTCCCGACGAGACGATGTTCGTGCCCGCAAGCATTGCGATTCTGGCCGATGCCGGCAACCGCGACGGGGCTGAACGCTTTGTCGATTTCGTGCTCTCGCCCGAGGGGCAGGCCATTCTCCTCGATCCCGCGATTGCCCGCCTGCCGATCTCTCCCTCCGTCTATCCGGCCGACGAGGCGGTGGCCGGCAGCCCGTTCGGGCGCGAGGGGCTTTTCACGAAGGGTATTTTCGACGCGGGCCTGTCGGCCGCGCGCTATGAACTGGTCAACATCATCTTCGATGAAATGATCACTTTCCGCCGATCGGAATTGGGGCGATTGTGGCGATCCGTTCAGGAACTCGAGGCGGCTCTGTCCCGGCACGCCGATGCGGGCGCAGCGAAACTGGTCGGCGAGGCGCGAAGCGCACTGACCAAGCCCCCCCTGAGCGGGGCGGAGGCCATGGAGCTCGAACGCTGGACAGGCTTGGTCCGCGTGCGGCGGGGGCTCCCCACTCCCGAGCGGCAGGCCCGCCTCGAGGCCCGTATCAAGATGGCGATTGATGAAAACATGCGGCGTGCGGCGCTGGCTCTGGCGAATGCCGCCGCGAGACTCGGTTCCACCCCAGGTCAGGGCCTGGAGGTCGGGAGGCAATGATCCGGGGAAGGAGATTGGGCATCGGGGGGCGCCTCATTGCGGCATTCCTCGGCGTAGGCGGGCTTGCGGTCGGCGCATGCATCGTTGGCTGGCTGTCCTATGCCCGGCTCAGCGAGGAACTGAATTCCGTCGCGACGGCTCATCTGCCGGCCCTGGCGTTCTCTGCGCGTCTTGCGGAAGCAGGGGCAGGCGTGATCGCCAGCACGCCGGACTTGGCTGTGGCTGAGAGACGCGAGGCCTATGACCGCATTCACGGCACGCTCGTCGAGCGTCTTTCTGTTCTCCGCCTCGTTCTCAACGAGCGGAACGACGAGCACTCGTTGTCGCCGGAGCTTCTTGTCGTGACCGACGGCATCGAGGCCAATCTCAGGGCCATCGATCGGATCGCAGACAGGCGCTTTCCCCTGCATGAGCGCTCCCGGGAGATCAGCGAGGAGCTGCGATGGTTGCAGGCCGATCTCATCGAGGAGGTCGAGCCGCTTATCGACGATGCCCGGTTCAACATCGAATCGGCGATCAGCAGAGTCGCGCCGGGAGAAGCGGCGGAAGCGGGCCGCAGGACTTTGCGGGAAGAGAGCCGCAAGAGCGAAGCCCTGCTCACCATCAACGCCCAGGCGAACCTCATCGTAGGCCTGCTGGGGCGGCTCGGAACCGTTCCGACGATTGAGGATCTCCGGGATACGAGCAACTTCCTCGGTGAGATGGCGGACCAACTCGATGTGGAAACCAAGGCGCTCGCCAGCTGGACCGATACGATCACGATCAGTCAGATCGCCGCGCGCCTACTGGCTCTCTCCGATCCGAAGGCCGGCCTCGCCGCCGTGAAGCGGGCGGAACTCGAAGCGATCGCCGACGCGCAGGCGCTCCTCGCCGAGAACAGGCGGCTCGTCACGCAGCTTGGCACGCTCATCTCGCAGGAAGTCAGCCGGACGGAGGCGATCGCGCGGCGGGCGGCGGAGCGCTCTGCCGAAGCAATCGTCGTCGGGCGAAATCTTCTCCTCGCGATCGCCGCTGCATCCCTGGCGATCACGATTGTGGTCGGCTGGTTCTACGTCCGCCGTAGCCTCGTGGCACGGCTTCAGGGGTTGACGCTCGCTGCGACGACGATTGCAAGCGGCCCGACGATGCCGGTCCTGCCTCCCCCCACGGACGATGAGCTGGGCGATCTTGCGCGAGCGCTCACGGTGTTCCGCCAGACCAGGGACGATCTCGTCCAGGCCGCCAAGCTCGCGGCGCTCGGACAGATGGCCGCGGGTATCAGCCATGAACTCAACCAGCCCCTCGCGGCGATCCGCTCGCACGCCCATAACGGCGCGGTCCTGCTCGGGCGGGGCCGCCTGGAGGAGGCGCGGGCGAGCCTCGATCGGATTCAGGGCCTGACGGCCCGGATGGCGGAGCTGATCAAACATCTCAAGCGTTTCGCCCGCCGCCCTGCGGCCACCCTCGACGCGGTGGACCTGCGCGGCGTCGTCGAGGGAGCTCTGAGCCTGTTCGAACAGCGGCTCGGCGAGGAAAGCGTCGCGGTGAAGATCGATTTCCCGGATTCTCGCGTCGCCGTGCGGGCCGAGGAGGTCCGGCTCGAGCAGGTGATCGTCAATCTGATTGCGAACGCCCTCGACGAGCTTGCCGGACAAAGGGACCGGCGCATCGAAATCCGTGCTGACGTCAGGGATAGCCGGGTTCGCCTAGCGGTGACCGACAACGGTTCGGGTATCGAGGAGAAGCATCGCGAAGCCATCTTCGATCCCTTCTTCACCACGAAGCCCGCAGGATTAGGGCTCGGACTTGGCCTCTCGATGTCCTACAACATCGTCAAGGATTTCGGAGGAGACTTGATTTTGGCGAACACCGGACCTCAGGGGACAACCTTCGTGATCGATCTGGCGGCGGGGCAACCATGAGTGCGGAGCCCAAGATCGTTCTGGTCGACGACGATCGGGAAGTGCGTGACGCATACCGGCAGACGCTGGAGCTCGACGGGTTCAGCGTCACAGCGGTCAGCTCTGCCAAGGCCGGCCTCGACAGGCTCTCGCGGGATCTCCCGGTCGTCGTGGTGAGCGACGTGAGAATGCCGGGTTTGGACGGCTTTGGGCTACTCGAGGCGGTTCGCGCCGTCGATCCCGAGATTCCGGTTATTCTCGTGACAGGTCATGGCGACGTGCCGATGGCCATCAAGGCGGTCCGGGCGGGAGCCTGGGATTTCATCGAGAAGCCGGCGGATCCCATCAGGCTCGTCGAAACGGCCCGGCGGGCCATCGCGCATCGCAGCCTTATTCTCGAGAACCGGGCCCTCAGGGCGGGAGCCGCCGACCAGGATCCGTTCTCCAGCCGTCTCATCGGCCGCTCCGCGGCCATGGAGCGGCTGCGGCGGAGCTTGAGGACGCTCGCCGAGGCCGAGGCCGACGTGCTGCTTCTCGGCGAGACGGGTACCGGCAAGGAAGTCGCGGCCCGCGCCCTTCACGATTTCGGCCTCAGGCGGAAGGGACGATTCGTGGCCGTCAATTGCGGCGCGATGCCGGAGACCATCATCGAGAGCGAATTGTTCGGGCACGAGCCTGGCGCCTTCACCGGCGCCCGTGAGCGGCGGATCGGAAAGATCGAACATGCGAGCGGCGGCACGCTCTTCCTGGATGAAATCGAGTCCATGCCCATGGCGGCGCAGATCCGGCTGTTGCGGGTGCTGCAGGAGAGAACGATCGTACGTCTCGGATCGAACAGGGAAATCCCCGTCGACATCCGCGTCATCGCCGCGACCAAGGCCGACCTGACCGAACTCGCGGCCAAGGGAGCGTTCCGCGAGGATTTGGTCTACCGGCTGAACGTCGTCACCATCCGTTTGCCACCTCTTCGCGAGCGCCGGGACGATGTATTCGTGCTCTTCAACCATTTCCTCAGTCTCGCCGCTGCGCGTCAGGCGAGGGCGGCACCTGCGCTGGACCCCTCTTTCCAGGAAAAGCTCCAGCAGCAGGATTGGCCCGGCAACGTGCGCGAACTGCGCAACGCGGCCGAACGCTATCTCCTCGGCCTGGATGACGACGATTCCCAACAGACGGAGCAGAGCCCCAAGGGTGCTCTGACCCTGGAACAGCGGATGGAGGCGGCTGAGCGGCGCGTGATCGAGGAGACCCTCGCCCTCCTGGGCGGACGCGTCGGTGCCACGGCCGAGGCACTCGGGATCACGAGGAAGACCCTTTACCTGAAGATGAAGAAGTACGATCTCGGCCGCGCTGGCGACAATGACGGCTGATGTTACGACGCTGACCCATCGTCATTCTGATCCGTTACCCTCCTTTCCCTCGTTCGGACGTATGAGTGATGGTCGCTTCGATTTTTGTCCGCAGCGCGGCTGCGGATAATCGCTCAAAGCAGAGTTGGCATGATCATTGCATTGATGGAGGCCGGACGCCTTCGGGCGGACCCAACCAAAGAGCCATCATGTTGGAGGAAACTGATGCTACGCCACTCTGCCGCCGCGGCGGCCCTGATCGGTGCTGCCCTGTTCACGGGAGCCGCCTTCGCCCAATCCGGTAAGGTCACTGTCGTGACCTCGTTCTCGAAGGACGTGACCGATCCCTTCAAGCAGGCCTTTGAGAAGGCTCATCCGGGGGTCACTCTGGACGTGCAGAACCGGAACACCAATGCCGGCGTGAAGTTCGTCGAGGAGACGAAGGCCAACAACCAGGTTGATGTCTTCTGGGCTTCGGCTCCGGACGCATTCGAGGTTCTCAAGGGCAAGGGCCTGCTGCAGGCGTACAAGCCGAAGGCCGAGGGAATCCCGGAGAAGATCGGCTCCTATCCGATCAACGATCCGGAGGGCTTCTATTCGGGCTTCGCGGCGTCGGGCTACGGCATCATGTGGAATGACCGTTACGCAAAGGCGAACGGGCTGCCCGAGCCGAAGGACTGGCAGGATCTCGCCAAGCCGGTCTACTTCGATCATGTCGCCATGGCGGCACCCTCCCGTTCCGGCACGACCCACCTGACGATCGAGACGATCCTTCAGGGCGAAGGCTGGGACAAGGGGTGGCGCATCCTGAAGGAGATATCGGGCAATTTCCGCCAGATCACCGAGCGCTCCTTCGGCGTTCCCGAGGCGGTGAACTCCGGTCAGGTCGGCTTCGGCATCGTGATCGACTTCTTCGCCTTTTCCTCCCAGGCTTCGGGCTTCCCGGTGAAGTTCGCCTATCCGACCGTCACCACGATCGTTCCGGCGAATGTCGGCGTGATCGCCAACGCGCCGAACAAGGCCGGCGCGGAGGCTTTCGTCGATTACCTCGTCTCGGCCGAGGGTCAGGAGGTGCTGCTTGAGCCGAGCATCCGCCGTCTGCCGGTCAATCCCGCCGTCTACGCAAAGGCTCCGGAAGGTTATCCGAATCCCTTCACCGATCCGTCCCTCGGCGCACGCGTGAAGTTCGACGTGAACGTGTCTGAGAAGCGCACCAACGTCGTCGACGTGCTCTACGATCAGACCGTCACGTTCCAGCTCGATGCGCTGAAGGCCGCAACGAAGGCCATCCACGACGCCGAGGCCGCGCTCGCCAAGAAGGATAATGCCGAAGCCGGTGCTCTTGTGAAAGAAGCCCGCGACTTGGTGGCGGCCATGCCGGTCACCGAGGAGCAGGCCGCATCTCCTGAGATCGCCGGCGCCTTCACCGGCGGCAAGGAGAAGGGCGCGCGTCAGGCCGAACTCGAGCAGCAATGGGCGGCCTTCGCCAAGGAGCGCTATCAGCAGGCTCTGGCCAAGGCCGAGCAGGCGCTCAAGCTCGCCCGCTGATCTGCCCTTCCTCGTCGGGCGGCTCATGGACGTGAGCCGCCCTTGAAAGCCTTTTTTCGGATTCAGGAGAGCGTCCATGGCCGGCGCCACGACCGCCGGGCGAGCGCATGCGTCGTCCAGGTCTTTCAGGCATTTCACGATATCGGCTTCCCCCGGGCAGCTTGCTCTCGCCCTCGGGATAGCCGCCTTTCTGGCCTTGTTTCTTGTCATTCCAGTCGGAACGGTGATTTACGTCGCCTTCACGGAGAAGGGGACTGGCGAATTCACTCTCGTCAATTTCCTCGATTTCGCGCGCACGGATCTTTTCATCCGTTCCTTCTGGAATTCGGTCTATGTGTCCGCGATGTCGGTGGTCGTCGCCTCCGTCTTCGCCCTGCCGCTCGCCTACATCACCACGCGCTTCGAGTTTCGGGGCGCCATGCTGATCCAGACGCTGGGCTTCCTCCCGCTGATCATGCCGCCTTTCGTCGGCGCGGTCGCGATGCTGCTCCTGTTCGGCCGCAACGGCACCGTGAACCTTCTCCTGAACGACTGGTTCGGCTTCAGGATTCCGTTCATGGAGGGATTGAACGGGGTGATCTTCGTTCAGGCCGTCCACTACTTCCCCTTCATCTTGATCAACCTCTCGGCGGCCCTGCGCAATATCGACCGGGCAATGGAGGAGGCGGCGCAGAATCTCGGCAGCTCGGGCTTTCGCCTGTTCCGCCGCATCGTCTTCCCGCTGGCCATGCCGGGCTACATCGCGGGGGCCTCGCTGGTGTTCGTGAAGGTGTTCGACGACCTCGCGACGCCGCTGCTCCTGAACGTCAAGGACATGCTCGCCCCGCAGGCCTATCTGCGCGTGACGTCCATCGGTATCGCGGACCCGATGGGATATGTGATCTCCGTCGTGCTCATCTGCATGTCCATTCTGGCCATGTGGATTTCGGCGCGCGCCATGCGCGGCAAGGACTACGCCACCGTGCAGCGTGGCGGCGGCGGCCTGTCGAAGCGCCGGATGCGGCCGTGGGAGAGCGCTGTCGCCTATGGGGCCGTCCTGCTCATTCTCCTCCTGGTGCTGGCGCCGCATATCGGGCTGCTGCTGCTGTCCTTCGCCACGATCTGGTCCTTCAGCCCTCTGCCGGATGCCTATACGCTGTCTCATTACGGCCGCGTGTTCGGCGAGAGCTTCGTCTACGTGAAGAACACGCTCGTCTATGCCTCCATCGCTGGATTGATCGATGTCGTTCTCGGTACGGCCATCGCGTATCTCGTGCTGCGGACAAAGCTCATCGGACGGGAGTGGCTCGACTGGGCTGCGACCGCCGCGCTGGCGATCCCGGGCGTCGTGCTCGGCATCGGGTACCTGCGGACCTTCTACGGCGTCCAGCTTCCCGACGGCACCCCGCTCGCGACGCTTTGGATCACGATCGTGCTGGCACTCGCGATCCGGCGCCTGCCCTATGCCCTGAGGGCCTGCTATGCGGCTCTCCAGCAGATCTCGGTCTCGCTTGAGGAGGCGGCGGAGAACCTCGGGGCCACGAAGGTGCGGACGGTCCGGCGGATCGTCCTGCCGCTCATGGCGGGCGGCATCCTGGCGGGCTTCGTCACGAGCTTCGCCACGGCGGCCGTCGAGCTTTCGGCGACCCTGATGCTGGTTCAATCGAACGCGGATGCGCCTCTCGCCTACGGCCTCTACGTGTTCATGCAGTCGGCTGCGGGACGAGGGCCCGGCGCGGCGCTCGGGGTCATCGCCGTACTGCTCGTCGCCCTGTGCACCTTCGCGTCTCATCTGATCATCGAAAAGAGCCAGCAGGCCAAAGGGGCCGGACGCTGACCGCGTCACGAGCCTGAGGAAACGGGATCCATGAACCAGTCTCTTCCTGTCGTATCATCCGGCGTCAGCGCCATCGACGTGGACATCCGCAACGTCGATCTGTTCTACGGCACCAATCATGTCCTCAAGGGCATCAACCTCCACATCAGGCCGGGCGAGTTCTTCGCCTTTCTCGGGCCCTCGGGCTGCGGGAAGACGACGCTGCTGCGCCTGATCGCGGGCTTCAACCAGGCGGATGGAGGCGAGGTGCTGGTCGGAGGGCGGAACGTGTCGCATCTGCCCCCGTGGAAGCGCGATGTCGGCATGGTGTTCCAATCCTACGCCCTGTGGCCGCACATGACGGTGAAGCGCAATGTCGCGTTCGGCCTCGAGGAGCGGCGGGTTCCGAGGGCCGAGATCGACAAGCGCGTGGCCGCGGCCCTCGAACTCGTCGGGCTCGCCCACCTTGCCGACCGCCGCCCCTCGCAGCTCTCCGGCGGCCAGCAGCAGCGCGTCGCCGTTGCTCGCACCATCGCCATCGAGCCGAAGGTGCTTCTCCTCGACGAGCCCCTCTCCAACCTCGACGCCAAGATGCGCGTCCAGGTGCGGCGGGAACTGCGCGATCTCCAGCAGCGGCTCGGGCTGACGACCATCTTCGTCACGCACGACCAGGAGGAGGCCAACACGATCTGCGACCGCATTGCCGTGATGAACGACGGCGTCGTCCAGCAGGTCGGCACGCCCATGGAGCTCTACGCGAAGCCAGCCAATCTGTTCGTGGCGAACTTCCTGGGGACGGCCAACATCCTTCCGGGTCGCGTCGTATCCGAGGGAGGCGGGCGCTTCTTCGACATCGAAGGAGGCATACGCCTGCCGGTTCCGGCCGACGTCACCGTGCCGGAGGGAGCCAAGCTCGTGTTCCGGCCCCAGCACGCGACCCTGGGCAGGAGCAGGGCGGACGACATCGTTCTTCCGGGAACCGTCGTGCACAGCGAGTTTCTCGGCTCGACGCTGCGCTATGGGGTGAAGATCGGAGCGGCGGAGGTTTCCATCGATACGCCGTTCCAATCGGGCGAGGAGCTCCATCAGCCGGGCTTCGCCGTCGAACTCGGCCTCTCGCTGCGCTCGGCCCTCTGGCTCGCCGCCTGAGGCGAGATGCTGCACTTGTCGATCAGCCGCACGGCATGGTCTTTCGGCGGGTGGCAGGGATCGCCGCTCCTCCCGCCGCGGATGTTCCATTCCAGACATTTCAGTAACGATTCATGACTTCGTTGAAAGCCATCATCTTCGACCTCGACGGAACTCTCGTCGACAGCGCGCGCGATCTCCAGGATGCGACGAATGCCCTATTGGCCGAGGAGGGCCTCCGGCGGATCACGCTCGACGAGGTGAAATCCATGATCGGGGACGGGGCCGCCAAGCTCGTGGAGCGCGCCATCGTCGCGACCGGAGGCGATGCGGCGCGGCTGCCCGAACTCGTTGCCCGCTTCCTCAAGATCTACGAAGCCAACGCCTCCTGCCACACCGAGGCCTATCCCGGCGTCCCGCAGACGCTGGAGAGTCTGAGGCGGCTCGGGCTGCCGCTGGCCGTCGTCACCAACAAGCCCTATGCGGCGACCATCGACATCCTCGAGGCCCTCGCGCTGCGCGGCTTCTTCGACGCGGTCATCGGAGGCGACACCCTGCCTGAGCGCAAGCCTCACCCGGCCCCGGTCCTGCTCGCCCTGCAGCGCCTGGGAGTGAAGCCCGCGGACGCGCTCATGATCGGCGACAACTATCACGACGTGCAGGCCGCGCGCGCCGCCGGCGTTCGCGCCTGCGCGGTGACCTACGGCTACAGCCACAGGCCGCACGCTGAACTCGGCGCCGACCGGCTGATCGATGCGATGCCGGATCTTCTGCCCATCGTCGAAGGCGCGACGGCCGCGTAACGCCCCTGTTCATCGAAAGCACGATCCATGAAATTGATCCTGGTCCGTCACGGTGAGACCGTGTGGAACGCCGAGCGCCGTCTGCAGGGGCACGCGGATGCCCCTCTGTCCCTGCGCGGGATCGATCAAGCCGAGCGCGCCGCCGGCTTCTTCGCCAGTGGGCCGCCTCCGGGTCTTGTCGTCTCGTCGGACCTGAGCCGGGCGCGCCGCACGGCCGAGCTGCTCGGCTTCTCCGGATTCGATATCGACGAGCGTCTACGCGAAATGGACCTCGGTGACTGGACGGGATGCTGGATCGAGCAGATCGAAGCCTCGGACAAGGATGCCTATCGCAACTGGCGTCTCGGATCCTTCACTCCGCCTAAGGGAGAAAGCTGGGAGGAGTTTTGCGTTCGCGTCCGAGCAGCGCTCGACGACGCCATCGCCAGATCCCAGGGCGACGTGGTGATCGTTGCCCACGAAGGCGTGGTTCGAGCGGCCTGCAATGTCCTGATCGGATTGACGCCTCTCAGCCTCTCCCCCATTGCTCCTGCGGCCATCACGATCTTCGACATTGATCGATCGGCTCAGCCGTGCAGAGCGCGCCTTAGCGCGTTCAACTTTGCCCCTTCGCCGGATGACCTGAGAGCGCGTGGACTGGACCATGCTCCGGTCTAGCGGTCCCTCCTGCGCGAGAGCAGCCTTGCGATAATCGGCAGGAGGGTTCGGTCTGGCCATAGGAGAGACCGCCGGACACTGTCTCTGACGCTCCAGAACGAACTGTCTACGACCGACGCGACGGATGGGCAGTCGAGACAATAAACCTGGAATATAGCCTGCGACTAAAATCTCACGAGTTCCATCGAAGACCCAGGCATCGCGGGTTTGTACCGGGAATCAAACCAACCGGCCACGACGGCCTTGCCTCGCCCCGGTCCGGCTCCAATCTAAACAGGTGGATGCACCGGCCGGATTCCGGCGCATTCCCGTCTGTTTCCCACCCGATTCCGATCGGAGCCCTTCGTGTCGATATCCTCAGTTCGTCTGCACCGGTTGCTGCTGGTGGCCTCATTGCTCGTCCCGGCCATCGTGTTCCTGGCTGCGGCGGCCTGGAATCGGGCCGAGGTCCTGCGCGACAATGAGGAGACAATCACGCGCACGACAGCGATCCTGCACGAGCACGCCCGCAAGGTCCTGGATACGGTGGAACTCGTCCTCGGACGGGTGGATGACCATATCCAGAACATGACACAGGAGGAGATCGCATCTCCAGAGACGAGTGGCTTTCTTCAACGCCTGAGAGTTCCCTTGGAGCAGGTTGTCTCGATCTGGATCGCGGACGCCACCGGGAGGGTACTCGCCGGCAGCCAAGACTGGGACCGCACCCTGTCCATCGCAAAGCGCGAGTGGTTCGAGGTTCACCGCGGGCGTGATGCCGGCACCTATATCAGCGCAGCTTTCGAGGGCAGGGCCACCCGCACCCTGTCCTTTGCCGTCAGCCGCCGCCGCTCGACCCCTGACGGGCATTTCGCCGGCACGATCCACATTGCGCTCAGCCCGGAGTATTTTAGCCGTTTCTTCCAGGAGGTCTTTCCGCCGGGCCCTCACACTGCGAGCCTGATCCGCCAGGACGGTGCCGTCCTGGTGCGGTTTCCAACGCCGTCTCCCGATATGCACCTGGGACCGCAGAGCCCTCTGATGCGTAGTATTGCCGCTCGGCCCGATGGGGGAACCTTCTCGGGGATCTCAACGACCGACGGTCTGGAGCGGTTCTATGCCTATCGCCGCGTCGTGCCGTATCCAGTCTACGTCGTTTCCGGCATCGGCTTCGACGCGGTGTTCGGGCGCTGGTACTGGAACCTGGCGGTTTATGCCGCAGTAGCCGGTCTCTCGGGGCTGACTCTGCTGCTCGTCTCCTGGCTGGCACTGCGGCGGGCCAAGGCTGAGCAGGTGGCTCTCGTTCAGCTTCGCCACGAAAGCGAGCAGCGGCTCGCCGCAGAGCAGCGGCTGCTGCAAGCGCAGAAGATGGAGAGCATCGGCCAGCTGACCGGCGGCATCGCACACGACTTCAACAACCTGCTGGCCGTGATCCTTGGAAACCTGGATCTCCTGCGCAAGCGCATTCCGGACGACCGGGCGAAGCGGCTTCTCGAGGGAGCCATCCAGGGAGCGCAGCGTGGCGCCGCCCTGACCCAGCGGCTGCTGGCCTTCTCCCGCCGCCAGGATCTCACCCCGCAAGCGGTCGACGTGCCGCGGCTCGTAGCCGGCATGACCGACCTGCTGTCGCGTTCGCTCGGCCCGAGCATCCAGATCGCGACCGAGTTCCCTAGCGACCTGCCGCAGGTCAAGGTCGATCCGAACCAACTGGAAATGGCGCTGCTCAACCTGGCGGTGAACGCCCGTGACGCGATGCCGGTCAGCGGCACGATCACGATCTCGGCCCGGGCGGAAGATATCGATCAGGATCATGTGCTGAGCCCGGGAAATTACGTGTGTGTCTGCGTGAGTGACACAGGGATGGGCATGGATGCAGCAACCCTTGCCCGCGCCATCGAGCCATTCTTCACGACAAAGGGTATCGGGAAAGGCACGGGGCTGGGTCTCTCGATGATTCATGGCCTAGCGGTCCAGTCAGGAGGGGCGTTGAAGCTTAAAAGCGAGGTGGGGAAGGGGACCACAGCCGAGATCTGGCTGCCTCAAGGAGAGCCGGTCTCCGAGATTCGTCCGCGCCGTGAGCGGGAGCGCCTGGCCCATCGCGCCTGCACAGTGCTTCTGGTTGAGGACGACCCGCTGGTGATGATGGGGACGGCCGCCATGCTGGAGGATCTCGGTCACACGGTCGCAGAGGCGCCCTCCGGAGAGGCGGCCTTGAGGATCCTGCGGACCGATACATCCATAGACCTCGTGGTGACCGATCACGCCATGCCGGGTATGACCGGACTGGAGCTGGCGGATCGGATCCGGACGGAATGGCCCGGCATGCCGGTTCTGCTGGCCAGCGGCCATGCCGAGCTGCCAGAACGAACCGGGCTTGCCATCCCTCGTTTGACGAAACCGTTCCGACGCGACGAGCTGGAGAACGCGATCGCATCCATGGTCACGCCCAATTGCGAGCCGTCCAATGTGGTGTCGTTCCCGCGCGCCTAGATCATCGAGCCTGGAAAGCGAAATCCACTTTTGGATCGATCCGATGCTCCAGTTCTTCCGGACCAAGCAGAGCGAATTCTCATTTATAGCCAATACCTGAACCGGCGCGACGAGGAGCCGAGGTTGAGCAAGTGTGCTCTTCCAGCACCAGACGCCACGGGCTGGACGTTATCCCAGGGGGGATCAATTCCACTCCGAAAACCTCGGCGAGTCTTCGCGGGGTCAGCGCCGCGTCGGGTTTCCCCTGTGTGACGAGGCGACCTGCCTGCATGATGATCAATTCATCAGCCGTGCTACAGGCTATCTGCAGATCATGCAGGACTGCGATGACCGTAAGCCCGTCCTGGACGAGCCTCTTGGATTCTTGGAGGAGTGAGAGCTGATGCTTCAAGTCGAGGCTTGCGATCGGCTCATCGAGGAAGAGCACCTGCTGCCTCTCGAGTGACTGGCCGGCTTTCAGCTGTGCGAGAACACGGGCGAAATGCACCCGTTGCCGCTCACCGCCCGACAGGCTCTGGTAGTTGCGTTGGGCGAGATGCGCCACATCGGCCTGTTCGAGGGCGTCGAGTGCAAGACATTGCCGGTCTCTGCGAGACAGCCCGCGGCCTATTCCCTCGACACCGAGGCAGGCCACTTCGAAAACCGTGAAGGGAAAGTTGAGGTCGGAGGCCTGTGGCATCATGGCTCGGCGATGGGCGAGACGCCAGGCCGGAATGGAGCGCAAAGGCTCTCCGTTCCAGCGGATTGATCCGCCTGTCGGCTGAAGCTCGCCGCAGAGGATGCGCAGAAGCGTGGATTTACCGGCGCCGTTGGGGCCGATGACGATGCTGAAGGAACCGCTTGCAAACGAGAGGTCGACACTGTCGATCAGCATCCTGCTCCCGCTGCGGTAGGAGATGCCTTCGGCTTCCAGGATTGCGGTCATCGTGTCATGCCCCCGGACGGCGCAGCAGAAGCCAGAGGAAGAACGGCGCGCCGATGGCGGCGGTGAGTATGCCGATGGGCAACTCCGCAGGCGCGGTGACGGTCCGCGCCACCGTATCCGCAGCGACGAGCAGGGCCGCACCGAGCAGCGCGGAAGCGGGAAGCAGCATCCGGTGGTCGGCACCCGCCATGAGGCGCAGCACATGCGGCACCATGATTCCGACGAAGCCGATCATGCCGGCGGCGGCGACCGAGGCTCCCACTGCGACCGCCACGAGCATGATCGTCAGAGCCTTCACCCGTTGTACCGGCACGCCGAGATGAAAGGCCTCCGCCTCCCCGAGCGCGAGCGCGTTCAGGCCACGCGCGAGGAATGGCATGGCCAGAAGGGTCGGCACGATGAAAGGCGTTGCCGTCACGACCTTCGTCCAGGTCGCCCCGCTCAGAGAGCCGAGGGACCAGAAGGAGAGATCGCGCAATTGCCGATCGTCGCTCAGGTACGAGAACAGGCCCATGATCGCGCCCGAGAACGCACCGAACGCAACACCGGCCAGAAGCATGGTGGCAATCGATGTACGCCCGCTGCGGGTAGCAATGACGTAGAGCGCGAACGTCGTCAGCAGGCCGCCGGTGAAAGCACCGATGGGCAGGGCCATGAAGGGCAGGGGCCCGATGAGGGGGGCCAGGAGCGCATCGCCGAGCACGATGGTCGTCGCGGCCGCCAAAGCCGCTCCCGCCGAGACGCCGATGAGGCTCGGATCGGCGAGCGGATTGCGGAAGAGGCCTTGCATCAGAGCGCCGGAAGAGGCAAGAGCCGCGCCAATGAGCAGGCCGAGCAACAGGCGCGGCAACCGCACCTGCAGGATGATGAGGGCGTCGCCACCCGCCATTGCCGTGGGGCTGACGAGCGCATCTGTCACGATGCGCAAGACACGCGCCGGAGGCAGACCGGTCGCGCCAAGGCCCAGAGCGCCGAGACTCACCAGTAGAACCAGAGAGGCAAGGGCCGCCAGCAGCCACGGCTTTTGGGGATACAGTTCAAGTCGCATCCGATGAGCAGACAGAGCAACGGAAGTCATCGTTTTGCTTCGCCCACCTGATCGGGATGGAGCGCCGCCATTAGATCGCGTGCAGCCGCAGGCGTGCGCGGGCCGAAGCCGAGGAGATAGAGCGAGTCCATGACCACGAGCCGCTTGCCGTTTGCTGCCGGGGTCATGGCAAAAGCCGGAAGCGCGAAGGGATCAGAAGCTGCGCCTCCGGGGCCGTGATCCATCATGACGACGGCCTCCGGCGCCGCTGCGATCAAGCCCTCATCCGACAGGGGCTTCCAGCCTGTGAGCGATGAGGCGACATTGGTTGCGCCGGCGAGCGAGAGCATGGCGTCGGCGGTGGTCCCCCGTCCGCCGACGAGCGGTCTCCCGTTCTGGAGCGACAGGACGAAGAGGGCCTGCGCGGGCCGAGACACGCGCGCCCGGGCATCGGCGAGTCGAGTAAAGCCGGCTTCGATCTCCTTCACGAGAGCGGCACCCTGCTCGGCCGCGCCCACGGCCTGCGCGATGGTCTCGACCCGCCTCACGATTCCGGCCGGGCTCGGTTCGTCGGGGACCCTGATGATCGTGACGCCAGCCTGCTCGACCAGTTTCAGGACATCGGGCGGGCCTGCCCCCTCCGAGGCGACGACAAGGGTCGGGCCGAGCGAGAGCAGGCCCTCTGCGCCGAGCGCGCGGACATAGCCCACATTGGCCTTCGTCCTGAGAGCCTCGCCGGGAAAGAGGCTCGTGGAATCCACGCCCACGATCTCCTCGGCCTTCCCGAGGCGGTAGAGGATTTCCGTCACCGCCCCGCCGATGCTGATGATACGGCGTGCCGAATGGGCCCGCAGTCGGGAGGCGCAGAGGAAAAACGGTGGGGCAAGAAGCAGCGCGCGGCGAGACAGCATCAAGGGACAACCTTCTATTTGGTGAGGATCAGCTTGCCATTGGCGGTGACGCGCAGGCGGTAGCGTTCGCCCCGGTGAAGCAGCACCACCTCGCGCGCCGTTCCGATCAGGCTCGCGACCTCGATCTCTTTCGTGGAAGTGGGTCTGATGGCTTTTGAATCCGGCGGCTGCGGCGGGCTGCGCACGATCGTCTCCAGTTTTTACTTGTTCCAGTTTGGAGTAAATCTAACCTGACTACGTATTCGTAGTTTAGAACTATGTAAAACTACCATCAGAGCAGTCAGTATTGACGCAGTTACTTGATTTGGCTATCGGATGTAAACCCTCCTCTGGACGGGAGGGTTCGAGATAGCCAGCCAGCGTGAACTTGATTTCTACGCGAGCCAGCCAGTCATCAAGAAAAACATCATGAAAGACTGGGACCGTCAGGATGATTACCTTCCTGCGCGAAGGACTTCGCGCGTCTACATCACCCTTTGCTCTGCTCGTTCTGGCACCTCTGCTGAGCGCTCCGCTCTCGAAGGCGCAGGCGCAAGGCGCTCCTGTGGCGCAACCCGTACTGAACGCGGAAGCCGTACTGGAACTCGACACCATTACGGTAACCTCAGGCAAGACCGAAGACAGGGCGATCGACGATCTGGCCGGATCGAGCGTCGTCACGCGCCGTCAGATCGATCTGCTCCAATCTTCCCGCGTCTCCGACGTTCTTCAGGGCGTGCCCGGCGTTGCCGTGCAGGAGACGGGCACCGATCCCGGACAGGCGGTCAACATACGGGGCCTGCAGGATTTCGGCCGCGTGAACGTGCTGGTCGACGGTGCCCGGCAGGATTATCAGGTGAGCGGCCACGGCGCGAACGGCACCTTCTATCTGGATCCCGAACTGATCGGGCAGGTGGACGTGGTGCGCGGGCCGGTTTCCACCGTTTATGGATCGGGTGCCATCGGCGGAGTCGTTTCATTCCGGACGCGGACCATCGACGATATCCTGGCCCCCGACGAGAGATACGGAGCGGTGCAGAAACTCGGGTTCGGGACGAATGGGGCCGGGGTTGTCACCAACAGCATGGCCGGTGCGCGCATCGGCACGGCTGCGGACGTGTTCGGCCAGTTCGTTTACCGCAATACCGACACCTATCGCGACGGCAATGGCAACAGGATCGAGGATTCCGATTCCGAGTTGCTGTCCGGCCTGTTCAAGTTCAACGTCTCTCCGGCGGACGGCCACATCTTGAGCGGTTCCGCCCTGCTGCAGAACTATACTTTCACCAATAACGGCGACACCGGCGCCGGAACCCGTTTCAGCCACGACGTCACCGCGAACACCTACACACTCGGCTATCGCTTCAATCGGCCGGACAATCCGTGGCTCGACCTGAGCGTGAAGGGCTATTACACCACCACGGAGGACAACAAGCGTGTGGTGACGCCGAGCAGAACCTCCGGTTTCCTGGGCGTGCGGCCGGGCGATCGCCTTGACTACAGCATGGAGACGCTCGGCTTTGACATCAGCAACACCTCCCGGTTCGAAGCCTTCGGCCTCGGCCATGCTCTGACCGTGGGCATCGATGGTGCTCGTGACCAAGGCGAAACGCTCGATCGCGCGGGGGGATACGGGGCGGCCTTCACACCGTCCGGAGAGCGCAACCTGTTCGGCGGCTTCATCCAGGACGAGGTGCGGGTGACACCTTGGCTGCGCGCGATCGGCGCCCTACGTTTCGACAGCTATGAACTCGATGGCGGCGGCGTCAGCACCGACGGCTCCCGCGTATCTCCGAAAATCACGGTGGGCGTGGAACCGATCACGGGCATCGAGTTCTACGGCACCTATGCGGAAGGTTATCGCGCGCCGTCGATCACGGAGACCCTGATCCAGGGTTCCCACCCATTCCCGATCTTCAACATTCTGCCGAACCCGTTGCTCCGACCCGAGGTCGCTCACAACCTGGAGGGCGGGGTGAACATACAATATGACGATGTGCTGAAGGCTGGCGACAGGTTCCGGGCCAAGGTCTCGGTGTTCCACAATCGGATCGACGATTACATCGATTCCGTTGCGGTGGGGCCGGTCTACAACGTGCCCGTGGTTCCGGGCATGCCGGTCGAGGCTTGCGCCTATGCTCCACACCTTTGCCTCATTGGTATTCAGGATCAGCAGTATCAGAACATCGCGAGAGCCCGGCTGCAGGGAGCGGAACTCGAAGCGGCATACGATTGGGGCGGAGGATTCGTGACCGTCGCCGGAACCATCATCGACGGCAAGAACGACATCACCGGCGATCCCTTGAACTCCGTCATTCCGAACCGCCTCAGCACGACTCTCGGTTTCAGGCTGCTCGACAGCAAGCTGACGGTCGGCACACGTCTGACGCTCGTCGACGGCAGCAAGGAGAGCGTCACAAATCCGACGGCAGGTTATGGCCTCGTCGATCTGTTCGCATCCTACCGCTATGACGAGAACATCAGCGGCGACGTCACCATCCAGAACCTCTTCGACCGGCAATACACGCAATATCTGAACAGCGAGCCGAGCCCGGGCCTCACGGCCAGGTTCGGCCTCACGGTCAAGTTCGCCAGTCGTTGATTTCCGCCCCCCACCCGATCCAAGGAGGTCGCTTTCCATGTTCATCGCCATGAACCGTTTCAAGGTCCTGAAGGACGCCACGCATGAATTCGAGCAGCGGTGGCTCACGCGGGAGACATATCTGCACGAACGCGAGGGCTTCGTCGCGTTCTACATGCTGCGTGGGCCCGAGCGCGAGGATCACGTGCTGTATTCCTCGCACACCGTCTGGGCCTCGAAGGACAATTTCGAGGACTGGACCCGTTCCGAGCAGTTCCGCGCCTCACATACCCGCGCCAGCACCAACTCCAATAAGCCGCTGACTCTTGGCCATCCGGAATTCGAAGGTTTCGAGGTGATCCAGACCATCGGCCCCTTGTCGAATGCGGCTGAGTGAAGAGATAACCTGCCGATGAACGAACTCGTCCGCCGGGACTTCGTCGCTCGGCCGGATGGGATCTTCGCTTCGGCGTCGTCTTGAACGGCCCGGCGCAGGGTCTGGCGCGACCGACTGCCCTTCGGCTCTCGCGGCAGGGAAGGCTTGCGTTGCTTCCCTCCGTCAAGCTATGCCTTGCTGACCAAGGGTTTGGCGATGAGGGCCGCATGGATTTCGGGGGCAGGGGAGGGGAGCTCGACGACGAGAGGCTGTCTCTCCGCGCCTACGATCTTCCGGAGCTGCCGTGGGAAAAGATCGCGGGCCGGCTGGAGGAGATTTCCATCGCCATCCTGCGCTTCGACGCCCGGGTGGAGGCGTCCGGCCTGTCGGAGGGCTGGCAGTCGCGCTGCGACATGACCGAGGCCGTGCGGTCGATCATCCTCGACGGGCACCTGGTCGATGTCGGCGATCTCGTGCTGCACGACGCCGGCATGGACGTGCGCCACCCCACGCATGAACTCACCCGCGCCGCCGCGGCTCTCCGGGCGAGGCGAACCGCCTTGGCCCGACCGGCCCCCTGGCCGCTGTCGATCGACGGCCTGGGCGCCCTGCGTGGGATTGGCCCCGCGCGAGGGGAAGTGGATCACGGGCGGCGAAAGGGAAAATCGGCCTCGGAGGACGAGGACGACTACCTGCCCTTGGCCAACGATGCCGATTCTTGGAGAGCGCACTTTGCCGAGATCGATGCCCTGCTCGAGCGTACGGATCGGGTGCTCGCCGGCGAGATTCCGCTGCCGAGGAGCCGGTCGCACCTCGTTTACGATTCAGACCACGACGAGGCAGCAAACGAGGACCTCTGGCTCGATGTGGTCAAGCGCACGAGCCACTGGCCGGCCGTGGCGGCCGCCGCGGTGGCGTGGCAGGCCTGGCTGGATCTCAACCTCTACACGCGCCTGCCGTGGCTCGGCCTCATCATGGCGGCTGCCATCCTGCGCGCCAGGGGGCTGACCAGCCGTCTGCTGCCGCTGGCCGCCGGGTTCAAGCAATCCCGGTTCCGGCCGCAGGGGAGGGAAGGGGCTCCGGAGAGGCTGGAGGGCTTCTGCCGAGTGGTGGAGGAAGCAATCGCCATCGCCAACAAGGATCTCGACAGGCTAATTCTGGCCCGTGAGCTGATGGCGCGTGTCACTGCCAAGTGCCGCTCCAACTCCAAGCTGCCGGAGCTCGTCGATCTGTTCCTCTCCCGCCCGCTGGTGACGGTGCCGCTCGGGGCCAAGCTCCTGAAGGTCACGCCCAAGGCCATCGACCTGATGCTGGCGCAGCTGGGCGGCGCGCTGCCGCGCGAACTCACCGGCCGGACCCGCTACCGCGCCTGGGGCATTGTATAGAAGCCGCCGGACGGCACAGGCGGTGCCTCGCTCTTGCCTTACTGCCATGCTTCAGAAGGGCTGGACGAAGCTGAACCGGAGGATGGCGCTTGTTCGAGGATCACGGGAGCACACGGATCGATCTAGCCTGCCCTCAGTGCCGAAAGCTGTTCAAGGTCCGTTTGCGAAAGCTCCAGTTCGGGGCCGAGCTGACCTGCCGCCTGTGCCGTCACGAGTTCCCGGCCCAGGATGTCTCCGATCGCCCCGAGGTTCAGGAGGCGCTTGCCCGAATGCACCGGATCGTCGCACAGCAGATGAGTCCTGGGACGGCCGGTGGGGGCCTCAATGGAGCCCCCGGAGGTCGTGG
>JAPSLB010000093.1 GCA_031181145.1 Microvirga sp.
GTTTGACTCACCTTAGGGAAGCATGTTCTCTTTATGTTCTCAGGAACATGGAGAGCAGACGTGCTGGCACAAGTCAGTGACAGCGGGACGGTGCACGTCCCGATGTACGGTCATGTTTTGTGTGCGGGCTTCCCATCCCCGGCACAGGACTACATCGAGGAACAGGTTGAGCTTCCCCGATGGATGGCGCCCAATCCTGCTTTTACCTTCCTCTTCAAGGTCGGCGGCTATTCGATGGTCAAGGCCAGGATCTTCCCTGGCGATCTCCTCATCGTCGACCGCAGCATCACCCCGGCCAACCGGCACATTGTCGTCGTGGACATCGACGGCGAGCGCAGCGTCAAGCGCCTGCTGATCAAAGGCGGGCGGGCTCGCTTCGCTTTCGAGAACGATGAGTTTCCGCCGTTCCAGATGTCGGAACACTCCGAGTACCAAATCTTCGGGGTTGCCCTGAGCACCTATCGCCGGATGTACGAGGCGCGCAAATGACCTTCGCCCTCATCGACGGCAACTCGTTCTATTGCTCATGCGAGCGGGTCTTCGATCCTCGTCTTGAGGGACGGCCGGTCATCGTCCTGTCGAACAACGATGGCTGCGCCGTTGCCAGGACGGTGGAAGCCAAGGCCCTCGGCATTCGCATGGGCGAGCCCTTCTTCAAGATCCGCGATCTCTGCAAGCGGGAAGGGGTGGCCGTCTTCTCCTCGAACTACACGCTCTATGGCGACATGAGCTGGCGCATGAACGAGGTCTATCGCCGGTTCACGCCGAACGTGGAGGTCTACTCCATCGACGAGAGCTTCCTCGACCTGACCGGGTTCGACCGGCGCCAGTATGAGGCTTACGCCCACGATCTGCGCTCGACCGTGCGGCAGTGGGTCGGTATCCCCACCTGTGTCGGTATCGGCCCCACCAAGACGCTGGCGAAGCTCGCCAACCGGATCGCTAAGGCCGTGCCGGAGCTCGGTGGGGTCTGTGATCTGACGGACGAGGATATCCGCGCCCATTGGCTTGTTCGATGGCCTGTCGAGGATGTGTGGGGGATCGGCCGCGCGTCGGCAGCGAAACTCGATCGCTTGGGGCTGGAGAGCGTGGCGGATCTGAAGGACATGGACCTGCGCCAGGCGCGGCAGCTCCTGACGGTGGTGGGCGAGAAGATCGTGCACGAGTTGCGCGGCACGTCATGTCTGCCGCTGGAGCTCGTCGCGCCTCAGCAGAAGGGATGCGCTGTGACGCGCCATTTCGCCGGACGGGTGACGGAGCTGCGGGAAATGCTGGAGGCCGTCGCCAGCCATGCCAGCCGGCTCGGGGAGAAGCTGCGCAAGCAGGGCCTCGGGACCGATCATGTGACGGTCTTCTACCACACGTCGGGTCATGACACGGATCGGCCGCAGCGGAGCGTCTCGACGACGGTGCATCTGATCGAGGCGACCAACGATACCACCATTCTGGTCAAGGCGGCCGAGGCTGGCGCGCGCCAGATCTGGCGGGACGGATACCATTACTGCAAGGCCGGGGTCATGACGGACGATCTCGTGGCGATGGA
>JAPSLB010000072.1 GCA_031181145.1 Microvirga sp.
GAAATTCAATGGATTCGTAAGCAGCCCCGACCCATGGCGCCGAGGCCTGCGGAACGGTGCGCAGGGCGCGGTCGACCCGCTCCGGCGTCAGTTTGAGCGCCAGGACTCTGCGGCAGACATCGAGATGAATGGCCGGCTCGTCCTCGCCGTGGATGGGCGAGGTCAGCCCGAACACGAACCGGGCAAACAGGTGGTCCATTTCCGCAGTCGGCAATTGCGTGGCGAAGCGCCGCTCCAGGGTCTCCCAGGCGGCAAGAGCCTTCTGCGTGAAGATTTCGTGGGTTCGGCTCGCGTGTATCGGGACGACCTTATTCATGACCGCCCCGTCTCATGCACATGGAAATGCTCCGCGCCGATGCCGTCCCGCTCGTGCTCCAAGCGTATGAACGGCTCGATACGGCCGGTCACGGCGCCGGCATCCGGCATCGCCGGGCCGGGTCCGCGCCGATGCGCATTGAGCACGAACCCGAAGGTGGTCCTGGCTCATAGGCAGCAAGGACCGCGAGCGATCCTGCGCGCTATCATATTGCATCGATTCCCCCATACCTGCACCGCAACAGGCAATCCGACCGGCTCACGAAAACGCCCCCAGGCACCACGCGGCATGTTCGCGCAATACGGCGTTCTGGAGCCGCCTTATCTCCAGGCAGAGATAGAGGGTATGAAGAGCACAGATTCGGGGCAGGCGTATTTCAGGATCGTGTCGCCTTATCAGGATACTGCCAATTTTCGTCTGGTGCTCCGCCAAGCGGGCTCGAATCGGCGATCGGCCCCCGGACGATCGATGGCGCGCACGGCCTCTTCCTCGCGCGGTGACGCGAGAAAGCCGTTTCGTTCGCGCGAGAAGTTCTATTTGGCTTTCCTGATCTGTCCAGGTGTCGTGGATTTGTAGCGGCGCATGGTCGCCGTCATGTGACTCTGGCTTGAAAAGCCGCTCAAATAGGCAATGTGCGAAAACTGATGATCGGTTTCGACAAGGAGCTTCTCGGCCGCCGCCAGGCGCAGATTGACGAGGTACTGGTGGGGCGCTTGCTTGAATGTTGCGCTGAAGGCTCGGATGAAGTGCCTGGGAGACAAGCCGCAGATCGCGGCAACGTCGGAGATCGATATCTTCCGGCTGTAATTTTCGGCCAGGAACTCTCGCGCCTGTCTCGCCTGATGCGAGGAAAGACCACCTTTCACGGGCCGGACCCGGCGGCCTTTGGCGCTCGAATAGTGCCGGAGAAGATGAATGCCGAAGATCGTGATCAGGGCGTCCGTGTAGAGTTCGGAGGCTGTTCCGTCCGATGCCAGTTCCTGTCGCAGCAGTTTCGCAAGCTCCAATGCCTGCCGGTCCACCGTGCCGAATCGAGGAGGTTGAAGCTCGACATCCTGGGTGCCGAGTTCATGTTGCGCCAGTTCGCTCAGGCCGGATGGCCTCAACCCGATGAGCAGGTTCTCGGGAGGCGAGGGCCAGCGCGCACGACCCTCGACATTGGCCGGGTGCACCACGAGCATGCCAAGGGGCGCATCGAACCTGGACATCGCGTCGCTCCCGAGTGCCGCTTCCATTCCCGGAACCGGAGCAAGGTAGACGGCGGCAAAATGATCCGAGGGCTTGAATACCACGGCCTCGATCGGCTGAGTGTAATGGATCACGCCTCCCCTGAAAGTCGTGAGACGTGGACCGGCGCCGACAGGAAACACCTCAAGCGGATCGTGCTCCTTGCCTTCCCCCGTGCTTCTACGTACGGCCGGAGAGGGGGCCCTAGGCTCGACGCGCATCAACATGCAGTGTGCGATCCTTTCTGATGCGGGACGGAAATATGGACACGGCAGACCCAAGAGGCGGGGTGATGCCGGACCTGGTTGGGACCCGATCCCCCTGGGGAGATCCGCCTGCCGGCGCCGTATGAGGTTCCTGCACGTCAGGAGCGTGGGAGAATGCCGACGCACATTTGGCGAGCCATGGCGCAGAATAAATTGAAAGCGACCCTCAAGATTGTCTCATCTACCCCTTTAGAGGTACTCCATAAGGAGTATTTGTGCGACGTTAGGTCAAGCGAATTTCCACATCCCTGCCATGCCAAGGCTTCATAGCTGCGCAGAATGAGTGAAATCATATATTGTAACATTAATGGAATATGTGAAGCGTCCCCACAATGCGGCAGAAGAATCGCCACCTATTCGTCAACCATCTGCTTGCAGCGGCCTGGGCGGGCTCAGTTTCGCGTCTGAAACTCAAGGTCATGGGGCCTCAACCGAGACCTTGCGCTACGCAACGGTGTTGCTTCTTGCGGTTGAAGGGTAGGGTCTCAGCAAAATTGATGACCAGAGAGCCCTCTGGGATTCCGCCCGTGGATCATTCGAGCCTGGGATATCTCTTGATGGCGTGCCCGAAATCCCTTGCGGATCTTCGACCGTGCCCGGGGAGAATGTCTCGAGGCCAGCAGCGGGCGCTGGTACACCACTGCCCGGACCCACGGTCACTAACGCTCGATCAACGGAAGCGCTCGTGTCCCTGGCCAATTGGATGACGCTCGACGGGATACATCTGGTCGTCGGACCAACGATCTCCGCCTCGCTCTCCGCTATGCTGGCCAACGAGATGACCCTGATCGCGCGGTCAGTTTGGGGAGTTGTCGGCGAGGACCGACGCGAATAGTCCTCGCCAGCAACAACGACATCAATGTGATGCTAGCCTGGCTTCTTTACGAGGGGGCACTCGCTCTGCTCCAGCGGCCGGAAGGCTTCCTTGCCAGGGATCGTCCGGAGAATCCTGTAATAGTCCCAAGGCCCGTTGGACTCGGACGGCTTCTTGACCTGCACAAGATACATGTCGTGCACCATGCGGCCATCCTCCCGCAGATAGGCGTTACGCCCGAAGAAATCGCTGATGTTCATCTTGCGCATTTGTTCCATGACGGCCGTGCCTTCGAGCTTGCCTGACGCCTCGGCAGCCTTAAGGTAGTTCATTACCGCCGAATAGACACCGGCATGCACCATTGTCGGCATGGTGCCGCTCATCCGTTCCGCATAGCGCTTCGACCATGCGCGGGTCTCGTCGTCCATATCCCAGTAGAAGCCGGTCGTCAGGATAAGGTCCTTTGCACTCTCCAGGCCCAAAGCGTGGATATCGGACAGGAAGAGAAGCAGGCCTGCAAGCTTTTGTCCGCTCTGTTGGAGCCCGAACTCGTTCGCCTGTTTGATGGCGTTCGTCGTGTCGCCTGATGAATTCGCAAGGGCGACAACATCTGCGCCCGAACCTTGTGCCTGGAGAAGGAATGACGAGAAATCGCTGGATTCTCGCGGGTGCTTCGAAGAGCCTGCAACCTTTCCTCCTGCAGCGGTAACGGCAGCGCCCGTATCACGCTCGAGCGCGTGGCCGAAGGTGTAGTCCGCCGTGAGGAAATACCAGGACTTGGAGCCGCTTTGCGTCAGTGCGCGCCCGGTGCCATTGGCGAGGGCATAGGTGTCGTACGTCCACTGCGCCGTGGATGGAGAGCAGGCCTTGCCAGTCAGGTCGGATGATCCTGCAGTCGACGCTAGGAACGCCACATCGGCATTACGAGTCACCTCTTGAACGCTGAGGGCTACCGACGATGTGGGAACATCTACGACCGCCTTCACTTTGTCCCGGTCAATCCATTGGCGGACGATAGCCGAGCCTACGTCGGGCTTGTTCTGATGATCCGCGAAGATCACCTCGATCTTGCGGCCCATAAGCGGCTTTCCGAAATCCTCCACGGCCATTTGGGCGGCAGTGACGGAGCCCTTGCCGGATAGGTCGGCGTTCATGCCCGAGAGGTCGGTCAGGACGCCGATACGAATCGCTTCCTGTGCATGAGCCCAGCCGGTCATGAGAGCGGTCGCGCAGACGAACGCCAGAGCAGTGGTCTTTGTCTTCATTACTTCCTCCTTCATGGAATTAGTGGTCGACGCTTCTTATGGGTTCCGCATTGCGGCGTCGTTGTTTGGAAATCCTAACCTCGGTCCTTGGCCGGGATTGGCTCATCCCTGGCGCGCTCCGCGATGGACCGGGCGAGAAAAAACTGGTCCGCGTCTGCATGGGCGTATCGGCTCATATCTGCCTGGGCGTCGATGGCACGCTTGGTGAGACGCATCGCGAGGGGAGGGCAGAGCGCGATTTCCCGCGCAAGACTTAGCGCCGTATCAAGCGCTTCGGTGGGGGAAGCCATTGCGTCGGCAAGACCCCAGCGTTCCGCGCTGGCTGCGTCTATTTCCGTATCAGCGAATAGGATCCGCTTCGCACGGGAGGCGCCGGCAAGTGCCGTGAGACGCGGCAATCCTCCCCAGCCGAGTGTAAGTCCGAGACGTACCTCCGGTAGGCGCATCCGTGCATCGGCTGCCATGACGCGCATGTCCAGGGAAAGGGCGAAAACCGCCCCGCCCCCGATAACCGGACCCTCAAGCGCCGCAATCGTGACCTGCGGCAGACGGGCCCAGGCATTGCACATGGCGCCGCCCTTGGACATGAGATGATGCCGCACCACAGCATCCGCATCTTGGTGCCAGAGTTCATTGTCGCTGAGATCGACGCCGGCGCAGAAGCGCGTCGGGGTTCCCGTTACGACGATCACATGTGTCTCGGTGTCTTCCTCGAAGCTGCGTGCGACCTCGGTTAGGGCGGTGATCGCGTTCAGGTTCAGGGCATTGGCTTTGCCGCCCCGATCGTAGCGAACGATCGCGATTGGACCCTTTCTGGAGACGTCGATCATCGGCATGGTGGAGAAGGGCTTCCTTTACTGGATCACGGGACTGAGAGGCTTTGACATACTACCGCGTATGTTGCACACTGGCCGGAGGCTGGCAATAGCGAAGATTGCTGTGCCCGAGGTGGGACTATCGGGTGCTTGTTAGTCTCGTTCTGTCGGCGTGGAGGACCCAGGAAGAGCTAAATGAGCGTGAACAAGACCTTCGAGATTCCGGCACGGGAGCAATGCGTGCTGCGCTATATGCTGGAACGGAATGCCGCAGCATTTCCGGATCGCCGCTTCGTGCAGTTCTGGCCAGGCGGCACATGGTCTTACGGCGAGACCCTGGAGCGGGTCCGCCGCCGGGCGGCAGCACTCAAGGCTGCGGGAGTGCGCCAGGGCGACCATGTCCTCTGCTGGATGGGTAACGGACCGGATCTGCTCGCAAGCTGGCTCGCGGTCAACTACCTGGGCGCCGTGTACGTGCCTGTGAATACTGCGGCGCGGGGCCGACCGCTCGAGCACATCCTTTACAATGCAGATGCCCGGTTCCTGATCGCCCACAGGAGCTTGGTCGGACGACTTGCAGAAATCTCGACCGGATCGGTGCGGCAAATTCTCCTCGTCGGCGACGCGGATGAGGCCGAGCCGGCGCTGCCCGGCATCACCTTTGCGCCCATGGCTGATGCCGAAGACGCTGCCGGGCAGGATCTTTCTCTCGATCGGCCCATTGAGCCTTGGGACACGCAGGCGATCATGTACACGTCCGGCACGACGGGCGCGGCAAAGGGTGTGGTTTCGTCGTATGTGCAACTCTACACGATGGGGCCCGATGCATTCGACTGCATCAATGCAGATGACTGCTGCATGATTGCTGGTCCGATCTTCCACTGCGGGTCGACGCTCTATGTCTACGCGATGCTTGCCGCAGGCGGGGCCATCGGCATGATCCGCGAGTTCCGCACGGTCGATTTCTGGGATGCGGTTCGCGATACTGGAAGTACGGTAGTGCTTCTTCTTGGGGTCATGGCGAGCTTCCTCCTCAAGCAACCTGCTTCCCCGCGCGACCGGGATCACCCTCTCCGGAAGGTGTTCATCGTTCCTTTCGGTGAGGATGCAACGCAGTTCCACGATCGGTTTGGGGTCGACCTGTACACCGTCTACAACATGACCGAGATCGCCAGTCCTTTGAGCGCTGGCCCGGGCATCGAGGATGCCGGGCTTGCAGGAAAGCCGCGTCCCTGGTTCGAGCTCCGTGTCGCGGACGCCAACGACCAGGAGGTTCCCCGAGGGGAGGTCGGTGAACTCCTGATCCGATCCCACCGGCCATGGGCACTTATGAAGGGCTATTACCGGAACCCGGAGGCAACGGTCGCCGCGATGCGCAACGGCTGGTTTCATACGGGAGATGCATTCCGACAGGACGCTGATGGACGCTTCTTCTTCGTGGACCGCCTCAAGGACGTCATCCGCCGCCGCGGTGAAAACATCTCCTCTTTCGAGCTGGAAGGCGAGATCCTCGCCCATCCCAAGGTGAAAGAGGCTGTTGCCGTTGCCGTGCCCAGTGAATACAGCGAGGATGAGGTGCTCGTTGTCGTTACGCCCGTTCCTGGGGAGGCCATAGAGCCCCAGGAGATCGTCACGTTTCTGGCGGAACGCGTTCCGCACTTCATGGTGCCGCGCTATGTGCGGCTGGCTGATGATCTTCCCAAGACCTCCAGCGGCAAGCTCCAGAAGCACGTCCTGCGAGCCGACGGTGTTACGGCTGACACCTGGGATCGAGAGCAGGCCGGACTTCGCCTGAAGCGGGAGAGGCTTGCGTAGTCGAGGAAATACGGATCCCTGCTGCCCTCGCCTGGGCGGCAGGGCGGATGGTGCGTCATTCTCTGCGCCTGAGGCCGGAGAGAATCGTCTCAACTATTTTGGCTGCAAGGATTTCGCGGTCGACTTCTGTCTCATCGGGACGGGGGCGGTACCAGATGGCAAGCCAGTTGATGGCGCCCAGGATCGTTTTCACAGTGATGGAGATATCTCTGCTGGCTAGAGAGCCATCCTCCGCGGCTTCGTAGGCGACAATCTTGAACAGGGTTTCGAACTCGTCGCGGATGATCATCAACTCGTCAAGCGTGCGCCGTTGGGCAGGTGTCGTCGCGCCGAGGCGATGCATGTGGACCCCCTGGACCACGACAGTTTCGAAGGCGAGACTCTCCATCATGGCCAGGGCATGATTCTTGAGCATTCGACCGAGGCGGGTCACCCCATCTCCCTCGCCCTTCATGGCGGGCTTAACGGCATTGAACAGCCGCGCCATGCCTTCGCGGTGCACATCGAAGAACAGGTCGGTTTTCGACGAATAGTAATGATAGATCCGGCCCTTGGTCGCACCGAGGCGGCGTGCGACGTCGTCGATGCTGGTCGCATGGAATCCCTGCTCCATAAAGCATTCGGCTGCGGCGGTGAGAATCTCAAGGTTGCTCGAGCCGTTGCTCCGGGTGTTCTCGATCCGCGTTTCGTCAATTGCCTTTATCACTATCGGGCTCTCTGTCTCTGCTGTCCTGACTGCGACCCGCAGCTCTGGCGGCTCATGCCGCCGCACATCCTCTTAAAGTCGCAGCCGTGCCCTTAAAAATGCCTCTAGACAGCGAAAACATCAAGTGCATACTACTGAGTATGTTTCTGGGTGGTCGCCTTGTGTGATGCCCGAAAACCGTCAGCCTCGGATCAACACATGGCAGCAATGGAAAATTATGGTTCCCTCGGCGGCAAAGTCGGCCAGGAGCTGGGTGTATCTCAGTGGTTGGAGATCACGCAGGATCAGGTTCGCCAGTTCGCGGATGCTGTCGTCGACCATCAGTTCATTCATGTCGATCCGGACCGTGCACGCGCGAAGACATCCTTCGGGGGCACGATTGCTCACGGCTTCCTGACGCTCTCTCTGCTCACCAGAGCAAGCCACGATATCTTGCCTTTGCTTCCTTCGAGGGCGGTCGCCATCAACTACGGATTCGACAAGGTTCGATTCCTGACGCCCGTGCCTGTCGGTGCGCGTATTCGCGTCCGGTTCGTGCTGGTTGAATTCACGGAGCGCGGCGCCGGCGAGTTTCTCGCCAAGTTCGACGTGACGGTTGAAATCGAGAACAGGGACCGGCCCGCTCTCGTGGCGCAATGGCTTACGCTCACCATCCTGCAGCACTGAGAAAGGATTGCTTCCATGACGATTGCCTTTGACGGGCGTGTCGCGATCGTGACCGGAGCTGGCAACGGCCTGGGGCGTTCCCACGCCTTGGCGCTCGCAGCGCGCGGCGCCAAAGTCGTGGTGAACGATTTCGGCGGTGCCCGCGATGGCAGCGGCGGGTCTAGCGAGGCAGCGCTCCGCGTAGTGGAAGAAATCCGGGCCGCCGGCGGGGAGGCTATTGCTGACGGAGCCAATGTCTGCGAGCCCGACCAGGCCCAGGCGATGGTGGCTCGAGCGCTCGAGGCGTGGGGACGTGTCGATATTCTGATCAACAATGCAGGGATCCTGCGGGACAGAACCTTCGCCAAGATGGAACTGTCCGACTTCCGTGCGGTGGTTGACGTCCATCTAATGGGAGCCGTGAACTGCACCAAGGCGGTATGGGAGATCATGCGCGGGCAGAGCTACGGCCGCATCCTCATGACGACCTCGACGTCTGGCGTTTACGGCAATTTCGGCCAGTCGAATTACGGGGCGGCCAAGGCCGGTCTTGTCGGTTTCATGAATGTGCTGCATTTCGAAGGGCAGAAGCACAATGTGCGCGTCAACGCCATTGCTCCAACTGCTGCGACGCGTATGACCGCCGACGTCATGGATGCGGCAATGCTGCGTCGCCTCGATCCGGCATTCGTGACTCCCGCTGCCCTCTACCTCGTTAGCGAAGAGGCGCCCAGCCGAACGGTCCTCCTCGCCGGGGCGGGTACCTATGCGCGCATGGCAATCGTCGAAAGCGAAGGGGTCTTCCTGCCGGAATCCGAGCGTACGCCGGAAGCCATTGCCGCCTCCTTCGACCGGATTGCGAGCCTCGCCTCCTTCATAGAGACCGAGACCGGACTTGCCCATGTGGATCGGATCTTGGCCAGGGCGGGCGAGGCAGAGAATGCCAACGGGTCCAGGATGGTTCAGAGTGGCATGAGCTGACGATGAGCAGGGAGGACACATGAGGGCTCCAAGACCACATCGCCGCTGCCGCCACGACTTCAGACGACTGCTTGCGATGACGACTCGCTGGCGCGACAACGACGTATATGGGCACCTGAATAACGCCGTCTATAACGAGTACTTCGATACGGCTTTGAACCAGGTACTGATCGAGGCCCGCATTCTCGATCTGGAGCGCAGCGGCGTAATCGGCCTCGTAGTTCATAGTTCTGTCCACTACTTCGCTCCCGTGTCCTATCCTGACCGGATCGAGGTTGGCGTTGGCGTCGCGGAGATAGGCCGCTCGAGCGTCACCTACGAGTTTGCCCTTTTCCGTGAGGCAGAGGCTGCTGCTGCCGCCCAGGGAGGACTGATCCATGTCTATGTTGATCGGAATACGCGGCGGCCGGTGGAGATGTCCGCCGCCCTGCGGTCGTTGCTCTCGAATCTGATCATAGAGACCACCTCGCCAAATTCGCACAGCCAGGAGCAAGCATGATGCGCATCAAGGCCGCCGTTCTCCGCGAAGTGGGATTGCCGCAGCCCTACGCCCTGTCCAAACCGCTCGACCTCCTTGAAGTTGATCTTGCCGGTCCGGGTCCGGGCGAAGTGCGGGTCAAGATCAAAGCAGCCGGGCTGTGCCATTCGGACCTCTCGGTGATCAACGGGGACCGGCCTCGGCCGACTCCAATGGTGCTCGGGCATGAGGCTGCGGGAATCGTGGAGGAGGTTGGCCCTGATGTCACGGACCTTGCTCCCGGCGATCACATCATCCTGGTGTTCGTGCCGAGCTGCGGGTGCTGCGTGCCTTGCGCAACCGGACGCCCGGCCCTGTGTGAACCGGGCGCGAAAGCCAATGGTGCCGGCACTCTCCTCCGTGGCACGCGGCGGCTCTCGTTCTCGTGTGATCCGGTTCACCACCATCTCGGCGTTTCCGCTTTTGCCGAGCAGGCCGTGGTTTCCCGGGAGTCCTGCGTAAAGGTGGATCCCGAGCTTCCGTTTTCCCATGCTGCATTGTTCGGCTGCGCCGTGCTGACGGGCGTCGGGGCAGTCGTCAACACGGCGAAGGTGCGGGCCGGATGTTCCGTAGCCGTGGCAGGCTTGGGAGGCGTCGGCCTCTGCTCGGTTCTCGGTGCGGTCGCTGCCGGGGCACGTCAGGTGATCGCGGTCGATCTCTCCGAGAGCAAGCTTGCGCTCGCGCGAGATCTCGGCGCCACGCACACGGTGAATGCCCGAAGCCCGACAGCGGTGGAGGAGATCAGGGACCTCTCAGGCGGAGGCGTCGACTTCTTCTTCGAAATGGCCGGAGCCATTCCCGCCCTTGAGCTCGCTTATGCGGCCACTGCCCGCGGGGGGACGACCGTCACAGCCGGCCTACCCCATCCCGAGGGCAAGCTCGCCATTCAGGCGGTTGGCCTCGTTGCGGAGGAGCGGACCCTCAAGGGATCCTACATCGGCACCTGCGTGCCTCGGCGGGACGTTCCAAATTTCGTTTCGATGTTCCGTTGTGGAAGGCTGCCAGTCGATCGGCTGCTCACGCACACGATGAATCTCGATGAGATCAACACGGGATTTGACCGTCTTCACGACGGATCGGCCATACGCCAGGTCGTACTGTTCGAGTGAGGCCGGCGAGCCGAAGAGGAGGTTTCCAGAGAGGCCATGAGGGAAGCAGTGATCGTCTCCACCGCCAGAACGCCAATTGGAAAAGCGTATCGGGGTGCCTTCAACAACACTACGGCTCCAGAGCTCGCGGGGCACGCGATTGCCCATGCAGTCGCCCGTGCAGGCGTCGATCCCGCGGAGATCGACGACGTTATCCTCGGCGCAGCCTTGCAGCAGGGTACGACCCACATGAATGTGGCTCGCCAAGCGGCCTTGCGGGCCAACCTGCCGGCCAGTGTGGCAGCTATGACGATCGACAGGCAGTGCGCCTCGGGTCTCATGGCAATCGCCACGGCCGCGAAGGAGATTCTCTGCGACGGCATGACTGTAACGGTTGCCGGTGGTGTCGAGCAGATCTCGCTCGTTCAGAACGAGAGCATGAACACACAGCGCTGGCGCGATCCTTGGCTTCTTGAGAACCGCCCGGATGTGTTCATGCCGATGATCGAAACTGCCGAGAATGTCGCTCGGCGCTATGGCATCTCACGCGAGGAGCAGGACGAGTATGCCCTTCTTTCCCAGCAGCGCACGGCCGCAGCCCAAGGAGCGGGACGCTTTGACGATGAGATCGTTCCGCTCACGACGGCGATGATCGTTGTAGATAAAGCAACCGGCATCAGCGAGTCGCGCTCCGTGACATTGGACAAGGATGAGGGGAACAGGCCTCAGACGACGTTGGAGGACCTCGCCAGGTTGAGTCCGGTGTTCCGCAACGGACAATACATCCAAGAAGGAGCGTTCGTAACTGCTGGAAATGCTTCCCAGCTTTCCGATGGCGCGTCGGCATCGGTACTCATGGACAGTGAGGAGGCAGAGCGGCGGGGGCTGTCACCCCTCGGTATCTACCGAGGGATTGCTGTTGCAGGCTGTGATCCGGACGAGATGGGGATTGGACCCGTTTTTGCTGTGCCGAAGCTCCTCAAGCAGCATGGCCTGAAGATTGAGGACGTCGACCTCTGGGAGCTGAACGAGGCCTTCGCATGCCAAGTGCTGTATTGCCACAAGCGACTCGGCATTCCAATCGAGCACCTCAACGTGAATGGCGGAGCCATCTCTATCGGTCATCCTTATGGGATGTCCGGAGCCCGAATGGTTGGCCATGCACTTCTTGAAGGGCAGAGGCGCGGGGCCCGCCACGTCGTCGTCACGATGTGCGTCGGCGGCGGCATGGGGGCTGCGGGACTGTTCGAAGTCTGCTAACGGGAGAGGGGCGCTGACTGGTGTTCCTCCCTTGAATGACAACATTCGTTCCGAGCTGCGACGCGGCTCAAGAGAGTCTGGAATGAGCATGAATCTGGCCATGTCAGACACAGATCACTGTGGACGGTCAAACAATACGATTTTGAGCGCCACGGGGCTCACCATGGAGTTTCGTGGTTTTGTCGCGGTGAAGGATGTGACGCTTTCCGTGAGCGAAGGAACGATCCATGCGTTGATCGGTCCGAACGGGGCCGGCAAGACCAC
>JAPSLB010000025.1 GCA_031181145.1 Microvirga sp.
TGACGGATCGCCTCGTGGGCCGCCGCATGCGGGATGAGATGGGTAAATCCCTCGAAGGCGACGGTGTCCCCATCGCGGAGATTGTCCCTGACGGCCTCGTAAAGGCTCTGAAACTTGGCCATGCTGCTCTCTGTCAAATGTCGAAGAACACGGTTTCCTTCTCACCCTGCAGATGGATGTCGAAGGTGTAGGTAGGTATGCTGTTCTCCTCGCTGCGTGAGGCAATGAGGGTCGAGATACGGACCTTGTGCTCGATCCGCGCCAGCACGGGGCATTCCGCGTTGGCAGCCTCTTCGTCGCCGAAATACATGCGGGTATGAAGGCCGATATTGATGCCCCGCGCCACGATCCAGAACGTGATGTGGGGCGCCATGAGGCGGCCGTCCCTGTAGGGCACGCGCCCCGGCTTGATCGTCTCGAATTTGAATTCGCCCGTCACGCCGTCAGTCGGCTGACGCCCCCAGCCGGTGAAATGCGGATCGGCCTTGCCGCGCCTTTCCTGAGGACTGTTGTGGAGGCCCTGCCAATCCGCCTGCCAGATCTCCACCAGCGCATCCTTCAACGGCGTCCCGCTGCCGTCGAAGATATGGCCCTTCACGACGATGCGGTCGCCTTTCGCCCCAGGGCCGACGAGGACGAGGCCAAGATCCTCTTTCCACACTCCCGTGATCTCGACCCAGTTCGGCGTGGCGCCGATATGGACGTAGGGACCTGCGGTCTGGGAAGGAGATTCCTTCAGTCGCTCGAGCTTCTGAACCATCAGTTCCCCTCCATGCGATTTTCGAACATCGTCGAGCGGCGGCCGCGCAGAACGATGTCGAATTTGTAGGCGAGCGCATCCATCGGAAGCGTGGTCTCGCGGTCGAGGGCGGCGATCAGCTGCTCCACGGCTTGTCTGTCGGGAATGGTCGAAACGATAGGGCAATGCCAGATCATCGGGTCGCCCTCGAAATACATCTGGGTGATGAGACGCTGCGCGAAGGCCTGTCCGAAGATCGAGAAATGGATGTGGGCTGGCCGCCAGTCGTTGATGCCGTTCGGCCAGGGATACGCGCCGGGCTTGATGGTGCGGAACCAGTAACGCCCCTCCTCATCCGTGATCGTGCGCCCGCAGCCGCCGAAATTCGGGTCGATGGCGGCAAGATAGGTTTCCTTCTTGTGCCGGTACCGCCCGCCCGCATTGGCTTGCCAGAACTCCACGAGGGCTCCGGGAACCGGGCGCGCATTCTCGTCGAGCACGCGGCCATAGACGACGATGCGCTGGCCGATGGGATCGCCGGTCTTGGCGAAGTTGCGGATCAGGTCGTTGTCGAGCGGCCCGAGCGTGTTGTGCCCGAATACGGGCCCTGTCATCTCCGAAATCGTATTCTCGAGCGACAGAAGCGGATATTGCGGAGAGCGTAAGATCGAAGTCTTGTATTGCGGCGTCAACGCCGGCGGGTGCCAGTTCCTGTCCCGCTGGTAGAATGATCCCTGATCCGACATGGCTGCCCTCTCTGAAGAAACCGCTCTTCTTGCTCTTAAGCCTTTTCCATTTCGTCATAGGCTCTCTTCACGATCTTGTAGGCGCGATTGGCGGCGGGCACGCCCGCATAGACGGCCACATGCAAGAGAGCCTCGCGGACATCCTCCTTGGTCGCCCCGGTGTTGCGCGTGGCGCGCACATGCATGGCAACCTCTTCGTCATGTCCCAGCGCCGCGAGGAGCGCGATGGTGACGATGGAGCGCTCGCGCTTGGTGAAGTGTGGGCGCGACCACACCGAGCCCCAGGCTCCTTCCGTGATGAAGGTCTGGAAGTCGGCATCGAAATCGGTCATCTGCGCACTTGCCCGATCCACATGCGCGTCGCCGAGAACCTGGCGGCGGACCGCCATGCCGGACTTGTATCGTTCGCTCTCCTGTCCGTCAGACAAGGCCAGTCTCCCGAAGATGATTGTGAATTAGGCGGCCAAGAACCGCAGGCTTCTCGACGCAAGGGATGTGCCCGCATCCGTCGATCAGCTCGAAGCGGGCACCCGGGACGAGGCTTGCAGTGCTGCGCACCACGTCGGGCGGAGTCGAGCCATCCTGATCGCCGGCCACGCAGAGGGTCGGCGCCGCGATCCTTCCCGCATCCGCCGTCAAGTCCGCGTCGCGGATCGCCGCGCAAGTCCCGGCATAGCCATGCGCCGGGATGCGTACCAGCATGTTGCGCCAGCCCGCCAAGTCATCCCGGCGTTTCTCTCGAAAGTCCGGCGTGAACCAGCGCTCCAGAACATTCTCCGCAATCGGCCCGATCCCGCCGCTCCTCTCGACGGCGGAGATCCGCTCCGCCCAGAGTTGCGGAGTTCCGATCTTCGCCGCCGTGCAGCAGAGAACCAGCGCCGTCACCCGGTCAGGCGCCCGCACGGCGGCACGCTGCGCGATCATGCCGCCGACCGACAGACCCACGAGAGCGGCGTTCCCGATCCCGAGACGGTCGAGAAGCGCGAGGAGATCATCCGTGTGATCGTCCATGGTGTAAGGTGCAGGCGGTGCGTCCGAGAGACCATGACCGCGCTTGTCATAGAGCACGACGCGGAAACGGTCCGCGAAAGCGGGCGCCACCTCCTGCCAGATGCGGAAATCGCTGCCCAGCGAGTTGCTGAAGACAAGCGCGGGTGCACCGGGCTTTCCGATGACCTGATGATGCAGAACGATCCCGTTTGCGCGAATGAATGCCATACCCACCTCAATGCACCGAGCCGACGCCGATGTAATGCTCGACGAGACCGTGATCGGCCCGCAGGGCCTCGCTCGTCCCCTGCCAGACGACGCGTCCACGCTCCAGGATCAGGACGGTCTCGGCGAAATCGAGAGCGCTCTCCAGGCGCTGCTCCACGAGCAGGATGGTCATCTCTCCGCTGGAAGCCAGGCGCGTGAAGGCTGCCATCAGTTCCTCGCAGATCACAGGAGCCAGACCTTCAAGCGGCTCGTCGAGCAGAAGCACCGAGGGGCGCCCCAGGATCGTGCGGGCTGTCGACAGCATCTGCTGTTCGCCCCCCGACAACTGCCACCCGAGATTGCTCCGGCGCTCGTAGAGACGCGGGAACATGTCGTACGCCTCCTGAATGACGCTGCGCGGGCGATCCTTGATGCCGACGATCAGATTCTCCTCCACAGTAAGCGAGCGGAAGATGTCGCGCGTTTGCGGCACGAGCCCTATGCCCTCTCGGGCGCGCTCCGAACTCTTCAGCGACGACAGGTCCTTGCCCTCGACCAGGATCTCCCCACCGTAGCGCCGGTTCATGCCCATAAGGGTCGAGAGCAGCGTGGTCTTGCCCATGCCGTTGCGGCCGAGGATCGACATGCGCGCTCCGGCGGGCACCGAGAACGACACATCCTCCAGCACCAATGTGGGGCCGTAGCCCGCGCTCAGGTTTCTGACGTCAAGCGACGCTGCGGGCATGGGCATAGTTCCCCAAGTAGGCTTCTCGTACCTTCGGATCGGCAGCCACTTCCGACGGAAGACCTTCAAAAATGATTTCGCCCGCCGCGAGCACCACCACGCGTTTGGCGAAGCGGAACACGAGATCCATGTCGTGCTCGATCATGAGCACTGCGAGGCTCGGCGGAAGGCGTTCCAGAGCCTGCTCGATCCGCGGCGTATCGGCAGAGGGTACGCCCGCCGCGGGCTCGTCGAGCAGAAGCACCTTCGGCTTCAGGGCAAGCGCAATGGCGATCTCCAGCAAGCGCTGCTGGCCATAGGCAATCTGCCCCACCTTGCGGCGCGCGACCTCGTGCAATCCGAGGGTACCGAGAATGCCGTGAACCTCGTCCGCGACATGGGAGCTGCCGTGGAACCGGCTCAGGATCCGCGTGGCCTTCCGTTGCCGCTGCAGCACGGTGAGGGTCACATGCTCCTCGGGCGTTAGATCGGAGAAAAGGCGCGTCACTTGAAAGGTGCGCACCAGTCCCTTGCGGACGCGACGCACGGCGCCGAGCTGCGTGACATCCTCTCCGTTCAGCAGGACGCGCCCCGCGCTGGGCTTGAGCTGACCGGTCACCAGATTGACGAAGGTGGTCTTGCCGGCCCCGTTAGGTCCGATGAGCGCCAGGCGCTCACCCGCCGGCATCGACAGGGAGATGTCGCGGCTGACCGCCAGCCCGCCGAAGGATTTGGACAAGTTCTCGACGCGGAAGAGATCGCTCATGACTTCCCTCCCCTCGATGCGGAGATCCGTTCCACCAGGCTGCTCAAGCCGCCGGGCGCGGCCAACACCACGGCGATCAGCAATGCGCCCACCATCGTCATCCAGTGGAACGGGTTGATGGCCGACACCATATGTTCGAAGCCCATGAAGATCACAGTTCCGATCAGCGCTCCATAGAGCGTGCCGAGGCCGCCCAACACCAGCATGACGAGCGCATTCGCCGAGAGTTCGAAGCTCACGCTGTCGAGTCCCACGACCTGAGTGGAAATCGCCGCCAGGGCGCCCCCTGCTCCGGCGACCGCGCCCGAGATCACGAACATCTTCAAGAGAACAGGAAAGACGAAGGAGCCCATGGCGCGGATGCGGACCGGGTCCTGCTTGATGCCGCGGCACAGCATCCCGAAGGGTGACGCCACGACGAATTTGAGCGCGATGAAGACGAGCAGGAGAAGGGTAAGACCCATCAGATAAGCCGTGCGCCCCCAGAGGTCGAATTCGAACACCCCGAAGAGGGGGCTCACCATCAGGCCGGCCAGTCCGTCGCTGCCGCCCGTATAGGCGGAGGCCTTGTTCGCAGCTTCATGGAACAGCTGCACGATGGCGATGGAGAGAACGAGCTGGGCCAGGCCGTGCGCGCGCAGCATGATGCCGCCCATAAGGAGCCCCGCCGCAGCGCCCGCGACCGCGCCGATGGCGATCAGCGTCATCGGCTCCGTCACGCCGTTCACGCAGGCGATGCCGGCCGCATAGGCACCTGCGCCGAACAGCGCCGCCTGTCCCAAGGTGGCGACGCCGCAATAGCCGACGACGAGATCGATCGACAGCACCAGCAGGGCCACTGCGACGATCCGGGTGAGCAGCGCGAGATTGTCCGGAAACAGCCAGTAGCCTGCCGCGCCGAAAGCCGCGATCAGAGCAATTCCTGCGACGTCGCGCCACCAGTGATGGCTCTTCGCTTTGGACATTGCCGACACTGTTCCCGCCTGGGCCATGATGTGCATGTTACTGAGCCCTTCCGAGGAAGCCGCGCGGGAACAGACAGACGATGAGGATCACCGCGGCGTAGAAGAAGAAATTACCGAAATCGGGCATCAGGTAGCGCCCCGTCGTATCCACGAGCCCGAGCACGAGACATGCGATGAGAGCGCCCGGAATGGACCCCGCGCCGCCGACGGAGACGACCACGAGGAAAGTCACCATATAACGCAGTGCATAATACGGCTCGATGGGCAAAAACTCCGCTCCGACGACGCCGCCGAGCGCGGCAAGGCCGATGGCGATGGCGAAGCTGATGGCGTAGACCACCTGCGTGCGCACGCCGAGCGCATCGCTCATGGCGGAGTTATCGACGGTCGCCCGCAGCTTGATGCCGAAGCTCGTCCGCTCGATGAGATACCACAGGCCGACGGCGACGGCCGCGCCGCAGGCGATCACGAAGAGCCGGTGCGCGGCAATGGTACGAAAGCCCACATCCACCGGCTGACTGAGAGCCTGCGGCAGCGGAATGGTCTTCAACGTCGGACCCATGAAATAATTGGTGATGCCGATAACGCAGAAAGTGAGACCTATGGTCATCAGCACCTGGGTCAGTTCGGAGCTGCCATAGATCCGCCGGTAGAGAAAACGCTCGAGCGGAATCGAGATCACGATCGTGCCGGTGATTGCAAGGAATATCGCGGCCGCGTAGCCGAGGCCGAGGTCTCGGGCGGCGTAAGAGGCGATATAACCTGCGATCATCGCGAAAGCGCCATGGGCCAGATTCACGACGCGCATCAGACCCATCGTGAGGGACAGGCCGATGCAGATGATGAACAGCACCATGCCGAACGCCAGGGCGTCGATGGCAATGCTGAGAATGGTCCGCATGGAGCTCTTCCGCTTCCTCGTTCGGCGCTGAATGGACAATGACGGTGGACGCGATCGTCATGGGATGGCGCCCACCCTGTTCGCTTCGCTCACTGAGTGGCGAGACCGGGATCCTTCTGGTCCGGGAAGGTCTGAATTTCCTTGTTGATGTACTTCCCGTCCGCGTTCTTTGCGACCTCGCGCAGATAGATGTTCTGCGTGATGTGACGCGTCTCGGGCTCGATTCGGACCGGCCCGCGCGGGCTCGTCCAGGACAGGCCCTTCACGGCGTCCACCGCCTTCTGCGCGTCCTGCTTGCCGTCGGTGGCCTCGATCATCTTGTAGATGACGTGCATGCCGTCATAGGCACCGACCGCCGGGAAGGAGAGCTGGTCCGCCGAGCCGATGGCCTTGACAGCGGCTTCCACGAACCTCTTGTTCTCCGGGCTGTCATGCGCGACTGAGTAGTGGAAGCTGGTCTTCAGTCCTTCCGCCGCCTCGCCAAGGGCCGGCAGGTCGGATTCCTGCGTCAGATCGCCGGGCGCGTAGAACTTGGTGCCGGCTCTCTTGAGCCCCGTCTCGTTGAAAGCCTTCACGAAACCCAGGGTGGGCGGACCGGAGGGCAGGAACGCGAAGAGACCGGTCGCACCGGAATCGCGCACGCGCTGCATGATCGGGCTGAAATCAGTGGTGTTCATCGGCATCCGGACGGATTCCACCACCTCGCCGCCTGCGGCCTCGAACGCCTTCTTGAACGCATTCTCGGCATCGACGCCCGGACCATAGTCGCTGACGACGGTAATCGCCTTCCTCACGCCCTCGTCGAATGCGATCTTGCCGAGCGGGTTCGTCGTCTGCGCCGTGGTGAACGACGTGCGGACCACGAGCGGCGAGGTGTTCATGATTGCGGAGGTGGCCGCGTTGAAGATGACGAGAGGCGTATTGGCCTGGGAAAGCAGAGGCGTGATCGCCATGGCGTCCGGCGTGAAATAGACGCCGCCGAGATACTGCACCTTCTCCTTTACCACGAGTTCCTGCGCCAGGGCGCGGGACTGTGCTGGATTGGCGGCGGGAAGGTCACGATAGATGATCTCGACGTCATGTCCCTTCACGGATTTTCCGTTCAGCGCCCGATAGGCCTCCACGCCGGCCTGGAAATTCTTTCCCTGCAGGGCGAACGGACCCGAGAACGGGCCGATGATGCCGACCTTGATGGTATCGGCATATGCGGAGCCGGAGCCCATCAGCACCGCACCGACGGCCGCACCCAAAATTTTCTTGCCTGCTGTCATCCTCGCTTCCCTCCCTGCGGGTCCACGGATCTCATTGGATGGACCGCGGTTTGCTGTTCAGGTCAATCAGCTTGTGCGCATCGCGAACATTGATTACCATATCGAACATGAAGGACGATTCAAGGGCGCGGTGTCAAGACGCCTTGAGTCGAACCCGCCACTTTTTGGAGGGCAGCATGCAGTCTGGGCGGACGGGTGGTCAGGAGAGCGACGATCGCGATTTCGTCGCGAGCCTTGAAAAGGGCCTTCTGGTGATCGAGGCGTTCGACGCCAGTCGCCCGCGCCTGACTCTGTCCGACGTGGCCAAGATCACCGGCATCACCCGCGCGGCCGCCCGCCGATACCTGCGCACGCTCACCCGTCTCAACTACGCGGATTTCGACGGGCGCTATTTCTCCTTGAGCCCGCGCATTCTCAGGCTCGGCTATGCCTATCTCTCCTCCACCGCGCTATCCACGCGCCTGCAGCCCTTCCTGGAGCGAATCTCGGAGGAGACGGGCGAGTCGAGTTCGGCGGCGATGCTGGACGGCGACGACATCGTCTATATCGCCCGCTCGGCCACGCGCCGCATCATGTCCATCGGATTGGGAGTTGGAAGCCGCCTGCCCGCCTATTGCACCTCCCTCGGCAGGGCGATACTGGCCTTTCACCCGCCTGAAACGGTCGAGACCTATCTCAGGCGCGTCGCTCTGGAGCCCCGCACGCCCAAGACCATCACGGACAAGGACCGGTTCCGGGCCGTGCTGGAGACCACGCGGCAACAGGGTTACGCCATCGTCAACGAAGAGCTGGAACTCGGCCTTCGCTCGATTGCCGTGCCGCTCGTGCAGAAGAACGGCCAAGTTTCGATTGCCCTCAACATCAGCGCCCAGGCCGCACGCGTGCCCGCCTCCGAGATGGAGGAACGCTTCCTGCCGTCTCTGAGGACTGCCAGCGAGGCCCTGCGCTACACCTTATGAGGCCTCGCGGCCGGGCCGCAATGATCGAAATGGCCTCCTGAGCGTTAGCAGACAGATTCCAGCTTGCGCGACGAAGGACACGCCATGGTTACCCTCGAGATTGCCGGCAAGGCGGTTGCCGTGACCAATGCCGACCAGGAGCAGGCCCAGGAGCTCTTTTTGAGCGAGAGCTTTAAAGATGACCTAAAATCGTTTAAGAGCGAGGGCCGATTCCTCTGGGACGGCTCAGCTGCCTTGACAACCAGACCCGCATCCGAAGATGAGATCGATGCGTTTTATGAGGTTCTGGACGAAGAGGATGAGGACGAGGTCGAAGGCGACGAAGACTCTGGCGATATCAACATCGATGTCGTGTTCCTGGTGTCGATCGACGAAATAGACGACGGTGCCGCCTCCGGCTGATCATCCTTATCGGAGCTTGGAAAGCTCCTTCCAACCGGTTCAGCCCCTATTCCCATGCCCTTCCCCAAGACCAATCCGAGCCTCGAGCGTGCCCTTGCCGACCGAGGTTACAATGATCCCACCCCCGTCCAGGCTGCCGTCCTCGAACAGGATGCCCTCGACCGCGATCTTCTCGTCTCCGCCCAGACCGGGTCGGGCAAGACGGTAGCCTATGGCCTAGCCATGGCGTCGACCCTGCTCGGCGGGGCGGAGCGCTTCGGCGCCCCCCGCGAGCCTCTGGCGCTCATCATCGCGCCGACCCGCGAGCTGGCCCTCCAGGTCAACCGCGAGCTGATCTGGCTCTACGGCCCGGCGGGCGCGCGGGTCGTCTCCTGTGTCGGCGGCATGGATGTGCGCCGCGAGCAGCGCGCGCTGGAAGACGGTTGCCACATCGTCGTCGGCACGCCCGGTCGCCTGCGAGACCATCTGGAGCGCGGGCGTCTCGACACCTCGAAGATGAAGGTCGTGGTGCTCGACGAGGCGGACGAAATGCTCGATCTCGGCTTCCGCGAGGATTTGGAATTCATCCTCGACGCCACCCCCGAGGACCGTCGCACGCTCCTGTTCTCCGCAACCCTGCCGAAGAACATCGTGACGCTCGCTCGGCGCTACCAACGCGACGCGCATCGCATCGACACCCTGGTTCAGAACGAGCCGCACGGCGACATCGAGTACCGCGCCATCCGCTGCGCACCGAACGAAACCGAGCTCGCCACCGTGAACGTGCTGCGCTTCTACGAGAGCCGCGGCGCGATGGTGTTCTGCCATACCCGTGAGGCGGTGAGGCACCTTCATGCAAGTCTCGTGGAACGCGGCTTCGCTGCGGTCGCGCTCTCGGGCGAGCTCAGCCAGAGCGAACGCAGCCACGCCCTGCAGGCCCTGCGCGACGGACGCGCCCGGGTCTGTGTCGCCACCGACGTCGCCGCACGCGGCATCGACCTCCCGGATCTCGGCCTCGTGATCCATGTGGATCTGCCCAACGATCACGAGACACTCCTGCACCGCAGCGGCCGCACGGGCCGGGCCGGACGCAAGGGCGTGTGCGTCATGCTTGTGCCCTACACGCGCCGCCGCAAGGCCGAGCGCCTGATCGACCAGGCGGGTATCGACGCAACATGGGCCGGGCCGCCATCGGCCGACGACATTCGCAAGCTCGATCGTGAGCGCCTGATGCAGGATCCGATCTTTTCCGAGGAAACGACGGAAGAGGATCTGGCCATGGCGCGCGTTCTTGTCGCAGAGAAGTCCGCCGAGGAGATCGCCAATGCACTGGCACGCTTTCACCGCTCGCGCCTGCCTGCACCGGAGGAGATCTTCGATCCGGGCGAGGATCGAGGCCCGCGCCAGCGCAAGGACAAGCGCGAGCGTGAGGAAGAACGAGCCCGTGGAGGTCGGGATTGGGGCCGCGGAGCCTCCGAGGGTGGAGCCTACGGCTCCTCGGAGGATATGATTTGGTTTCGCATGAGTGTGGGGCGCCGCAACAACGCCGATCCACGCTGGCTTCTGCCGATCATCTGCCGTCTCGGCCACGTGACGAAGAAGGAGATCGGCTCGATCAAGATCTTCGACCGGGAATCGAAATTCCAGATCGCCAAATCCCACGCGCCGAAATTCGCCGCCGCCGTGCGCAAGACCAATGACGAGGACATCCGCATTGAGCCGGCCGATGCGCCACACGGCAAATCCTGGGACGGTCCCGCCCCCAAAGGCCCGAAAGGCAGAGGCGACCTTTCCGAGCGCAAGCCTCCCCGAGAGAGCAGGCGCCCTCATGAATCGAAGCAGCCTCGCGATCATAAGAGCTCGAAGGACAGCAAGCGCCCGAAAGACAAGAAGCGCGCGTCCGACAAACGCCGCTGAGAACGCAAAGCAGGCCGGAGCGCCCTCCCGCTCCGTCCTGCTGCTGCCGAGGTGGCATCCAGCCAGAGCAGGACTCGTTGGCGGGCTTCTTGAGATTCTTGATCACAGCTCCCGACAGCGGCACGAGCATTGCCGGAAGGGCGGAGCCGATCGGATGACGCACGAAGCCGACGATCGACTGCCTCTTGCCGCGCACTTCGTCGCGCAGTTCCGTGAGCTGCAACTGGATGGCCACGGCATCCGCCTCCAACGCCTGAAGAGCGGAGTTTCGCACTTCGAGCGCCAATTCAATCTCCCGTCCCGGCTTCGACTTCTCGGCCGCGGCCAGTAGCAGAACGGCGATGACGAGATTGCCGAGCGCGACCATCGCGGCAGCCCAGACGGAGCCCCAGCTCTGATCGAACGCGGATGTTGCGGACGATGCTGTCCATCATGACCATTAAGCCAGTCCCATCATGCGCCCGAGCGCCAGACCGAAAACGAGTGCATCCGGAACGGACACCAGCGGACGCTCGGCGATGAACTCTTTGATACTGCCCTTGTGATCGGAGAATGCCTCGCTCAATTCACGCCCCTGCTCTTCGAGAGCGGCCGCTCATGATGCATCGCTGCCTTCCGCATCGCTCCCCACCTCCTACATTGCGGCATGCGACGCTGCCTTCGCGATGGCCCGGGAGGGTTTCCTCAACTCTGCGTGCAGGGAAGCAAGCTCACGATGAATAGAGGACGTGCGCGACATGATCAGAGGGCCCGCCGGATACGTGCAAAGGCGTCTTTGAGCTCGAAGCCGAGGATTTTCAGGGCACCTCCCACATCCCTGGCGCTCCTGCCGAGTTCAGCCCTGGTCTCGAAGGAGTTCCAACGCTGCTCGAGCCAGGACCACTCATCCTGAACCTCCTTCGAGCAGAGATGGATCTTCAGCCGAATCTCGTCGCGCGTGCGCTTGATATCCTCGGCGAGCTTCACAAGATCCGGCATGGTTCTGTTCCTAGTCAAAGGGAAACCGGCCGATCGACCGTCACTGCCGTTTCCGGTACTTCTTGCTGGCCCCAGCGCAAGCTGGCATTGATCTTCGTCAAGGACGCCCGAGCTTCGGCTTTCCGTATCGCCGGATGCATTTCCTTTTCCGCCAGAGAACGCAACAAAATCCACTCCCTGGGCGGAGAGCAGACAGGGGGGCGGCGAATCTGTAGATTCTTCTGCGTACCGTAGGGGCAGAACAATGAAACCCGACATGGACCAGATCTGCGCGCTCACCTCGTTTTCCGTCGGCACCCTCGACGGCCGGGATGCGATGATGGTGATCGAGATGGCCGCCACGGCCGAGGAGTACGAGCAAGGCGTCCGCCGGCAGATGCCGGTGGCCATGACGGCCGAGCATGCCCGCGAGCTGGGCGAGGCATTGCTGCTGGCCGCCAGGGCCGCCCTGATGGGCGACATGCCGTCATACGCCCTCAACTGAGCAGAGAAGCGGATCGGCCTTCCCGCCGCCGCAGGCCGATCCGCTGCGAGGCAATACGGTTTTTGCATTGCAACGCAGGCACCGCTCTGGCGTTATCCAGTCCTTGGAACCTGAAGGATACGCCCGATGCAGCGCCTAGGGAACATGATCCGCCAATTGGCTCGCTATCGCAGCCAATGGGAAGGGTTGATGAAGGCCGCAGCCACGAGCGCATCGCCGCTTGAGCCATCGAAGGCGATTCCGCACCGCCTGGTCGAAACGGAAAAATTCGGCATCAATCTGGGCAATCTGCGCATGTTCACCTACGCGCCGCCGGAGCTCGCCCCGTCTCCGGCTTTGGTCGTGGTTCTTCACGGGTGCACCCAGAATGCCGCAGGCTACGACTTGGGCTCCGGATGGTCGGTCCTGGCCGAGCGCTACGGCTTCGTGGCGCTCTTCCCCGAGCAGAAGAAAGCCAACAATCCCAAGCGCTGCTTCAACTGGTTCCAAACCGGAGACATCGAACGCGACCGGGGAGAAGTTGCCTCGATCCGCCAGATGGTGGAAATCGCCATCCGTGAGCACGGCATTGATCGCAGTCGCGTCTTCGTCACCGGACTGTCGGCAGGCGGCGCCATGACGGCCGCCATGCTGGCCACTTATCCGGAGGTGTTCGCCGGCGGAGCCATCATCGCAGGGTTGCCCTATCGATGCGCCACCAGCGTCTCGGAGGCCTTCGAGTGCATGTTCCAGGGACAAACCCGTACCGGGGGGGAATGGGGCGACCTGGTGCGCCATGCGTCGCTGCATCGAGGCCCCTGGCCCAAGGTATCCGTCTGGCACGGCAGCGCGGATGCCACCGTCAAGCCCATGAACGCGGGCGAGATCATCAAGCAATGGACCGACGTTCACGGTCTTACGGCCTCCGCGAGCCGCAGCGAGACGGTGGACGGCTACCCGCGCCGCGTCTGGACGAACAATGCTGGCGAGGACCTGATCGAGGAATACATCATCAGCGGCATGGCCCATGGCACGCCGCTCGCCACAGGTAACGACGAGAACCACTATGGTGTCGCAGGTCCGTTCCTGCTCGAAGTGGGCATTTCCTCCAGCTATCACATCGCGCGATTCTGGGGGCTCACGGACAGCGTCGTTTCGAAACGCAAACCAAGCCTCGCAGCGGCAACCGGTGCGGGCGGTCACGTCCACGCGCGACTGCCTGAGGACGAGCGCATCCGGGGAGAGGCACCGTCGCCGGTTCAGGATATTGGCGGCGTCATCACGAGGGCGTTGAAAGCCGCAGGGCTCATGCGTTGAAGGCGCTACGGATCTTTCTGCACGCTCAAGTCATCGTCCGTTCTCTTCTCCCCGGTGATGCAGTTCATGCGCGCCTGCGCCGGAATGACATGCGGGCTTCCGTCCTCGACCCCGGCAATCTCCCGCATGATCTTGGTCCGGATGACCATGGCGAACTGCTCCGAATCGTGAAGCGGGATCATGAACGAACCTGCGCCACCGATAACGCATTCCCTGTAATACACGTCCAGCCCGTCCATCTCCGGGCTGTTCTGGGCGTGCCCGAACATGATCGGCAATCCGTTGATGACGATGCCGTCCGCGACAGCCTCGTCCCTCGCGAGCACGACTTTGCGCCCATCGTTGTTGGGTCCGTCCCCTGAAATGTCGATGACGCGGCGTGCGGACATCCCGCCGAGTTCATTGAAGAGGCCGCGGCTGAAATCGATGATACCGGAAATCGATGTCATGCCAGCCTGGCGGATCGGCTTGGCGGCAAGATGATCCGCGAAGGCAATCGCTTTCTCCGGCCCGTCGATGACAGTCCACGGCACAACGGCCGTTTGATCCTTGGCGCCGGACCACTCGACATAGGTCACCGCGATCCGGCCTGCTGCGCCGTTCCGGATGGCCTCGTGCACCAGGGAGGAGCGGAAAGCTTCCACGAAGCCGGCGCGCTGCAATCCCTGCTCTTCCGCCTCCATGGAGGAGGAGATGTCGACGGCCACGACGAGTGCGACATCGATCTGAGGCTCGGCAAGTGCCGGCGTTCGGTCGAGAAGACCGCTGATGAGGAGAAACGCAAGAATCCACCCGAAACGACGAAGCATGACGACCTCCGCCTCTATTCTTGATCGATGTGATCAATGCCGGTTGCCCCCTCTCAACGCGCCAAGCTGAACTTTGATGCGCCGTGAGGCGAATAAAGATGGGCCCCTCGTGGCGCGCATGGTTCGCCGTCGGAAGGCATTCCTCGGCGCGGCTGAGGGATTGGTATGTGCGAACCCCGTTCTTCACCGATGGGCCTGGCCAGTTATGTGGAGCGCCTATGGCGGGAGCCCAGCCGGTTCATTTTACTTCAAGTCTCGGAATGCAACAAAATCCACTCCCTGGGCGGAGAGCAGACAGGGGGGCGGCGAATCTGTAGATTCTTCTGCGTACCGTAGGGGCAGAACAATGAAACCCGACATGGACCAGATCTGCGCGCTCACCTCGTTTTCCGTCGGCACCCTCGACGGCCGGGATGCGATGATGGTGATCGAGATGGCCGCCACGGCCGAGGAGTACGAGCAAGGCGTCCGCCGGCAGATGCCGGTGGCCATGACGGCCGAGCATGCCCGCGAGCTGGGCGAGGCATTGCTGCTGGCCGCCAGGGCCGCCCTGATGGGCGACATGCCGTCATACGCCCTCAACTGAGCAGAGAAGCGTCTCATCGGCATGTCCGAGAGGCGCCCATGTCGAAATGAAAATGGTCACGGTGCGCCTCGTTGTAATCGGGGCTGAGTACTACGTCGAAGAAGGAACAGGCTCCGTCCCGCACCGATCTCAGGAAGGCTGCGTGGCGGGGCCTGTCTCCTTTCCAATCCCGTGCCACTGTCACTTCCTGCCCGTCAGCCAGCACAAAACCTGCAATGTCGATTGCATTGGCGGTCGCATGCTCGCTCCGGCGGCCCGTCGTACGATGATTAATGTTGCGGCAGGCATGAGTGCCTTGATGAACGGCACGCACGACAGCCTGTCCGAAGTGGCGGCGCGCCGCGGGACCGATCACATGGCTGTCGAGCAAGGCCCATGCCACCGCGAGAGGGCATGAGGCTATGAAGCGCCGATTCAGGGATCGGGAAACCTCTCTCACTGAGACTGCATTGGAAAGCCCGCAGCCCTCATCGCTCGGACGATCCGCAACGGGCGTGTAGGACACGTCCGAATCAGCCAGCACCGCCACGCATTGCGACGGGTTTCGTTCGAGACGGGAGAGCTTCATCCGCGTCAATCCGTTCACCTCATCGGCAATGCGCAACGGCGCGAACGGATTGAGGTGGCCGGGAACAGCGATGACCCCACGCCAGACGAGTCCGGAGAGGATCGCAAGCCCGAGCAAGAGCGCGACGGCAAGCCGGCCGAGGAGTATCGCGGGAAGGCGACTCCGGTGGCCTGATGGGAGGGAACTATCCTGCACAGTATGAATCTAGGGCAGACTTCTCATGGACCAAGCAGCGACGGGATGCGCGCTCTTCTTCAGGAGACCTGCGCAATACCACGGCAATGGAAGCCGAGCACGCGGGGGGCGCCTCCAAGATAATACTCCTCCATCTCCTGGATCGAGAACCCTGTCCGCTGAAAGAGTTCCGCCACCGGGCGCGTGAGATTGCAGCCCACCGCGAGCGAGCGCCAGATCGGATTCAGCCGACGCTGCCACCGCGCGACGTGCTCCTCGGGCGACAACCCGTGCTCCAGGAAAAGTACTCTGCCATCGGGCTTCAGGACACGCCGCACTTCCCGGAGCGCACGGTCGGGATCGTCGACCGAGCACAAGGTGTAGGTGATCACCGCTGTGTCGACGGTGCAGTCCGTCAGGGGCAGCGCCTCGGCTGGGGCGTGCAGGATCTCCAGAGGCACTCGGCTCTTCCGGCGCCGCGCTTCGCCAAGGTGCAGGAAGGCCTCGTTCGGATCGACCCCGATGACCTTCGTCACCGCAAGAGGATTGTAGAGCGACAGGTTCAGTCCCGGTCCCATGCCGATCTCGAGCACCACTCCGCTTGCGAGGGGAATGACCCGTTCGCGCTCCGCCGTGATATCGTCCATGGAGCAAAGGCAGCTGACCAGTTTCGGGCCGATATAGCGAGAATAGATGCCCATCTCCATTCCCTGTCAGGAGGAAATCCGCGAAGGCTTCGAATGCTGCCGGGCGGGGCTGCGCCAACCGTAATAGACGTCGAAAGGCTCGAGCCCGATATCCTGCAGCATTCGCTCATCCCATTGTGCCAACTGGCGACGGCTCCGCTCATGCGCCATGGCTTTCCGCACCAGCGCAATCAAACGACGAGCGGCCTTGAGGGCGTTCTCGACGGTGGCACGCGCGAAGGAGCCGGAATAGGCGACACCACCGCTTGTCGAAGCAACATTCCGCATCATCGCATGCCTCCCAGCGTGTTTGATGCTAGATTGGGCCGGACCGAGGCCCGGCTATGCCGACAAAGGCAGAATAGGACTGCCGGTCATCGACAGGGTTGATGATGCACCTTGCGCGGCCCGGCTTCTGTGACCTCGGTCACATTGCAGTCGCCGCCGTCGACGAAAGGGCCCATTATGGCTGGACCGCACAATCTCGCCCTGCTGCTCAAGGCCAACCCTTTCTTTGCCGGCCTTGGCGATGAAGCGATCGATGCCATTGCCGTCCTGTGCGTGTCCAAGCGCCTCGAAGCGGGCGAGACGCTCTTCCTCAAAGGCGATCCGGGAGATGCGCTTTATGCGGTGCGCCGCGGGCAGATCCGCATCGCGACAGGCATTTCGTCCGGCAGGCGCCTGACGCTGAATCTGCTCGGCCCAGGCGATGTTTTCGGCGAAGTCGCATTGCTCGACGGCCGCCCTCGCACTGCCGATGCGGTGGCAGTCGAGCCGACAGAGCTCTATACGGTACTCCGGCGGGACTTCTTCCGTTTTCTTGAGCAGCGCCCGTCCGTGGCGATCCGCATCGTCGAACTTCTCTGCGAGCGCATTCGCTGGATGAGTTCGCAGATGGAGGAGCGCGCATTGCTGCCGCTTGAAGCCCGGCTGGCCCATCGCCTCGTTGCGCTGAGTGCGGATTATGGGCGGGAGCTGCATGTGAGCCAAGAGGAGCTGGCTGTCTTCGTCGGTGCGAGCCGCGAAAGCGTCAACCGCCAGCTTCAGAGCTGGCGCCGCATGGGATGGATCGAATTGGGCCGCAACTGCATTCGCGTGCTCCACCCATCCCGTCTCTATCATCCTCCAGACGACCGCAAGGGCACCCTTATACGCGGTCCCATGTGATTCACCTCACAGAAGGTTGCGTCGTCTGCACTCAGAATGCGGATCTCGGCTCGAGGGAAATGAACCATGGCCTTGCATCGTTCCAACCTTCCGCAACTTTCCGGCGGCGACTTCCTGACGGATGGCGGTCTGGAGACAAGCCTCGTCTTTCTCCACGGCATCGAACTGCCCTGCTTCGCCGCATTCCCGCTCGTGGCGAGCGAGGATGGGCGCGAGACGCTGAGGACATATTTCAATCCGTATCTCGAGATCGCCAGGCAGCGAAACCTCGGATTCATTCTCGATACCGTCACATGGCGCGCGAACGCGGATTGGGGTGCGAAGCTGGGCTACGGCGCGAGAGATCTGGCGGATATCCTGCGCATGTCGGTGACTTTTGCCTGTGAGCTGCGTAATGCCTTTGCGACGAAAGACACACCCATCGTGATCAACGGCATCATCGGGCCGCGCGGCGACGGATACAGGGCCGACCACCGCATGGGGAGCGAGGAGGCGGAGCAATATCATGCACCCGAGGTCGAGGTCTTTTGCGACACGGCGGCGGACATGGTGAGCGCGATGACACTGACCTATCCCGAAGAGGCGATCGGCATCGTGCGCGCCGCACAAACCCGCGGCGTGCCGATAGCGATTTCCTTCACCGTGGAAACCGATGGACGCCTGCCGTCCGGAGATACGCTGCAGGAGGCCATCCGGAAAGTCGATGACGCCACCGGCGCGGGGCCCATCTACTACCTGATCAACTGCGCCCATCCGAAGCATTTCGAGAGCACGGTGGCGACCCAGGGTCCATGGCTCGCCCGGATCAGGGGGGTCCGAGCCAACGCTTCTGCCTTGAGCCACGCCGAGCTCGATGCAGCGACCGAACTGGACGCAGGCGACCCGGAGGACCTCGGGCGCCGTTACCGGTCCTTGCGCGACAGGCTGACAGGCCTCTGCGTTCTGGGAGGCTGCTGCGGAACGGACCACCGCCACATCGCTGCGATCTGCGAGTCCTGCACGCCTCGTGAGGCAAAGCCCGTCACGCCCTCACGAGGTCCCACGAGTGCCCGTTTCGGCATCACTCGTTATGCCGAAACTAACCCTTAAGGAGTATGGGGACGCAAAAGAGTTGGGAGCCGCAGCATAGGGGCATAGTATGCTCTGGCAGCGAAACTCACAAGCAAGGCATAAACCGCGGCACAATGTGAGAAGGACAAGCGTCCGCCAAAGGCAGTCGAGCGTTTGCACAATCGGATTATGCCATGTCACGACGTTTCGAACACGCACGATCTCGGATGCGGGAAGCAGCGCTCACCTGCCTCATCGCCTGTGCCCTGGCCATTCTCGCAATGACGGATGGCGCTTGCGCGCAGGGCGCCTCGAGAAGAGTTCTTCATGTCGATTCCTATCACGCTGGCAATCAATGGAACGACGGGATCTTGGCCGCTCTCCAGGAAACCTTGAGCGGAAAGGCCATCGAGCTGCGTGTATTCCATATGGACACAAAGCGGCGGCCGTCCCAAGACGACATTCACGCCTCCGCCCGGGGGGCCATTCGGGTGCTCGACGAGTTCAAGCCGCATGTGGTCACCGTCAGTGACGACCCCGCGGCGCAATACCTGGTCATGCCCTTCCTGCGCGATGCTGCCGTTCCAGTCGTCTTCTGCGGCCTGAACTGGGATGCCTCCACCTATGGTCTCCCATACCGCAACACCACGGGCATGGTGGAGGTTTCCCCAATACCGCAGATCCTGAAACTGCTGCACCGGCATGCGCGCGGGCCGAGACTGGGGTTTCTTGCGGAGGACACCGAAGTCAAGCGCAAGGAGCTAGCCTATCACGAGCGGCTCTTCGGCGTCCGCTATGACAAGACATACTTCGTGAACTCGCATGCGGCTTGGAAGGAGGCATTCCTGCGCGCGCAGAAGGAAGTCGACATGCTCATGATCTTAGGCGTCGGGGCAGTACCGGACTGGGACCTCGCCGATGCAAGCCGCCTCGCGGAGGAGAGAAGCGAAATCCCGAGCGGCACGGACTTCGAATGGCTCACGGCCGTGAGCCTCATCGGCGTGGTGAAGAGCCCACAGGAACAGGGGCGCTGGATGGGCCAGGCAACGCTTCGCATTCTCGATGGCGTTCAGCCCAGTGATATTCCCCTCTCATACAATCGCGAGGGCGAGTTGTTCTTCAATGACAGGATCGCCCGAAGGCTTGGCATCAAGGATCTTCCTCCCCTCGCCAGGGCCGTTCCATGACAAGCCTCACCTCGAACGAACCTCGCAAGGTTTCCAGCCCGAAACGCTCACTCACGCTGCTGACGCTCCGCAAGATCGCGATCCGCATCAGTCTCGTGGTGGCCGCCGCTACCATCATGAGCTACTGGCACGTGAAGACGGGCTTCGAACGGCAGGCGATTGAGAGCCTGGAGCGGTATGTCGAACAGAGACGCGTGCGGGAAAGCGCCATTTTCGATCTCGCGAGCAGCAACCTCCGCACCTTCTCGGAAAGCTATCTACGTGAAATCAGACAAATGGACCCGCAAGGAGCCGAACAACGTTTCGCTGCCCTGTTCGAGCAGCGCCCGGACGGCACCACCCGGCTGACGGAGGATGTGTTCAAGACCTATGGTGTCACGGGGTTCATCGGCAAGCACGTGATGATCCAGCGCGATCTCAAGCGGCGGCTCGTGGTCGCCTTCGACCTGATCACGCAGTTCGGACCCGCCTGGAAGAGCCAGTTCGCCAATCTTTATGTGATGACGCCGGAAGGCGCCGTGCTCATGTACTGGCCGGATCAGCCCTGGGCCCTGCGCGCGGGCGACTGGGAGATCTCAGGCAAGCTGAACCTGCTCTCCGATGGCAAGGATGACGTGCTCATTGCCAGTACTGGATCTATCGGCAGCTCCGGCAGGGAGCGCTGGTCCGAACTCTACTTCGATTACGGCATCAACGACTGGCTCGTGTCGGTGACCCGCCCGGCCCTGCTGGAGGATCGCCCGGCGATCCAGATCGGGCAGGACATCCTCGTGCATGACCTGATCGGTCGCGCCGCGAGCACCAATCTGGACGGCACCTACAACATCCTTTTCTCCGAGGAAGGGCGTATCATCGCGCATCCGCGCTTCATGGACGCCATTCAGGCGCGCAGCGGATCGCTGCCCATTTCGGAGACAGGCGATCCGCTGCTCAAGGAGATTCACCGCCTGACGCGCGAGCGCCCGCCTCAACAGACAATTGTTCACGACCACGCCAACAACCAAGTGATAGCTGTCACGAAACTCAGCGGCCCCGCCTGGACCCTCGCCACCGTCTATCCGCTGGATCGTGCCGCCGAGAACGCCTGGAAAACCGCTCGCCTCGTTCTCCTCATGGGCGCGCTGGCCCTGCTTTTCGAGATCGCCATTCTGAGCTCCACTCTCCGAAGCCAGATCGCGGTCCCCCTTCGGCTGCTGGTGCGGGCGACCAGCTCAGTAGCCAAGGGACAGTTCAAGACCCACCTCAACCTGAAGCGAGACGACGAAATCGGAGAACTGGCGGAGGCCTTCACGACGATGGCCCGGCAGATCGACGCTCGCGAAACGGCGCTCAACGAGCGCAGTGCGAGCCTAGCCAAGCTCAACGAGGAACTGGCGCATGAGCTGAGTGAGCGCGAACGAGCCGAGCGGGAGCTTGCCCGCCATCGAGAGCTCAATGCTCTTCTCGATACCATCGATTACGGGATTCTTTTCTTAAGTCCGGATCTGAGGATCCGCTTAGCCAATCGCGCCTACAAGGAGATGTGGGCAGTGCCCGAGTCGCAACTCGTCAAGGGCACGCCCATCCGAGACGTGTTCGCCCATCACAGCAGGGCCATGAGCATTGAGCCCGAATATGAGGATGCCTTCATCGAGCGCAGCATGGAGGGTATCCGGCACTGCGGCGAATCTCCGATCGAAATCCAGTCCCCCAACAGTCACGTGCTTCGCTATCACTGCGTGGCTCTGCCCGATGGCGGGCGCATGCTCACCTATGTGGACATCACGGAGCAAAAGCGGGCTCTCGACGCGATCGCTCTCGCCGAGCAGCGCCAGCGGCGCCTCCTGGAGCTTGCTCCCTTCCCCCTGGTGGTGACGCGGATGTCGGACGGACGCATCCTCTACGCCAATGCCCGCACGGCGGAGGCGATCGGTCTCACGCAAGAGGAGCTGCGGGGGACCTCGGCGCCGAATTACTACGCGAACCCCGCCGACCGCGAACGTATTCTGAGAATACTCTCGCAGGAAGGCCGAGTGCAAGATGTGGAGGTGCCTCTGCAGCGTCACGACAGCAGCGAGTTCTGGGCCTTGGTCAACGCGAGCTACGCCGATTACGAATCCCACCCGGCGCTACTTTTCGCCTTCAACGACATTACCGAGTTGAAGCACAGGGAAGCGCAGCTCAAGCAGGCGAAGAAGGAAACCGAAGCCGCACTTCGCGATCTCAACGCGGTTCTCGAGACCATTCAATACGGAATCCTCTTCCTCGATCCGGACTTCCACGTTCGGCTCGCCAATCGCGCCTATCGCGAGATCTGGCAGATGCCAGAGGGGTTCTACGACAAAGCACGCTCCCTGGAAGAGGACATGGAGAAGAGCCGGGAACTCGACAGCTACGACGTGTCGGACGAGGATTGGGAAGCCTACAAGGCAAGGCGCATCGGGGAGATCAAGAGCGGCGTCACCGCCATGACCGAGATGCGACTGAAGAACGGCCAGGTTCTTCAGTACTGCATCATTGGTCTTCCCGACGGCGGCCGCATGCTCACCTATTTCGACATCACCGACCTGAAGCTGTTCGAGGATGTGCTGCGTCAGGCCAAAGAGCAGGCCGAGGAGGCAAGCCAGGCTAAGTCGCGCTTCCTGGCAAATGTGAGCCACGAGCTTCGCACCCCGCTCAATGCGGTGCTCGGTTATACTGAGTTGCTGATCGACGGGCTCTATGGCGACCTGCCAGAGAAGGCACATGGCGTTCTCACCCGCGTTCAGGTGAACGGGCGGCATCTTCTGGCTCTCATCAACGATATTCTCGACCTCTCCAAGATCGAGGCGGGTGAGCTTCTGATCGCCGCGGATCCCTATTCGGTTTCCGATCTCGTCCATGCGGTCGTGACCACGGCGGAACCGCTCGCCAAGGCAAAGGGGATCGCGCTTCATGTCTTGATCCCCGAGGACCTCCCCTATGGCAGCGGCGACGAGCGCAGGCTCACCCAGGTGCTCGTCAACCTCGTCGGCAACGCGATCAAATTCACGGATCGGGGTTCCGTCGAGGTAAGCGCGGGGGTGGAAAGCGGACGGCTGAAGATCGCCGTCAAGGACACGGGCATCGGCATCTCCCCCAAGGACCAAAAGCTCATCTTCGAGGCGTTCCAGCAGGGCTCCAACGCAGTGAACGGAGGCACGGGAACCGGTCTCGGGCTCGCCATCTCCAAGCGCATCGTGCAGATGCACGGCGGAACGATCCACGTCCACTCGGCGGTTGGGCAAGGTTCGACCTTCACCATCGACCTTCCGCTGGATACCCGCGTAACGGAGGCCGCCTGATGAGCAAGCGGATCCTGATCGTGGAAGACACGGAGGACAACCGGCGCATCCTGCGCGACCTCCTGTCCAACGCTGGCTTCGAAGTCTGCGAGGCGCATGACGGCCAAGCGGCTGTGACGGCGGCCGAGGAGTTCAAGCCCGATCTGATCCTGATGGACATCCAACTCCCAATTCTCGACGGGTACGAGGCGATCCGGCACATCAAGGCGAATAGTGCGGCTCATGCGCCTCCGATCATCGCCGTGACGTCCTATGCGCTTTCGGGAGACGAGGAAAAAGCCTGGAGAGCCGGTTGCGACGGCTACATCGCCAAGCCCTTCAGCCCACGGCAGATCCTCGCGAAGATTCGCGATCTTCTGGAATAGCCCTCCATGCGCGAGCGTCCTCTCATCCTGGTGGTCGACGATGTCGAGGAGAATATCGAGATCGTCCGGGTGCGCCTGGAGGCTCAAGGATACGACGTCGCAACGGCCACCAACGGGCCCGAGGCCCTGGAGCGCACGGAAATGCTTCGGCCCGACCTGATCCTGCTCGACATCATGATGCCGGGCATGGACGGCATCGCGGTGACCCAGCGCCTCAAAGGTGACGACGCGCTTCGGGCCATCCCCATCATTCTCCTGACCGCCAAATCCAGCATCAAGGACGTCGTTGCGGGCCTCGACGCCGGAGGCGACGATTACCTGACGAAGCCATTCGAACCCGCCACCCTCGTTGCGCGGGTGCGCTCACTTCTCAGGATCAAAACGCTTTACGACACGGTGCAGGCGCAGGCGGCAGAACTGTCCGTTCTGAACCGGGAACTGCAATTGCGCGTGAAGCAGCAGGTGCAAGAACTCGAACGCCTGCGCGATCTCAGGCGCTTCCTGGCGCCCCAGATTGCCGACATGATCGCCTCGAAGGGCGGCAATGCGGAAATTCTCGAGCATCATCGCCGGGAAATCGTCGTGCTCTTCTGCGATCTGCGCGGCTTCACGAGCTTCGCCGAGATAGCCGCTCCCGAGGAGGTGATGGCCCTGCTGAACGCCTATCACTCCAGACTCGGACCGCTGATCCACGCTGCGGAGGGAACGCTCGAGCGGTTCACGGGGGACGGCATGATGATCTTCTTCAACGATCCAATCCCCTGCTCCGATGCCGCTGCTCGCGCCGTGAGGCTTGCCGTCGCCATGCGCGACAGCACCCAGGCACTCGCTCGCGACTGGGGCCTTCGCGGCTATTCCATCGGCTTTGGAATCGGCATTTCGCAGGGTTATGCGACGCTCGGCCGGATCGGTTTCGAGGGCCGGTTCGATTACGCGGCGATCGGCACCGTGACGAATGTCGCGGCGCGCCTCTGCTCGGATGCGCGCGACGGCCAGATCCTGGTAACGCAGCGCATCGCAACCGAGGTAGAGGACATGGCCACGGCGATCTCGCTGGGTGACTTTCAGTTGAAGGGCTTGAGCCGCCCGATCCCGATTTACAACGTCGAGGGCCTCAAGACCTGACAGACTGGGTCCACTCGGCGACAGTCCGCTTTGCACCCTTTGAATAGAGTTTCGCCAGGGCAGCGCTGACCGGGCCGGTGAAGCGCTCGTCGTTAGGAAGGTCGTCCCCGAAGATATCCCGCACGGCGAACAACTCTCTGGCCAGCCGCTCCGGCGAGCCTCCCGCCTGATCGGCCCTCTCCCGCAGGCACGCGGCCATGGGGTCGCGCACGTCGATGGGAGCCCCCTTTTCGTCGATGCCGGTCACGTAGCGCATCCAGGCCGCGACGCCCAGCGCGAGCCGGTCAATGGGAGCATCCTCGCGCAAGCGGTCCCGGACTGTGCCGAGCAGGCGTTGCGGCAGCTTCTGGGAGCCGTCCATGGCAATCTGCCATGTGCGATGCCGGAGGGCGGGATTCCTGAACCTCTCGATGAGGGCGCGCTTATAGGCTCTGAGATCGGCGCCTGCGGGCATGTGGAGCGTAGGCGTCACCTCTTCGTCCATCAGCTCCGCGATCAGCCCCTCGAAGGCCGGGTCGGCCATGGTGTCCGCGACCGTTTCATAACCGGCGAGATAGCCGAGATAGGACAGAGTCGAATGACTCCCGTTGAGGAGCCGCAGCTTCATGTGCTCATAGGGCTCCACGTCCGCCACGAACTCCGCTCCGGCGCTTTCCCACGCCGGGCGGCCCTGCGGGAACCGGTCTTCGATGACCCATTGCGTGAAGCGCTCGGTCACCACAGGCCATGCGTCGGTTACGCCCAACGCCTCCCGAATGCGCCTACGGTCCTCGTCGCTTGTTGCGGGGACGATCCGGTCGACCATGGTCGACGGACAGGACACCTCATCCGCCACGAACCGTCCGAAGGCGGGATCGGACAATTCCGCGAACCGCGTCAGGACGCGTTTCACCGTACGTCCGTTGGACGGAAGATTGTCGCAGGTGAGAACCGTGAAGGGCGCGATCCGGGCGACCCGCCGGCGCCGCAGGGCCTCCAGAATGAAGCCGGGCGCGGATCGGGGCAGATGCGGGTTCTGCAGATCGTGCACGACATCTGGATGGGATTCGTTCAGCGTTCCCGTTGCAGGGTCGTGGCAATAGCCCTTCTCGGTCACGGTCAAGGAGACGATCCGCGTTTTCGGATCGGCCATGACGCGCAGAAGATCCTCCACGGCCTGCGGGGCGACGATGACGCGCTGGATGGCGCCGATGACTCGAAGCGCCTCTCCCTCGCCCGAGCGGACGGAGAGCGTGTAAAGACCGTCCTGAGGCACTAGCGCATCGTAGGTGTCCGGACTGCGTAGGCTCGCCGCCGCGATCCCCCAGCGCGGATCCTGCGCCAGGATATCATCGACATACACCGCCTGATGGGCCCGATGAAATGCGCCCACGCCGAGATGTACGATGCCGGTCGTCACCTCGCGACGGTCGTAGCTGGGGAGCGCGACGGCGGAAGGAAGATCGGCGAGGTTCGTCTCGCTCAAACGTTTCGGCATGGTATCCTCAATGCGCAGGCTGCTGTTTGGCGCGGGTGACGATCTGGGTCGGGTTCACGAAGCGGAGGGCGATGACGAGCCAGACCAGGGTGGTGGCCATGTAGACCACTGCCATGGCGTCGATGGACTGCACGGCGCGAACGCCTGCGGCAAAGACTGCGTAATAGAGTGCCACGACCAGCGTCTGGCTCGTCGGTCCCGCGACCAGGAAGGTCAGCTCGAACATGGCGATGGTGCGCACGAGGACCAGCAGCAGCGCCGCCAGGATGCCCGGAAGCAGGAGAGGCAGAAGCACGTGGATGAAGAGCTTGAAGGTATTGGCCCCGAACACCCGGGCTGCCGCCTCGATCTTCGGATCGATCTGCTCGATGAAGGGGATCATGACGAGGATCACGAAGGGAACCGTCGGGACCAGATTGGCCACGACGACGCCCCAGAACGTGCCCGCAAGACCTGTCCGGTAGAGAACGGTCGCCAGGGGAATGCCGAAGGTGATCGGCGGGATCAGCAGCGGCAGCAGGAAGAGCAGCACCAGAAGGCGCTTTCCCGGAAAGTCGCGTCGGGCGAGCGCATAGGCGGCGGTGACGCCGAGCGCCCCCGAGAGCAGGACCACCAGTCCGACGACCTGAAAGGTGACGATCAGGACGTCCCAGAGCTGGAACTCGCTCCAGGCGGACGAGTACCATCGCGTCGTCCAGCCGAGCGGCAGCCACGTGCCCAGCCAGCGGGTGGCGAAGGAACTCGTGACCACCGTCGCGATCATGGCCAGGAGGTTGATGACGAAGAAGCCGACCAGGCTCCAGACAGCCACGGCCCACAGCTTCGCGCCAAGCGTCGTGTCGCGGATCATCATCTTATCCTTTCGCGCCGGAGGCCGGGCCACGGTAGAACAGCCCGCGCGAGGCGAGCACCAGCACGACGATGGCGAGCTGGACGAAACCCATGATCATCGCAACCGAAGAGGCCATGGAGTAATCATATTCCTCGAAGGCGGCCTGATAGGCTGCAATGGAAATCACGCGGGTCGAGCCCGCAGGCTCGCCGAGCAGGACCGCGGAGGGGAAGACCGAGAAAGCCTGCACAAAGGACAGGCAGAACGTGATGGCGAAACCCGGCATCAGGAGCGGTAGATAGACATGAAAGAAGCGCTGCCACGCGTTGGCTCCGAGCGTCGCCGCCGCTTGCTCCAGCGCCGGATCGATGCCGGTGACATAGGACAGTGTCAGCAGGAACGTAAACGGGAAGCCTGTAATCACGAGAGAGGCGAAAACGCCCCAGTAGTTGTGAACCAGCCGCAAGGGTTGATCGATGAACCCGAGAGTGATGAGTGTGCGATTGAACCACCCCTGGGGACCGAGATAATTCAGAAGCCCTTCCGCGACCAGAACAGTCCCGAGTGTGATCGGCAGAACGAGGATCGTCGTCAGAAGGCGCTGACGCCGCATGAGCCGCACGCGAAACGAAACTGGTACTGCGAGCAGCAGGTTCAGCAGCGTGACTGGAACGGATAGCCCAAGCGTGTTGGCAATCGTGTCGTAGAAATAGGAATCGGAGAAGAAGCGCTGGTAATTGGCAAGCCAGCCGCCGCTCTTCGGTTCGAAGGAGAGAATGAAGCCGAAGGCGAAGGGGTAGACGAAGAGCAACAGGCTGAAGATGGCGGCTGGAACGACCAGCAGGGTCACGGCGTCGAACCCCTTGGCAGCCAGTCGCTGCCGCAAGTTCGGCCCGTGGTCGACATGGGCCGTGGACGCAATTGCCTCCATCATTTCCTCCCCTTGATCGGCTCGGCGAAGACGAGGACGCGCTGATCGTCAGCTTGCAGGTGAACGGTCGATCCCAGCTCGACCGGCTGATGAGCGCGAAACACGAAGTCGAGTCCGCCCTCTGAATGCGCCGTACCGACGAATTCACGACCCCGGTATTCAATGGTGTCCACCCTGACCTGCAGCGCGTTCCCACCGGCCTCGCCAAGGACAAGATCGTCCGGGCGGATCGCCGCATAGGCGATCGAGCCCACGGACAGCGTCTCGCGGGCGACGCCGCTGATCCGCATGCCCTCCACATCGAGAAGCGCCCTACCGTTCTCGACCGCGACGACATTGCCCTTCAGCCTGTTTCGAAAACCCATGAAATCCGCGACATCGAGATGGGCGGGCCCTTCATAGAGCTCCTTCGGCGTTCCCACCTGGCGGACGACGCCGTCGCGGAGAACCACGATCCGATCGGCGAGCGACAGGGCCTCGTCCTGGTCGTGCGTCACATAGATCGTCGTCGCGCCAAGCTCGTTGTGGATGCGCCTGATCTCGGCCCGCATTTCGAGACGCAGCTTCGCGTCGAGATTGGACAGCGGCTCGTCCATGAGAACGAGCGGCGGCTCGATGACGATGGCGCGGGCGATGGCGACACGTTGCTGCTGACCACCTGACAGCTGACCGGGCAGCTTGTTCTCCTGCCCATGGAGATGGACGAGGCTGAGCGCCTCGTTCACCTTCCGATCGATCTCCGCTCTCGGAATTCCACGCATCTTGAGGCCGAAGCCGATGTTCTGGCGGACATTGAGATGGGGAAAGAGCGCATAGTTCTGGAAAACCATTCCGAACCCGCGCTCTTCCGGACGCAGCGTGTCGATGCGGTTCTTGTCGAGCCAAATGGCCCCGCCGGTGACGGGGAGAAGACCCGCGATGCAGTTCAACGTCGTCGACTTGCCGCAGCCGGACGGCCCGAGCAAGGCGATGAACTCACGCCGCTGGATCGTCAGAGAGACATCGCGAAGAGCGTTGAGGGCGCCGAACTCGCGACTGACGCGATCGAGCCGGACTTCGTTGAACTGAGATAGAGCTATGGTCATCGCGGGTCCTCGAGTTTACTTGCGCTTTGCTCCGCCGACCTGCTCGTCCCACATGCGGAACGCGACCACCATCTGCTCCGGCTGGAGCGGCAGCTCGATCGGATTTTCGGCGATCCACTTCTCGTATTCTGGACGTCCGTACTCTTTGATCGCGGCCTGGCTTTCCGGAGGAGCCATGTCGAGGGTGACATCCTTCACGGCAGGACCGGGATAGAAGTAGCCCTCGTCGTAGGTGTAAGCCTGCTGCTCCTTGGTAAGGAGGAAGCTCATCAGGTCGAGAAGAACGGCGATCTTCTCGTTCGACAATCCCTTCGGGATGCACATATAGTGCGCGTCCGCGACCCAATGGAAGCCTTTGAGGGCGGCAACCTTCGCCTCTTTCGGAACGACACCGAGCACGCGTGGATTGATGTCCCAACCGGTCGTCGTCACGGTCATGTCGCGGGAGCCTTCGCCTAGCTCCTTCATGACCGCGCCCGTGCCGGACGGGTAATATTCGATGTTCTGACCAAGCTCCTTGAGATAGGCCCAGGTCTTGTCCCACCCCTTGGCGGGATCCTGCGGATTGCTGTCGCCGAGCAGGTAAGGCAGGCCCATGATGAAGGTACGGCCGGGTCCCGAATTCGCCGGCCGGGCATAGATCATCCGGTTCGGGTTCTCCTTGGCCCAGGCCAGCAGTTCCTCCGCCGTCGTCGGCACGTTCTTCACGCGGTCCGGCATGTACTCGAGCAGCGGGCCCGATGGATAATAGGTGACGACGACGCCCTGCCCTTTGGCCAGAGTCTGCATCTTGGCGGCGGCCGGAAGATAGATGTCGTCGAGCTTGGGCAAGGCGTTCGCGTGCTGCGGCAGCAGATCCACCCAGAGCTTCTGCTCTATGCCGGCGGAGAGTGCGTCGGTCCCGGTCAGTACGAGATCGATATCGACGCGACCCGCATCCTGCTGCGCCTTGAGCTTGCCCGCGAGCTCCGGCGCTGGAGCCTTGGTGAATGTGATGCGGGACACGAGATTGGGCTTCGCTTTACGATAGTTCTCGATGGCCTTCTGGGTCAGAGCCAGATTGCCTGCGACGTCAATGACGCTGAGGGTAACCGGACTCGTCGGCAGTGCCAGTTGAGCGAGGCTTGGCCCGCCGAAAGCGGCCACGCCGGCGGCGCCGGCCACCCCGCCCACGAAGGTTCGTCTGCTGATCAGGTTCGTCATGTCTTCCTCCCGTTCTGTGCGACTGGCCTCTTTGGCGAGCCAGTCGGTTCTCACAGCTTGTAGGCCTCTTTCGCGAGGCGGTATGCGAGGTCGTAGGCCAGCTCGTGCGCCTCATACTCATCAAGGCGATGAGCGGCGACCAGTTGGCTCAGGAAAGCGCAGTCGACCCGGCGCGCCACATCGTGGCGGGCGGGAATCGATAGATAGGCCCGCGTATCGTCGTTGAACCCGACCGTATTGTAGAACCCGGCCGTCTCGGTCGCGAGTTCGCGAAAGCGCCGCATGCCGTCAGGCGCGTCGAAGAACCACCAGGCAGGACCGAGCCTCAGCGCCGGGTAATGACCCGCGAGTGGCGCGAGCTCGCGCGAGTAGCTCGTCTCATCGAGCGTGAAAACAATGAGCGTGAAGTTGCGCTCGTTGCCGAAACGGTCGAGGAGCGGCTTGAGCGCGTGAACGTAATCGGTGCGAGTGGGAATGTCGGCTCCCATGTCCCGGCCGAAGCGGCTGAAGATCGCGTTGTTGTGATTGCGGAACGAGCCCGGATGGATCTGCATGACCATGCCGTCTTCGACGCTCATGGCAGCCATCTCCGTGAGCATCTGCGCGCGAAACAGCTCGGCGTCGTCTGGAGCGGCGGCGCCCGACGAGACGCGGCCGAACAGGGCCTCGGCATCCGCCCGCGGCAGGTCGGCGGTTCGCGCCGTCGGGTGCCCGTGATCGGTGGAAGTCGCGCCGTAGCTGCGGAAGAACGCACGCCGCTTGCGATGCGCCTCCAGATAGCCGCTCCAGCTCGAGGTGTCGCAGCCCGTGATCTCCCCGAAGAGGACAAGATTCTGCCGGAAGCCTTCGAAATCGGGGTCCACTACCGGATCGGGACGATAGGCCGTCACGACGCGCCCTCCCCAGCCCGACTGGCGAATGGCCTCGTGATGCCTCAAGGGATCGAGCGGACTCTCCGTCGTGGCGATGGCCTCGATGCGGAAGCGCTCGAACAAGGCGCGCGGACGGAATTCCGGCGTGCGCAGGGCCGCATCGATCCGGTCGTAATAGGCATCGGCATTGTCGGCGCAGAGCCGCTCGGTGAAACCGAAGAGCGTCGCGAAGGTATGATCGAGCCACGCGCGCGTCGGCGTGCCGCGAAACAGGTGGTAATGCGCGGCGAAGCGCCGCCAGATCATCCGGGGATCGCGCTCGACCGGCGCGCCGTCCTTGAACGGGATGCCCAGCTCCTCAAGGCTCACGCCCTGGCTGTAGAGCATCCGGAAGATATAGTGATCGGGAATGACGAACAGCGCGGCCGGATCCGGAAACGGCTCGTTCTCGGCATACCAGCGCGGGTCCGTGTGGCCATGCGGAGAGATGATCGGCAGATCGCAAATTCCCTCGTAGAGCCGACGCGCTACATCCCGCGCGACAGGCTCGGCAGGGAATAGCCGGTCCGGGTGGATCAGCATGGCACTCTCCCTAAACGTTTCGCCTCGACCTTTGCGGTCGTATTTCGCGATCGTGTCCAAAGCTTAGAGCGATTGATCCGGCTTTGCAATGGCCTACTAGTATGGTAGTGTGCCACTTATGACTAATAGACCTCGCCTCGCGAAACTCGATGTTAGCCGCGAACCCATGGCGCGGCAGGTCACGCGTGCCCTTCGTCAGGCTATCGTGACCATGCAGATCTCGCCGGGAGAAATGCTATCCGAGCAGGATCTCGCGCAGAAGTTCGGGGTCAGCCGCTCGCCCGTGAGGGAGGCTCTGATCAAGCTGAGCGAGGCCGGGCTCGTGCGGGTTCTGCCCCAGCGGGGCACGCAGGTGGTGAAGATTTCGCGAACGGGCGTAGAGGACGCGCGCTTCATCCGGGAGGCGGTCGAATGCGCAGTCGTCCGCGAGGCGGCATTGAAGGCGACGCCGATCATGCTCACCGAGTTGAATGCCAGCCTCGCCCGCCAGCGCCGCGCACAACGCTCCGCCTCGACGGAGGAGTTTCTTTCGCTCGACGAAGAATTTCACCGACTCCTCGCGGAGACGGCAGGGCGCCCCTCGGCATGGCGGATGATCGAAGACATCAAGCCGCAGATGGATCGCGTACGCTTTCTCGACATGGCGAAGGCCGTGCCGAGACACGTGGTTCTCGCGCAGCACGTGCTTATTGTGGACGCCATCAAGAAGAAGGATCCCACGGCCGCACAGGAAGCGATGCACCAGCACCTGAGCGAGATCCTACGCACGCTGCCGGAACTCGCCGCGCAGCACCCGCACCTTTTCGAATCCGAGCCCGAGACGTCTCCGGACGTTCTCAGCGCCTGAGCGTTCGGTCGCGATGAACAGAGCCCTGCCGGACGAAACGACGATGCCGGATAAGCCGGCCCCAGCGCCGCGGATCGTGCGTCTCCACGAGCGCGACAATCTCGTTGTGGCCGTCGAGTCCATCATGCCCGGATCCTTCGTGCATGGGGTCATGGCCCGGGACCGCGTGCCCAAGGGGCACAAGATGGCGATCGCCGCCATCGTTCAAGGCGCGCCGATCTTCAAATTCGGCCAGATCATCGGATTCGCCTCGAAGCCTGTCGAGGCAGGCGAGTGGCTCCATGAACATAACGTGGAGATGCATGCCTTCGCCCGTGACTGGCACTTCGCGGAGGATGCGAGGCCCACGCCCTTTCTGCCGTTCGAAGCGCGCGCCACGTTCCAGGGCTATCGGCGCGAGAACGGCAAGGTCGGCACACGCAATTATCTGGCGATCCTCACGAGCGTGAACTGCTCGGCCTCCGTTGCCCGCTTCATTGCGCAGGAAGTCGAGCGCTCCGGCCTTCTCGACGATTATCCCAACATCGACGGCGTCATCCCCCTCGTGCACGGCACAGGCTGCGGCATGGACCAAAAGGGCGAAGGCGCCGAGATCCTGAGGCGAACGCAATGGGGCTACGCCTCCAATCCCAACATGGCCGGGGTGCTCATGGTGGGGCTGGGCTGCGAGGTCTTTCAGATCGGGCGCTGGAAAGAACTCTACAGCATCGTGGAGAGCGACACGTTCCGATCCCTGACGATTCAGGAGAGCGGCGGCACGCGCAAATCCGTCGAAGCCGGCATCGCAGCGATCCGCGACATGCTTCCGCTCGCCAACCGCTTCCGACGCGAGACGGTGCCCGCTTCCGAGTTGACGCTCGCCCTGCAGTGCGGCGGCTCGGACGGCTATTCGGGGATCACCGCGAATCCCGCTCTGGGAGCCGCCGTGGACATTCTCGTCCGGAATGGCGGCACCGCGATCCTGTCGGAAACGCCGGAGATCTACGGGGCCGAGCATCTCCTGACCCGGCGCGCAGCGACCCGTGAGGTCGGCGAGAAGCTCGTCTCCCGGATCCGCTGGTGGGAAGAGTATACCGCACGCAACGGTGGGGAGATGAACAACAACCCGTCTCCCGGCAACAAGGCGGGCGGCCTCACCACGATCCTGGAGAAATCTCTGGGCGCGGCGGCCAAGAGCGGCACGACGCCCCTCAACGGCGTGTACCGCTATGCCGATCCGGTGACGGCAAAGGGTTTCGTCTTCATGGACACCCCCGGCTACGATCCGGTCTCGGCGACTGGACAGGTGGCCGGCGGCGCGAACGTCCTGTGCTTCACCACCGGGCGCGGCTCGGCCTATGGCTGCAAGCCCACCCCGTCGATCAAGCTGGCGACCAACAGCGATGTCTATCGCCGGATGATCGACGACATGGACATCAATTGCGGCGATATCCTGGATGGCGTCCCGATCGAGGAAAAAGGCCGGGAGATCTTCGAGACGATCCTGAAAGTCGCATCGGGAGAGCGATCGAAATCGGAACTTCTCGGATATGGTGACGCCGAGTTCCTGCCCTGGCAGATCGGCGCGGTGATGTAGGAACTAGGATTCAACCTCCATGGCCGATCCGGGAGGTCGGCGTGATCCGTAAGGTGCTTTCATGGAACAGACTTGGCGCTGGTTCGGTCCCGACGATGCCGTTCAGCTTCCTCATATCCGGCAGACCGGCGCGACGGGGATCGTGACGGCGCTGCATCATATTCCCTACGGCGTCGTCTGGAGTGTGGAGGAGATCGAGCATCGCAAGGCCGAAATCGCCGCCGACAGCTCGCTGGGTCTGCGGTGGAGCGTGGTCGAGAGTCTGCCGATTCATGAAAACATCAAGATCGGCGAAGGGGATCTCACCACCCTCTTCGACAATTACCGCCAGTCCCTGCGCAATCTCGCGCGATGCGGCATCACGACGGTGTGCTACAACTTCATGCCGGTCGTGGACTGGACACGCACGGAACTCGCCCATCCGCTTCCCGGCGGAGGAACGGCGCTGCGCTTCAACGCGCATGAATATGCCGCTTTCGACTGCTTCATGCTGCGTCGTCCGGGGGCGGAGGCGGAACAATCCCCCGAGGTCCTGGCGCGCGCGAGGGAGTGGTATGACCGCTCCTCGGAATCGGACCGCAGCAAGCTGCTCGCCAGCATCATGGCGGGACTGCCCGGCGCCTACGAGCGCTACGACATCCCGGGGCTGCGCGCTATGCTCGACCGCTACGAAGGCATCGACGGCGACGCCCTGCGCGAAAACCTGACGCGTTTCCTGCGCGAGGTCATTCCCGTTGCCGAGGAAGTCGGGATCCGGATGTGCGTCCATCCCGACGATCCGCCGCGCCCGCTGATGGGCTTGCCGCGCATCGTCTCGAACACGGAGGATCTTGCCTTTATCCTCGGTGCGGTCGACTCGCCTGCGAACGGCATCACGCTCTGTAGCGGCTCACTCGGAGCCGGTCCGTCCAATGATGTGCCCGCCATCGCACGGCGGTTCGCGAGCCGCATCTGGTTCGCCCACCTGCGCAACGTCGCCAAGGATCCGGATGGCTCCTTCATGGAAGCGGATCATCTCGGAGGCGACACCGACATGGTGGCCGTCGTCACTGCCCTTCTCGAAGAGCAGAAGCGCCGCAAGGATTCCGGCGACGAACGCTGGCGTATTCCCATGCGCCCTGACCACGGACACGAGCTGCTCGACGACGTGGGCAAGCCGACTCACCCGGGCTACCCGGCCATCGGCCGTCTGAAAGGGCTTGCCGAACTGCGCGGCGTGATGACGGCCGTCTCGGCGCTTCGAGGCCTACCGCTCTAGGCGACACAACCGCTGAGGGGCACCGCACATCCCGAGGGGCCCCACGATTGCGGATATGGGCGGGCCATCGGCAATCCGAATCAACGGTTTTGTTCGTTATGGAGAACGCACCCGTCCTCTCATTGGTCATTGGGCACATGAAATCCGGCTCCGGACATCGGCAACCCATTCTGCTCCCGGCTCCATTTGCCCCTTGAGGAGCCCCCTCCAGTCCGCAGGTTCAGTCCGAATTGTTCTTTTAACAGAACTTTTCCGTTGACAAGGACAAAACTCGGCGTTTTGTCTCCTCCCGAACGAACTCATTCACGGGAGAGCGAACAATGCCTTGCAATCACCGGGTCGCCCTGACGGCGGCGATCGGCACCATCGTCCTGGGGGCCCTGCCCGCCACGGCTCAAACGGCGGAGGCGATCTCCGACGGGGTGGTCAAGATCGGCGTGCTGAACGACCAGTCGGGCATCTATGCCGACATGGCCGGTCCGGGCTCGACCATCGCCGCCCAGATGGCCGTCGAGGATTTCGGCGGCAAGGTGCTTGGGAAACCCGTCGAGATCGTTTCGGGCGATCATCAGAACAAGCCCGATGTCGGCTCCGCCGTGGCCAATCGCTGGATCGACGTGGAGCAGGTGGATACCATCGTCGATCTTCCCACGTCGTCCGTCATGCTAGCCATCCAGGAGATCGGCCGTCAGAAAAATCGTTTGATCATCGCATCGACGGGCGGATCCTCGGATTTCACCGGCAAGTTCTGCTCACCCGTCGGCATTCACTGGACCTATGACACCTACGGGCTCGCGGTCGGCACGGGACAGCCCCTCGCAAGCCGCGGTCCCTGGTTCTTTCTGACCGCGGACTATGCCTTCGGGCACGCGCTGGAGCGCGATACCGCCGATGCCGTGATCAAGGCCGGCGGCAAGGTCGCCGGCGGCGTGAGACACCCTCAGGGCAACCACGACTTCTCCTCGTTCCTCCTCCAGGCCCAAAGCTCGGGAGCCAAGATCATCGGCATCGCCAATTCCGGTGCGGATACGGTGAATGCGATCAAGCAGGCCCACGAGTTCGGGATGACGGATTCCGGCCTGCAGCTCGCCGGCCTCTACATGCATATCACTGATGTCCATGCCATTGGCCTCGAACAGGCGCAGGGCCTCCTGATGACCCAGGCCTTCTATTGGGACCTCAATGACGAGACGCGTGCCTGGTCGAAGCGCTTCTACGAGCGCCACAAGGCCATGCCGACGATGGGTCAGGCGGGCGTCTACTCGTCAATCATCCATTACCTCAGGGCCATCGAGGCCGCCGGCACGGACGAGGCGCAGGCCGTCGCGAAGAAGATGAAGGAGCTGCCGGTGAACGACTTCTTCGCCAAGAACGGCAAGGTTCGCGAAGACGGACGCATGGTCCACGATCTCTACGTGCTCGAGGTGAAGAAGCCGGAGGAATCCCGCGAACCCTGGGACTACCTCAAACTGATCCGCACCATCCCGGGCGACGAGGCCTTCCGCCCAATCTCGGACAGCGAATGCCCGCTCGTCAAGGTGAGCCAATAACCCCCACGAAGCAGGGCCGCCCGCGAGGCGGCCCTGCCCGTTCATCAACACGCCTTATTGCCAAGGCATGCCCGCCGTGAACACCCGAGACGAGTGCACGGGCATTTGATAGGATCGGGCTACACAGAAACATCCTGCCAGGTCCGGCCCGTTAGGACCCGGAGTCCTCGGCACTTATCGGCAGACATTGGGGAAGCGCTCGTGACTTCGACTGTTTACGACACGAATCTCGATAAGAATCCGGCGAATTACCAGTCGTTATCGCCCCTCCCGTTCCTGGAGCGGGCCGCAAGCGTTCACCCCGAACATACGGCCATCATCCACGGCTCCCTACGGCGCAGCTACCGCGACTTCTATGCCCGCTCCCGGCGCCTCGCATCGGCTCTGACCCGGCGCGGGATCGGGCGTGGCGACACGGTATCCGTGGTGCTTCCCAATACCCCGGCCATGCTCGAATGCCATTATGGCGTGCCCATGGCGGGGGCGGTGCTCAACACGCTCAACACCCGCCTCGACGCCAAGATCATCGCCTTCTCCCTCGAGCACAGCGGCGCAAAAGTGCTCATCACGGACCGGGAGTACTCGGGCGTCGTGAAGGCCGCTCTCGAGCTCATCGCCGTCAAGCCTCTCGTCATCGACTACGACGATCCCGAGTTCAGCGGCCCGGGAGAGCGCCTGGGCACTCTCGAATATGAGGATCTTCTGGCCGAGGGCGATCCTGACTTCGCCTGGAGCCTGCCCGGCGACGAGTGGGACGCCATCACCCTGAACTACACGTCCGGTACGACAGGCGATCCGAAGGGCGTCGTCTATCATCACCGCGGTGCGTATCTGCTCGCGATGGGCAACATCGTCACCGGCGCCATGGGCCAGCACTCCGTTTACCTGTGGACGCTGCCCATGTTCCACTGCAACGGCTGGTGCTTTCCCTGGTCGCTCTCGATCGTCGCCGGTACGCATGTCTGCCTGCGCGCCGTGCGCTCGAAGCCCATGTACGACGCTCTGGCCGAACACGGGGTCACCCATCTCTGCGGCGCGCCGATCGTCATGTCGACGCTCCTCAATGCTCCCGCTGCTGAAAAACGCGCGTTCCCCCAGACGGTCCGTTTCATGACGGCCGCCGCCCCGCCGCCTGAAGCCGTGCTCGCCGCCATGAAGGATGCGGGTTTCGACGTCACGCATCTCTATGGCCTGACGGAGGTTTACGGCCCCGCGGTCGTCAACGAATGGCACGCGGATTGGGACAAGCTGTCGCCTGCGGAATATGCGGCGAGGAAGGCGCGCCAGGGCGTGCGTTATCCGGTCCTGGAGGCGCTCGACGTGCTCGACCCGGAAACCATGCAACCCGTGCCGGCGGACGGAAAGACCCTCGGCGAGGTGATGTTCCGCGGCAACGTCGTGATGAAGGGCTATCTCAAGAACCCCGCCGCGACCGAGAAGGCCTTCGCGGGCGGCTGGTTCCATTCCGGCGATCTCGGCGTGAAATATCCCGACGGTTATGTGCAGCTCAAGGACCGCTCGAAGGACATCATCATCTCCGGCGGCGAGAACATCTCCTCCATTGAGGTGGAGGATGCGCTCTACAAGCACCCTGCGGTCCAGGCGGTCGCCGTGGTCGCGATGCCCGACGAGAAATGGGGCGAGACTCCCTGCGCCTTCGTAGAGCTAAGGGCTGATCAGTCGGCGACGGCCGAAGACCTCATCGCCTGGTGCAGACAGCACCTCGCCTCCTTCAAGTGCCCGCGTACGGTGATCTTCACCGAGTTGCCGAAAACCTCCACCGGCAAGATCCAGAAGTTCCAGCTGCGCGACATGGCGCGGGCCCATGCACGCAGCGCGTAGGACGTGTGAAATGCAAGGCCGGAAAAAGGACGCTGCTAGCGTCCCTTCCACACGGGCTTGCGCTTGTCGATGAAGGCATCGATGCCTTCCGCCGCATCCTCGGCCATCATGTTGCAGGCCATCACCTGGCCTGCATAGGCATAGGCCTCTTCCAGGCTCATGCTGCGCTGGCGGCCGAACATGGCCTTACCGGTGCGGATCGCGACAGGACTCTTGGAGCAGATGTCGGACGTGAGAGAGGCGACGGCCGCATCGAGTTCCACATTCGGCACGACGCGATTGATCAGGCCATAGGAGAGCGCCTCGGCGGCCGAGATGAAGCGCCCCGTCACCAGCATCTCGAAAGCCTGCTTGGGTGCGACGTTGCGGGAGAGCGCGACCGCCGGCGTGGAGCAGAAGAGGCCCACATTGATGCCGGAGACGGCGAATGTCGCGCTCTCGGCAGCCACGGCGAGATCGCAGGACGCGACGAGCTGGCACCCTGCCGCCGTTGCCATGCCCTGGACGCGAGCGATCACCGGAACCGGCAGGTTCACGATGCTCTGCATGACGCGCCCGCACCGCCGGAACAGATCCTCGTAGTATTCCTGACGCGGGTTGGAACGCATCTGCTTGAGATCGTGACCTGCGCAGAACGCCTTGCCCGCGGCCGCGATCACGACGCAACGGACGTTCTCGTCGGCGGCCAATTCGTCCAGGTTCTGCTGCAGCGCCTCCAGCATCTCCTCGGACAGCGCATTGTACTGGCCGGGCCGGTTCAGCGTCAGGGTCGCGACTCCCTCCCGCTCTTCGCGAATCAGGATGGGCTCATCGGAAGCAATCTGCACGCTCATGGATCCTCTCTCCTGACTCCACATTTAAGCGCGTTGCCCGATGGAGCCAAGCTGAATAAGCTGACGCCCAACAAACAGCGCGGCCGTTTCCATGCCGCAGCGTCAAAAAAGGGAGGAGGCCCCATGAGCAAGGCGCCGATCAGCCGTTTCCCCACGCCGGAGATCGCCGATCTGCCGGACGATATCCGGACGCGCATCCTCGCCGTCCAGGAGAAGTCGGGCTTCGTGCCGAACGTCTTCCTTGTCCTGGCCCGCCGCCCCGACGAGTTCCGCGCCTTCTTCGCCTACCACGACGCGCTGATGGACAAGCCGGGGAATCTCTCCAAAGCGGAACGTGAGATGATCGTGGTTGCGACGAGCAATGCGAACCAGTGTCAGTATTGCGTGGTCGCGCACGGGGCGATCCTGCGCATCAGGGCGAAGAACCCGCTGATCGCCGATCAGATCGCCATCAACTACCGCAAGGCAGACATAACGGACCGGCAGAAGGCGATGCTCGACTTCGCCATGAAGGTCGCCTTCGAGGCCTATGCCGTGAACGATGCGGACTTGGCCCGCCTGAGCGCCCACGGGTTCAGCGAGGAGGACGCCTGGGACATCGCCGCGATCGCGGCCTTCTTCGGCATGTCGAATCGCATGGCCAACGTCACGAGCATGCGCCCCAACGACGAATTCTACACGTTGGGCAGGACAGAGACCCCGGCCGCCAGCCGGTGATGTCGGCGGCAGGCCCGCCCGTCTCCGGCCTCCAGGGCGCTCCGGCCCGAGCTCTCGTCAGGCGGCCGTGAGAATCTCGTCGGCGGGCCCGAAGAACTCGTAGTGGGTGCGGGTCGACCGAGCCCCGGCGACGGCCAGCCCGCCCACGAAGGCTCGCAGGAACGGCCGCGGACCGCAGAGGTAGTAACCCGCCTCGGGCCGCGACTCGACGTGGAAGGTCGTGGCCCGGATGTTGGAGTGGGCCCCGGCCAGGGACCGGACGCGGTCCTTCATGGCATGGGTCGACCCGTTCAGCGTGCCGTGCACGTAATGGGTGGCCTTGTTGTGGGGTACCGGGCCGCGATGGTCTCAAGGATGCCATCATCGAGGTGAGCCCGACGCCGCCGCTCAGGAGCGCCACCGGCCAGGGCGATTCCTCGTTGAGGAAGAAGCCGCCCGCGGGCGGCGCGACCTCGAGGACGGCCCCGCCTTCGGTGTTGTCGTGCATCCAGATGGACACGATGCCCTGCGGCTCCCGCTTCACAGTGATGCGGTAGGTCTCGCCGTTCGGCGCGCTGGAGATGCTGTAGTTGCGTTTGAGCGGAGCTGGTCCGGAATGTCGATCCAGAAGGTCAGGGTACTGGCCGGGTTGATGCCGCAGCACTGGCTGCCCGTCCTCCGGCCGAAGCACGAAGGAGGTGACGATGGTGCGAGGGCACCGAGATTGTCGATGTTCTGGGCGTAAGCCAGAACGGCCATGGCTAGCGCCTTGGGCCGGGAGCCGATCTCTCCCTAAAGGATGTTGCTGACCACCCTTGACCGCAGGATCGGAATAGCAGGCCGATCTGCCGGATATGGATGTTCTGGCGCTCCAACCCTCGACCGGGAGCAGGAGTAACGCGGCCGATGGAAGCAGGTTCGGAGCCGCCCGGACCGGCCCCTCTCATCCCGGAACTTTCGGCATCACGGCGACTTGCGCGTAGCGCCGAGCGAGCACCGCCCCGACGAGGATCTGAATCTGGTTGTAGACCATGATCGGCAGCACGATCATGCCGAACCCGGGAGCGGCCGCGAACAGCACCTTGGCCAGCGGCAGGCCCGACGCCAAGCTCTTCTTCGAGCCGCAGAACACCGCGGCGATCTCGTCCCCCCGGGAGAAGCCGAAACGTCGGGCGACGAAGGCCGTGACCGCCAGCACGATCGCCAGCAGCACCAGGCACAGCACCGCCGTCAGGGCCACGCTGGCCGGCGGGAGCCGGGACCACAATCCATCGACCACCGACTGCGAGAACGCCGTGTAGACGATCAGCAGGATGATGGCCTGATCGAGATGGCCGATCCGGCGCTCGTGCCGGGTCATGACACCGGCCAGCCATGGGCGGGCCGCCTGACCGGCTGCGAACGGGACCAGGAGCTGAAGGACCACATCGCCCAAGGCCCTGGCGAGGTCGAAGCCGCCCTCGAAGGAGGTCCGGGCGAGCAGCGACAGCAGCACCGGCGTCAGCAGCAGACCGAAGACGTTGGACGCCGCCGAGCTGCAGATCGCCGCCGGCACGTTGCCCTTCGCCATGGCGGTGAACGCAATGGACGACGAGACCGCCGATGGCAACGCCGCAAGATAAAGGAAGCCTAAGAGCAGGTCGGCCGGCATCCACGCCGGTGGCAGGACACCGAACGGCATCACGGCCAAGGGAAAGACCACGAAGGTGATGGCGAAGATGAAGAGGTGCAGCCGCCATTGGACGAGCCCCTCGATCACCACCTCCCTCGGCAGAGCCGCACCGTGGACGAAAAACAGCAACGCGATGCCGAGGATCCCTAACGTGTCGAGAGCCTCGGCGCTCGCACCCTGGGCCGGGATGATGCTGGCGACGGCGACGGCCGCCATGATCAGAAAGAGAAACGGGTCGATCTTGCGCATTGTCGGCTCGTGTTGAAGTGTCGGACTGACCCGCGGCAGCGCGCCGGCCAGCCCTGTCATGGCTCACAGGCTCCGAACGAGGCCGTCGACGACGATCCAGACGAACATCGGATAGATCGGAAGCCCAATGGCGGTGCCGATGAGGCGGCCCAAACGGACTGCCGGATCAGGGGTGGGTTCATCGCCGAAAAATCGGTCTGCAATCGTGGTCCTCATCAGACGTTCTCCTCCGCTCTCCTGAGCCGTTTTTCTTCCTCGGCATCGTCCCGGCGGAACGCGGACGCATAATCCTCGCCCGTTCCGCCGGATGCTCCCGCGACTTTCGCGTCCGGCTCGGGCCTGTTACATAGGCCAAGTACTTATTGGTCCGAAAATTGGTCTGGAACTCATGCCCCGGGCACGCCTGACGACGGAGAAGGCCACGCGCCGCCTCCGCGCCCATCTGCACCAGCGGGCGTATAGTCCGCAGGACCGGCTGGAGCCGGAGCGGGTCCTGGCGCCCAAGATCGGCTGCAGCCGCGAGACCTTGCGCGCCGCGCTCGATGTCCTGGAGAAGGAGGGGCTCATCTGGCGTCATGTGGGCCAGGGCACATTCGTGGGACCGCGCCCGCCCCATGAGCCGATCCGTCCGTCGGTCCTGGCCGAGATGGCGTCCCCGGCAGACGTGCTCGATGCCCGGCTCCTGGTCGAGCCGCCCATCGCCGGGGCCGCAGCGCTGCGAGCCACGGCGGAGGACATCGCTCTCCTCCGGGACCATGCCCTGCGGAGCAGTCAGGCACCCGACTGGCAGGCCTATGAGCAGGCGGACGATGCCTTCCACAAGGGGATTGCCCGGATCACCGGCAATCCGCTGCTGATTGCCTTTCTGGACGTTCTGTCGTCGGTGCGCGGCCGCGCCCGCTGGCAGCGGCAGCACGACCTCGCCTTCCGCCGGGCTCGCAAGAAGGAATACGCGGCGCAGCAGGGACGCATGCATCTGGACATCGTCGCGGCCATCGCGGCGCGCGACCCGGAGGCCGCCAGACAGGCTATGTTCGACCACCTGAGCGCCATTCGGGCCATCATGGTCCAGGAGTTGTAGAGGCCACGCCGCCGGAAGGCGGAAAGATCCGCGGCGTCAGCCAGAGATTCTGTCCAGGCCATTGGATTTTTCGTGCCTCGATCCTACCTCTCGGAGGAGCTTTGGCACATCGCTGGAGGTATTCATGAACCCCACCGGTTCCCAATGGACCTATGAAGCCGTCCAAACTCTCATCGCTTTGGCCAAGGAGGGAGCGCCCGCCTCGGTGATCAGTCTTAAGCTGAAACGTCCGATCAGCGAGGTTCGGGCCAAGATCGTGGATCTGGGGCTTGCTACCCCCGCAGAGGCCTGAGCAGGTCCGGGGCGGTGCGGACTGGAAGATCCAGCCTCGCCTTCTCGGCAGGCGTCAGATGCCGGACCGCGCCCCTGGGCAGGTCGCCTAGTTGCACTCCCCCGACATCGACGCGCACGAGCCGGAGCACATCCGCACCGTGAGCACCGAGCAGGCGCCGGATCTGGCGGTTCCTGCCCTCGCTGAGGATGATCTCGAGCCATGCGTTGCGGATGCCGGCACGGAGCAGGCTCGCCGATTTCGCGACAAGACGCTCGCCGTCGAGCACCATGCCCGCCTGAAGCCGTTCCAGCATTCCCTCAACCGGCAGGCGGTCGATCTGGACGTGATAGATCTTTTCGACGTTCGATACGGGATCCAGCACGCGCTGCGCCCAGCGCGTGTCATTGGTCATCAGGAGCAGCCCCTCGCTCGCCTTGTCGAGGCGCCCCACGGGCGCAACGAACGGAAGATCGTGTCCCTCCAGGCACTCGTAGACCGTAGCCCGCTCGTGCGGGTCGTCGCGGGTCGTGACCAGGCCGCGAGGCTTGTTGAGCATCAGGTAGACCTTGCGCTCGGCCACGACCGGATCACCGTCCACGGAGATGCGAGCGCGTCCCGGATCGACACGGGTGGCGATGTTGCGGGCAACCCGGCCATCGACGCGGACGCGCCCCTCGGCGATCAGGGTCTCGGCTTGCGTGCGGGAGCAGAATCCGAGCTTCGACAGGGCGCGCGGCAGGCTGACCGCGGCGCCGCTCGAACGCCGCGGACTGCTCGCGCCCCGTGATCGGGGCGGTGGTTTCATGATGGTGTTGTTCCGGTACGTCAGCTCGTGAAGAACTGCTGCGTGCCGTGCGCCTCGATGGCGCTCGCCAGGCGGGAGAGCGCATGCACGTAGGCAGCGCTGCGCAGGGTAATGCCCTTGTCCTGGGCGAGTGCCCAGATCGCGTCCCCTTCCCGCTCCATCATCGTTCTCAGCCGCTCATGGACCTCCTCGATAGGCCAGTAATAACCCTGCCGGTTCTGGACCCATTCGAAGTAGGAGACGGTGACGCCGCCGGCATTCGCCAGGATATCGGGAAGAACGAGGACGTTCTTCTTGGCTAGGATTTCATCCGCCTCGGGCGTAACCGGACCGTTGGCGAGTTCGAGAACGACGCGAGCCTTCACGCTGGCGGCGTTGTCCTCGTGGATCATGTCTTCCAGGGCAGCCGGAACGAGCAACTCGCAATCGACCGCAACAAGATCGTCGGCGGGAAGAGTGGAGATTCCATCTGAACCTGCAAGGCTCGTGAGGCTCCCCTGCCCCTTGGCTGCGAGCAGCTTGCCGACATCGAGCCCCGAGGTGCAATGGATCGCCCCCTTGGAGTCGGAGACTGCCACGATCCTGTATCCGTCCGCCGCGAGCAGCCGTGCGATGTGCTGGCCCGCATTGCCGAAGCCTTGGACCGCGACCCGTGCCCCCGGCTCCAATCCGAGCTGCCGGGCCAGGCGCCGGACGAGATAGTAGCCGCCGCGGGCCGTCGCGTCGTCACGGCCGAGCGAGCCTCCAAGGGCAATGGGCTTGCCCGTGATCACCGCCGGCGTCGCTTCGCCCACGATGGAGGCGTACTCGTCCGCCATCCAGCCCATGACCATGGAGTTGGTGTAGACGTCTGGCGCCGGGATGTCCCGGTCGGGTCCGATGATCTTGGAGAAGGCCTGGACATAGGCGCGGGAAAGGCGTTCCAGCTCGGCCTTGGACAGGGTGTGAGGATCGACCTGCACGGCGCCTTTGCCGCCACCATAGGGCAGGTTCATCACCGCGCACTTGAAGGTCATCCAGAAAGCGAGCGTCTCCACTTCCTCGATGGTCGAGTCCGGATGAAAGCGGATGCCGCCCTTGGTCGGACCGCGGGTGTCGTCATAGCGGCAGCGCCAGGCCATGAAGGATTTGCGAGAGCCGTCGTCCAGGCGGATCATCAGACGGACCTTCGTGGTTTCCCGGGGGTATTTCAGCTTTTCGAGAACATCCGGGTCGAGGTCGAGGTGCCGGGCTGCTTCGTCAAGGCGTATCAAGGCCTGGTCCAGCATGGAGGCTGCATGCAATTGATCTTACTCCTGTCTGTTGGCGTGCCGATCTTGTCGCTAGGGAACCTTAATGGCGGCTTCCGTGCCGGAGTGCAATATGCCCGGCAAAGGCCGCGTCGATCCGGAACAGACGGCATGCAGCCCTGTGCTCGCGGGGTCCCCCCGCACGGGACCCGCGCCGCTAGCAGGCTTGCATTCGCGGACAACAGGACTATCTTGTAAGTGTTATGAATACGCTTGTGCAAAATCTTCGCCTTCTGACGCACGCGGGTTGCCTCAAAGCAGGAAGGTAAGCCCCAGGAGCCGGCTTGACCCGCTGTGGTCGCCGGCGCTTCGGGGCCTCAAACATCTCCCCACGACCATGCCGCCTCATGCGCCTGATCAGGCACATGTCAGCCAGTCATGTCTGCCCTGCGGGAGCGCGCCCGCGCGCCCGGCAGCGACCGTTTTGAGGAGGTTTTCATGAACGTGCACCAGGATCTCCCCCCGATCATCCTCGCGGCCAACGACTACAACCGCCTGCTGTTCACCGCGATGATTCGGCAGAAACACGACCGCCGGGCGCACGACTTCCTGCTCAAGGAGCTGCGCCGCGCAGAGGTCTGCCATCCGGCGGCGTTGCCGGAGAATGTCGTCTCGACGAATTGCCGTGTGATCTATCGCGTCGACAACGAGCCGAGATCGCGCGCACACCTCCTCGTCCATCCGGAAGACCTCGTCTGGCCCGGTGCGGAGATCTGCGTGACCACGCCGCTGGGAACGGCGCTTCTCGGCCTGCGCGTCGGCGACCGCATGGCGTTCGTGGAGACGGATGGCAGTGCCCACGAGGTGTTCGTGGAGGGCATCGGCCTCCGCTTCCTGGACGACGGCTCGACCGTCACGCGCATCCCTGGCGGCATCATGTGGGTCTGAGGCGACAGGGACACCATGATCAAGCAGGAAAAACTTCCACCCGTGACGATCTCGGCGGGTGACTACGACCGCCTTGCCTGGATCGCGACCAGCGGCATGGACGATTCCCGGGACCGCCAGGCCGCCGCGATGCTTGCCAACGAGTTGATGCGGGCGACCGTCGTGACGGAAAGGGCAATCCCACGATCTGTGGCAACGATGCATGCGCGGCTGGAATTCCGGGATGACGTCACTTGGGATGTCCGGTGCGCCACCTTGGTCTATCCCGACGAAGCCGATGGCGAGCCGGACCGGATCTCCGTGCTGACCCCCATCGGGGCGGCGCTGATCGGCCTGCGCGGGGAGCAGTCGATCACCTGGAAGACATCGAAGGGGTGGCGCAGCCTGACGCTGCTGCGCGTCCTCTACCAGCCGCATGGACAGTTCATCGAGCCGTGGAGGGAAATCTCATGAGGCATGTCCGGGCGGTCGCGCCCGACGGCTGGCGTCCTGGACCGGCCTTCTCATGATGGCGGATCGATTATGCCGAGCCACGTGGTTTCATCCGCAGCGCTTATCCTGGGCTGCTTCCTCGTCTACCAAGTGGTCGTTCGCCCGGGGAGCGCATCGCATCCCGACGACCGCAAAGCCCGGGAGTGAACCCTCGACAGAGCCATGTCGTCCCCAGCGGTGGTCCACCCCGAAGGCCTTGCGGAGCATCGGCAGCCTTGAACGGTATCGGGGCGCTGCCGGAGCCCGTTCCGGAGATCACCCCTCTCTTCGGACTTTGGGCATTCCCGCGGCGACATGCAGAACGGCATCGACGATACCGTCGATGCTGGGTGTTTTTGAGACGACCACCTGACCGAAGCCCGCCGGTCGCAGTGCCTCCGCCACCTTTGCGCTGATCGCTACGGCCGTCATGCAGGCGCAGGCACTCACGATGCCGGACGCGATGACGAGGCTGCAGAAAATGGCCGCCGTCCGCGCGGACAGGAACACGGCCGCATTAACACGCTCTTGGGAGAGCTCGCGCCTGACCTTCATGCTCAATCGCTCCGCCGCGAAGGCACGGTAAACGACCACGTGATCAGCGGCCAATCCCGCCGGTGCGAGGCTGGCGGCGAGATCGAGCGTGATGTTCAAGCCGCTGAGATAGAGAAGCGGCCCCGCATGCGGGGCCGCGTGCCGGCGGACATAGCCGATGAGGCTCACCGCCGTCCCGTCTGCGGCTTGGACATTCGAGAAACCTTCGGCGAGGAGCGGCGCCGCGGTGTCCGGCCCGACCGCGTAGATCGGCATGTCCCGACGAACCCCGTGAATCCGGAGGAATTCGCGGGCTGCGTTGGCCGACGTGAGCATCAGCGCCTGTCGGCCGGCAAGGACATCCGGGCTCCAGGAAACCGGAACGATCCTGAGCAGGGGCTCCCCGAGCCACTCGATGCCCTGCCTCTTGAGGACGGCCCCAAGCTCTTCCGTTTGCGCCTGCGGACGCGTCAGCAGTACCCGCATCGCCATCTCGCCCCGCTAGATCCCGATCGGCACGAACGCACCGGTGACCCTCGGCCCGACGTCCTCGACTTCAACGCATGCGCCCATTGGCCTGTCCGAGCCGATCAACGGCATCCGGTCCCCGGGCCGTAGCCCAAGGAGAGACAGGCCCAGCGGCGTCAGGACGGACAGCTCGGCGGGCGGCCAGGTGAGGTCCTCCGGATGAACCAGAGCCCGCCGTTCGGACCGACCGCCATCGACAAGCCGGTAAGTCACGAACGTGTCGAGCGTCACCACATCCTCCGGGAGCTGATCCGCGGGGCAAAGGATGGCCCTGTGGAGTTCCTGCAGAAGAGGCTGCGCGATCGGGTGGGCCTGCTCCGCGAGTTCCTGAGCCGTCCGTATCAGGCGCCGGCGGTCATGCGGCGTCACCAGAACGGGAGGCAGCCGTGTGTTTATAGCGAATCTCCTTGTCTCGAATACCTTTGTCATCGTTTCGGAAGCGGCATTCTTAGGGGATCAGGGGATTGCCCGCGGGCTGAGGCTGGCCGCCCTGGGGAATGATCGCGATTGCGGCGATTTCCACGACGGCGGAGGGCTCGAACAATGCGGAAACCTCCACGAGCACCATCGCCGGATAATGATTTCCCATGATCTCGCGGTAAACCGCGCCGAGTTCGCCCTCGCGCGCCCGGTAGAAGTCCAGGTCGAGCACGTACCATGTCATCTGCGCGATATGCTCAGGCCTCCCTCCCGCTTCGGCGAGTACCGTCCGTACGTTCCGCAGCGCCTGACGGGCCTGAGGAACGAGCCCGACGGAAGTCACCCGGCCTGCATTGTCGGCCGCAATCTGTCCGCCGACGAACACGAAGGTGCCGGTACCGGCGACCGCGTGCGAATAGCCGCAGGGGCTAGGCCATTTGGGTGGATCGACCCTGCGCAGCGGGGTCGCCAAAGACGGTGGAACGATGGTCATGGTGTGCTCCTGTCGGGCTCCGCAACAGAGTGGAGCGGGCCGTGATGATCCGTTTGCAATCGCGTGAAGCCCCCGTGGGGTGCGGACCTGACCGGCCCCGCACCCCACGGGCTCACGTTCCTGTTTTCAGGAGACCTGCGGATGTCGGATCGCCGCGCCGTAAGGCAGGAGAGAACGTGGAGGCAAGCGTGAACGCGGCCTGATGCACCTCGGGCGTGTAGTACCGCGTCTGAGCCCGAAGCGGCGGAAAGCGCTGCTGCAGAACCTCGCACGGAGGACACAGCGCGTCGCGGGACTCACCCGCTGCGACGAGCGCGAGCATGCCGCCGGCGTAGGTCGGAACAGGCGCGAGGTACGGCCGCACTCCGGCGAACGATCCGGAGAGCTGGTCGCAGACCATCTTCAACTGGCCGGGCTGGAAGAACGGAGCGCCACTCTGCACCACCATCAGGCCCCCGGGGCGAAGGCGGCTTCGACATGCCTGATAGAACGCCGACCCGAAGAGAGGCTCGTCCGGTCCCGCCGAGTCAGTCGTGTCGACGATGAGCACGTCGAACTGGTCCTTGGCCTCGGCCACATATTGCGTCCCGTTCATGGCCACCGTGTTCGCCCGAGGATCATCGAACGCTCCTCCCGAAACCATCGGAAGATAGCGCCGTGACAGGTCGATCAGCTCGTCATCGAGCTCCACGAGGGTGGCCCGTTCGACGGGATGCTTCAGCACCTCCCTCAGGGTACCGCCGTCACCGCCGCCGATGATGAGCACGTCCCGCGCCGAGCCGTGGGCCATCAAGGGAATGTGGGCGATCATCTCGCGACAGATATGGTTGTCCCGCTCGGTCAATTGCACGATGCCGTCGAGCACCAGCACCTTTCCGAAAACCGCGTTCTCGAAGATCAGCACGTCCTGGAACAACGTCCGCCAATGGTAAAGCACGGTATCGATGGAGAGCATCCGTTTGTGATGCTCGTAGAGTTTCTCCTGAAACCACGTCACAGGAGCCCTCCCCGCACGTTCTCGGCATGGATGACCGACCCCGGCGGGAACACGCCCTCGAGGGCCCAGATCGTTTTATGCGACTGCTCATTGTCACCCATGAAGGCGCCAACCGCCGCGCAGGAGATCTCGGGTCGACGCATGCTGGTGACGTCAATCGCGCTGAGACGGGTGCATTCAGCCATTCGGTTCTCCGTTGTCATGAGTCCCGCCGGTTACAAAATAGGATTGAGCCCCGCGGTCGGTGATAGCTGCAGGGCACATGACTTCCTTGGCGGATGCACGTCCACCTATGCGGGCTGCGATTCCGCGGCGGGCTCGCGCACCTGCTGCACCGTCAGGCGCTTCGACTCCCCGGTGCGCGTGGTCCAATCAATCGACTTGCCGACGGAAAGCCCGATCAAGGCCGTGCCGATGGGTGTCAGGACCGAGATCCTGCCCTTCGAGATGTCGGCCTCGTTGGGGTAGACAAGAGTCACCGTCTGCACCCGCCCCGTCATGTCGTCGCGGAAATCGACCTCGCAGCCCATGCACACGGTGTCGACGGGATGGCGCCCTTTCGGCAGGACATGCGCGCGATCAAGCTCCTCGGCGAGTTCGGCGGCAACGTCGGGCATGGTATTCGCGGCGGCGTTGGCGAGCACCGAGAGCTTCTCGTGGTCCGCTGCCGTCAGGATGATGCGCGGCTTGACGCCTCCGGTAGCTTTCTTCGTCATGTCAGGTCTCCTGTTCTGGTGTGGACACCGCGCCGGTCATGCGGCGCTTGGTCCGGGATCGTCGTCGTCCGCTCCCTGCGGTTCGGGGATGCTTTCCGGCTCCATGCGCCGCCGTGGCGTGAACCGGATGACCTTGCCGTCGATCTGCTCATTGTCCTGGCACCCGGGCTTGGGGGTCTGATTGTCCGGGGACTGCTGCATTGCACGGTCTCCTCTGCGTTGGATGAGAGACGAAACGGGGATACTTTGGGGTTTCTCGTCGAGAACTCGGGCCGATCGGCTTGCATACCGCATATGAGGCAGCCGTCGTCAGCCTGCGGCGCCCGCCAGCCGGATGTGCGGCTTGGTACTCCGCCAGGCGGAGCATGAGTTTGGAGAAGTGTTGAAGCATACCGCGGCACCGGATGCGTCAGCACCCGACCTCACAAGATGTCCGAATGTATAGGATCTTGCACTACCCCGAACTCGGGGTGCGGATGCACGTCGAGCTCGGGGCTATTAGCCCGCGATGAGGTTGCCCGCACGAAGCAGGCCACGACGATATTCTGACAAGCTCAACATAATACGCCGATGCTGGTACACATTGCCCCGTTTGTCAAATCGCTACAGCCGGTGTGGCGGAATGTCCTGCCACGGGCTCGCCTTGGGGCTCTCGCCAGGCGTCGCTCGTCAGCAGGATGTGGATGGCCTCTGCATCCTTCGCGGATCTGAGGCGCGTCGCAACATCACGGTCGCGCAGCCGTCGCGCCACACAGGCCAGCGCGCGCAGATGCGTGGGATCGTCGTCGCCGGGGCTCAGCAGCAGGAATACGAGATCGGCGGGGATGTCGTCCGCAGCACCGAAATCGTGCGCGGGGTCGAGACGCGCAAAAGCGCCGATGGGATGGCTGAGGCTTGGGATCGCCGCATGAGGAATCGCGATGCCGCGCCCGAAACCGAAAGTGGATGTTTCGCCGCGCTCCAGAACTGCGCGGCAGACTGCCTCGTGATCCAGATCAGCTTCCGCCGTCGCGACGCAGGCGAGCCTATCGACGGCGTGCCGGGCGTTGCGTGCGCGCAGTCGCGGGACCACGTACGAGGGAGAAATCAGCGTTGCCATCATGCTAGATGCCATCATCGATGCCGGCCCGGATCGGGCCACCTCATGGTTTCCGAGAGCAGGACACAGACGCTCGCCCCGTGCGGCGAGGTACCGCCATGGGATCACGGGCCCGTTTGGAGAAGCCCTTTCCGGAACAAGATGCGTTGCATGAGAAGGCGTGTGTTCATGGTATCGGGGCAACGCTTAACGGTGAGGTAAGTTCAAGCTCGCGCGGGAGCTATCCTTAAGAGTCTTCGCACATCACGTCCGTCGACCCGTGACCGCTCACTTGAATGGCCGCTGCTTCAAACTATGTTGATGGTGCCATGCTAAGGTTGCTCAACGCTCACTTCATTGCCGTCCACGCGCCCCGCCGCGCCTCAGGCTGTTGAGCCAGGCGCAAGACGAACATCTTGCGCCTGGGAGATCCTGCTGATCGGCAATCACACTGTCCATGAATGGCCCTTCGGAGCCGGAATCCGGGTGGCGCGATTTGTCCAGGTACGGCGTTACCCGCAACACGATGTCTGTTTCAGGAGAATGAGGTGTCCTCATCCCACATAACCCTAACTGTATCCTCGATCGATCATACCCGGCTCGAGCGGATCGCCTCGGCCGGCATGCGAATCCGAAGAGCACCTCCTTCGGTGCAATTCCTCGCCGCAGAGCTCGAACGGGCTCGGGTCGTCAGCCCCGAAAGCCTTCCTCCGGACGTGATCTCCATGCACTCGGTGTTCGACATCCGGGACGGGATCATCGCCCGGGTCCGGCGCGCCATGCTGGTCTACCCCGGCGAGGAAGATGCCGGATCGGGTCGGATCTCAGTGCTGTCGCCGCTCGGCGCCGCGCTGATCGGTCTGGCCGAGGGGCAGTCGTTTCAATGGCGCAGCGCCACGGGCATGCTGCGAACGCTGCAGGTCATCCGTGTGGTTCATCAGCCGGAGCCCGCGAGTGCGACTGTGGACCGGCACGGGCACGACGACAGAGGGTCGGCGGAAAGTGGCCCGACGACGCACACGATACCTTGATGATTGTTCCGGGCCGGAGATGTCCTCCGACCCGGAGCGGGCTTAGGCGAGCACGGAAGCCGGCGTCTCACCTCGAGATCTCTCCGAGATCCGCTGTTTCCTCCGATGCAATCGGCGGCCGATCTTTCCGAGCGCCTGGTCGAATGCCCGATCGCAGTCGCCCGCTGACGCCTCGGCCACGATCATCTTGAGATTGTTGACTTGGACGTTGATGGTGCAGCTGTACGAGTGTCCCTCACGGGTGAACCCGACAGTCGCGTGGTTCAAATGCCCGAAATACATCCTGGTCACATGCACGATCTCCTCCCGCACCTTATGAGGCAGGGGCTCCGCGAGCTCGATGTTGGAACTGTTGATCTTGATCGGCGCGCCTGTGCCATTCTGGTTCATGAATGCCTCCTTCATAGGGTCGTGGCGTGGAACTTGTCCCGATGAGGCATGCGCCTCATCGTGCCCTTCCGGAGAGTGTCGTCCGGGTGTCGGGGCGTTTTGGATCTGGCCGGTTCATCGTTTCCGTAGGAACACCAAGGGCACCGTGCCGCAGCCCTTGGCAAACTGCGCTTGCAGATACTGCAGACGTCCCGCCGTAAGCGCCTCAGCATCGATGATCTCCTGTCGAGTTTTGTTCGCCGTTGACAGCCTGCGCAAAAGTCGCCGCCGGGAAAGCAGTCGGTGTTTCAGGTCTTCGCGCATGTCGGCTTTTTCACATGTGGCTAGCGCCTCTTGCCCGGCTGAAATGCGTGTGTCGCCGCCACTCGGGCTGCAAGGATCAGCGTCAGGGAAGCCGACAGGCCCAGGATGCTGATCGACGCCGCGCATCCGAACGCCTCGCCCAGACTTTCCCAGAAGATGACCTGCGCAAACGTCAGCGCGAGGAGGGTTGCAAAGATGACAATGGACATGACCTCACCATGCGGCGCTCTCGTCGAGACGCCGTTCCTGAAATTTCGATTGTGTTCGCAAGCAAACCCGCACGCCGGTGCGGTCCTCGGCGTGGATGGCGATGCAGTTACGACTTGTCGGGTTTTTGCGGTGTAACGATCATCCCCGGACTACAAGCGTCCGGGGCTCAGGATCCCGTCTTCAGACGGCCTGCGCGCAAAGCGGAAATGGTACGGATCGTAGACATGATGCCGCTAATGTCGGCCGCGTCCTCTCGAAAGTCAAGGTTGGCGGCTGCGTCGGAAAGTGCCGTTTGACAATGCGTTGCGGCGGCCTAAGTTGATCGCGCTATGTTGACGTCTTCAAGACATGTCCGTGGCCACTGCCACGCAGGAACCCTGATCGCGGGACATTAGCCCCGAGGTTCGGCGCCGACAATGCGCGAGCCCCGGGGTACGAGAGCTGCCAAACATTCAAGCAGACACAGCCCAGACGTTTGGAAGGTCCGGGTACGATATCGGCCGAATTTCTCGCAGGTTGGCTCGCCACGTCGCAGTGATCTCATGTCCCATGCTCGTATCGAGGCGCACACGGCCGGAACGCGGGACCCCAACGGCGGCAATGTGAGGACCGCGACAGGCGAGGCGGAGTGCAATGAGCAAAGAATCGAAGAAGAGATCGTTGAGCTATCGAGTCACGACGCCAGAGGAACGGATCAAGCGTCAGGCGGAGAACGAAGAACGCTCCGAGCGCATCATCGCACTGAGGGCGCAGGGCCTCAACTACGTCACCATCGCGCTCCGCATGGGCTTGAGCACGAGCACCGTCAGTCGCATTGCGCGGGAATACAGCCGGCAGTCACACGAGTAGAGCATCGGACGTGAAACGCGGAATCCACCGTTGGATCGGTTCGAGCTCTCTCTGGCAGGATGCGCTAGGATCCGCCGTGTTAATCGAGAATGCATCCATCGAGTGCAGCATCACCCGGAAGCATATTCGGCAGCATCCGTTCTGCCTGGAAGCAAGCGTGCTGAGAGCTTGAGTGCCATCCCCTTCATACGGGCCGGCGTCAGATCGACCTGGCGCGGCAAGAGAACTCCCTGCCGACGATCCCGTTTCGGTCCTGTGCTGTTGACGGGACGAGCTTCTGGGACCCTGCATGCACCTATTGCCTTGCCCGCTGCCGACCCGAGATCATCCATGCGGTTCCTTCGCGCCGCGATTTGCCACTGGATCTTTTGTCATGACATCTACAAGAGCACCTGAAAGCACACCTGCCAGCCAGTCGGCCCGTTCGGGGCCACCCCACCCGAACTTTCTGAAACTTGGGCCGGATGCGTGCGTCCCCGCCATGGAACCAGCCCGTGATGCAAGGCATGAAGAGGTGGATATACCGGGCCACGGAACGAGGTGCCAGTGACAAGCGAACGCTATGCCATAGGCTTGGCACGCGCCTTCGGCGGCGCGATCCTTTTCGGCATCCCGCTGCTGATGACGATGGAGATGTGGTCCTTGGGCTTCTCGATGGGACGGGGCCGGCTTCTGCTGCTCATGAGCTTCACCTTTGCGGTCCTGGTCGGTCTTTCCTATTTCTCCGGCTTCGAGAAAACCTTCAGCCTGAAGGAGGACGCCATGGACGCGTTCGCCGCCTTCGGGGTCGGCGTGATCACGTCCGCCGTGCTGCTCATGGTGTTTGCCGTGATCAGCCTCGACATGACCTGGGGCGAGATCGTCGGTCGTGTGGCGCTGCAAAGCGTACCCGCGAGCACGGGCGCCATGCTCGGGCGCAAGCAGCTAGGCGCGGAGCAGGACATGGAGGCGGAGGCTGAACGCAAGCGGGAGGCGGGCTATGGCGGCGAACTCTTCCTCATGCTGGCGGGCGCCCTGTTCCTCGCCTTCAACATGGCCCCGACGGAGGAGATGGTGCTGATCGCGTTCCAAATGACACCCTGGCACGGCCTGGCGCTGGGTGCGCTCTCCATCGTGCTCCTGCACGCCTTCGTCTACAGCATCGGCTTCTCAGGCCAGGAGAGCCGTCCCGAAGGCGGCAGCTTCCTGTCGACCTTCGTGCATTTCACGTTGGTCGGCTACGCCATCGCTCTCCTGATGAGCCTCTACGTCCTCTGGACTTTCGGGCGGACGGACGGCGTGGCCCTGGCCGAGATCGCGAATATGCTGGTGGTGCTGGGCTTCCCGGCATCCTTGGGCGCGGCGACCGCGCGGCTGGTAGTGTGAGGCGCAGATGAACCGGGACCGCAGAACAGGAGCTACTCGAACCACAAAGACTGAGCAGCGGGTGCCGTGGCTGGAATGGCTGGCCGCCGGGCTCGGCCTGATCCTCGTGCTCGGCCTCTTCGGCATGATCGGCTGGCAGGTGTTCAACGGCGCCACCACGCCTCCTGCCATCACCGTCGAGGTGGAGGACATGGCTCCGGTGGAGGGAGGGTACCGGGTCCTCTTCCGGGCGCGCAACGGTGCGGGCGAGGCCGCCGCGCAGGTGGAGATCGAGGGCAAAGTGTCCGGGCCCGGCACCGAGAACGAAACGAGCCGGGTCGTTCTCGACTACATCCCAGGCCGTTCGATACGGCGGGGCGGTCTGTTTTTCACCCGCGACCCTCGCGCCGGCGTTCTGACGGTGCGTGCCACGGGCTTCGCGGAACCTTGAGCCTCTTGCCCCCGCTGCCCTGCCTCACATCCTAAGCACCGTGACGCAGTAGAAGCCAGCCCCCCCCCAGGCAGTCCCCGTTGGCGCCCCTGGTGCGCCAGCCCGCACTGCTCAAAAGCGTCTTGGGCTGTAGTATCTTGGGCTTGCCGAGGAGTTGCTCGCTTGAATTGAGGTACGGGGAGAATCCCTATTTCATGCGGGAGGCTACCAGCGCCTTTACCAGGAAATACGGAAACGTTGGCGGAATCGGTGTCGCGCAGCCGAAGCGGCGTAGAATAGACACGCTACGGAGGATGATTTTTTAGGAGGACCAACGTACCAGAGCTCCACGCAGAGACCTTTGAAAATACGAAATCGGCTTCTTCCCTCGGGTCAGTTCCCGCCCGCGCACGAACGGCTGCGATCCGGCACAATATCGGCGAAACTTTTTGGTGACCGGCGCGGATTGTGTGAAGTTCCAAAGGAACAGCGCGCCCAGACGGGCAGGCGTTCAGGAACAGCAGTGCCCTGAGCCGGCCACCCTCGGGCAATGTCTGATTTGTCGACCGGAGCGGACGAGACCGCAGGGTCTTAGATGTGCCAAAACACGACCTTCCCGATTTGGAAAATTCGCTAAGCGGAGAGATTTTGATCCAGTTTGGCGGATCAGCCCTGCCGCTCGCGAATCAGGCTCTCAGGTCCTGAAAGGTCGTTATCGGAACGGTCGTCGAGATGAAGGCACCACGAGATCGTCCCTGCGGCAGTTGCTCGGGCGATTAGACATTGAGCGGATTCTTACGCGCCATCATCTTCATGTGGATGAGCGGATATGGACGGCCCGTGCCGTCCAACTCGGAGCGGCCGACTTCTCTGAAGCCCATCCTCTGATAAAAGGCGCGCGCTCCTTCGTTCTGTTCGTTGACGTCAACCGCCAAGCCATCCTCAAGGCCGCGGGCGTGCTCGACGAGCAGACGTCCGATCCCCTTGCCGTGTTGATCAGGGGCGACGAAGAGCGCATCGATCATTGGCCCTGTCATGCCCATGAAGGCGACGGGCCTGTCCGAGGCATCGACGACGACCCAGAACCGGCCATGAGGCAGGTAGTCGTTGCGAACCATATTGGAAAAGAACTCAACATCGGCCTCGCTCAGAAAGTGATGGGTCGCCTGCACAGCGGCAAGCCAGATGGTGCACATGATTGCGGTGTCGTCAGGACAAGAAGGGCGAATGGTCAGCATACTCTGCGCTCCATAGGTTGCGGTTCGGCGGAATCAGGCCACGATTCCAGGCGGGACAGCAGACGGCGAAAGCGTTCGAGGTTCATGCCCTTGATGTAAGTGTTGGATAACGGCGACGCCAAAGCATTGATATGGACCAGGACGCGAACACAACACCCTTTCCGGAGACCATCAGACCAGCCTCCCTAAATGAAGCTGGTGAGGTGGCGCGGCTCCACCGCTACGTTGTACAGACATGCCTGCCCTATCTGCCTGATCTGCACACACCAGAGGAAGATCTTTGGTACTTCACAAACCGCTTGTTTCCTGATCATCAGGTCTGGGTTTATGTCGAAGGCTCCATCAAGGGCTACTGCGGCTTCCGTAAGGGATGGGTTAGCCATCTCTATATCAGTCCGGAAGTCCATGGAAAGGGCGTAGGATCCTTGCTGTTGAGGAAGGCTACGGAGGCTTACTCCCCCCTGCGGCTATGGGTATTTCAACGAAACACACGTGCAATCCGCTTCTATGAGAGGCATGGGTTCCGCCTGATTAAGACGTCCGATGGCGCAAGAAATGAGGAGAAGGAGCCGGACGCTTTGTACGGGTGGGGATTGTGGCCAAGCGACCTATATCCGAGGTGATACGGTTTTGCACTGCTCCGGAGCAAGGCCTCCCATCTCTCTTGGCGTGACCACGGCAAGGAAAGCCGATGTTTCTGGTCGAGGAACGGACCGATTTGCAAAAGTCCGCGTTAGGGCAGAGGAAGAGGTTTTATAGCCGTCAAACGCATCCAGGGCTCCACCTTGAACAGCCTCTCGACCGCCCAGTGTTCATTTCAATCTGAGGCGTACCGTATTGGAATAGTCTTCGGTGCTTGAGATGACTTGTGCATTTACAATGGCTATCCGCGGCATGACGAGACACCCACAAGGAATGTCCGTACGGCCGATGCCACGCACACCTGAACCTCCTCTTTGGAAGGTAGAGCACCGACGCCCAGTAAAGCTCTAAGGTGTAGGTCGCCTTTGACTATCTCCAGAAAGTGTCGTGCCGAGAGACCAGGGTCGACTATGTCGAGGGCACCTATTGCGTGCTGGCGCTTGAGGTATTCGGAAAGCCGGTGCGCAGCGATCCCAGGGCCAGCCTCGTAGATCGCATGGCTGAGTTCCGGGCGTCGCGCCCCCTCGCTCACGGCAATACGATACAAGCCAAGACTCACGGGCTCCAGCAGAAGCCACATGTACGCGAGACCGAAACTGAGCAACACCTCATCCGCGGGACCAACAGACCCGTCATCCAGTGCCGGTAGGGTGCAGACCATCCTCTCGCAGATCTGGCTAATCAGGGCGGCGAAGAGCCCTTCCTTACCCTTGAACTCCGCATAAAGAGTGCTGAGTGAACCACCTGAGCGGCTGATTACCTGCTCGAGACGAGCGCCCTCATAGCCCTGCTCCAGAAACACCTCAGCAGCAGCTTGCAAGATTGCGTTTCGACGCTGACACCGTCTGTCCTTTTGGGACTTTCTTGTTTCTGGCACTTGACTTTAAGACCGCTCGACAAAAGTGTAATCCTCATTACACTACCATCCTGACATCCTCGAGTCCAGCGAGCGGCACCATGACCCCATCCATCGCAGATCCGAGCTTCGCGCTCACGGTCGGCTATGACGCGGACATTTCCTGTGTGACTATGACTTGGAAGGGCTACGCCACCAGCCGGGAGTTCCGAGAAGGCAATGAGCGCATTCTTGGGGCCCTCACCGAGAGGCGAGCCACAAAGCTGCTTGGAGATATCAAGGACTTCGTGCTCATCGGGGCGGATGATCAGCACTGGCTCTCGAGCAACTGGATTCCCCGAGCTATGGACGCAGGTCTCCGAACCGTCGCGATGATCACGCCCGTGTTCTACTTCAACCGGGTCGCTGTCGAGAGTGTCGGCCAAATGCTCGATCCCGAGGCTTTGATCTTACGATATTTCGACAACCGTGATGCCGCGCGCCAGTGGCTCGGATCCGTGTAGCGCGCTTCCAACAAGGAAAACGAAATGCACGTCCGAAGATTTCAGGACGATGATGCTCCGGAACTCGTAGAGCTGTACAAGAGGTCCGTCCGCAGCATTGGCCCTAAGGACTATTCGACCAGACAGATAGAAGCGTGGTTGTCGCTCGCTCCCAGCCTTGAGGCGATGCGCGCAAGATGTACAGACGGCCGTGCCGTTCTACTGGCGGTTGGGAACAATGGTCGGCCACTCGCTTTTGGCGACATCGAGACTGACGGGCACATTGGATACTTCTATTGCGCTCCTGAGCACGCAGGCTCCGGTGTTGCGCTAGAGGTCTATAACTCTCTGGAGCGGCATGCTCTGGGAGCCGGGTTGTCCAGAATGTACGTCGCGGCCAGTGAGGCAGCACGGCGCTTCTTCCTTCGTCGCGGCTTCCACGTACTAGCGCGTCGAGATCTCCGGATAGACGGCGTCCCGATCCACAATTTCTCGATGGAAAAGCAATTGTGACTTCGAGATGCATCGTTCCATGACCATTCGCCTTCAGCCCATCACACCGCATCTGCCTGGAGGTTTCTCCGGGAATGCCCCTCCGAACGCATTGCGCGATGACCGGCTCACTCCCTTTCTAAAGGAAGTGATAGCATCCCATAACGACCTATACCCAAGGAACGGGACGCGATAGCCCTCCGGGACCGGCGCCTATATCCTCTCCAAGCACGGCATCCGCGTGAACGCGGTGAACCCCGGTCTGATCGACACGCAGGTCGCCCGCGACGTTGTTGACGGGGATGAGCGGGCATACGCCGACTTTGCGCAGCAGGTTTCCATCGGCCGGGCGGACCGACTTGAGGGGATCGCCTCGGCCGTGCTGTGGCTTTGCAGCCGAGGGGCGAGATACATCGTCGGGCAAGCGCTCACCGTGGATGGCGGAATGACGGTGCCGTAATCACGCTCTCATTGTATGCTCTACGGGAGCTTCGGGCCTTTCGGGCGCGCCCGAGTTGTACATTTGGGTTCCGGACGCAAGGATAATGTTCGAAACTCACCGATCTCGGAGTTTCATTGTTGACTTGGGTCAAGATCGACGATCTGCCGTGTCCACTCCTCCCGTCTACGGCCTGCTCTAAGTTCCCTTGGACCCGGGACCCCACCCATTTTCCTCGGCAGGGCCGTGCATGTCTGACATGAAGAGCCGGAACGTCGGCTTCCCCCATAGGGTTGCGAACGGCCTGCGTCTGCCCTGGCCCCCCACTTCCTCAAAGGATCGTCCTCAGGCCAGCACTCGACAGGCGGAGCTTGAGGGTCTCCAATTCGCTTTCTATGCAAGGCTGACGGCGATCGTCGTCGTGTCCGCATGGCTGTTCTGGATCGTGCCCTGGCCGCGCGACCTCTATTACGGAACATACGCGTTCGCCTTCTTCCTACTAGGCTATATTCCCTACCTCTTGCGACGCCATCCTTATGGCGAGACGATCAAACTTGGCTTCACCGTACTCGATGTAGCCTTAGTGTCGGCCGCGATCCTGCTACCGCCCCCTACCCTCGTCGGCACTGACTGGCCCGTCCAGACCCGGTTGCGCGGGCAGGAATTCCTCTACGTTCTCCTCCTCCTCGCAGAAGCTGCCCTCACCTACTCGCCGAGACGTGTCGTCTGGACAGGATTGTCGATCCTCGTCATCTGGTCGATCGGGGTCTTCACGATCTATTCCCTGCCCGACACGATGCGGTTCAACGATGTTGCCGCGGAAGGGGCACTGTCGTCGGCCGCAGTCCTGGACCTTTCCTTTCGGCCCACCTTCGTCGGCCTGACGGCTTGGTACACCCAGCTTGTCGCAACCTTCCTGTTCACCCTGCTCCTGACCCTGACTGTCTGGCGCAGCCGGCGGACTTTGTTGAACCAGGTCGAGGCAGAGGTCGTGCGGGCGGATCTCGCACGCTATGTCTCTCCGGATGTGGCTGCGGCGCTGATCAATCGCGGCGGTTCAGATTTTGGAGCCCCGGCGACCAGGACCGTCGCAGTCCTGTTCGCCGACATCGTCGGCTTCACCAAGCTCACTGAGCCTCTCTCGCCCGAGCGAACATTTGCCTTGCTGCGGAGCTTTCAGGAGCGGAGCTGCGCCATCGTCTTCAAGCATGGCGGCACGCTCGACAAGTACCTGGGCGATGGCTTCATGGCGACCTTCGGCTCCATCGAGCTGCAGCCGGACGCACCGGCCCGTGCGCTCGCCTGTGCCTTCGAGCTCCAGCAGGAGATCGCCCGCTGGAACGGGAAAAGGTCCGGCCGTGGCGCGGATCCCCTTCGTGTATCGGTTGGCATCCATTGCGGCCCGGTTACGGTGGGGAATCTCGGCGGCAGGGAGCGCATCGAGTTTACCGTCGTGGGCGACGTCGTGAACGTGGCGAGCAGGCTTGAGGAGGCGACCCGGGAGGTTGGCGGCTCGATCGTCGCCTCGGAGGATTGCATCCGGGCCGCAGGAGCTCAGGAGTGGATCACGAGGTTCCAGTCGTCCCGTGAGATCCAGCTTCGAGGCCGGCAGCAGGGCATCATCGTTCATATCTCGACATGACGGAGGCCGCATTTCTCCGCATGGCGGGCATCTTCCCGGCTTTCACCGCATTCATAAGCAGGCGCGATAACTCCTATCGGAATCGGTGGGCTATTCTCGGCCAAGCGGGCGCCCATCATAGTAAGCGGCATGCCGGAGCGCCGCGGAAGGAAATCCGGCTTGCTCAATTCCATCGAGAGTGACCGGACAAGAACCCGCTCGCAGCGGCACTGGCGTCGCTTTCACTCCTTGGTGCACCCCTGGCCCATGCCAATCAGGGTCAAGGCGCGGCCAGACGCTTTGGAGCAGGCGCATTCCGGCCTTGGTCGGCGAGACGCTGTGCGTGGTTCGGGTCGGAAGCCGCAGCCCAAGCCGCTCCTCGCGCTGGCGAATCGTCTGGCTCAGTGTCGATTGCGAGACCCCAGGCCGTGCCGCTGCCTTCGTGAAGCTGTGCTGCCTCGCCTGTTCGCCGACCTCGACGGACATGACCTGCACCGGGCCGTGAACACCATCGGCGAGGAATTCGGCGTCAGGACACTTCATCTCTAGGACATCGGACGTGAAAAGTGGATTCGCACTTTTGGGATAAATCCGATGCTCTAGATCCCTGAGAGGTGATCCATCGTCACCCCTCCGTTGGCACACCATGTACCTTGATTGAGAAAGCGCACCGATGGCCTAGCTTTCACGTAGCAGCTCGTGCAGGCCAAGGAGTACCCGTGTTATCGCGCAGACGTTTTGTCCAAGCCCTCGGATCGCTTCCGTTCCTCGGCACAACCTCGGTCGCCAACGCAGCGTCAGGAGGATTCTACTACAGCGGCCCGCCGAGCGATCACTTCGACGGACAGCGCTTCCACAATCCCGGTGACGACGGATCACGCAGGTTTGGAGATTTCCTGCGCTGGCAACTCACCAAGCGGGCCGCGCCATGGCCCGACAGCTATCCGAGCCCGTTCCAGGATACCCCTCCGGCCCGTATCAGCGGCAAGGATCTGCGCATCAGTCTCGTCGGGCACGCGACCTTCCTGATCCAGACAGCCGGCTACAACATCCTGACCGATCCCGTCTGGTCCAAGCGCGCCAGTCCCTTTCCCTTTGCCGGCCCGAGGCGTTACAACCCTCCTGGGATTCCGTTCGACCGATTGCCCCGGGTCGACGTGGTTCTGATCTCGCACAACCATTACGACCACATGGATTTCCCAACCATCGTGACGCTTTGGGAGCGAGATCGGCCGATGATCGTCGCTCCGCTCGGCAACGACACGATCATCCGGGCTCACGCGCCGTCCGTTTCTGTTGCGACCATGGATTGGGGGGATCGTCTGGAGGCTGCCCCTGGACTTCACGTCTTCATGGAGCCGGCGCATCATTGGTCGGCGCGGGCGACCAACGACCGCAATCACGCCCTCTGGGGTGCATTCGTCATCCGAGCCGCCGGTCGCTCCGTCTACTTTGCCGGCGATACGGGTTATGGCGGTGGCAGACACTTCCGGAGAACAGCCGCCCGTCATCCGAGTCTTGACGTCGCGCTGCTTCCGATCGGGGCCTACGAGCCGCGGTGGATCATGGCGTCCAACCACATGAACCCTTCGGATGCCGTGAGCGCATTCCGCATCCTGCGTTCCGGCTCCGCCTTGGGATATCACTGGGGCACTTTCAGGCTGACGGACGAGGGCATCGACCAGCCAGTCCACGACCTTGCCGCCGCGCTCAGGGGTGCAGGTATCCCGAATCGGCGCTTCACCGCCATGCGGCCGGGACAGGTTTGGACCCCTAGCCGAGGTGCGAGCACCAGCGCATAGCGGGCATGTCACGCGCCACTGCGTGACAGCCTCAGGAGCCGATCCTTCGTCCTGCGGCGCCCGGCCATCCAGCGTCATGCGCAGGATCTTGCCCGCCGGGATCGGCCGTCGAAGCGCACCTGGAGGGCCTTGTCTCCATTGCCGAGCCGGTTCTGCAGGAGTGGTACAGGTAGGCCAGCCCACCGGTCAGGAAGTCCGGGGGGAGCGCCATGCCCAAAAGGCCGCTTCCGCCATGACGATCACGTCGCCGACCCGATTGGGATCCCAGGGATAGGAGAGATCCTCCACGATCACATCCATTGACCATCCGCTGCGTCTCCGCGATGCCGCCGATCCGTGAGCCTGTGATCGACCGGCGCCTGAAGATCGGCGCGGAGAGGTCCGGCGTGGGATGCGGTTTCCCGGGCACGCCCACCAGGATCGTCGTGCCGCTGCGCTTCAGGCGGCGGGTATAGGCATCAAGGTCACGGCTGGCTGCGACCGTGGGGAGGATGAAGTCGAAGGTCCCTCGTGAACCTCCACTTCCTCCGGATTGCGGGTCACAATCACGGCAACGCACCCTTACAGGCGGTCCAATCAGGCGCGAGTTCCCGATGTGACTTGGTGTTCTTCGGAGCCGGTGGGCGAATGAGCACAGACCAGCCTGCAATCTTGCCCCAGGCATTCAAGGCGTCATGCTCAGGCCAGTCGCTGTCGCTCACGTAAGGCCCAGCAACACCACAGGCACACTCGACGCGAAGGCCACGAAAGAGGCGGGCCTTTACTCTTGGCTGCGCTCCGCAGTTCGGGCATCCGTTCGTCCTTGGGAGCGGGCGATAAACCATTTTACCTCCGAGGCCTCAGGCCAGGTGAATGTCTCGGGCAATCATGAGGATCCGCGCTTGAGCATCTCGGAGCACTGGAGCTCGATCATGTTTCCCCTGAGTGTCAGGATGAGGAAGCGGTAGAGAATGTCCATCGAACTTAAGTTGGCCGACGAGGACTGCTGGGAGGCTGTTCAATAGACCGTCAGCCCTGAGACTGGGCTCATTAGGTTGGTCAGACTGACGAGCAGTATGAAGATCGTTAGGGTGACACTCAGGAAGAGGGAAGCGATAATGAGGGCCTGCATGGCATCACCTGGTCGGGACAGCGCTGGAATTCTGTCCTGTGGTGATACGGCGCACAACCACCTTCTCCGGATTAATCCTTTGTCGCCAGCCCCTGTTGCATCCGACTGCCTCAACAGCGGCTACCAGCCCAAGGGTAAGCTGCTCGTAGAGAGCCCCATGGAGCGCATGATGCGCAGGGCCAATGCCCCCACCCCTCTGTCCTGCCTTGCTCTGGGAGGGGAGAAAGCCTAAGCGAACTACGCCATCCACCCGTATATTGAGGCCCTTGCGAATTACTGCTCTGAAGCAGCAAGCCGCTCAAGATCAATCTCCGTAGCCTCGGGAGGCAGGATCGCACAGCGCGTTGTGTAGATAGGGGCCACGTTCGGCTCATAGTTCTCGTGGACTGCTCCACACCAATGCCCTCCGGCTGTCTCGCCGGTATCTCCCGGCAAGGTCCGGCGCTGGATTGCGACAGCTGGAATATCGATCCACCGCCCGTCTATGAGCATCTACACGCCGGTTCGAGTGTGCCGGTAAGACGCAGGTCGGCAATCACTATCATCGCAGCAGCTCTTGCCCCATCGATCAACTAAGGGGGCATAGATGTCGTGAACTTTGAGCGGCAAGCTAATGGCGAGGGCAGCAGTAACGAGGGTTGATTGCGAAATCATATAACCCTCCCTGACACTGAGCGGCTTGGGCGCTTCATCGAAGCGTCGAGAGGTCGCGAGAGGATCCGGCTGATTGCCAGCCTAAGACAAGATCGCTCTGACGATGAGGTTCCAGAAACAGTTCACGACATCGAAGTGAGAGCTCATTTACCACCCTCACCTCTCTCCTTGCTCTGGATGGAAGGAGGCATGCAATCTAGTGCACCACCTTCCACATCCATAAACGCAGGCGCTGCCCACACATGACTTCTCGGAACTTCGCAGTCAGGTGACACGTGCTATCCCCTGGCAAGGGCGATCAAGTGAGGCCCATCAGCCTCGGGCATAAAGACGATGCCTCTGGGAGAGTGTGTATGGATCCTGTTGGGAAAGTCCTGTGGTTGATCGAGAGCCGCTTGAGCCGAGAGATCTCGTTGTCCGAACTTGCGGACCTCAGTGGGGTTTCCCGCTTTCACCTGTCGCGTGCGTTCGGAGCGGCCACAGGGCACTCGGTTATGGGCTATCTTCGCCGCCGTCGCCTGAGCGAAGCGGCCCGGTCTCTTTCCATGGGAGCACCGGATATTCTCACCGTTGCTCTTGATGCAGGGTACGGCTCCCACGAGGCCTTCACCCGAGCCTTCTACAATCAGTTCGGCCTCACCCCCGAACGCTTCCGGGCTCGGGGTCATCTTACCAGCCCTGAATTTGTGGAGCCGATCAGAATGGATCAGACCCTTCTTGTTGAACTGGAAGCCCCCCGCCTTGAGGACGGCAGAGCGTTGTTGATCGCCGGCCTTGGCCAGCGCTACACCTTCGAGACGAATGAAGGCATTCCTGCTCAGTGGCAGCGTTTTGGTCCTTACATCGGCAACATCCCCGGGCAGGTCGGATGGACCACCTATGGTGTCTGCTGCAACAGCGACGACACCGGCAGCTTCGAGTATATCTGCGGAGTCGAGGCGTCACATTTCTCCGAGATCCCAGAGGAGTTGAGTCGCATCCGTATTCCCGCCCACCGCTATGCGGTGTTCAGCCATCGCGGGCACATTTCCACGATCCGAAGCACGGTCTACACGATCTGGAACAAATGGCTACCGGAGTCTGGACTTGCGGTGTCCGACGCTCCAGACTTCGAGCGGTACGATGACCGCTTTGATCCCAAGAGCGGTTCTGGTGTCGTTGAGATTTGGATCCCGATGAAAGCCTAACCCGACACGGGATAGCGGCCCCATTGCTGCGATCCCTTTTGAGCTATGTTCTGCCCGTTTCCATAAGGAGCCATCAGCGAAAGACGCCGGCGGTCTTCTCCGATAGAACCGCTTCGCGGGACGGAACACCTTCCCGCAGGAGGCGTTCCCGAAAGGGGCAGCTTAGCCGTTCAGCGGCGAGGCTGCTCCAGGCCCCTCAACGGAGACACTTGCATGAGCAAACTTACAGCACTGGTCAGCTTCCTTTTCCTGGCGGTGTCGCCAGCATGGGCGCAGACCCCGCCCGCTACCCCCGATGCTCCTCCGGCTGGTGACGCAGGAGCAGCCGGCGGCGGGATCATGGATTACTGGTGGATCATCCTGCTGGTGGTTCTTGTCGTTGCTGCGATCTGGTACTTCTCCCGCAGCCGCAATCGGGTGTAGGCAAGCCGATCCTGCAAGAGCGACAGTTCAGGAACGTAGGCATGGGCCAAGGCGTTGATCAGAGGACGTGTTGATGCTCATGGCCGTCTCCAAGACAGGGACCCGGCCGCGGGCCGGGTTCTTTTTGGCATGAGCCGCCTTCTGCAAACTGCTCCGGTCGCCTGCCCCTGCAAACAAAAGGCCCCATTGCGGGGCCTTTTTCATTCAGCTTCCGAGCGGCTCAGTCGAACAACTCCTCGAGGAACGATTTCTTCCGCTTGGGATGGCGGTGCTGATGGCCCTGCCCGTAGGGCTGGGCGTAGCCGGGATTGTGGCCCTGATCATACTGCGGCTTTGAAAAAGAAGGCTGCTGCACCGGAGCAGCGGAAGGCACATCCTGGGCGCTTCGTTCAATAATTTTGTCGAGTTCCCCTCGGTCGAGCCAAACACCCCGGCATTGGGGGCAATAGTCAATCTCGACGCCCTGGCGCTCACTCATCACGAGCGAGACACGACAGACGGGACACGGCATACCGGCAGCACTGGTCATAAGCAGGCCTCCTGGGGCTTGGCATAGAATCATGAACCCGGTTGCCGATTGGTCTCACACTAGGCAGCACCGGGCGTTCTCGATGCAATCCGACATCACAGCCACGCAATGGTGGCTGTCAGAGGGGCCCGGCTCGCAGAGAACACATGGGCGCTTGAAATGCAGGCTTCAAGCCCGACCTGGGTTTGCCCTCCATAGGCGGCGTGGGTTCCATGAACGGCCATCCGGGACATTCGGTCGGATAAGCTGCCCCCACCTCTCTCTTCCGATAGAGACGAATAGTGATGTGCCCCTCCCCTCGTCCGGATGGGAACGAGAGCGTCCGGGCCGCCTAGTTCGCAATAGAGTAAAGGGCCACTGTTTCCAGCGACCCTCTTATGAGACTGCTTAGCAGGCTGAATCTGTGGGCGCGCTCCGGGAACTGCACCTTTCTTTGTGCTAGAGCATCTCTGCCCTCTACGCCGCTTTGACGCCGTTGAGGAAGGTGGCGACCTCATCGCTGAGATCGTTCGAGTGGCGGGCCAATTCTTGGGCCGCTCCCAGAACCTGGCTGGCTGCGGCTCCCGTTTCGCCGGCCCCATGCTGCACGTCCACAATGCTGCCCGTGACCTGCTCTGTCCCGCGGGCGGCTTCCTGCACGTTGCGGGCGATCTCCGCGGTGGCCGCGCCCTGCTCCTCCATGGCGGCCGCGATGGAGGTGGAGATCTGCGACATCTCGGTGATCGTGCGCGCGATCTCCTGGATGGCGTGCA
>JAPSLB010000073.1 GCA_031181145.1 Microvirga sp.
GAAGGTGTCCGATGCCGAGGCCCTGCTCGACCGCTTCGGCGAGGCCGAGCACCGTGTTGACCTTGTAGCCGATGCGATCCGGCGGCACGCGCTCGTGGACGAACTTCACGGCCTTGAGCGTGGCGAGGTTGTCACCGAGGGATACCCAGTCGCGCTTGTACAGGCTTTCCTGATCAACAGTCTCCGGCTCCGGGAATTCTTCGGCGCGGCCGTAGAGCGCCCAGGCGATGGCCGCGACCCGCCGGCCGACGAGGTTCTCGGGCGGGTTGTCGGTGGCGCGGATCGCCACGTCGGCGTCGCGCTTCGAGAGGTTCAGCACCTGGTTCGCCAGGACCACGTCGAGGCGCACGTCACGGCATTGCTTCCGGAACTTGACGAAAAGGGGCGTGAGCAGGTGGATCAACAGCGAGTCGTTGGTGGTTACGCGCAATTCGCCCGCGGGCGCGATCTCCCGTCCGGCCATCTTCCGGGTGAACGCCGTGATGTCCTCGTCCACTCGCTGCGCAAGGGCCACCATCTCCTCGCCGACCGTGGTGAGGGTGTAGCCGCTGCGGTGGCGCTCGAAGAGCTTGGCCCCGAGCGCCTCCTCGATCTGGCCGAGGCGGCGGAAAACGGTGGAGTGGTTGATGCCGAGGAGCGCGGCGGCCGCCGGCAGGCTGCGCACGTCGGCGATTGCCTTGATCAGGCGGAAGTCGTCCCAGGCCAGATTCTTGTACGGATCAACCACGATAGGCCACCATGCCGGTTCTGGGTTGGTCGGAGCGGCCGCGGGAGGAGACGCGCGGCCGCCAAGTTGAGCGACTGCCGGTCAACCGAGCCGCGGGCGGAGCGAGGCAGCAGGCTTGACCGGCAAGGCGACCGGCTTCACCGCGAAGGCGCCATCGCCGATCAGGACGTGGACCACGGCCGCGAGGGCGAGGAACGCGGGATATTCCCAGCCGCCGTTCGGGGCGTTGAACACCCAACCGTTCGGGGCATGGACGAGGAGGGCGCCCAGCAGGACCGGCAACAGCGCGACCGAAACGAGGCGCGCGTAGAAGCCGGTGAGAATGGCGAGGCCGCCGATCAGCTCGGCGAGGATGATAGGCCAGGCGAGGAAGCCCGGGAAGCCGACCTGGCCCAGGAAGCCGGCAAAGCCCGGCACCGTGAACACGGCGATCTTCAGGTAGGCATGGGCGATGAACATGATGCCGAGGCCGGCACGCAGGGCGAAGGCACCGTAGGGGGCAAAGCGATTGTCGATCATGGGTCTCTGTCTCCAGGACCGGAAGTGGTCCGGTGCGGCCAACCTGATCCTTTCAGTGGTGCAATGCAATTGACCGAAAGGCAATCCTGAGATTGCGCCTGTGCAATCGAAATCCCATGGCGCCAAGACCAAACCCGCTTATCTCTGAAGCAACACCGGGGTGCTGGTTGCCCCATGAAAGGACACGACAATGCGCAAGAACGGCATCCATCACGTAACGGCCATCGCAGGACCCGCCCAGCGCAACCTCGATTTCTATACTCGCGTTCTCGGCCTGCGCCTGGTCAAGAAGACCGTCAATTTCGACGACCCCGGCACCTATCACTTCTACTACGGCGACGAGGCCGGACAGCCCGGAACGATCCTGACCTTCTTCCCTTGGGAGCATGCCGCCCCGGGCCGGCTCGGCGTCGGCGAGACCCAGGAGACCGTGTTCCGGGTGCCGGAAGGCGCCATCGGCTACTGGGCGCATCGCCTGCTTGAAAAAGGCGTCACACATGACGCGCCTCAGAAGCGCTTCGGTGAAACGGTGGTGACGTTCAGGGATCCGGACGGCATGAGGCTGGCGCTCGCGGCCGTGCCGGGCATCGAGGCCGGACCTGCCTGGAGCGTCGGCGATATCCCGGCCGAGCACGCGATCCGCGGGTTTCATAGCGTGAGTCTGCTGCTGGACAAGGTGGCCCCGACCGGCGCGATCCTGACCGACATCTTCGGATTCGCGGAGATCGCCCGCGAAGGTTCCCTCGTCCGATACAAGGCAGGTGACACGGCGCTGGGTGGCATCGTGGATCTGCGCGAGGCGGGCGGCTTCCTGCGGGGACGTCCCGGCGCGGGCACCGTCCATCATATCGCCTTCCGCGCCGCGAGCGATGCGGTCCAGGCCGAGATGGTCCGGAAGCTCGCCGAGAGCCACGGCATCCACACCACGGAGCAGAAGGACCGCGACTATTTCCGGGCGGTCTACTTCCGCGAGCCCGGAGGCCTGCTGTTCGAGATCGCCACTGACGATCCGGGCTTTGCGGTCGACGAGCCCACAGCCTCGCTCGGTCAGGCCCTGAAGCTGCCCCGTTTCCTGGAGCCGAACCGCGAGACGATCGAGGCCGTCCTGCCGAAGGTCGCCTGACCCGGCTCCTAACCACCCTGCCGCCTGGCCCGTTCCGGCGGCAGGAACCCTTTCGCATTCCCACTGCCAGGGCCGACAAAGCCCTGATCGAGGTTCCCATGACCACCACGACCGAACTCTCGTTCATCCACCGCTTCAAGCCGGCCACCGAGCCGGGCCGTCCGCCGCTCCTGCTGCTGCACGGCACCGGCGGCAACGAGGACGACCTACTGCCGCTGGGCGGCATGATCGCCCCGGGCTCCGCCCAACTGTCGCCGCGCGGCAAGGTGCTGGAAGGCGGCATGCCGCGCTTCTTCCGCCGTTTGGCTGAGGGCGTGTTCGACGAGGAGGACGTGCGCCGCCGCGCCCACGAGCTCGCCGACTTCATCGCCCAGGCGCGGGAGGCGTACAACCTCGCGGCACCCGTTGCGGTGGGCTTCTCGAACGGGGCGAATATCGCCGCTGCCGTGCTCCAGCTTCGGCCCGAAGCCCTGGCCGGTGCCGCTCTGCTGCGGGCGATGGTGCCGCTCCAGGATCCTCCGGCCGCTGATCTAACCGGCAAGCCGGCGCTGATCCTCTCGGGCGCCTCGGACCCCATCGTGCCGGCGGACAACGCCAAGCGGCTGGCATCCCTCCTGCAAGCGGCAGGGGCCACCGTCGAACACCGCATGCTGCCAACGGGCCACGGGTTATCCCAGACCGACGTGGCCCTCACAAAGACCTGGATCGATCAACTCTAAGCATTGCGCCGGGCGGCCCGAGCGGTGCGCCCGGCCTGACAAGGACACCGAGCATGCAACTCACCGGCATCCATCATCTGACCGCCGTCACCGGCAACGCCCCGGCGAACCACGCCTTCTACACCCAGACCCTTGGTCTGCGGCTGGTGAAGAAGACCGTCAACCAGGACGACGTCAGCGCCTATCATCTGTTCTACGCCGACGGGCGCGGCTCGCCCGGCACCGACATCACCTTCTTCGACTGGCCCGTGGAGCGCGAGCAGCGCGGCACCCACAGCATTACCCGCACCGGCATGCGCGTCGCCGACGCCGACACGCTCGCCTGGTGGAAGCAGCGCTTTCAGGACCTGGACGTCACGCATTCGGACATCGTGGAGCGCGACGGGCGGCTTACCCTCGACTTCGAGGATTTCGAGGGCCAGCGCCTCAGCCTCGTCGATGACGGAGGGCAGGGCGAGGAGGCCCATCCGTGGGAGCGCAGCCCCGTGCCGGCCGAGCACCAGATCCGCGGCCTCGGACCGATCACGATCAGCGTGCCCGAGCTGGATTATACGGACCTCGTGCTCACGAAGATCCTGGGCATGACCCGGGTCCGGGACTACGCCACGCCCGGCAACGCGGAAACCCGCACCCATGTCTACCGGATGGGTCCAGGCGGTCCGGCGGCCGAGCTGCACGTCTCGGTCGAGCCAAACCTGCCGATCGCCCAGCCCGGGGCAGGGGGAGTCCACCACGTCGCCTTCCGCATCCCCGACGCCGACTACCAATCCTGGGCGGAGCGGCTCAACCACGTGCGCATGCCGTCGAGCGGCCCGGTCGACCGCTTCTGGTTCCGCAGCCTGTATTTCCGCGAGCCGAACGGAATCCTGTTCGAGATCGCCACCGACGGCCCGGGCTTCGCCACCGACGAGCCGATGGACGCGCTCGGCGAGACGCTCTCGCTGCCACCGTTCCTGGAAGGCCGGCGCCAGCAGATCGAGGCAGGCCTGAAGCGGCTCTGATCCCGCAGGCCATCGGCCGCTCCATGTGTCCTGGCATGGGCCGGCTCCCTGGTCCCCCAAGGCGCCGGTCCTATGTCCAGAGGCATTCCTTCAACGGGGTTCCCGAGGCATCGGGAGGCCGGACGCACACACCCTACCCACGCAGGGCAAGGAGACATTTCATGAGCTGGAACCCCGCCGACGATCCACAGCCTGGCGACAAGCTCGCCTGTGACGCCATCGAGACCGTCATCGTGCCCCGGGCACGCGACCTCGGCAGCTTCGAGGTGCGCCGGGCGCTGCCCTCGGCGCAGCGGCAGATGGTGGGTCCCTTCATCTTCTTCGACCAGATGGGACCGTCCGAGTTCCTGCTCGGAACCGGCATCGATGTGAGGCCCCACCCGCATATCGGTCTCTCGACCGTCACCTACCTGTTCGACGGCGAGATCATGCACCGGGACTCACTGGGGACGGAGCTCCCGATCCGGCCCGGCGAACTTAACTGGATGACCGCCGGACGCGGCATCGTCCATTCCGAGCGCACCGCACCGGACCTGCGCGCCACCGGATCGAGGCTCTTCGGCATCCAGAGCTGGGTGGCGTTGTCCGCCAAGGACGAGGAGACCTCCCCCGACTTCGTGCATTACGAAGCGGGCGAGATGCCGGTGCTCGATGGCGACGGCAAGAGCGTACGGATCATCGCAGGCTCCATCCTCGGGGCCAGCTCTCCGGTGAGGACCTCCAGCCCGATGTTCTACGCCGACGTGGCGCTGCGGGCGGGGGCCTCCGTGCCGCTCGACCCGGATTACGACGAGCGGGCGATCTACACCGTCTCGGGCGAGGTCGAGATTTCCGGCGACGGGTTCGGCCCCGGCCGGCTCCTGGTGTTCCGGCCCGGCGACCGCATCACGATCCGGGCCCGCAGCGACGCCCGCTTCATGATGCTCGGCGGCGAGCCGATGGATGGTCCGCGCTTCATCTGGTGGAACTTCGTCTCGTCGCGGAAGGACAGGATCGAGCAGGCCAAGGCCGACTGGAAGGCGGCCCGGTTCGACACGGTGCCCGGCGACGAGGCGGAGTTCATCCCGCTGCCCGAGCCGCCGCCCCCGCCGGTGAGCTATCCCTAACGCAAGCTGGAGTGCCCGGAACCGTTCAATGCCGGGAGCATGCGGACGCAAATCCTGGTTCGGTGTCTGTGCGGATCGCGCGCTCCCGTCGCCCGCCTGGTGGGTTCGGTCCTCCAACCTCCTTCACGCTTGCCGGAAGGCTCGTCTCGCCTGAGGGGCGTAGCCGGAACAGCCGTCAGGATCCGACGTTGCCCTTCCAGGAGGGACCCCCATGCCGACACAGTTACCCAACGAGAGACAGCTTCGCGAGCCCGGTTCCATGGAGCTCGATCCTTCCGGCGAAGGCGTGGCTATTGAGGAAACGCGGCGCCTGATCGCCTCCAGCAAGGTCGAGGGTACGCCGGTGTTCAACCGGGCCGGGGAACAGCTCGGGAGCGTGTACAATTTCATGGTCGACAAGGTCTCGGGCCAGGTCGCCTATGTGGTGATGAGCTTCGGCGGTTTTCTCGGACTAGGCGAGAGCTACCACCCGCTGCCCTGGCGGGCATTGACCTACGACACGCGGCTTGGCGGTTATATGGTCGACATCGACAAGGACAGGCTCGCGGACGCTCCCCGCTATGGTGCCGACGAGGATCCATTCACGGATGACGAGTACGGCGCAAGAGTGGATGCCTATTACAAGACTGTCCCGACCGTCTGACCCGCTTGCCCGAACTCATGCGGGCAGCCCCACCGGGACGAGGATGGGGCTGCCACGTTCGTCAGCCCGTCGGCTTATTTCTTGAGCGTATCCTTGATGCTCCCCATGGCATTCTGGGCCTTGCCTTTGGCTTGGTCCATCTTGCCCTCGGATTGCATCTTGGTGTCGCCGGTCACGTCGCCGGCGGCTTGCTTCATCTTGCCGCCGGTGCGGGTGGCGGCGCCTTTCACACGATCTTTGTCCATCGCCATGGCTCCCTCCTAGGAGAACCGACGCCTGAAAGCGTCAGCGTATCAACCCTCTATGGGCGTGCCCGTTCCAGGGCCAATCGCCGCGCATCATGAGCCCACGGCAAGAAGGTCCCGATCCGGCGCCCTAGACCGTCCCGAGAGATGGCATTCAGGCTTTTCGCCGCAAAGCGAAAGTCCTCAACGAGGCCGGCCATCGCTGATCGGTCGCCGTCCAGTGCGTTCGAACGAACAACGGGTCGATCTCGACCGCCTTCAGCACCGCGCCGCAGCGCTCCAAGTCCGGTCCGGACCACACGATTTCCATCGTCTGTGGAGGCGCTCGATCCTGGGGAAATGGGACCGCCGAGGCAGGCGGATCCCGTATTTCCTCTCACTCGGCAAAACGCACAAGGGCGCGCAGCCCCTCGACCAGAAGATGCCGCTGATCGTCGGGCACAAAGCCTTTGCAGGTAGCGTCTACCAGCGCCTCGAGCTCCTGCCGGCTCGGACGCCGTTCCCGGATCTCGCCGGCCCACATCGCGATCTGCGAGGCCTTGCCGGCGCAGGAAGGGCAATCGTCGATGATCTCGCGGGCCAGACTCATGATCTGGTCGAGAGGACTGGCGTCAGGATTGGTCTGCATGGCGTAGCCGCTATTTGGGTTCGATGGTCTGGTCGCCGCCGGGAGTGCCGGGAGGCGGGATCACGGGAGTCGTGCCAGGGTCCGCCACGGGCGGGCGCACCGTCATGTCGGGGGCGATGTCGGCCGGGGGGCGGATCACGCCGCCCGTGCTGTTGAGCTTGTCGCTGAGGGGCTCGCTGGAGCGGCCGACGGAACCGGTGGAGCGGGGATCCTGCGGGCCGGTGCTCTCCGACTCGAGGGCCTCCGAGGTCCGGGGCTCGCTTTGTGCCGCCGCGGCCTCGACACTGGCAACCAGCGCCGCGAGAGCCACGCCGGCGATCAGAGCTTCGCGCTGTTTGGGGCTCATGGGCAGCCTCCGATCATGTGAAAAGCCTTGTTTTAACAACGCTTTGTCTCAAGACGCCGTTCCGCGTGGATGGCCTGAAGCGCGAGCGAGTGTGGTCATGTCGAAGGCAGGCGGAGAGGGCGGGCCGGCGCCTGTGATCCTTTCCCGTGACGGTCCTCCGGCGGTCTGCCTATGCCGTGGGAGTGAGGATTGTCCTGAATTCCCCCAAACTCTCCCACGTGAAGGTCACCACACGTCCGGCATCACGCCGCACCCATCCCTTCTCGAGCAGCCGTGACAGGATGGCGGCCCTAAGGCGGCGCCGAGATGGCTGCGCCGCTCGTTCCAGTCAAGGCAGGCCCGGCATATGGGACGGCGGCCTTTCCCCAACCGGGCCAGAACGATCCCGAACCTGCCGAAGAACGCTCTCCCGCCGTCGGTCAGGACGAGTTCCTCCTGCCCCGCGATGAAGCCCCGCTGCCTGGCCTCGTTCAGCAGCTCGACCCCACGTTCGCCGGCGAGATGGTCGTAGCAGACGCGGGCGGCCCGCAATGCGGCGTCCTGCGGGCCTGACCGAACCCGGGTGGCCCCGGTGCGCTGGGCCAAGCCCGTCAAGGCTTCCGGGACCTGCGCCACGTCCGGACCCGAGAGCCGGAAGTACCGATGCCGCCCTTGCTTCTCCGCCGTGAGCAGGTTGGCCGCATCGAGCTTCGACAGATGTCCGCTGGCCGTGTGGATCGTCACGCCCGCGGCTTCCGCAAGCTCGCTGACCGTCAGAGCCCGCCCGTCCATCAGGGCAGTGAGGATGTTGGCCCGGGCCGGATCTCCCAGGAGCGCGGCACGAAGGCGATGACAGGACCTTCTTTCATACTTCGGCCGTGACCGAAACAACGCCGACCTTCAATCGGGTAGACATGAATTCTCACCTGCTTCAGGAGGACACCCGAGCATGATCACCTGCTTCATCCGCTACGAGATCGACCCGTTCAAGGTCGATGCCTTCGACGAGTACGCCCGCAACTGGGGCCAGGCCATTCCGCGATGCGGCGCCGACCTCATCGGCTACTATTCTCCCCACGAGGGCTCGAGCACGGTCGCGTACGGCGTCTACGCCATCAAGAGCCTCGCCGACTACGAGGCCTATCGCGAGCGCCTGCGCAACGATCCGCTGGGACGGTCCAATTACGAGTTCGCGAAGAAGGAGCAGTTCATCCGCCGCGAGGACCGCATCTTCCTGCGCCTGGCATCGGCGCCGCACGCGGGACTGACCCGGCCATGATCGCTGTGATCTTCGAAGTGCGCCCGGCCAAGGGCGAGACGCAGCACTACCTCGATCTGGCGGCCGCCCTCCGGGCTGATCTTGTCTCGATCGACGGCTTCATCTCCATCGAGCGCTTCCAAAGCCTGAACGAGCCGGGAAAGATCCTCTCGCTCTCGTTCTGGCGCGACGAGGAGGCGGTCCGGCAGTGGCGCAACCGCCCCGGGCACCGTGCCACCCAGGCTAGGGGACGCAACGGCGTCTTCGCCGATTACCGCCTGCGAGTTGCCAGCGTCGTCCGAGACTACGGCCTGCGCGACCGTGACCAGGCCCCTGCCGACAGCCGCCATGTTCATGAGGGGAAGCACTATGATGTCTAAGACCGCTGATCCGGGAACGGATCGCTCACGTTATCTCGTCGAGGTGCTATTCGGCCTTGCTGCCGTGAGCATCTGGGCGGGCTGGATATTCGCATGAACCGCGGGGTCTCTGCTAGAGCGGTTTAGACTTGAGGTTTGCAGGGCTGTGCCGAGCTCCTGCAACCTCATCTTCCGAATGCGCTGAAATGCACCTTCATCGGTTCCATAAAGCGTCTATCGGAAATTGCGATCCGGGATCCGATGTCAAAGCAGGGCTTTTGCCATGCGGCGGCAGGAGGCGTTGGCAGGCGCAATTTGCTCCTGGTATCCGAGGGACTGGTAGAACTGGCGTGCCGTCTCAGTGCTGTTGAGAGTGCAGCGGTCAAGACCCAGCTCGCGGGCCTGAGCCTCCAACCGTTCAATCAGGGCTTTGCTCACGCCCCGGAAGCGGGCATCAGGCGAAACGTAGTTCAAGGTAATCTCGCCAGCCGTGGTCATGGCAGCCACCCCGAGGATCGTTTCGCCTTCCGCGGCGACGAACACGAGGCTCTGAGGATGGTTGATCCAGACTGCCACGTTCTCCGGGGTCTTGTTGGAAAGCCAGTCAGCGAGTTTCGCTGCATTTCCGCTGTGGTCCGCGTGGCATAGATCCTGGATCGAACGACGCAGCACCGTACAAGCCTGCTCAGCGTCTTCAGTACGGGCTATCCTGATCTCCATGTGCACGCCCCCTATCAGCTTCGTCTGTAGGCTCCATGTTGCCTCCAGGCAGGCATTCCATAAACGGCCTTCCGCGAATTATGCAGCCTCAAAATGTCCGGTGATCGTAGCCAGCAGCCATGCGATGGCGATCCAACTGAGGCCTCCCAGCACGAACATGGCTCCGACTGAAATGCCTGCGGTCCGATCCATCCAGAGCGCACTCATGATCCTGCTCGGCTGATCCGCCGCACTGGCCGCCATCCCCGTGGAACCGCTGATGCCCGCACCGGAGCCTACGAGCATGAGCGCTCCAAGGGCGCCCATCCCAAGCCCGACATAGCTGGCCGTATCGAGGAGTTCCGAGGCGGAGCTCTGGCCCAAGAACCAAGCTGCCGCTGCCGTGATAAGGAAGGCTAAGGCGTTCAGAAAAACCAGTCCCTTGGCAATGCTCTTCATGTGGATTGGACCTCCCCGGCGGCAATGTATAGGTTATTGGTCCGTAATTGACACATTCACGAAGATCTCAAACGAGCCGGCCGATTGGAATGATCTCCTTGGCCTCTGGGTGATACGGGTCCCCTTCCCAGCTTCCGAGCCATGTATCCACCACCAGTCCGGACGCTTCAAGCAAGGCCGCAAGCTCCTCCTGCGGGGTGTAGCGGATCCGTGCCGATGCGGAGAAGGCCTGGCCCGTCGCAAGGATCCGATAGCCATTCTCATAGGTCAGGATGTCCGTCGCCTCATCATAGACAGGCTCGTTCCAAGCCTCGATCGTGCCAAACTGCGGATGTTCGAGCCGATGCAGGCTGTTGTGCCGGTTCCGGCCTTCCCAGGTGCGAAGCCTGGGGTTGCGGCTGTCGAAGATGAAGCGGCCGTTCGGGTTCAAATGGGCTGCAATCGTCGCCAGGGCGGCCTCCTGATCCTCTTGCGTCAAGAAGACCTGGAATACATGACCGGTAAGGAGAACGAGGTCGAAGCGCTCATCCAAACGCAATGTGCGTGCATCGGCTTCGACCCAAGTGACTTTGTCACCTCCCGGACGGTTACGCGCGATTCCCAACATGGCAGCGGCCGGATCAACGGCTGTGACCCGCCGGTTCTTCGCAAGTGCCACCGCCAGTTCTCCTGTCCCGCATCCTAAATCGAGGACAGAAGCTGCGTTCGACGCGAGCGAGGTGCAATAATCGAAGTCGATCCACCATTGGTTGGCTAGGTCGTAGAACTGGGCCAAAGCCGTATCCCGGTAGAGGGCATCCTCCGTGAGATCCGGCATCAGTTCCACTCTTCCAATAGGAGAGTCCACGTAGCCCGATTGTGACTGTCACCTGCCATGACGGCCAGGCTCTCGGACCAACAAATTGTCGTTAGGCGTCATCCCTAACCGTTCATAGGGCAGTGTTGCGATAACAGGAAGAAGGCTTGGCCTTGCTCGATCAGCAATAGGCATCACGCGGCCAGATCGGGAGATCCGGTGGCGTTTGCTACCGAAGGCCGGAGATTTCCGCGCTCCAACCCAGGAACCGGCGCTCCCGCTTATTCCGACGCTCCTTGCGCCAGGAGATCCCTGGCAAGGCGCGAAGCGAGGGAGTGCGAGCATGGTATTCGCAACGCCGACCACGGCCGTGATCGTGAACCCCGAGGGAGGTATCATCCTGGATCACGAACGATTCGGGATGGACGATCCTGCTCGGGGATCGCCTGGGATCGTACGAGAACTCGATCCGGTTGCCGCCAGGCTCATGGTCGATCCCCGATGCGGTCAGAACCAGTACTTGGGATAGTCCCGGCGGCCCGTGACGCGATGGTAGGCGAACGCCACCGCGACCAGCGCGAGGGTGCCTGTCAGCACCGGGGTGAGCAGGAACCACCAGTCCGGCATGGCCAGCATCACGAGAAGCGGATCGGCACCCGCCGGGGCGTGGGTCGTGCGGGTGGCGAGCATCAGCGC
>JAPSLB010000074.1 GCA_031181145.1 Microvirga sp.
CCGATCACCTTGACGTGCTGAACAGAGGTATCCTGAACGAGTCCCGGTGCCCTCGCGACCTGCGGGCCATGGGCGAGAAACGCATCCAGATCCTCGTGCGTGATCCGGCCGGCAGGGCCGGTGCCCGGAACCTGACGCAGGTCGATTCCGGCCTCTCTGGCCCTCAGCCGGACGGCGGGAGGGGCGATCGGCCTCTCTCCCTCCGAGCGTGGAACCGGCGGGCGGTGCATCGTGACAGAGGGGCTCGGCGGCGCCTCGACCGGCGAGGGAGGCGAAGGGCTCTTTGCCTGCTGCTCGACGATCGCATCCGAGGTCTTGACCGCACCGTCCGCCTGCGCCTCGATCGGGCCGGCTCTCCTGGGTGGCTCCGCCGCCTGCGCTTTCGGGTCAACTCCTGAGGAAACGCTGTCGTCACCCGCCACCTTCAGACGGATCAGCGGCGAGCCGATGGCCACCACATCGCCGATCTCGGCGCCGAGCCATTCGACCTCGCCGTCGACAGGAGACGGAATCTCGACTGTCGCCTTGTCGGTCATGACGGCTGCGAGCACCGTGTCCTCGCGAACGATATCGCCGACCTTCACGTGCCACTCGACGAGTTCGGCCTCGGCGATACCTTCACCCACATCCGGCATCTTGATCAGGTGCTCACCCATGTCACGCCTCCACCGTCTCGACGAGAGCACGTCCGACGCGGGCCGGACCCGGGAAGTAGTCCCATTCCTGCGCATGCGGGTACGGCGTGTCCCATCCGGTGACTCTCGTGATCGGAGCCTCCAGATGGAAGAAGCAGGACTCCTGAACGAGGGCCGCCAGTTCGGCGCCGAACCCCGAGGTGAGCGTGGCCTCATGGACGACGACGCAGCGTCCGGTTTTCCTCACCGACGCGGCTATCGTTTCCAGATCGAGGGGAATCAGCGTGCGCAGGTCGATGATTTCCGCATCGATGCCCGTTTCGGTTGCGGCCGCTTGCGCGACATAAACCATCGTTCCGTAAGCCAGCACGGTGACGGCCGATCCCGTGCGAACGACCGAGGCTTTTCCGAGCGGCAGCACGAAATGACCGCTCGGCACTTCGCCCAGCTCGTGCTTGGACCAGGGGGTGATGGGGCGATCGTGATGACCGTCGAAGGGTCCATTGTAAAGCCGCTTCGGCTCCAGGAAAATAACGGGATCCGGGTCCTCGATCGCGGAGATCAGAAGGCCCTTGGCGTCGTAGGGATTCGACGGCACCACCGTCTTCAGCCCCGCCACATGCGTGAACAAGGCTTCGGGGCTCTGGCTATGGGTCTGACCGCCGAAGATGCCGCCTCCCGTGGGCATGCGGATCACGAGAGGACAGGTGAACTCGCCGTTCGAGCGGTATCGCAAGCGGGCGGCCTCGGACACGATCTGGTCGTATGCTGGATACATGTAATCGGCGAACTGGATCTCGACGCAGGGCCGCAGGCCGTAGGACGCCATGCCGATGGCAGTTCCGACAATGCCGGCCTCGCTGATGGGCGTGTCGAAGCAGCGCGTCTTGCCGTATTTCTGCTGGAGCCCCGCCGTACAGCGGAAGACGCCGCCGAAGTAGCCGACATCCTCACCGAAGACGACCACCCTCTCGTCGCGTGCCATCATCACATCCATGGCGTCGCGGATGGCCTCGATCATCGTCATACGGGCCATGGCTCAGACCCCCGCCTGCTGACGCTGACGACGCAGATGAGGCGGCATCTCGGCATAGACGCGGTCGAACATGTCCCGGGCGGAGGGCTTGCCGCCGGCATGGAGCGTGCCGTAGCTTTCGGCCTCCTTCTGGGCGGCGATCACCGTGTCGAGGATTTCGGCCTCGGTTTGCTTGTGCCGCTCCTCTGACCAGACCCCCTTCACGATCAGGTGGTTCTTGAGGCGGATGATCGGATCGCCGAGAGGCCATGCGTCGGATTCCGTTTTCGGACGGTAAGCCGATGGATCGTCTGAAGTCGAATGCGCCCCGACCCGGTACGTCACATATTCGATCAGAGTGGGTCCGAGATTACGGCGGGCGCGTTCGATGGCCCATTTCGCCGCCGCGTGGACGGCGAGATAATCATTGCCGTCCACGCGGAGGGACGGAATGCCGAAGCCGAGTCCACGAGCCGCGAAGGTGCCCGAGCCTCCCCGCGCGATGCCCTGAAAGGTGGAGATTGCCCATTGGTTGTTGACGATGTTGAGAACCACGGGCGCCTTGTAGGTCGAGGCGAAGACCAGGGCTGCGTGAAAATCGGATTCCGCCGTGGAACCGTCCCCGATCCAGGCTGCCGCGATCTTGGTATCCTTGCTGATCGCCGAGGCCATCGCCCATCCGACGGCCTGCACGTATTGTGTTGCGAGATTGCCCGAGATCGTGAAGAAGCCGTGCTCCTTGGACGCGTACATGACCGGAAGCTGGCGGCCCTTCAGGGGATCGCGGGAATTCGAATAGACCTGGCACATCATGTCGACCATGGAATAGCCGCCTGCGATCAGCAGTCCGGCTTGCCGATAGGTCGGGAAGTTCATGTCCCCCGGCGAGAGCGCCTTGCGGAAGGCGCAGCTGATGGCCTCCTCGCCCAGATGCTGCATGTAGAAGGATGTCTTGCCCTGGCGCTGGGCGATCAGCATGCGCGCATCGAAGGTGCGCAGCGTCATCATGTGCCGCATGCCCTCGATGAGCTCCTCGTCGCTCAACAGACCGGCCCAGGGCCCGACCGCCTCTCCGTTCCTGTTGAGGACGCGAATGATGGAAAAGGCGAGTTCGCGGATCGTCTCCGGATCCACGTCTATCTCCGGACGGGGAACTGCCCCCGCCCTGGGAATCTTCACGTTCGAGAAGTCGGGGTTCCCGCCAGGGCGAACGGCTGGTTCGGGAACATGAAGGCTGAGGGGTTCGGGTTCAGACATGACCTTCCGCAATTCCTGAGAACTCATGCTACCATGCCCTGCGTGCAATCGAGAAGAGCGCTTGCGGCGGCACGGGCATCGACATGGCTCACGGTAGGATGGCGCGCCAGACGGGCCGCGACGAGCCGTGTATCGACGGAAATCGGAACGCGCAGGATCAGGGTCGCCGAGACCATGCCCTCCGGCCTGGTCGCAAGCGCCAGCTTCTTGAGCTCGAAACCGAAGCGCTGAGCATCGCCCAGGAGACGGACCGCCCCGTCATAGGGATCGTTAAGCACTGCCTCGACGGTGATCTCACGCATCGCTTCACCCGACATTCTGCGCTCCCGAATGCTCGTTCAATCCGAGAAGACCATATCCGGATCCAGCGGGCCTTTCTTGCTGATATCATCGGTCTATGCTCTGCTTGCAGAACAAAAGGCGTGGTTTCAGGGATGGAACGGAACAAGCATTCTGAAAGGCGGGCGGGCAGCAACATGCCGTCACTCGACCTCATGGATCGTAAGATCCTCTCGGCGCTCCGGGACAACGGCAGGCTGACGATGGCCGAGCTCGCCGAAAAGGTGGGCCTCTCCCCATCGCCTTGCTGGACACGGGTCAGGCGTCTGGAAGCCAGTGGTGCCATCGAGGGCTATGTCGCGATCCTTCACCACAAGGCCATCGGAGTGCCGAATGTGGTCTTCGTGGAGGTGACACTCGACAAGCACGACGAGAACATGCTCGAGCAGTTCGGCGAGGCCTTGGCAAAAATCCCCGAAGTGATCGAGGCGCACCTCGTCACCGGGGACTACGACTATCTCGTCAAAGTGGCCGTCGCGGACACCGAGCACTACGAGCGCTTTCTGCGCCAGAGCCTCTACCGCATTCCGGGGATTCGCCATTCGCGCTCGACGTTCGCTCTCCGCGAGCTGAAAAGAGACATTTCGGTTGATCCCATGCTGCTTGCGGGCCGGTGACGCTGCGAACCGCTCCGCCTCTTTCGTTCGGCGGCACGGGCATGTCGCTGGGTCTCATCACCCTTGAGGCAGCCGGATCCGGCTGAGATAGGCTGAATCGGGCACCGTCGCCCGCGCGGGTGGAAGATAGAGGGTCGTGGTCGCCGTGATGCCCGATGTGAGAAGTTGCTCCAGCATGATCGGACGGATCACGGGCTCGCATCCCGGTGCGGAGGGCGCCTCGTAAAGATAGACAGGATGTGTGTGCGGATAGGAGAACAGAAGCTTCTCGAGCAGGAGCGGCATGGCCGACGTGTCATAAGCATAACGGCGAAAGGTCAGATCGCCGATCAATCCTGCTTGCCAGAGGATAAGCTGAGCTGAATTGTCGATGGAGCGCGCATTGAAGAGGAAGTCGGTGGCTTCATAGGACTGGCAGCCATTCGACGAGGGGTCGATGCCGAGATCGGCGAAAAGGCAGTCCTCCGCCGAGATGCCGGGCAGCATTCGTGCCCGGTAGCCTTCCGCTCGAGCACGGCGGATCGATTCGTGCGAGGCATAGGCGAAAACCCCAGGATGACCGTAGAAGGCCGCGACGGTCCGCTGACCTGTGCGCACGCTCGTGAGAATGCGATCGACCATTTCCTGATAGGTTTGCATGCGCGGCTTGCCCTCCCCGTAAAGGCCGTAGAGGGACTCGGCTCCATCGGGGCAAAAGCGTCGGATCACCTCCTCGGCCACGGGGTCGGCGACGATGTAGAAGATCCGAGCGGCACATTGCATGCAGGCGATGGTCTCGACCGTCAGCTGGCCGGTTGTCCGGATCCCCGTTCCAACAACAAGGAGGTGATCGTCGTACACAGGAGTCCCTCTTCTTTGGTGCGGGCAGCGCGCCGCGACGACATGAAGTCTCGATCGGGATCGAGCCCGATCTATCGCCACCAGATCGGAAGCGGGACCAGCACGTACGAGATCTGCGGCGCAACCGCTCCCGGCGGAGGCTGAAGCCATGGGCCGATCTGCGGAGCGAAAGCGCCCGGCGGTGCTTGCTGCCAGAGCGCCATCTGCGGTGCAACGGCTCCCGCCGGCAACTGCTGCCACGCGGCAATTTGGGATGTCACGGCTCCTGCGGGCAGCTGCTGCCAAGGCATCACTTGCGGCGCCACTGCTCCCGCGGGCATCTGCTGCCATGGCATGACCTGCGGCGCGACCGCCCCCGCGGGCATCTGCTGCCATGGCGCAACTTGCGGTGCCACCGCGCCGGCAGGCATCTGCTGCCGTCCACCGACCTGCGACGCCTCGGCTCCAGGCGGAGGCATGGTGCGCAGGTGATCGGCATATATCTTCCGGAGCTGCTCAAGCCCGGCCACGACGACGATCTGGGGACTCGCGGCGCTCCCGGCGTCCACGCCCGCAAGACGTGCTTGAATGGCTGCGAGATCACCGCTCCGCAGGAGCTTGCGATCCTCGTCGGCGAGCTCTGCCCGCCCCATGGCGGCATCCGCGTCGACGATGAACTCCGCGAGGCTTTTCGGATCGGTCGCGAGATCGGCCAGAAATTCACGCAGCTCGGTTGCCATGGCACCCTCCGTGAAACGCGGGCGAAGAGTGTACCGTCGCGGCGGCACAGTGACTAGCTGAAGCATTCCCCAAACGGACCTGCACCCATGGAAATTTCGGGGCAGTCGCGAGGGGACACGAACATCGGGCGCGAATAGCGGATTGCACCTTCGGGGCCAATCCGGCGCGTGCGTGCCGGGCTGAACGCCCCGTGCCTCATGGAACGTCCTAGTGAAGCTCGCCGAGGAGATTTCGCGCCGCCAGCAGGTCCGCCGTGTTCCAGCCCTCGGTGAAGCCTGCATAAATGGGACCAAGCAGCTCGCGGCTCTCACGCACTTTTCCCTGCTTCGCCCATAGCCGGGACAGCGAAATCGCCGAACGTAGTTCGAAAGATCTCGCCCCCTGAAGTCGCGCAATGTCGATTGCGGCGCGCAGGATGATCTCCACGTCGGCCTCGTCGCCGCCGCTCGCCAATTGTCTGAGGGCTTTGACGCGCAGGACCTCTCCTTCCCAGACGGTCTCGCCGCTTGTTCGTATCAGGGCCAGGGCCTCGTCGGCCGCCTCAAGGGCTGTCTCCACTTCTCCGTCGGCCTCCTGCGCCGCGGAGAGGTGGACCAGCAGAATCGGTATGAAGCAGTGCCACCCGGCGCGGTTTAGTCCGGCCATGCTGTCGCGAGCTAGGGCCACGCCATGCGCAACGTCGCCATTTAGAGCGGCCAGCACCCCGACCAGCATGTTCCCGAAAAGAATGTAATCCGGGATCTGATGTTGGGTGCCGATCTCAAGCGTCTCATTGGCGAGGGCTTCCGCCATGCGCCGATCACCGGCGAGGATTCGGAGAAGCGCACCGTTGCCGAGTGCCTGGACGAGGGAAAACGGCTGTATTGCATTCCGAGCGATCGCCACTGCCTCCTCGGCGGTCCGCATGGCTGTTTCCGGCTTTCCGATCAGCCACTCGGCGATGGCAAGATGAAAACGGATCAGCGAGGCCATCTCGTGCCCCGTCAACTGAATATGCTGCTCGCGATCCTCGTCATGGTAGCAGCGGAGGGCCTCCCTCAGACACACGGCGGCTTCCGCCGGCTCGCCCCTGAAGAGCCGCGCCGCACCATCGATCATCCAGCGGATGCACAGCACCACGCGGTCTTCAAGACCTTCCGTAGCAGCACTGATGCGGTGAGCCACCTGAGCGGCATCCGACCATCGGGCCGCCACGTAGTAGGCTCCGAACAGGCCGCGGAGAGCGTGCACAAGACTGACACGATCCCCCAGTTTTTCCGAGAGTTCGCAGGCCCGGAGGAACACCTGCTCGGAAGCGGGCACGCTGTAGCCTCTCGCAGCGCGGACCGCGACACCTTTGGCGAGCTGCACCTCGAGTTCGGCCCGCATCTGGTCGGGCGATGGCGGCATGGCGTGCAGCTGCATCACGGCCTTGTCGCAATGGGCGATCGCCTCTCTGTTGGCAAAACGCTGGATCGCCCTCCTGGCTGCCTTTCGCCAATAAGCGGCAGCCTGCTGGGCCTGCCCGGCTCCGGCATAGTGATGGGCCAGAAGCTCTGGCTGAGTGTCCTTGGTTTCGGGCCAACGCTCCTCAAGGGTCCTGGCAATCGTGGCGTGAATCTGGCGGCGCCTGCTCTTCAGCAGGCTTTCGTAAGCGGCATCCCGCACCAGCGCATGCTTGAAGCTGTAGAGGGTTGCGGGCGGGAGCCCGCTGCGCTTGACCAGCCCGGACGTGACGAGCTGGTCAAGCATGTTCCGCAACTCCCCTTCCGGGCGGCCCGCAACCGCCGTCAGCATCGTGTAGGAGAAGTCGCGGCCGATGGCGGCTCCGACCTGCGCAACCTCCTTCGCCCGGCCGAGGCGATCCAACCGCGAGAGCAGAGAATCATGCAGCGTGGCCGGAATGGCGGGCGGAAGCAGAGGTCCTGACAACGCATAGCTGGCCCCCTCATCGACCAGGATGCCGGATTCGATGACCTGCTTGGTCAACTCCTCAATGAAAAGCGGGACGCCGTCCGTTCTTTCCAGGATCTCCTCGAGCAGTTCCCCCGGGAGCAGTTTGCCCTCGGCGATCTGTTCGACGACCACGGTGCCCTGCTCCCGCCCGAGGCCGTTGAGGGACAGTGCCGTCATGCGCCCATGGCCCGTCCAGGGAAGTGGGAACTCCGGCCGGGCGGTGATCACCAGCATCATTCGCAAGTGCTCGATTTGCTGAACCACCAGCCCCAGCAGCTCGAGCGTTGTGGGATCGAACCACTGCACGTCCTCGCAGATAAGGAGCACGGGTTGGGCGGCGGCCAGCCCTTCAAGCTGCTCGACTGCGGCCTCCAAGGTCAGCTGCTGCTGGCGCTGCGGTGTCAGGTCAGGAAGTGTGTAACGGGAGCCCGCCGGGAGGCCGAGCACGGCCGCCAGGAGGGGGACCGCCTGTTCGGGGCGTTCCGTATTGCGAGCAAGCAGTGTGTGGAGCTTGTCGAGCTTCACCTCGGACGTGTCGTTATGCTCCAGCCCGGCGGCATGTTCGAGATATTGCATGACCGGGTGCAGGGGAGTGGAGGTGTGATAGAGCGAACCTTGCAGGAGAGGTGCGACGTAGGTTTCTCCCCTTAGGCGCTCGCGCAGCTCGCGCACGAGACGGGACTTGCCGATCCCTGGTGGGCCAGACAGAACGATGATCTGGCCTTCGCCGCCTTTGGTCTGGTGCCAACGGTTCAAAAGCAGCGAGATTTCTTCCTCGCGCCCGACCAGACGCGTATAGCCGACCGCATGCCTGGCTTCGAAGCGGTACGGCGCTCGGATCTCGCGTTTGACGCGCCACACCGTCTGCGCATTCGCAAAGCCCTTGAGGCGTTGCGGACCCAGGTCCTCCAGCTCGAACAATCCCCTGACGAGGAGACGCGTCGTCGGGCTGATGAGAACGGCGCCTGGTTCGGCAAGCGTCTGGAGCCTTGCCGCGAGATTGGGTGTCTCGCCGATCACAGTGTCGGCCGCTTCCCGGCCGGCCAGGTCTCCGATGACCACCGGGCCCGTCGCGATGCCGATGCGCGCCTGCAGCTGCGCGCCGTCCGCAGGTCTCAATCGGGAAATCGCTTCTGTCAGCGCGAGCCCTGCCGAAACTGCCCGTTCGGCATCGTCCTCATGGGCCTGCGGCCAACCGAAATAAATCAGCACACCGTCGCCGAGGAATTTGGCGACATAGGCCTCGAACCGAGCGGCCACCTTGATGCAGGCATCCTGATAGGCGCCGATCACCTCGCGCAGATCCTCGGGGTCGAGCTGTCCCGACAGTTCGGTCGATCCGACCAAATCGCAGAAAAGAACCGTCAATTGCCGCCGCTCGGCGACGCTGGGCGTGGCTTTCTGCAATTCGCGGTAACGCGGTGGCGCTGTGGCCTCCAGCTGCGTTCGAAGAGCGGCGATCGAATGAAGCAGCTTCTTACGATGCCCGAGCGCCGAAATACCCAATTCCTTCAGATCGGCTTCGGTGAGACTGCACAGCACCTCACCCTCGACGGCATTCGCGGCGAACACCTCGGCATATTGTCCAAGTCCCTGCTCCGCCAGCCATCGTGCGACGTCAATCACGGCGCGCCTCGGTTGCAATCGCCTTGCGCAGCAAGGAAACTAGCATAGTTCGCGGCATATCGAGAGCCCTTTTGCCGGAGCCGCTGGGCCGCATCGTCAGGCTGTTCCTAACGTCCGCAGCGGAACCTCGTAGAGAGCCGGGGGCCGGGGCTGTCCGGCCGGTATGGAGCTCGGCTCCGAAAGACCGCATGAGCCGTCATGCCGCCATCGGCGTCTGCCCCGTGGCATCACGGGGCTTCCCACTGCGTCCGCGGAAGAGGGGCAACGGACGAGACACCGCTGGCAATCGGAATGGGCGTTGTTGCCGGTGCGGGACACAATCCGGCCATCTTGACGAGGCCGTGTCCGAATGTGGTGTCGCGCCCCGGAGCACCGAGGTCCTGGGCGCTGGCCCGCAGATGGTTCTGGAGGGCCTCGCCATTCCTTTCAGGGGCCGTGGCTCGCATCATCGCTATGGCGGCTGTCACGAAGGGTACGGCATAGGAGGTGCCAGTCTTCGCCGAGATTCCTCCTTTGGCTCGAGCCGTGCGGATCTCGACACCAGGGGCCGCGAAGGCAACATGCGAGCCACGGGCTGCACGTCGATAGACGTTGAGCTGGCGATCCACCGCCGTCACGGCGACTACGCCGGGATAGGCTGCCGGATAGGAGGGCTCCGCTCCGGCTCCATTGTTCCCGACGGCTGCGACAAGAACGATGCCCTGTGCGCGAGCGGCTTCTATCGCCCTCCTGAGAATCTCATTCGGCGGCCCCGACAGACTGAGATTGACGATCCTCACGCCGCGATCCGCAAGAGCCTCGAGAGCGTTGACAAGGGAGACGACATCCGCCCTGTCCGCCGTGCCCTCTTGCCTGGAGAAGGCATCCACAGCCAAAAGCCTCGCCTGCGGGAGCAGTCCGGGGGCGATGCTGCCTGCCTTCCCGACGAGAAGCGCCGCGATGGCTGTGCCGTGGTCGGGAGAGGAGTTGCTTCCCGGCTCTTTGGGTGCGCTCAATAGCTCGATTGACTGGCCCTTGAGCGCCTCATGATCGAGGTCGATGCCGGTGTCGATGAGTCCGATCAGCGGCGGCTCCCCACACGCATCCGCGGCGGGCGGGGTCCAGCCGACGAGAACGGATGCCTCACAGCCGGGATCGGCGCATTCGGGCGTTTCTCCGTCCGTGTAGTAATAGGAATCCATATCGGCCGATGCCCGGCGGCTGAGCCGCTGGACGGTACGCCGGGCCTCCGTGACGGACATGCCCTTGGGAAGGCTCAGCCGAACGACGCGGGGGGCGATCATCCCGCCGGTTTGGGATGTGACCTGCAGGCCGGATGCCGCCAGCCGGGCCAGATCCGTTTCGGACAGGCCGGAGGCGACGATCGAGTTTGCCGCCTGTCGAGGTTTGGATGATGAACCAATCGGCTCCAGCCCTTCATCCGCGCCCGTAGGGAGAGCGGGAGGCCCTGCGCGCGGCCGAGCCGCTCCCGCCCCATGGCGGCCCTTGTCCGGGGCCGACCCGCTCATCGCCGCCGAACCGAAATCCGTCGCTCTGTCGGCGCGGGCCGCAGGGTCCTTGCCAGACGGTCCGCGGCCGACCTTGGCGGACACCTTGCTCTTCTGGCTTGGTGTCGCGCTCCGATCCCGAACCACCGGCTTGGCGCTTTTGGCCACTTCAGGCCGGGTTTTCTTCTCCTTGGGTCTGCTGCGGGGCGTCCGTTCTTGAAGCTGTACAACACCAGCCTTCGGTGCCGCCCTGACCGACAGCCCGGGCGCTTCCCCTGCCCTGCCTGGAGCGGCATGCCCCCCGCTGCTGGAAACGCTCCCCGCTGAACGGCCGCCGGCACTCTGCCCGGCAGAGCTGCCGCCCGAGGACCTGCCTGCGCCGCCATTCGCGCCGCCGGCTCCGTTGCTGGAACCAGAACCTCCCCTGCCGGAATTCGCGTTGCCGGAGTTGCCCCCTGCATTGCCTTTGCCGCCCCCGTCGCTTCCGTTCCCGCCGCCTCCATTGCCGCTCCCGCCTTTCCCTCCTCCATTCCCGTTCCCGGAATTGCCGTTCCCGCC
>JAPSLB010000026.1 GCA_031181145.1 Microvirga sp.
CGGCCCAGGATGTCTCCGATCGCCCCGAGGTTCAGGAGGCGCTTGCCCGAATGCACCGGATCGTCGCACAGCAGATGAGTCCTGGGACGGCCGGTGGGGGCCTCAATGGAGCCCCCGGAGGTCGTGGCGGCGAGCAGCGCGGCCATTCCATGGATTCCCTGAAGACCCCTGCCCTGTCCGAGGGTAGCGGAGAAGCGCTCGCCCTCGGACTGAGGGCAGTGCGGACCGCGGGTATCTGACCCGGACATCATGAATTCAGGAGGGTTGCCCTGACTGGCCGGGGTGCTCGGCCGGCCTTGGCAGGAGACCATTGAGCAGCAGATCCAAGGCAATCTCGAAATGCCTTTCCATATTGATGGGCCGACGATCCGAAAACAGAAGCATCGAAATGTTCAGGGACAAGGCCGGCGAAAGGAGGAGCTCTGGAAATTCCAGGAGCGAGGACTGGCGGATCTCGCCTTTCACAGCCCCGTCCTCCAGGCTCTGGCGCAGGCGTCTGACCACCGGTCCCATGAAGTTCTGGTGATGCTCGTCGATCAGTTCGGGGAAGCGGTTCGCCTCGGCGATCAGCAGACGGAAAATTTCCCGGCTCCGCGGGTCCGTTGCAAGAATTCGATACAGGAAGCAAAGATAAGCGCGCAGGAACTCCACGGTTGAGGAGGCGCTGTTCTCCGCAAATTCCTCAGCTTGAATATGAACGGGCCGCGAAAGTTCACGGACCATGGCCACGAAGACCTGTTCTTTGTTCTCGAAGTAGAAGTAGATCGTGCCCTTCGTGACGCCGGCCCTGGCGGCGACATCTTCTAAACGCGTGGCGGCATAGCCTTTCTGAACGAATTCGTCGAAGGCAGCCTCTAGGATCTCACCTGGGCGCTCTGCTTTGCGGCGGGCCCTTGCAGCACCGGCCATAGTTGCCCCCCTTGTCTCCCGTTCGTCGTCGCTCGGGCCCGTCGGCATTGGCGTTCACTTCCTCCGGAACAGATCATCAGGCTCTTACAAAGGCAATCGATGCGTCAACAAGGGACAGGTCAGGCTGTTTCAGGCCGCTGTCAACGTCCTCTGGCAGAACAGCCGCCAATCGGGTGGTTTAATATTGACTAACTGGTCAGTCAATAAATATAAGCGTGCACCATTTCCAAGAGTTGTGACGATTCCCCAATGACCCGCTCCAATCTCCCGGTAGCCGCCCTCTGCCTGTCCGCAGCTCTGTTCCTCGGCCTGAATTCGGCTGCGAACGCCCAGCGACCGGGAGGAGGCCAAGCTCCGCCTCCGCAGGTGGCCGTAACCGAGATCGAGGCGAAGAAGGTTCCGGTCACCTACTCGTACGCCGCCCGGATCTCGGCTTTCCGCGAAGTGCAGGTGAGGGCCCGCGTCGGCGGCATTCTCCTGAAGCGGAACTTCACCGAGGGCGCGCAGGTCAATGCCGATCAGGTGCTCTTCGAGATCGATTCCGCGCCCTTCGAGGCGGAGCTTGCCCGCGCCAGGGCGCAGCTTCAGCAGGCTCAGGCGCAGCTCAATCAGGCCCGACGCGACGCCGAGCGCGCCCTGCAGCTCTTCGCAAGGGGCGCGGGCAGCGAGAAGTCGCGAGACGACGCGATAGCCGCGAAGGAACTTGCGGAAGCATCAGTCGCAGCAGCCCAGGCGCAGGTCCAGACCGCGCAGCTCAATCTCGACTACACGCATGTGAAGGCTCCGATCGGCGGCATCACCAGTCTGGAGCAGGTGCCGGAGGGCAGCCTGATCGGCACCAGCGGCGACAGCGGCCTGCTGACCTCGATCACCCAGCTTGACCCGGTCTACGTGAACTTCGCCTTCGCCGACCGCGAGGGCGCCGAGATCCGCCGCCTTCTGAAGGCCCAGGACGAGGGCTCTCCGGCGCAGGAGCTCAAGGTGAAGATCACCTTCGGGGATGGCGAGGTCTACGAACACGAGGGCACCATCGATTTTACGTCGAGCAGCATCGACACGGAAACCGGAACCCTGCAGGCCCGTGCCGTGGTGAGGAACCCCGATCATCGCCTCGTTCCCGGCCAGTTCGTGCGGGCGATCGTCACCGGTCTGACCTTGAACGACGCCATCGTGATCCCTGAGGCTGCCGTGATGCAGGGGCCGCAGGGGCAGTTCGTCTATACGATCAACGGGAGCGGCAAGGCCGAAGTCCGTCCTGTCCAGCTCGACCGCCAGATCGAGGGCGGCTGGATCGTGTCGTCGGGCCTGAAGGCAGGTGACAAGCTCGTTACCGAGGGCGTCATCAAAGTTCGCCCCGGAGCGCCTGTGACCGCGTCAGCGGCATCCACTCATACCAATGTCGCGGTGAAGTGATGAACCCCCGCTTCTTCATCGACCGGCCCGTCTTTGCGGCCGTGATCTCGATCGTCATCGTTCTCGCCGGAGCTCTGGCGATCCGGGCGCTGCCGATCGCCCAGTATCCCGAGCTGACGCCGCCGCAGGTGGTCGTGAGCGCCACCTACCCGGGTGCAAGTGCCGAGACGGTGGCCCAGACCGTGGCGGCACCCCTCGAGCAGCAGATCAACGGCGTAGAGGGCATGCTCTACATGCAGTCCTCCAACTCCAGCAGCGGCACAATGCAGCTGACCGTGACCTTCGCGCTGGGCACGGATCCGGACCAGGCCACCATCGACGTCAACAACCGGGTGCAACGCGCGACCCCGACCCTCCCGTCGGAGGTAACCCGGCAGGGCGTGACCGTCGCCAAGCGCTCGACGTCGATCCTGGGCATGGTCGCCATGTTCTCGACGGACCCGCGTTACGATCGCACCTATGTGGGCAATTACGCGCTTCTCAACGTCATCGATGAGCTCAAGCGCATTCCCGGTGTGGGCGACGCCTCGGCGCTCGGATCGCTCGACTACTCCATGCGCATCTGGCTGCGGCCGGACAAGCTCGCCCAGTTCAACCTGACGCCGACGGAGGTCGCAGCCGCCATCCGCGAGCAGAACGCCCAATTCGCCGCCGGCCGCTTCGGCGACGAGCCTACCGACAAGTCGGTCGCCTTCACCTATTCGGCTACGACCATGGGCCGCCTGCCGGACAAGGCGGCGTTCGAGAATATCATCCTGCGGTCCGACAAGAACGCGGCCGCGCTGCGCCTGAAGGACGTCGCCCGGGTCGAACTCGGCGCCCAGAGCTACACGGTCACGGCCGAACTCAACGGCACACCGGCCGTTCCGATCGCGGTCTACCTCCAGCCCGGCGCCAATGCACTGGCCACCATGGAGGCGCTGACCGCCCGCATGGAGGAGCTGAAGAAGGCCTTCCCCGAGGGAATCGACTATCAGATCCCCTTCGATACGACCAAGTTCATCAAGGTCTCCGTCGAGGAGGTCCTCCACACCTTCATCGAGGCTATCGTGCTGGTCGTCGCTGTCGTGTTCCTGTTCCTGCAGAACTGGCGCGCCACGCTGATCCCGGTGATCGCGGTGCCCATCTCGATCATCGGCACCTTTGCCGGCATGTACCTGATGGGCTTCTCCATCAACCTGCTGACCCTGTTCGGACTGGTTCTGGCCATCGGCATCGTTGTGGACGACGCCATCGTGGTGCTCGAGAACGTCGAACGCATCATGTCGACGGAGCATCTGCCGCCGCGCCAAGCCGCCATCAAGGCCATGGGCGAAGTCACCGGGCCGGTGATCGCCATCGTGCTGGTGCTGTGCGCCGTGTTCGTGCCCGTCACCTTCATGGGCGGCCTAGCCGGCGAGATGTACAAGCAGTTCGCCGTCACCATCGCGATCTCGGTGACGATCTCCGGCATCGTGGCCCTGACCCTCACGCCTGCTCTCTGCGCGCTGATCCTGAAGCCTGGGCACCAGCAGCCGGCCCTGCCGTTCCGCCTGTTCAACCGCGCTTTCGACGGGCTCACCGCTGGCTACACGGCCGGCGTGCGCTTCCTGGTGCGCCGCGTGGCGGTGGGCCTGCTGATCTCGGCAGGTGTGGTCGGCGTGACCGCGTACCTGTTCATGACCATTCCGGGCTCGCTCGTGCCGGACGAAGACCAGGGCGTCCTGTTCAGCGTCGCGGTCCTTCCGCCGGCGGCCTCGTTGAGCCGTACCCAGGCAGTGGTCGGCACGGCCAGTGACAACTTTCGGAACCATCCGGCGGTGGAGAATGTATTCGCGGTGTCGGGCTTCGACCTGCTTTCGGGCGGTCTGAAGACCAGCGCCGGCACATCCTTTGTGTCGCTCACGGACTGGAACGAACGGCAGACGCCGGAACTCGATGCCCGCAAGCTGGCGGGTCCGTTCATCGGCATGAATGCCGGTATCAAGGACGGCATGGTACTGGCCTTCAACCCACCGCCGATCATGGGCCTGAGCACCACGGGCGGCTTCGAGCTCTATCTGCAGGATCGCACCGGCGGCGGCGTGGCCAATCTGGCGGCGGCAACCGCGAAACTGGTCGAGGCTGCCTCCAAGCGCCCCGAACTCACCGGCGTGCGTACGACGTTCGACACGAGCGTGCCGCAGTACAAGATCGATCTCGACCGGGAGAAGGCGAAGGCCCTGAACGTGCCGATAAACTCGGTGTTCGAGGCCATGCAGAGCACGTTCGGCAACCTCTACGTCAACGACTTCACCTTGTTCGGGCGCAACTACCGCGTCATGCTGCAATCCGAGTCGAACTTCCGTCAGAGGCCGGACGATCTCAGGCACGTCTTCGTCAAGGCGGGCTCAGGCAGCATGATCCCGCTCAGCACGCTGGTGAGCGTCGAGCGCGTCATCGGCCCCGATCAGCTCGAGCGCTTCAACGCTTTCAACGCCGCCAAGGTGACCGGCAATCCGGCCCCAGGCTACACCTCCGGGCAAGCCATCGCCGTCATGCAGGAGGTGGCGCGGGACGCGATGCCGGAGGGGTTCCAGATCGCCTGGACGGGTTCGGCCTATCAGGAGCTGGAAACGGGCGGCACCGGATCCCAGGCGATGATCTTCGGCCTCATCATGGTGTTCCTGATCCTGGCGGCACAATACGAGAAGTGGAGCCTGCCGCTGGCGGTGATCACGGCTGTTCCGTTCGCCCTGTTCGGCGCGCTGGTGGCGATCTGGCTGCGTGGATTGACCAACGACGTGTATTTCCAGATCGGCCTGGTCACGCTCATCGGCCTGGCGGCGAAGAACGCGATCCTGATCGTCGAGTTCGCGGTCCTGCGGCGTCAGGACGGGGTGAGCGCCGCGGAAGCGGCCATCGATGCAGCCCGGCTGCGTTTCCGTCCGATCGTGATGACCTCGCTGGCCTTCATCCTGGGTGTCGTGCCGCTCGCGATCTCGACGGGCGCGGGCTCCGCCAGCCGCCATTCAATCGGAACGGGCGTCATCGGCGGCATGCTGGCGGCGACCTTCATCGCGACGTTCCTGATCCCGATGTTCTACCGCATCATCGCATGGCGCCAGCCGAAACCTCGCCCGGATGACGAGATGCTCCCGGCTCCGGCGGACGTGACGACATCTTGATCTCCCATGCTCTGATCGCGAGCAGGCGATGCATCGCCTGACCGCGATCGGTTGTGAACACCATCTCGTGGCTTGCAAGCAAATGACAGCGCAGCGCGACACCGCCTCGTCTTCCGCTCGTGATCGTATTCTGGATGCTGCCCAGAATCTGATCTGCGCCCAGGGCGTAGCGGGCTTTACGCTTGACGCGGTTGCCCAAGCGGCAAGGGTCAGTAAGGGCGGCCTCCTCTACCACTTCAATTCCAAGGACAAGCTCATCTCCGATCTTCAATGTCGGATGGCGCTGCGGCTGGCGGAAAAGCTCAAGGATGCGGATTGCCGGTCAGAACCGCCCCTCCTGGCGTTCATCCGTTTGCTGCGCCATGATTTTGAATGCGGCGGACAACACTTCGCTCCGTTGCTGCTCGCCCGCGAGCGGCAGAGCCCCTCTTCGGAGCTGCAAGCGAGCATGGCATGTCTGATCCGGCGGAGCGGAGTCGTTGAAAACAAGAAGGCCGCCTTGCTTCTGTTCGCGTCCCTTGGCATGGTTCTTTCCAGTCTCGCCCGGCTGCCCTGTACCGACCTTCCACAGATCGCCGGGCTTTTTGACGAGATGGAAGCAATCGCTGCAGGGATCTCGGTCTGACGGGACCTTGTCGGCAAATGAGATTTCCGCTTCTCCCAGAACATCGAGCGCTACCTGAGCAACTGCCGGAGGAGGGGAGGGGGATCGAAGACTCATCCTGATGCAGGCTGGGCCTGTCGAAGCATGTTCGGCCCGAGTGCGGCCAGACACCATTCATCGACATAGCGTCGAAACTCACGCATGAACGTCGTGGCCAGTGCGGAGGCTGCGTGATGGGGCGCCCGGACGGCGACGAAGCCCGTGTCGATGAAAGGCGCAAAGGGCCTGATGACGATGTTCTTGTCGAGGAACTCTGCTGCCGAGTAAGGATCGACCAAGCTCACCCCTCCGCCTTCGGCCACGAGCAGACAGGCAATGTGCGACAGGGGCGTCTCAAGGGAGATCGTGCGCGGCACGTCGGCAAGCACCGTGTCGACACGGGATCGGAAAAGGGTGCCTGGACCGATTCCGACGAAACGCTCGCCCCTCAGATCCGATGGTTTGATCGTCCTGCGCCGTGCCAGAGGATGATCCTTTCGCATCACCGCAACCGTGGCGATCGGGATCGACTCGATTTCCAGTCCCGCGCGGTCGAGAGGGCTGTCGGCATAACCGAAATCGGCCTGACCGCTTGCGACGGCATCGAGCACGAGGTGGGATGGAACCCCGCTGATCGAGATGTGGACGCCTGGCCGCTGAACCGAAAAACGGGCGATGAAGCGGGTGAGAATGCTTCCGGTCAGGGCGGGCATCGCGGCGATCCGGAGGGAGCCTGCCGTTTGAGCTCGGAGCGCTTGGGCGAAAGTGCCGATCCGCGACAGCCCGACGAAGGACCGCTCGACCTCCGCGAGCAGCGCCGTTGCCTCAGCCGTGGGGGCGACATGATTTCCGCGCCTCTCGAAGAGAACGAGACCGATGGCCTCTTCAAGGCTCTTGATCAGGCGACTGACGGCAGGCTGGGTTACGAAGAGGGCCTCGGCGGCCCTGGTGATGCTGCCGGTGAGCATCACGGTACGGAAGGCTTCGATCTGCCGGAGACTGATATCCATGGTTCGTCCTGGCCAAGCATAACTTTAGGGCATGTCAGCCTAATTAATTCTGATTTGACCTCATGAACAGGGCTGCATGATTGTTGACGGGCTGGTCGGCGGGCTCTGCCGGATTGTCTGGCCGCGCGAAGGATAAACAAGAGGGACAGAAGGCATGAGAACTTTGAAGGTCTTGGGAGCGGTCGCTCTCGGCGTGACGGTCATGGCGGGTGGAGCGCGTGCTCAGGATAGGATCGTCAAGATCGCGACGGAAGGCGCCTACGCGCCGTGGAACTTCACGGGCGCGGGCGGCAAGCTGGAGGGCTTCGAGGTCGACCTCGCCCACGACCTGTGCGCCCGCATGAAGGTGAAGTGCGAGATCGTGGCCCAGGACTGGGACGGCATCATCCCGGCGCTCCAGGCCAAGAAGTACGACGCCATCATGGCCGGCATGAGCATCACGGAAAAGCGCCTGGAGGCGATGAGCTTCTCCCGTCCCTATGCGCTTCCGATCAACACGTTTGCCGTCAGCAGGGCCGGGGGCGTCGTCGAGCTGCCAGGAGACGGCAGGCGGATCGACCTGACCGCGGACGAGGCGGCCGGCAAAGCCGCGATTGCCGCCATGGCACCCGTTTTGAAGGGAAAGGTAATCGGCGTTCAAGGCTCGACGACGGCGTCGGCTTTCGCCGATCAGTACCTCAAGGGGCTGGTCGAGATCCGCGAGTACAAGACCACCGAGCAGCACGATCTTGATCTGGTCGCGGGTCGGATCGATGCCGTTCTGGCGAATATGACGGTCCTGACCGCATCGGTCGCCAAGCCGGAGATGAAGGACATCAGGCTCGCCGGGCCGACCCTTCTCGGAGGCCCCTTCGGACCAGGCATCGCCGTCGGTCTTCGCAAGGATGACGCGGATCTCAAGACAATGTTCGACGAGGCCATCGCGGCGGCTGCCGCCGACGGAACGATCAAGTCGCTCAGCATGAAGTGGTTCAAGGCCGACATTTCGCCACAGAACTGAGGGCGCACCACGATGATGGCAGGATGGATCTGTCCCGTCCTGCCATCCCATGACGGAACGGGAAAAGGGCCATGATGAGAACCGCCGCGAGACAAGCCTTTCCACAGTATCAGAACCGCTCCGGCTGGAACGCCCTGTTGCCGCCACGCGAGGTTCGTGACCGGGTTCCCACGTCCAGGAGCTTCGCCAGCGTGGTGATCGGCGCGGGCTATACCGGATTGGCCGCTGCTCGCCGGTTGGCGGAGCTCGAACCGGACCGGGAGGTGCTGATCATCGATTCCTCCGAGCTCGGTGAAGGGTCCGCCGGCCGCAACTCCGGTTTCCTGTCCTGCGGCCCCAATGAGCCGCGCGCCAATCGTCACGGAACCGTCGACGAGGCTGCTGCCCGGCAGATCCGGATTTACAAGGCGGGTTTGGACTGGCTGCGTTCGCTCGTCGAGACGCACCGGATCGATTGCGGCTGGGACGAGAGCGCTCCCCGTCTTCATGCCGCCGCAACTCCCGCCGGCGAGCGCAGGGTCCGTGCGTCATGCAGCAAGAACAGGCGCTGGGGGATCGAGTGCGCGGAATTCGACCGATCCGAACTCACCCGCATGGTCGGGACGGATTATTACCGTTACGGCTACAGGCCGGAGAGCACAGCCTATGTGCAGCCCGCCGCGTTAGTCCGCGGCTTGGGGGATACGCTGCCTGCGGCCGCCCGCCTGCTGGAGCGAACACCAGTTCTAAAAGTCGAGGGAAAGGGTCCATTCACGATCGTCACCTCGCGAGGGGATTTCAAGGCGGATCGCGTCCTGATCGCCAACAATGTCCACGCCCGCGCGCTTGGGCTGCTGCGCGACCGCATGATTGCAATCTACACCTATGCCGCCCTGACGCCCGAACTGGATCCGTCAGAGCTGGCGCGTTTGGGCGAGCTGCCGCAATGGGGTGTGATCCCGGGCCACCGGATGGGCACGACGCTGCGCAAGTTCCAGAACACGCGCTTCCTTGTTCGTAGCGGCGATTCATACGAGCGCGAGATGCCGACGGCCCGTGTGCGCGAGATGCTGACCGAGCTCTATCGCCGCCGCTTTCCGCAGATGGCCTCTCACGTCTTCGAACATGTCTGGGGCGGCGTGACGGCCATTACCCACAATGGCGGGCTCTATTTCGGGCAGGTGCGGCCTGGCCTCTATGCTGCCGCAGGCTGCAACGGGTCCGGCGTGGTCCGTGGCACTATTCAGGGGAAATTGTTGGCCGAGATGGCCTGCGGCAGCCAGTCCGCGCTTCTGTCGGATCGGCTTGCCCTTGAAGGACCTAATTGGATTCCCCCCGAGCCGTTCCGGAGCATCGGAGTCATGTCGAGTATCGCACTGGAGCAGTTTCAGGCCGGCCTGGAGCGGTAAGGCCCGTGCGACAGGATCCTCTCACGCATCGACGGTGATCATCTTGGGACGCGACCTGTGTGCCGGGTGCGCCATGGCGGCATCTCACATGCAGGTCGAAACGACGGTGATCGGCAGACCTGTCCAGAGAGTCGCGAAGAGAGCGCAGGAGGTCGATGCGAGCGCCGCCGTCGTCATGAAGCGGGCCGGCTGGCCCCTCGAGACATTGTCCCTCCTGGTCTTCAGGCACCATTGGAGCAGCAGCCCCAACGCGGCGAGATGCCCGGCCCACACAAGGATCAGGGCGAGCCTGTTGAGGCTCACGGGTCCGACATCCACGCTCTGCCAGCCGAGGCTGCACCCGAATGAAAGGGCGGCGTAGAGGAGGGTGAAGGCCGAACTCCAGATGATGAAACCGGCCACGATGGCGAGCAGCATGAAGGGGGACGTCCGGCCTGTCATGAGCCGATCACCTTGGGTAGGCCGTAGACCATGATGAGAGCGACCATTCCGGCAACGGCGGTGTAATCGTGCCAAAGTCGGCCGATGCGCAGATCGAGATTTCTCCGGACCGACACGTAGCCGGACAGGGAGCGGTACCAACCGTAGCCTGCAAACAGAATCCCGAGTGCCGCATGCAGCCCCGCATAGACGAGAATCGCCGCCGTCGTCGCCGCATAGGCGTGGCCCGTAGGATCCGGCACCATCTGCACCAGCCTGACGAGACACGCCAGAGCAAGAATATGCCCCCCCGCCGTCGCGATGAGCCACAGGGAGGCGCGTGTGATTCCGGCAGCGGCTTTCTCGACCAGCGACCGTCTGCCTGCCAGAGCCGCAAGAACGAGCCCGAAACCGCCGGCGAGGGGCAGGCCGGGCCCGATGTCCAGAAGCCTAGCGGGAGGCCACCCGGGCGCGACGAGCCAGAGATAGAGACTTCCGAACAGCAGCGACGAAAACAGCGTCCCGTTCGCCACAAGGGTGAAGACCGTGGCCCACCATGACGGTGGCCCGGACGCCTCCTGGTGGGGCGGCACCGCCTCGCCCCGGCCAACCGGCAGGGGCCCGTGATCCTTCCGAAGACCCGCCCCCCGGGTCCAGGAGACGAGCAGCACGACGGACAAGCCCGCGCCGATCAGGGCCAGCACATAGGCTTTCATGAGCAGGGACACGAAGAAGACGCCCGTCGCGAGAGCAGACCAGAGCGGCAGGAAGGTCGGTCCCGGCAGCAGAATGATCTGATCGGGCTTCCCCGTGACCATGTGGATGCCCAGGGTCTCCCGCCATCCGTTGCGCACGAAGCCGAGATAGCCCTCGCCGCTGGCGAGACGGGCTGCAAGATCGGGATCGTCCGCAACCGGCGAGCGGCTTGCGACGTCGGGAAGGGCGGCGAAGTTGTAGTTGGGGCTCGGCGTCGGCATGGCCCATTCGAGCGTGTCGGCCTGCCAGGGATTGCGGGGCGCGGGGCGTCCGAACCGCAACTGCAGGGCGATGTCGATTACGAAGAGGGCAAAGCCCATTGTCATGACGAATCCGCCGATGGAGGAGAGGAGGTTGAGCCAGTCCCATCCGAGATCCGGCGCATAGGTGTGGACCCGCCGCGGCATGCCCCGCAGGCCGGTCAGGTGCATCAGGAGAAAGGTGGCGTTGAAGCCGACGAAGATCAGCCAGAAGGCCGTCACGCTCAGCCGGTAGACCGGCATGCGCCCCGTGAAGTGGGGCAGCCAGTAGTGGGCCGCGGCCATCATCGGGAAGACGAAGCCTCCGACGAGCACGTAGTGCAGGTGCGCCACGACGAAGTGCGTATCGTGGGCCTGCCAATCGAACGGCACGACGGCCAGCATCACGCCCGTGAGGCCGCCTGCGACGAAGACGAAGAAGAAGCCGAGGAGATAAAACATCGGCACCTTGAGCTGCGGCCGTCCGGAGGTGAGCGTTGCCAGCCAGGAGAAGACCTGCACGCCTGTCGGAATGGCCACCAGCATGCTCGCCGCCGAGAAGAAGGCCTGCGCGAGATGCGGGATGCCGACCGTGAACATGTGGTGCACCCACAGGCCGAAGCTGAGGAAGCCCAGCGCGATGATGCTCACGACGATCCAGGAATAGCCGATGATGGGATGTCGCGCGAGCACGGGCAGAATCGTCGAGATGACCCCCGCGGCCGGCAGGAAGATGATGTAGACCTCGGGATGGCCGAAGAGCCAGAACAGGTGCTGCCACAGAAGCGGGTCGCCGCCGCGGGCGGGATCGAAGAACGGCCAGTCGAAGGCGCGCTCCACCTCGAGAAGGATGCTGCCGAGGATGAGAGGCGGGAACCCGACCAGCATCATCATGCCGGTCACGAGAAGATACCAGGCGAGGAGCGGCATCTTGTCGAGCGACATGCCCGGCGCGCGCATCTTGAGAATGGTGACCACGATCTCCACGGCCGCCGAGATGGCCGAGATCTCGACGAAGGTGATGCCGATCAGCCAGACGTCGGCGTTGATGCCCGGCGTATAGGCCCGCGACGACAGGGGAGTGTACATGAACCAGCCGGAATCCGGCGCGACACCCACCGCCAATGCGACGAGCAGGATCGAGCCGCCGAAGACATAGCACCAGAAACCATAGGCCCCGAGACGGGGGAAGGCGAGGTCGCGAGCACCCAGCAGCTTGGGCAGCAGGTAGATGGCCAATCCCTCGAACATCGGAATGGCGAACAGGAACATCATCACCGTGCCGTGCATGGTGAAGATCTGGTTGTAGTGATCGGGGCCAAGGAAGGCGCTATGCGGGCTCGCGAGCTGCGCCCGGATCAGCATGGCCAGGACGCCTCCGATGGCGAAGAACACGAAGGCGGCGACGATGAAGCGCCGTCCCAGGACCGTATGGTTGACGGCGGAGAGCGCTCCCCAGCCTCCCGGCGTACTCCAGACCGCGTCCAGCTCCTTGTGCAGGCGGACCGGTGACCTCGGTGGGGAGATCGTCTTCACGGAGCGATCTCCCTTGACGGTGTGGCCCGGGTATCGGCGGCAAGCCGCGTGAGGACGGCGGCGTAATCGGCGGGAGGGTGCGCCACCACGGTCATCGCCATCCCGGCATGCCCGTTCCCGCAGAACTCGGCGCATACGCCCCGGTAGGTGCCGGGGGTATCGGCCGTCAGGCGGATCACGTTCACGTGCCCCGGCACGGCATCGATCTTGCCGCCAAGGCGCGGAATCCAGAAGCCGTGGATCACGTCGGCGCTTTCCACGCGGATGTCGACGGGCGTTCCAGCCGGGATATGGAGCGTGCCGATCGTCCTTACCGTCGTCCCGTTCCCGAGAGAATGGGAGACCTCCCACTGCCATTGCCGTCCGAGCACCCCGATGCGCACCGGCTCGGGTGTAACGGGATGTGCGAGCAGCCTTTCCCCCGTCGCGAGGGCGTAAGCCAGGAGCGCCGTGAGGGAGACGACAGGAAAAAGGACTCCTCCACCGAGAAGCCAGTTGCGGGCCGATGCCGGCCCCCGGCCGGAGATCAGAAAGGCCCTGAGCAGGAGGGCCATCACCAGGAGCAGGATGAATACCGCACCGATGAACATCCCCCACCATAAGCGCGCGACCGAGGCGGCGTGCGGTCCTGCGGGGTCGAGGGTCGAGAGCGGCCCCGAGCAGCCGGCGATGATGATGCCGCAGGCCGGCGCGGCGGCCCACCTGAACCTTGCGGCGATCCGGCGTGTTGTGCCCCCGAGGCGAAACCGCAAGTGAGGAGAAACCGCGTGTCGAATCCGGTCATCGATGATGTTGAAAGATATGATGTCAGCTCCGCCGTCGCCGTGGCGGGACATCCGGTCCACGCGATGCTCGTGACTTTCCCGATCGCGTTCACGGTGGGCACGATGGGAGCCGACGTGTTCTACTGGTGGTCGGGAGATTCCTTCTGGGCGCGGGCCGCGCTGTGGTCGAGCGGGATCGCCTTCACCCTGGGGGCGCTCGCGGGCCTGGTCGGAACGGCAGAGCTCGTGCTCGTCAAGGGAATCCGCAAGCGCGCCGCGAGCTGGACGCACGCGATCGCGGCGATGATGCTGCTCGCGATCATGGGCGCCAATTGGGGCCTCCGCCTGTCCGACCACGAGGCGGCCGCCCTGCCCACAGGCCTGTTTCTCTCGGCCCTCGGAATGGTGTTCGTCGCGATCGCAGGCTGGCACGGGGGCAAGCTCGTGTTCGAGCATCAGATCGGCCTCATGCTTTCGGAGAACGACTGAAGTCCACCGGGCCGCCTCATCCACTCAGGCAGGATCGTGACATCGAGAAGGGGCTTCGCCAGGACGAGCCAGAGGATCGCCGAGATGGTGGCCAGTGTCGCAAAGGCCGCCGCGTGCTCCCGCCACGTGGAGAAGCGCCCTTCCGGGCGGAAGACTCGAACGATGACGTGGCCTGCATGGACATGGAGGAGCACCAGGGCGCCGACCGCGGCGAGCTTCATTGCCATCCAGACGGTGAAAACCTCCCGCACGAAGATCAGGGTCATGCCCGTTCCGACGGCAATGAACGCGCTTGGCGAGATGATCGACGTGTATGCAAAGCGCGTGAAACTCTGGAGATGGTAGAGCGCCTCCTTCTCCTTCACGCGCGCCTTCTGCGCGTAGAGGCCCGGCAGCACGAGGAGCCCGGCGCACCAGATCACCAGCGAGATGATGTGAATTGCCTTCAGCCATGAGGTCATGCGCGGTTCTCGTTGCCGTAAGGGAAGGACGACCGGCCGATGCTCGCGCCGACGACGAGGAGGGCGGCGACGACATAGGGGATGGCTGCGGGGATCCACATGACAAGGCCGGCGATCTGCTGATCCTCAAGTGGGGTGATGCCAAACGGTACCGTCGTTCCGAAATGCGGTCCGTAGAGAGGCGAGGAGGCAAAGGTGATCAGGGCGCCCAGCAATCCCATCTGGATGACGTTTCCGAGCAGCGGGAGAAGAGCCGACAAGGAAGGAGGGCGCAGGGCAAGCGTGCCCCAGAACAGGAGTGCCGTGCCGAGCAACGACATCTGCATGAGCCAGAAGATGCCGTGACTGTTCAAGGCCGCCGCATATGGGGCAGGGGCATGCCAAAGCCAAATAGTGATCATCTGAATCATAAAGAGAATGCCGAGGCCGTTCGCCTTGACTCGAGGCCTTGGGAGGAACGGGCAGCCGAGAACGATCAGCGGGGCGGCAACTGCGATCATGATCACGTGATGTGTCACGCGCGCCGAGAACAGGGCCGACGTCAGAGCGCAGAATGGCGAGACGAAGAGGACCGCGAGGATGATCCACCCTGATGCGAAGCAAACCGTTTCTCGTCGATGCACGTGGGGCGACCGCCAGGCAGCAAACGCGTACATGACAGCCGCCAGGAGAAGGCCTCCGATGAGCCACGGGTCGAGATTCCAGCTCGTCCAGAGTTCAGACGGAGTGGGCGGGGGGCCGCAATACGGGTCGTTGGTGGGCATGAAAGATTCTCCGTTCGAGACAGAGTGGCGGAGGCGTTCGTTGCGGGCACCTGATGGAGCACCCGTAACGGGATCGGATCAGTCGTCCCGGGGGGTAACGCGAAGGCCGCCACATAGTCGCCGAGCCGCGTCTTCATGAAATGATGACCACCAACCATGATCGCGACGAACTGACGGACGCCGATCTCGTAGGTGATCGGCGTCGCCTGCCCGTCGGCCTGCAGCGCCTCCTTTCGGACCACCTCGCCTGTCTCGATGTCGATGGCGCTGTTCCTGCGGACTTCGCCGAACGGCTTGTCCCAAGCCGTTGTGCCCGGGGCGCCGGGTGCGGGGTAAGTTGTCAGGCTCTACTCCGCTGAAGACGAGAATGCCTCCTAACGCCGCGACAGCAGAAAGTCCGAGCATGCTCCCGCCGTAACGATCCATCATGAATTGCCTGTGTCTCCCATGGATTTCCCTGTCTCCTGGATCCGATCAGTTCGGTGCCTGCGCAACGCGCAACGGGCGCCCGAGAGCGCCGCGAGGGTCCAGTGAGGGTCGGAAGAATGTGTTCATCCTGGTATGCATGACTGCTAGATCGGCTGAAGTACGGGGCATCCTAGAGGTCGGCCTCGGCCATGTTCTGCAGGATGAGACGGGACGGATCGATGGTGTCCGATGGGCAATGGCCGTAATCGCTGCGCGGAACAATGAAACAGGGCACGCAGCTACGGATTCCTGCAAGATCAAGACCTCCATACCGGGAAGAAATCCCAGGCTTAAACACCCGAGATACGGCAAAGGTTCTGAGCTGCTGTCGATTTGCGAGATGCCTCACATTCTTGTTATCGATCCGCTTGCGGAGAGAATGGCGGGGATCGACCGAAGCACGAAATCTTGCAGCGTATCGCCACGCTCGGCCTCAAGTCACGAAAGGGCCGGCTCATGTGAGCCACACGATGTGCAATAGCTTAGAATTTGAATGCTCAGCGCTGGCACGGTCCTTGCGGGAGCGCGCTCGTATGGTCCACAACGTTCATGGAATTGTACAATAAAACACAATTAGATTAGTGGATTAGCCGATTGAAAGTTCCATAAGATAACTTATGCGAAATACGCATGTAGCTGCCATATACAAGTGTCAGTGCCTTGCCATTTAGAGGCGTCAGTTCCAGTTCCCCTCCCCGGACATGGGAGGACCAGGCTATGACGGTGATCAGCATGAGCCGCAAGGAGCTGCATCGGCTGCGGGTGGTGATGGATCTGGTCGAAGAGCGGTTCACAGCGGCCAAAGCGGCAACCCAACTCCATCTAACCGAGCGCCAAGCATTGCGCCTGCGTCGCCGCTTCCTCCAGGGCGGCGCTGCTGGTCTGGCCTCGCGCAAGCGCGGACGGGCCAGCAACCGGCGCTTTCATCCCTCCGTCCAGATGACGGCTGTGTCCCTGGTGCGGGAGCATTATGTGGATTTCGGTCCCACCTTCGCGGCTGAGAAGCTGGCCGAACGGCATGGTCTGCATGTTGGTCGGGAGACGCTGCGCAATTGGATGATGGCCGCCGGGCTCTGGCTGGACCGCAAGCAGCGCTCCAAGCCGGTTCATCAGCGCGCAATCGCCGAGAGTGCGCCGGTGAGCTGAACCAGATCGACGGGTCTGATCACCACTGGTCCGAGGATCGTGCCCCGCGCTGCACTCTGCTGGTGTTCATCGACGATGCCACCAGTCGGCTGATGCGTCTGCGCTTTGCCCGCTCCGAGTCAACCTTTGACTATTTTCAGGCATGGCATGACTCAGTTCGGACGCGCCCTGCATGAGCTCAACATCGACATCCTCTGCGCCAACAGCTCCCAGGCAAAGGCCGCGTGGAGCGCGCCAATCAGACCCATCAAGATCGTCTCGTCAAAGAATTGCGGCTGGCCGGGATCTCCACGATTGAGTCGGCCAATGTCTTCGCGCATGGGTTCATGGAGGACTTCAACGCTCGCTCCGCGCAAGCTCCCTTCGGCGCCCGGGATCTGCACAGACCGCTGATGCCGCACGACGATTCGGATGAGGCCTTTGCCTGGAAGGAACTGCGCACGGTCACCTGCAACCTGACGCTCCACTACGACAAGGTGATGTTCATCCTCGAGCCGAACGAGATCGCAAGACCCCTCGCCCGCCGGCACGTGGCGGTGATCGACTATCCGAATGGGCGGTTGGCTATCCGCCACAAGGGCGTCGATCTGCCGTACCGAACCTTTGACCGGCTGCAGAAGGTTGACCGGGCTGCGATCGTTGAGAACAAACGGCTTGGCGAGGTTCTGGCGTTCGTAGTGGAACGGCAGCGCGAGCGGACTGAGACGCGCAGTGTCAAGGCTCTTCGTCGGCGTGGGCAGGCCGAGCGGCCCATGTTCAATCTCAACTAGATTTCAGCGCCAGGCTGGAGGTCGAGTTGGCCGGCCCCTGCAACCCTGACCAGCTGGGCCCGGCCAATGAGTCCCCTACCTAGGTAGGGGACACACCCAAGCCATTGAGTAACTGTCGCGACGAGGACAATGGCGGCAAGATAATTAACAGCCAGCCGGTCATATCGAGTTGCGATACGCTTCCAGTTCTTGAGATGGCCGAACATCCGCTCAATGACGTTACGGCGTCGGTATGCTGCGCGATTGAGCGGATAGGCAACGGCACGAGCGGCACGGCCCGGAATAACAGCTCTTGGAGCCAAGTGCGTAAGCGATCCGCGTCATAGGCTTTGTCAGCGATGAGCCGCCTGGTCGGCGCCAGAGCCTCCAGTATCGGCACAGCCATCGTGATGTCGGCCAGATTGCCCGGTGTCACCGCGACGGCAAGGATCCGGCCACGACCATCGGTCAGACAATGAATTTTCGTTGTTCTGCCGCCGCGCGAGACGCCGACCGCTTGACTGAACTCCCCCCTTTTCCGCCGGACGCCGAGCGGTGGGCTTTGACGTTTGAGCTGTCGAGCGCAAGCTCCTCAGGGATGGGCCGGCTGCGGCGACCTTGGCGAAGATGCGCTGCCAGACGCCTCGTCGCGCCCAACGGGTGTACCGATTGTAGATGGTCTTGGCCGGTCCATATTCGAGAGGCACATCGCGCCAGCGTCCACCTGTCTTCAGGATATGGAGAATGCCGCTGATCACCCGCCGATCATCAACGCGGGGCTTACCCGGCTGGTTGTGCGGCAGATGCGGCTCTAGGGCTCCCCAGGCCTCGTCAGACAGCCAGAATAGATCACGCATGACGTTCTCCCACCTCGTAAGACCCAATGCGAGATGGAATCAGTCAATAATGTCAGTTGTTCGGTTGGGGCCCGTATCTAGAGACCATCCATTCCGCCGGACTTGCTGCTCACGAACCGGGCAGCCTCGCCGGTCAGCCACTCCCGAACGGCCTCCACGCTACCATCGTCGAGGTGGTTGTCTGGGATCACGAGGTAGAATCCACGGCCTGCAAGCATCGGTCCAAGGGGAGCTCTAAGATTACCCGCTGTAAGTTCGTCAGCGACTAGCGTTACTCCGGCTAGGGCGATCCCCTGCCCGGCCACAGCAGCCTGGATCGCATGAGTCTCATCGGTGAAGACGATGTCGCTTCCCGACTGTTGATATGGAAGCCCTGCCTTGGCATACCAACGTGGCCACGTGGGTGTGCTCTCGTCCAGCTGCCGCCACTCGCTATGGATGAGGGCATGGCCCTCGAGATCGGCCGGGGTTCGGACGTTCAGATGCGGGCTGCAGACTGGCGCGAACATCTCCTGAAACAAAAGCTGCGAACTGCAGCCGGGATAGGTGCCGGCACCGTAACGGACCGCGATGTCGGCGGCTCCTGTTCTGAGATCGATGACGTCCTCGGACGCCAGCAGGCGCAGGTTGATCCCGGGGAAGCGCTGACGAAAGGACGCGACCCGCGGCGCAAGCCATTTCGACGTGAAGACCGTCGTGGCGGTGAGGGTCACCGTGCTGGCGGCCTTGATCGCTGAGACCCGTTCCACCGCCCGTGCAATGGCGTCAAAGCTGTCCCGAAGGGGTGTGTACAGCGTCTGGGCCGCAGACGTCATGATCACGCGCCTGGTACGGCGCTCGAACAGCTTCTGCCCGAGCGTCTCCTCAAGAAGCCGGACCTGGTGGCTTATGGCGGTTGGGGTCACACCGAGCTCGTCCGCCGCCCGCTTGAAGCTGAGGTGTCGGGCAGCGGCCTCGAAGGCACGCAGGGTGGCAAGGGGCGGCAGCTTCCTCATCAGTGCCTTAATAGCTGAATTCAACTCATCTGACGAGTGAGGAATTCGATTTTGTCAGGCAACTGAGCCTTAGGCAAAGTCGAATGGTGCCTTACCTCTGCCCCGCCATTCGGCAATTGCAGGATGAGCACGGTTCATCCTCACCCGTGCATTCGCGGTCGGAGCCAAGGTCATTCAGTCTTTCGGAGAACCATCATGGCCACAATCCTCCATCTCGATGCCAGCGCCCGTCCGGGGCGATCAGATCAAGATCGGTTCGGCTCCCATTCACGGCGCCTGACGGCGCGGTTCATTGAGCGCTGGCGGGCAGCGCGCCCGACGGACAGGATCGTGTACCGGGATGTGGGACAGAACCCGCCCAATCCGGTGACAGGACGCTGGATCCATGCTGCCTTCACGAAGCCGGAACAGCGCGAGCCCTGGATGCACGAAGTGCTCGCCGAGAGTGACCGTCTCGTGGATGAGCTGATCGGCGCTGATCTGATCGTGGCCGGCGTGCCCATGTACAACTTTGGCCCTCCGGCCCAGTTCAAAGCCTATATCGACAACATCGTGCGGGTCGGACGCACGTTTGGCTTTGATCGCTCCCGTGCAGGGGAGCCGTACTGGCCTCTTCTCGCTGCGAAGGGCAAGCGGCTCATCATCCTGAGCTCTCGGGGGGACTACGGCTATGGCAAAGGCGAGCGCATCCAGCACCTGAACCACGTCGAGGCGAGTATCGAGACCGCGTTCAAATACATCGGCATCACAGCCTTTGACTCAGTAGCGGTCGAGTACGACGAATTCGCGGATGAGCGGCTTCAGGCTTCCCTCGCGCGGGCAGACGCGGAGGTTGACGCTCTGGTCGATCGGCGCCTCGCGGCCACGATGAGATCTGAGGCCGCATAAGGACAGCATCGGACCAAATCAGGTCCACACAGATGGCAGGCCGGATTTGCCAGAACCAATCCGCCGCCGGTGTGGCTCAACTGGCTTGCCTTTTGTCTCGCAGCCCAATCTTTGAAGGTGATCCATGGCCGCTTCAGCCACCGCCGCCTCGCCTCCTCTCCTGCTCCCGTCTCTTGCCATTGCCGGGACAGTGTTGTCCTGGGCCGCATCTTTCCCAGCCATCGGCTATGCCCTTCGCCAGATCGAACCGCTTCCGCTCGCCGCAACCCGGTTCGTTCTTGCATCCCTCCTTGCCATCGCCTGGCTTACGTGGAACAGGCCCAAGTCGATGCCCGCCAAGGACTATGGCATCGTTGCGGTCTGCGGTGTGCTCGGCATCGCGGTCTATAACGTCCTGCTCAACTCGGGCCAAACCACCGTCTCGGCTGGGGCGGCGAGCTTCATCGTCAACACCCAGCCTCTGTTCATGGCGGGTCTGGCAGTCGTCTTCCTCAAGGAAGCCTTCACCCGATGGAGCTGGATCGGCACCATGCTGGCTCTTGGCGGTGTCGCTATCATCGCTGCCGGGCAGCGGGGCGGCCTCAGCTTCGGCACAGGAACAAGCCTCATCCTTGGCGCATCCTTCTGTGCGGCTGTCTTCTCGGTCCTGCAGCGGCAATTGTTCGCTCGCAGCGGCCCGCTGCACGTTACAGCCTGCGTGCTGATCGTGGGTGCGATCGCAATGCTGCCCTGGCTTCAGGAAGGCGCTGTGCAGTTGGGGGCTGCATCGGCAAACACGATTGCCGCAGTGGTATTCCTGGCCGTTGTCCCGGCTGCGATCGGTCAAACCTGCTGGACCTATGCGCTCAAGAGCTTTGGAGCGGCTCGCGCCGGGCAGTTCCTCTACCTGATCCCACCCACCGCGGTGCTGCTGGCATGGGCTGGTCTCGGGGAAGTTCCGCAATGGACCACGTTGACGGGCGGGACGCTCGCCCTCGCCGGAGTTATCGTCGTGAATACGTGGGGTCGCAAACCAGCGCCGGCCACGGCCAGATGATCCGAGTTCATCTCGAGGATCGATCATTGCGCCAACGAGAGGCTCTTGGCACTTCAGCCTACAGGTATGGCTGCTCGTGACATTTTGCTATTAACACCAGGGTTCTTACGACGATAACGGCTACGTAGAACATGAGGCGCTATCTCGCAGACACGTTTGCAATGGTGATCTTCTCAACGATTGTTGGTGCGTTTGTGGAGGTCGCTGTTACCGGTCTCACGCTCGAACAGTCGGGGAGGATTCGTCTTGCCGCGATTCCCGTTATGTTGCTTGCTGGAAGACCTTACGGAATTTACAGAGACTGGCTGTTCGGCCTCTTGGGCAACATGAGCTCAGGACCGTTCAAAGCCGCCGTACTGGACACTTCCGCTAACGTGACGTTTCAGGTTCCGGTATATTCCTGTCTTCTTGCACTGAATGGAGCCACACTCCGTCAGATACTCACTGTTGTCAGCTCCATCATACTGATCATTGTTCTATCAGGCCGCCCGTATGGCCTGTTTCTGGTCTGGTTCAGGAGATTGTTTGGTGTGCCTACAAGTCGGTGAGCCTCTCTATGGGAATATACGTCGGCCGTGTCGAACATCGTGGCTCCTGCCTCGAGACAGATGTCGACCAGCCCCCGAACCTCCATCCGTATTGCCTCAGGCGCTGAACAGCGGTCCCTGACCACCGAAGGTCCCGGCGCCGAAGCTCAAGACGGGAACCTTCAGCCCAGAGGATCCCAAACGTCTATACTCCATGATCAAACTCCATAATCAGCGGTGAACCGAATGACGACGGACGCTGATGAATTGTGGGCTCATCGTCGCGAGGCGCATATTTAGGGGGAAACGAGAAGTGCCTGCAGGTCGACCGCATCGAAGTCGGCGATGGCGTCGAACTCGCCGCTGACCCCGATCCACTCGTTCACAGCCTGTCGGATTTTGTCCTTCTCGGCAGAATAGTAGGGCTCGATCGGCGTGTCCTCGAGACTGCCTTCGAAAGGCATGAGGGTCGCTCCGATGATCCGCACGTGATGAACTCTCGCCTGCGTGATGAGTTGCGATAGACGGCGATCATGTCCTCCGCCCGCACTTTTGCGGCATGCGGTGCGGAGTCCGATTCAGGCCAGCCGATGCCGTTGATCCCCAGCAGAACGATGACGGCTTTCACGCCTGGTTGACTCAGCACGTCCCGCTCTAAGCGCGCAAGCGCATTGACACCCATCTTGTCCCGAGGCACTTGGGCGCCGAAGATCCCAGCATTGAGGACGGCGGCATTCTGCCCGACCAATGGCTCTGCCAAGAAGTCCGGCCAGCGCCGTCCGTAATCGAGTCACCCAGGGCGACGACCGTGCGCGCATCCTTTGCATTCACAAGAATGCCGCTCAGGAAGACGCGGGAACCGAGTGTTGCCGTGGCCGCGATATTGTCGGCTGTGACGAGATTGCCTGATCCAATATAGGCAGTTTAGCGCCACTTCCCAGTGGAAGGTCGATACAGGAGTTTGCTCGGGAAGATAGAGGCTGACGGCCACCCTGCCGAGCGGTGCGATGTCGAGATCCGCCGGGTCACTGACAACCCTCACCCCTGGCGGAATGGTCACTGTCGTCTGTCCCCGAACGTGAGCGGCCGCCCGGAGCCGGAGACCGTCTTCGCCTCGCTCTCGGCGAGGGCAATCCCTGCAGCACCAACGACGAGAGGGCGCGATCCGTACTCGTTGAAGAGGAGCACACGCACTCGGTGACCACGCAGGCTGACCCTGGCATGTCCATGTCCGCTTCAGTTGGACATCTGCAGGCGAGCAACTGATCCTGATCGGTCCGAGCGGCCCCGTCACGATTGGCGGTTCCTGGCAGATGCTCGCAGCCTCGATCAGCTCCGGATCGGCTGAGGTCGACGCTTGTTGTTCGAGGAGGCGCCACATCGTGCAGGGATCGCTTGTCTACCTTCCGTACTTGAAGAGCGCCCAAACAACGGCGGATTCGCCCGAGCTCGTTGGAGTAATGATCGATACCCCTCCCCCTGGAGTGGCCAGCCACCCTGCCCTGGCATTCACGACGAGTGCCCTTGCCGAGATCATGACGGCTGCGTTCAAGGGCTATGTCGTGCCCCAAAGCGTCATGGCAGTGACGTTCAACGCCCGCTCCCGCCGCGAGTACCTCGATCTCGCTGACAGATGGCGAGCGTCAAATCGCCATTATCTTGGGCGGATGTCCGTCAAATCGGGGACCGTCGCCTCGTGCTCAAGGCCATCGACACGAACGAGCCAGCCGTCCGACTCTATCACAGTCTCGGCTCTCGAAACGGCGAAGCCTTGCCGGCTACCGCCGCCCGGCTGGAACCGATGTGCCCTTAGCAACGCTTGGCCTCGTCGAGAGCGCTCCTCTGACGGTTGCTCGCTCGGTTGCCGAGGACGGGCGTCCGACCTCCCCCTTGGATCATGGCGCCGGAGATCCTGGCCGCCGCTGTTGCACCGGCGCGTGGCATCGTTCTCTCGGGTGAGGATTTCGCCATCGTCGAGCCTGCGCCGCAACCTCGGAGTCTCGTCCTGCGAGCCCTTGTCGTCGCCCGGCATGTCAGAAACCGAGATCCTGGCCGTCAGATGATCTCGGCTCTGGAAACGGCCTATCCGGGACAGAATCTCGTACTCTTCGCCCATGCCCCAGAGGACCTCGTGCCCGACTTCCTAGCCTGCACGGGTTTCGAACGGACGCCAATCAGTCAATTCGAGATGGCGATCGATCTCGGACCATGACAAGGCACCAGCGAGCTCGCCGTCCTGGGGGATGTCACACATCGCCGCCCAGTCTCGTCCTGGTCCTAGGAGAGAAGGACAAGCACCATGATCATTATTCGATGGATTGATGCCGTATGCCGACTCGGGCTGTACTCGGTCGCGATGGTTGTCACAGGCGCAGCCATGACGCCGGCACAGGCAGGCCCGGAAATGGGTCATCAGCAACGGCTGGAGAATGGCGAGGTCGTCAAGGTCGAACCTCGGTTCCAGTCGCTGATCGAGGGCAAGAAGGTTCTGTCGATCGTGCGGGTTGTGATTGCACCCGACGTGACGGAACACAGGCACAGACATCCGGGGCTGGAGATCGTCTATGTCTTGAATGGTTCCGGCAGCATCCACGTCGAGGCAAGACATCGACCTTGAGCAAGGGCGCAATGATGGAGGTGCGGGCGGGTGCCGCCAAAGGCATGATCAATGCCAGCCGATACTCTGGGAAGTGATCGATAATCATCCCACGAACGATATCAGCATCAATATGAACCTCTGATTATCGTGCATCATGATGCCACTATCTCCGGCCCACTTCGCTCATTGCGGGGCCGAACCTGCGCCCGTTTGTTCGTCCGGTGCTCTACTGGAAATGGGCGCGGTCCCGCCCTTCAATCATCCGCTCCACGTGCATCAGCTTGTCGGGATTGCGTACGGTGTAGTACGCGATGATCCTGCCATCCTCAATCACCAGCGCCATGATCTGAAGCATCCCCCAGTGATCGTAAGCAACGTAGCCGGGCAGGCCGTCAATCCGCACCGATGCGACCCAGCGCGGCGTCAGCGCTCCAAACTTGGAGGCCAAGCCGGCGAGCATCCGCACAACCCTGTCGCGTCCGTAGATAGGATTCGAGTGGGTCTTGGTCTTGCCGCCGCCATCGGAATAGGCCACGACGTTCTCGGCCAGCAGCGCCTGGAGCTGACCAACATCGCCGCTGGCAGACGCCATGAAGAAGGCGCGGGCGATCGCCTCCCCTTCCGCGTCGCTCACCGGATAGCGAGGACGTTGGGACCGCACATGGGTCCGGGCCCGGGAGGCCAGCTGCCGGCAAGCGGCTGGATCGCGCTTGATCGCCTTGGCCACTTCCTCGAACGGCAGGTCGAAGACATCGTGGAGGAGGAAGGCCGCCCGCTCGAGAGGCGAAAGCCGCTCGAGCGCCATCATCAGGGTCAGCGTAACGTCCTCCGGCTCGTCGTCAGCCGGGCCGGCGAACTCGATCAGGGGCTCGGGTAGCCACGAGCCGACATAGCTCTCGCGTCGAGCCCGGGCCGACTTCATGCGGTCGAGGCACAGGCGTGTCACCGTACGGGTCAGGAACGCCATCGGGTTGTGCACGTCTTCTCGGCTGGCCTTGCTCCAGCGCAGCCAGGCATCCTGGGCCACGTCCTCGGCTTCGGCGAGCGAACCCAGCATGCGATAGGCGATCCGCAGCAGTCTCGGGCGCAAGGTTTCGAAGGTCGTCAGCTCGTCAGTTCTGACCATGGGGGCGTCCTCCGACCGCCGGCACTGTTCGGAAGCCGACGACGATCCGGTTCCAGGAGTTGATTGTGGCAATGAGCAGCGTCAGCTTGACCTGCTCCTCCTCGGTGAATTGGGCCTTCATCGCCTCGTAATCGGCATCCGGGGCGTGCGTCTCCGACAGCAGCGTCAGGGCCTCCGTCCAAATCAGGGCCGCCCGCTCGCGCTCGGAGAAGCAGGGCGCCTCGCGCCAAGCATTCAGGAGGTAGATGCGCTCCTCGCTTTCACCGTGTTCCCGGGCATCTCTGCTATGCATGTGAATGCAAAAAGCGCAGCCGTTGATCTGGGAGGCACGGACCTTCACAAGACCCATCAAGCTCTTTTCCAGTCCGCTGCCGCTCACTTTCCCTTCCAGCTCGAGCATGGCCTGCATGAGCTTGGGCGCAGTCGTCATCGGGTTCAGTCTCGGGGTCATGTCACGTTCCTGTGGTTGAGGTTGCGCGATCAAGACGAGGCCGGTCGAGCCATTGTGACTGGTTTGGAAAAATCTTCTCCTGATTTTATCGAGCCGCCCCCATCCCTCTGGCGCATGGTCATTGGCGAGCCCTTAAAAATAAAACCTCACTGGTTGCCACACCGGTCTTCCGGATCTCGTCTGGGGCCTCAGTAGCGTTCATCGCACGAATGCCTGAGCTTTCTTCACTTCTTTGAAATTTTGGAGAATGGAATGATGCTTGCCCGTGCCCAGCAAAAGCGTGGACTTCGCGCCCTCGATCTCTGCCTGGATTTGATTGGATGATGTATCATTTGTGTCCACATCGGCCTTCCGTTCACACCGCAGATTGGCGGGTGCCGGGTAACCACAGTGGGCCCGGCTAGGGACTTGTGAGGTGCGTCTGACCGAGACCGCCCCGCATGATCCCCGCTGGAAGCCGCCCTTTTGGTTGGAAATCTACTGTCATGCCAGCGGCAGGATCCTCGATAGCTGTGGCTGCTTCGAGTTCGACGATGCGGAGTTGGAAACAGCGGTCCGGCTTGCCATGGAGACTGGGCGTGAACTCCGGGATGTCGCTCATTGAGGGTTGCCGTGGTTCCCGCGGTGCGGATCACCGGCAGCGCCATAGGGCGGCTAATTCGCGCAACGACCAATCACATAGGGTTCGGCTGCGGCGCGACACCAGGCGCCAGCGAGGCCACGGCAGTGTGGATTCTTTCGTGCCATTGCCCGGGCACTTCTCAGGGTTTGGGCTGCGTGGCGTCCCACCGGAACAGTCGACAAAACACGACGCCGCCCTCCGGGGCCGCACGTCCCGGATGATGCTGTAGTCCGCCGTATCGTGGATATGGCTGTCGGGCATGATCACGTACTGGCGCAGGATTCCATCGAGCCTGGCCCCAAGGCGCTCGATGGCTGCACGCGATTGGTTGTTGAGGCGATGAGTTCGCAACTCCACTGCATTGCAGCCCAGCACCTCGAAGGTATGCCGCAGCATGAGGAATTTGGCACGAGTGTTGACGAAGGTCCGCTGCCAGGATTTCGCGATCCAAGTGCTGTCGGCCCAGCCCATAGCCTATCTGCGTTAGAGCAACGATCTCTTTCCCGTCATGGTGGCTCTCAGACAGTGGGGCGAGCAGTACCTGTTTAAGCCGGGCGAGAAGCACTCGAAACTCGTAGAACGGGATACGGGTCAGGCAATCCGGCTCGAAGTCCGGACAGAGGATGGCCGTCCAATCGGACCGGAGAAATCGGTCATCCGGAAAGTGTCCGACCTGAAGCAGCCGTGACTACGAGTCCAAGAGACGGCATCACCCGCTTCGGGTGAGCGGTGGCCAGCCTGAATATCCGGGATTCGGCGGCAAATGCCACCGGGTTTTCGTCCACGCGAGGCGCATCACGAGCCTGCAACCTGTGGCGCCTCCCGATTGGCCTAAGCTGCGGTCGGGAAATAGACGATCATGCGGAGATGCCGGTGCTCGTCCACGGTCATCATTTCGTGCCCAAAGCTGACTGGCGTATCGCCCACCAGTATCGAGCCCACGCCTCGGCTGTATTCTCCTGACGCAGGCTCGTGCCACCAGCGACGGAATTCAGGCGATAGCCGCATCAATTCTTCGATCAGCGAGAGAAGAGCCGGATTCTCGGGCGTAACCGCCAAATCGTAGCGGAAGTTCGCTATCAGTCGCGGCCCGTCTTCTCGAAACGACGGGTGACGCTTTCGCAACTCGGGATCGGCGAAAACCATCCTGAGAAAGTTTCGGTCGTTGCGATCGTATTTCGAGAAGCCGAAGATCCGATCAGCCGCAGCGTTCCAGGCAACTACGTCCCAGCCGAGGTTGATGACGTAGGCGGGCTTGGTCGCTAGTTCGTCCATGACGTCCTGAATTCGAGGATTGACCGCAGGCCAGTCGTAAATGTCGGCTCGCGGTGGACGCTTGTGTGCCAACAGGAACAGATGACAGCACTCGGCATCGCCTAGCTTGAGGGCGCGGGAAATGTTGAGAAGGAAGGATTCCGAAACGCCGATGTCTCGCCCTTGCTCGAACCATGTATACCAAGTCAGGCCAACCCCAGCGAGCGCGGCGACTTCCTCCCTTCGAAGCCCCGGCGTGCGTCGGCGACCCGTTTCGGGAAGTCCGACATCGGCTGGCGACAGGCGTTCGCGATGACGTCGCAAGAACTCTGACAGTTCGGCTCGACTTCGATCGAGGGTTCGGACAGCCATAGACGGTTACTCCGACTAATAGGATAAGAAGTTAAATAGTAACAGCATCTGATCGCACACATATTGCCTCGACTCAAGGAGGCAATATGGCTGTCGACATCGCAACTTTTTCACCCGAGAGACCAGCTGCCAGCATCAGGACCTGGCTTGGCCTGGCCGTGCTGGCGCTGCCCACCGCGCTGCTGGGCCTCGACGTCACCTTGCTCTATCTGGCTCTCCCGGCTCTTGCTGCGGACCTTCGGCCGTCAAGCACCCAAGCCCTCTGGATCATGGACGCATACGGATTCATGATCGCGGGCTCCCTTATCACCATGGGCTCGGTGGGCGATCGGATCGGGCGCCGAAAACTTCTGATGATCGGCGGGATAGCGTTCGCGGCCGCATCTGTCCTGGCCGCCTACGCGACGACACCAGAAATGCTCATCTTCGCGCGTGCGGTTCTTGGTGTTGCGGGAGCGACGCTCATGCCGAGCACATTGGCCCTCATCAGCAATATGTTCGCGGTGCCCGCCCAGCGAGCATTAGCCATTGGAATATGGGCTACGATGTTCGCGGTGGGGATGGCCGCAGGCCCTCTCGTCGGAGGGCTCCTCCTTGAGCGGTTCTGGTGGGGGTCTGCGTTTCTCGTTGCACTCCCCGTTGTCGCTATCTTGATCGTGGCAGGTCCATTGCTTCTTCCGGAATACCGTGATCCTGCCGGGGGGCGCCTCGACCTCACCAGTGTTGCCCTGTCCCTTCTGGCCATTCTGCCAGGAATCTATGCGCTCAAGGAAGTGGCGAAGTATGGCATCGATTTACGCACGGTGTTGGCCTTCACCGGGAGCATCGTATTCGCAGCGACCTTCGTCCGAAGGCAACTGAGGTTGGGCGATCCATTGCTTGATGTTCGCTTGTTCTCAAATCGGGCGTTCACGGTGGCGCTGGTGATCCTGCTGTTCGGCCTTGTCAGTGTCGGTGGCACCATGTTGCTGGTGACCCAATACCTCCAGCTGGTGTCGGGCTTCTCTCCGCTCATTGCTGGTGCCTGGATGGGACCGCCTGCGTTGATGATGTTCCTGGCAGGCATAGCCGCCCCTCTGATTGCACGGCGAATAAGCCCGGGTCTGGTTGTCGGCACCGCGCTCGCGTTTTCAGCAGCGGGCTACGTCCTTCTGACGATCGTGGCACCAAATAGCGGCGTCGGTCTTCTCATAACCGGTTTTTCCCTTGCCTATCTCGGGCTCGGGACGATTGCCGCCCTCGGGACTGACCTCGTGATCGGGACTGCCCCGCCTGAAAAAGCCGGTTCTGCCTCGGCAATGTCAGAGATGGTCCAGGAATTGGGGATCGCGCTCGGCGTCGCCGTTCTGGGAAGCCTGACAACATTCATCTACCGTCGCGAGATTCTCACTAAGCTACCATCCGGGCTCGCCGCCTCACAATCGGATGCGATAGCCGACGGCCTCGCGACCACGTCCGCAATCCAAGATACGCTGCCTGCCGGTGTTCTTAAGCAGGCACAGGACGCGTTTGTGTCGGGTCTGAACGGCGCCGCGATTGTTGCCGCTCTGATCACATCGGTGCTCGCCGTATTGTCGATCGTGGCATTGCGGCACGTCGGCACCGGCGATTCTCACGTGCGTCCGTGATCCTGATCGGCCTGTCATCGGGCAGTGGCTCGTCGATGGACGGGGCGAGCGCGAGCGAAAACTCACTATACGCCTGGGACGGGTGTGCCGGGCTGTTGACCATCGAGTATCCTCCAGATCGGCGTGCAACGGCAAACGTGGGGTCAGGCTTTGCCAATGGGGTGCGGTTGTCCGATGTGTCCCGTTCGAGGAAGCCGGGCCTGCCGATGAGGCAGGCCCAGCCGATCCGGTTCTCAGAGCAGGTTGGTCTCGACATGGATGTTGCCATGCGTCGCCTTGGAGTAAGGGCAGATCCCGTGCGCCGTGTCGACCAGCGCCTGCGCAACCTCGCGGTCGACACCCGACAGGCTGACGTTGAGGCGTACCTGGAGGACATTGGAGCCGCTGTCGAGGACCAGGTCGATTTCTGTATCAACTATCGGCAAGGTCGGGAGGGTAATCTTCCTTTAGGCGGTCGGGTGCGGCTGTGACAGCTTGAGGTCGAGCACTTTTCCATCGACGATGTATCGCGGTGGGATAGCCAAACGTGCTGGCGCGTCAAAAGAGCGTCCTGCTGGAAGGCTGCCATGCAGTCCAAGAGCGGCTGATTGGCGAGGGCAACGGCGACCCTGAGGCCCGGACAACCTCTTGGGAACCTGGGACTCTTGAGAGCCTGGGATCGAAATATCCTAAGGAATCCAATCGTTTCACGGGATCGTCTACTTCCGTTCCTATCGAAATCCTCACACAGGAAGTTTGCAACAACTGTGGACTCCTCGAATGTTGCATTTTGTCCGATTATGGATTATATCCAAATATAGACAAAGGAGCGGCGATGATCCGGACCTCTGGCAAGTCGAAACCAACGGTGGCACAGGACCTTCCCCGCCTGGAGCAGGCCCGCTTCGAGCCGGCGAACCGTAAGCGCCTGAGCGCTCCGGGTATGCGGACCTTCCTTGCGATTGCCGATCTGTGGGGCTTGACCGAGCAGGAGCGTCTTCGGATCCTCGGATACCCGCCCCGCTCCACCTATCACAAATGGGCGAAGCAGGCTCGTGAGCATGCGGAGTTCACGCTGGACGCAGATGTCCTGACCCGGATCTCCGCCGTCCTCGGCATTTACCAGGCTCTGCGCATCCTCTTCCCGACGGAACGGGAGGGTCTGTCCTGGCTCCGCGAGCCACATGGGGCGACCGTGTTTGGTGGACATCCGCCCATGAGCCTCGTCACGGACGGGACTCAGGACAGCCTCATGACTGTGCGGCGCTTCCTCGATGCGGCCCGCGGTGGGCTCTACATGGAGCCCAATGCCGCAGATCAGGATTTCGCCCCCTACGATGACACGGAGATCCACTTTTCGTGACCGATGCCTATTCCGCGGCGCCCTACCCGACCTACCGCCTGATTCCCTCCCAGTACCCGCCCATCGGGCTCTTCGATACGGTTGCGACGGCTGCCGATCTGTTGGCTGTCATGGATCTCGTCGGGTGGACGAATGACCGGCTCGTGGCCAGTCGCATCGCGCGACTTCCGCAGCAGGAATGGGTTTATGGCCGCCCGAACGCCAGTGTCGTGATGGCGGCATTCCTGCACGTCAGCCCAACCGGGATGCGCTTCAACTCGCCCGATCTCGGGGCATGGTACGCGGCGTCGGAAATTGAGACTGCGGCAGCCGAGGTCGGGCATCACCTCCGCCGGGAGGCGGTGGCGCGGAACATGCCGGAAATGGTCCGGGTCTACCGAGGCTACTCGGCCCGTCTGGACGGGCTTTACCTGGACATTCGCGGGCAACAGTCGCGGCTCGCCGATGTCTACGCTTCCGATCGGTACGATGCATCGCAGCGCCTCGGGGAAGAGGTCCGCGCATCGCATGGGGCTGGAATTGTCTACGACAGCCTGCGCCGACGTGGCGGCACCAACATCGTCGCGCACCGCCCCACGGGCGTTCTTGACGTCGTTCAAGCCGACCACTTCGAAATCCGCGTCCCTGCCATCGGCCGACGCATCGAGGTCCGAAAACTCACGGCGCCCTCCTGAGCAAGTGGTCAGGGCGTCGGAATCATCTCGTCCGTGGGTCGCGGCATTCCTGACGGCGAAGCGGATCCGCCTCGCCGAAAACGTCTCTGGAGCAGCGCATTGTTTGGCGCGAAAGACCGGATCCACTCTTCGCACGATGCGCTAGGCCGAGGAGCGGGAGCGCGGGTCGATCGGATGGACGGTGCCCAGGCCGAGCAGCCGTTCGAGCTGCGCGGCTCCGCTCAGGAGACGCGCCTCCCCGCGGGGCCGTGCGATGATCTGCAGGCCGACAGGCAGCCCGTCTTGCGTATAGCCGCACGGAAGGGACAGGGCCGGTGCCGTCGTGAGGGAAATGGAGTAAGCAATCGCCAGCCAATCGATGTAGTTGTCGAACTTGACCCCGGAGCACTCGTCCACGTAGCGCGTCTGCACGGGATATGGCGGCACGATGGTCGCGGGCGTCATCAGGAGATCGTAGTGCGAAAAGAAGACGTGCGTTCGCCTGACGATCTCGGCACGCTGCTCTTCGGCCGTGACGATTTCCGACGCACTGAGTCCTAACCCCTTTTCGATGTTCCAGACCGTCTCGGGTTTCAGCAGATCGGGATAGTCTTCGAGCTTCTGCCTGTGGGCCGCGGCAAAGCCCACGGCCCGCAGAGTGTGAAAGGCGTTCTTGGCGTCGGACAGGTCTGGATGGGCTTCCTCGACGGCGACGCCCAGCTCGGTGAACCTCCAGGCCGCCCGGCGGCAGATCTCCGCCACCTCGGGATCGACCGGCGTCACTCCGAGATCGGCGCTGAACGCGACTCGCGCCAGAGGCTGCGGCGTCCGTGCCGCGGCAAGATAGCTCTCTCCGGTCCGCGGCAGGGAAACGGGATCGGACGGATCCTCATTGACCATGGCATCCAGCAGGAGGGCCACATCCTCCACTGTCCGGGCCATCGGACCCTCGACGTTCAGAACATCATCGATGATGGTGCCGGGATCGCGCGCGACCCGCCCTGGGCTCGGCCGCAGACCGACGATGCCGCAGAAGCTCGCGGGATTGCGCAAGGATCCCCCCAGATCGGATCCATGTGCCACCCAGGCCATGCCGGTCGCCAGAGCCACGGCGGCACCACCCGACGATCCCGCCGCCGAGCGCGATGTGTCCCAAGGGTTCAGCGTAGCGCCGAAGACCTCGTTGAACGTATTGGCGCCCGCTCCGAACTCGGGGGTTGCCGTCTTTGCGAAAACGATCCCCCCTTCCCTCTCCAGGTTTTCGACGAGAATGTCGGAACGCTCCGGGACGAAATCCGCGAAAATCGGCGAGCCATAGGTCGTGCGAACCCCCGCGACCCTGGTCAGGTCCTTGATCGGTACAGGCAAACCCGCGAGTCGCCCTCGTCTTGCAACAGGCAGCCGCATCAGGGCGCGCGCATGGGCGCGCGCACGATCAAAGCACAGTGTCGGGAGAGCGTTGACAGTCGGATTGACCACGCCGATCCGCTCTTCCAGCGCATCGAGAAGGTCGAGCGGCGTCGTCTTTTCTCGTTTGAGAAGATCCACCACGGCAAAGGCCGACAGATCGGTGAGCTTAGAGGATGTCATGGCTTGTTCATCGTGGTGAAGGTCTTCGAGCTGCGAGGGATTGGACGCTCCGAACGCCGGCACGGCGAGCGATCCATGCAGTATCGCGTCATATCTGCGATCCACCGCCTAGGATCGATGAATCCTGTTGCCGAGGAAGTGATCGGCTCAGCGCATCAGGTCGACAAGAAATTTTGAGAGCTCCGGAAATGCCGCAACGACGGCAAGGCCGAGGACGGCGGTGATGAGGAACGGGATGGCTCCGACTGCGATGCGCTCCAGCGGAAGGCGCGTTATGTTGGCGGCAACGAAGAGATTGATGCCGACCGGTGGCGTGACGAGACCGATGGCGAGGCTGATCATGACCGTCACGCCGAACCAGACCGGATCCCAGTTCAACTCGCGCATGACGGGGATGAAGATCGGCAAGGTGATGAACATGATCGTCACCGGATCCATGAACATGCCGGCGATCAGGAGCATGGTCATGATGACGAGCAGGATCACCCACTGGTTCTCGCTTAAGGCCAGGAGAACTGTCGAATAGTGGCCCACGAGATCGTCCACCGTGATGACCCAGCCGAACAGGCTGGCATAGGCCACGACCAGCATGACCACGGCCGACGAGGCGCTTGCATCCGTCAGGGCCGCATACAGGGACTTGAGCGACAGAGTGCGATAGATGAAGGCTCCGACGAACAGTGCGTAGACCGTTGCCACGATGGCCGCCTCGGTTGCCGTGAACGCCCCGCTGTAGATCCCGCCCAGAATGACCACCGGGGTCATGAGGCCCCAGAAGGCCTCGAAAAAGGAGCGTCCGAGCCGCTTGAGATAGGGAAGGCCCGCATAGGGATCGGGAGAAAGCGCCGCAAGACCTCCGCCGGTTTCGGAAAGCTGGCCCTCGCGGCTGAAACGCGCGAACGGCAGCGTCAGCAACATCAGCCCGCCGCAAATCAGGCCCGGGATGATCGCCGCGATGAACAGTTCGGAGATGGATGTCTCGGCGATGACGCCGTAGATCACGAGGCCGATGGAGGGCGGGATGACGATCGACAGTGCGGCGCCGGTGCAGACGAGAGCTGCGGCAAAGGCCTTGGGATAGCCGTCCTCGTGCATCCCCTTGATGACCAGCGGTCCGATCGCCGCGACCGAAGCGGGGCCGGAGCCGCTGACGGCTCCCCAGAACAGGCACACGGTCGTCCCGACGACGCCCATGCCGCCGGGAAGCGAGCCGATCAATACACGAAAGAAGCGGATCATCCGCTCGGCAATTCCGACGGAGCCCATCAGGGTTCCGGCAAGAATGAAGAAGGGGATGGCCAGAAGCGAGAACTTGGCGATGCCGGCAGCCAAGAGATCGCCAACCATTTCCAGGCCGAAGCCAAGCTGCCACATGGCGTAGAGGGCCGATAGCCCCAACGAGAACGCCACCGGCAGACGCAAGGCCAGGAGAATAAAGAACAGCACCACCATCTGAGTGCCGACACCCATCTCAAACATGGGGCGCCTCCAGGGCTTTGGCCTCGCGACGGGGCTCGGCTACGGGGGCCTTCGATTCGCGATAGGCTTCGGCGGCATGCTGAAGATACCGGACGATGACGATCGCGAAACCGAACGGAAGCCCGACGCTGTAGTACCAAGCCGGCAGCTGGAGGCCGTAGGAAACCGTCCCGCTCTTGATCTGGTTGAGCATGAGTTCCAGCGAGAACCAGGCCGAAAGAGCCAGCAACAGGACCGAGAGTGCCCCTGCAATCCACATCAGAACAAGCTGGCCCCGCTTCGGCAGGAGATCGAAAACGATGGTCACGGCGAGGTGTTCGCCCCGACGCGCCGCGATGGCCGCACCGAAGATCGTCAGAAGCAGGAAACCGTTGACGAGGAGCTCCTCGGTCACCGCCAGCGAATGGTTTGAAAGATAACGGACCACGACGTTGGCGAAGCCGAGAAACGTCATGGCCAGAAAGATCAATGAGCAGAGAATCTTCTCTGCGTTGTCCAGCAAGGTTCGCATGGCAGGGCCACTGGTCTGAGGTGCCGAAGGGCGGAAGGAGGCCGGATCGCCCGGCCCCCTTGTATTAGACAGGTCTGCCGGGCGACGACATCGGCCTTGATCTCAAGGCCGGTGCCGCGGCTCAGGCCCGCTCAGTTGGTTTTGCTGGCAATCGCCTTCTGGAACGTTGCGACCAGATCCGGACCGACCTTCGCGGCCCAGGTGTCGAACGCCGACTTGGTTGCTGCGCGGAATGCCGCCAATTCCTCGGTCGTCGGCTCGTAGACCTCCATGCCCTTTTCGCGCAGGAAGGCGATGCCCTTTGCGGTGCTCTCGCGGGTCAGTTCCTTCTGGTAGGCCATGGCCTCCTCGGCCGCCTTGCGCACCAGCTCCTTCTTCTCGTCGTCCCAGGAACTCCAGAGCTTCTTGCTCACCCCGAGGAAGATCGGGTCATAGGAATAGTGCCAGGATGTGAGGTATTTCTGAACCTCGTAGACTCGCTGAGGAATGATGACCGCGCCGATCGGATTCTCCTGGCCATCGACGACCTTCTGCTGGAGGGCCGAAAAGGTTTCGGTCCACTGCATCTGCTGAGGATTGGCGCCAAGCGCGTTCATCACGTCGATATACATGGGCCCTGCGACGCGCATCTTCAGACCCTTGAGGTCATCCGGTGTCTTGATGGGCCGTACGCTGTTGGTCACCTCGCGGAAACCGTTTTCACCCCATGCGAGAACCACGATGTCGTGCTTCTCCATGATCTCCTTCATGCGCTCGCCCGGCTCGCCGTTGGTCGTCGCATCGACGTCCTCGTAGGAGGAATAGAGATAAGGCAGGGAGAAGACAGCCATCTCGGGAACGAGCGGCGTGACGTTGATGGCCGAGGTGACCACGAAGTCCAGCGAACCACGGCTGACCATCTCGGCCTGCTTCATCTGATCGCCGCCGGTCAGCTGGGCGTTTGCGAACACCCTGACGTTCATGCCGCTGGAGCGTTCCTTCAGAAGCTCGGCGAAACGTTCGGCTCCCTTGTGCCACGTGGTGGCATCACCGGTGTTGTGGGACAGGCGCAGATTCTGCGCCGAGGCTGTTCCCGCCATCGCCATGCCCGCCAGCCCCAAAGCCAGCGCCAGAAATCCAGTTCTTGTGACCTTCATGTCGTTTCCTCTTCAGCAAAGGCAGGAGCTTCGTGCCACCCGCCACCCTGGTCCATATTGTGAAGTATTATTTTGACCGGCGGGGGAGAGAATACATGCTTTTTGCTGCCTTGCAATGTTCAGTTCCCCTCCGTAAGCTCAACGTCGTGACTCTAGGGGTCCATGACATGGACCGATACTCTGCGAGTAAAACGATGGAAGATGGCCTGCCGTCGACCGGTGATCTGTCGGGTTCCCAGAGCGTGGATCGGGCCCTGCGCCTTCTTGCACTCGTTGGCCGGGGAGCGGAGCGGGGAACCGGCCTGAGTGCCATCGTAGAGGAAAGCGGCCTTAACAAGCCGACGGCGCGACGTCTTCTCCTGGCGCTGATGCGGGCCGGTCTCGTTGAGCAGGACCAGGCCACACGCCGCTACTATCTCGGCGAGGAGGCCTATGTTCTGGGCACTCTCTCGTCCCGGCGGCACAGTCTGCTCGAACTGTCGATGGAAAGCCTCCGGCGCCTGTCCGAAATCACCCTGGACACGAGTTTCGTGTCCATGAGGCGCGACAACTACTCCGTGTGCCTGCACCGTGAGGAAGGCACCTTTCCCGTCCGCACTCATGCGTTACAGGCCGGATACCAGCACCCCCTCGGCATCGGCGCAGGATCCCTCGCCATACTCGCGGCGATGCCCGACGGCGACATCGAGGGAATCCTCGAAGCGATCGGACCGACACTTCTGGAGAAATACCCCAGCTACTCCGTCGATCTGATCCTGGAGGATGTGCAGGAGACACGCCGGCGCGGCTATTCCCTCAATCCCGGCCGGATCGTCGCCAGCTCATGGGGCGTGGGAGCCGCGATCATGTTTCCTGACGGGCGCGTCGCCGGCGCCCTCAGCATCGCCGCCATCGACAGCCGCTTGACCGCAAGCCGTCAGCCGGAGCTTGGGGCTCTCCTCAAGGCGGAGGTCCAGCAGATAGAGGCCAAGCTCCGGAAGATGTTCTCTTCACGACCGCCGAGCGCGGATGCGTCTCCTGCTCGCATGAGGGCTTAGTCGAATTCTGCGGAACACAACCATAACGCCCGCACTTGGGCGGATCTTGAACAGGGAGGACACAAGATGGCACGCGCCTGCATCGTCGGCTGGGCTCACACGCCCTTCGGCAAACTCGAGGATCCCGACGTCGAAAGCCTCATGGCCCGCGTTTCGGGCGCGGCTCTCGAACATGCTGGCGTTGGGGCGAGCGACGTCGACGGGATCTATGTCGGGGTGCTGAACAACGGTTTCTCGAAGCAGGGCTTCGAAGCCGCGCAGGTTGCGCTCGGGCATCCTGAGCTGGCCCATGTCCCCGCCACGCGCCTGGAGAACGCCTGTGCGACCGGATCGGCGGCGATCTATGCCGCACTGGATTTTGTCGAGAGCGGACGCGGACGTATCGCGCTGGTGGTGGGTGCCGAGAAGATGACGGCAAGATCCGTCCCCGAGACAGGCGACATTCTCCTGAGCGCCTCCTATCGGAAGGAAGAGGCAGACGTGGAAGGAGGCTTCGCCGGCATCTTCGGACGAATCGCTCAGCAGTATTTCCAGCGCTATGGCGACCGAAGCGAAGAGCTCGCCCGCATCTCCGCCAAGAACCATCGGAACGGCGTCGCAAATCCTTACGCGCAGATGCGCCGGGACTTCGGATTCGAGTTCTGCAATGCGGTATCCGACAAGAACCCCTATGTGGCCCCTCCCCTGCGGCGTACCGACTGCTCACTGATCTCCGATGGCGCCGCCGCGCTCGTCGTGGCGGATGAGGAAACGGCCGCGGCATTGGAGCGCGCCATCGTGTTCCGCGCGCGCCAGCATGTGAACGATCATCTGCCTCTGTCGCGTCGTGACCCGACCGCATTCGCGGGTGCGCGCATGGCGTGGGAAAGGGCGCGCGCCGAGGCGGGCGTCGCTCTCGACGACCTTTCCTTCGTGGAGACGCATGACTGCTTCACCATCGCTGAGCTGATCGAATACGAGGCCATGGGGCTTGCCGAGCCCGGGGAAGGCTACCGTATCGTTCGCGACGGCATCGCCGAGAAAGACGGACGGCTTCCGATCAATCCTTCGGGAGGCCTCAAGTCCAAGGGGCATCCCGTCGGAGCAACCGGCGTCTCCATGCACGTCATGACCTGCCTGCAACTGATGAAGGAAGCCGGAGACATGCAGATCCCCGATCCTGCGCTCGGCGGCATCTTCAACATGGGAGGCGCCGCCGTCGCCAATTACGTCTCGATCCTGGAGCGTCGGAAATGACCAGCGGTGGTAAGAGCCCGAAAGGAGGCGTCATTCCGATTTCCAAGCGGGTCATGAACTTGGCTCATTTCCTGCGCCAGGCGGCGCGGCGCCATGGACACGAGATCGGTTTCGTCTGCGGCGATGCCGCCTGGACCTGGGCGGACCTCGACCGGCGTGTCGACGCGATGGCAGCGGCGCTCGCGGCGCGGGGCGTGGCGAAGGGCGACCGTGTGCTGGTGCAGTCGAAGAACTGCAATCAGATGTTCGAATCGATGTTCGCCTGCTTCCGGATCGGCGCGGTCTGGGTTCCGACGAACTTCCGGCAAACGCCGGATGAGGTCGCCTATCTCGGCCAGGCCAGTGGTGCCTCCGCCATGATCTGTCACGCCGACTTTCCTGAACATGCGGCAGCAGCACGCGAGGCTTGCCCGGCTATCCGCTTCGTCATGTCGATCGGCCCCTCGGATTTCGGCGAGGACTATGACCGGATTGTCGAGGTCTACTTGGGCCAGTCGGCGCCGGAAGCACCGGTCGAGCATGACGACCCGTGCTGGTTCTTCTTCACCTCGGGAACGACGGGCCGCCCGAAGGCCGCCGTCTTGACGCATGGTCAGATGGCTTTCGTGATCACGAACCATCTCTGCGACCTGATGCCCGGCACCACCCATGCGGATGCCTCCATTGTCGTCGCGCCGCTCTCGCACGGCGCGGGCGTCCACCAGCTCGTGCAGGTGGCGCGTGCGGTGAAGACCGTGCTGCCGAAAAGCGAGCGCTTCGACCCAGGCGAAATCTGGGGGCTTGTCGCCCGGTGGCGCGTGACGAACATGTTCACCGTTCCGACCATCGTGAAGATGCTCGTCGAGCATCCTTCGGTCGATGTCCACGATCACTCCTCCCTGCGATACGTGATCTATGCCGGCGCGCCCATGTACAGGGAGGACCAGAAGCGGGCCCTGGCGAAACTCGGAAAGGTCCTGGTGCAGTATTTCGGCCTCGGCGAGGTGACGGGGAACATCACGGTCCTCCCGCCGGCGCTCCACGAGCCCGAGGATATTCCCGGTCTGAAGATCGGAACCTGCGGCTATGAGCGGACGGGCATGCAGGTGTCGATCCAGGCCGAGGACGGACGGGAGCTCGCGCCCGGCGAGACCGGGGAGATCTGCGTCTGCGGTCCGGCTGTCTTCGCCGGCTACTACGACAACCCCGAGGCCAATGCGAAGGCTTTCCGGGACGGCTGGTTTCGCACCGGCGATCTCGGACACATGGACGAGGAAGGTTTCCTCTATATCACCGGTCGCGCTTCCGACATGTACATATCGGGCGGCTCGAACGTGTATCCGCGCGAGATCGAGGAGAAGGTCCTCACCCATCCGGCCATTGCCGAGGTGGCCATCGTGGGAGTACCGGACGAAACCTGGGGCGAGGTGGGTGTCGCCGTTTGCGTCCTTCGCCCGGAGGCGCACCTGAACGAGCGGGAACTCTTGGCTTGGATGGACGGCAAGGTTGCCCGTTACAAGCTCCCGAAACGCGTGTTTTTCTGGGATGGTCTCCCGAAATCGGCCTACGGCAAAATCACGAAGAAGAACATTCGCGCGGAGTTGGAGGCGCGGGGGTGCCTGCCTCTCGAACGGCCGCTCGAGGCATCCGCCTAGCCAGCCAGCGAAGAATCGAGAGGGCTGCCGACAGAGTATCCCGCAGGGCCAGGCTATGCGAGCGAGGAAGGGATTTCATGGCAAAGCAGGAAACGATCCTTGTCACCGGCGGCGCCTCCGGCATCGGGCGTGCAGTCGCTGCGGCCGCTCTGCGGGAGGGCTGGCGTGTGATTATCTGGGATCTCGAACCGGCCAATCTGGATCGGTGCAGAACGGCACTCCTATCGCATGGCGAAGGGGCAGTGCGGTTCGAGCAGATCAACATCACCGACGAGCCGGCTGTTGTCGACTGCATCGAGCGGTGCGAGGCGGAGTTCGGTCCCATCACGGGCCTCGTCAATTCGGCGGGAATTGCAAGCGACACTCATTCGCTGAACACAGGCGCCGACCTTTTTCGCAGGATCCTTGAGGTCAATCTGATCGGCAGCTTCGTCGTTTCCCGCGAAGTAGCCCGGCGCATGGCCGAGAGGGGTGGAGGAGCCATCGTCAACATCGCATCTGTCTCGGGTATCCGCGGCAATACGGGGCGCGTTGCCTATGGGGCCTCTAAGGGTGGCGTCCTCACGATGACGAAAGTCATGGCGGTTGAACTTGCGCCTATGAGGATTCGAGTCAATGCAGTGGCGCCCGGACCGATTGAAACGCCTCTTGTGCGTGAGGTCCACACCGAGGAGGTGCGCTCGGAATGGACGAGGGTTGTGCCTCAAAGCCGTTACGGCACGCCGGACGAGGTCGCCGATGCGGCCATCTTCCTCCTCGACAACGGACGGGCTAGCTACGTGACCGGTCAGACCCTCTGCGTCGATGGAGGCTTCACGGCGGCGGGCCTAATGAGCGGCTAGAAAGCCGGGGGAGCGATTGCCTGAGCGGCACGGTTCGCGCCGGTCCCTGCCCTGCTTGACGGCTCATTCGAAGGTCCGAGGCTCCCCCCTTCGGGAGCTCACCCCTTGTGCCTCGCTCCCTCCGGTATGATGGCCCTGATGACGAGTTCGAAAGTCACGCAGACCGGGTTGTCACCGCGCGTGAGCTGGCCCTCATAGATCTCTCCCTCGACGTCGACCACCGCGATATCGAGGCGGGCCTTCGGCTGCCCCGAATTCCCCTCCACTCTTCCCTCGTGGATCAGGACTTCGGTGGCAAGCGAGCCAACATGGCGTCCATCGGCAAACCGCACCTCGTTCAGGCTGCCTATTCCATAGACATCCGCAGCCTCGATCCCGTGCGTGGAGCAGATCTCCTCGATGGCAAGGCTGATGTCTTTGTTCGGACGGACGCGTGCAAGCAGAATGGGGCTTTCAAGGAAGGACGGATCGCCATTGCCTACCCGAACAGGCTCAAACAATCTGAAGTTCGTTTCGGGATCATCCAGAGAATCGAAGGTTGCGCCTTTCAGACCGATTCCGGTAACCTCGACCGGCTCAGCCACTCGCGTATCGGGTGCGAGCATGTGGCCCATGCGCCTCCCCTCGGATGTGTCCCAGATGCCGTGGCAGTGAATGAACGGCCGGCCGTCGCGCCGTCCGATGATGGCGCAGGCCTTCCGCATCAGCACGGAACCCGCAGGCTCGAATGTCGCGCTGTACCACGCCGCATGAGACGCATCGGACGATAGGGCTGGCATCACGTAGCGAAATGGATCGAAGCGGCCGTGATCCAGCATGACGAATCCGCCTTCGCAGCCTGCGTTGGAGAATCCCTTGGCAAGGGCATCATCAACGGCATCCCCGGGCTCCAAGGTGAACTTCAGAGCGACGGGGACACCCGCGACCGCGCTCAAGCGCTGTGCCGCTACAGGGCCTGGATGAATGATCGTTCTCAATGTTGACCTTTCGAATGCTTTGGCGGTCAGCATGGTGCTGACATTACGGGTGCGGTTCAAGATCAAAAGATTCTCGCCGCGAAAGGGGATGCCGAGGCAACTGATTGCTCCACACCGATCTCCCCCGGTCAGCCTGTTTCGTGGTCGGCCGTCATGATGCGGAGCGGTCGGTGCCTGCTGCTCCCCTTTTGCCTCCTAACGTCGCCCGCGGGCATCGATCCGCCAGATGTCGACCAGGCGGTCTTCCCGGACACAGTGGAAGACGTCATAGAGAGCTACCGTCGGGTCACAATGAGGAACGATGCACTCAATGACGGCGCCCAGCCGTGGTAATTGCATGCCAGGGCCACCCTTGAGCCTACCATGCTCGTCACCGGCGTATTCGTAAAACGCGGACGCGAAGTCCGGTGTCGAGATCCGGGGCCTCGGACCGTTCTGGGCGAAGGCTTTGGTACCGGCGTCTGTGGTAACGGTTCCCGTGCCATTGGTGCTTGTAACCGCTGTCTGCACGAACAGCGCATTGTCGAAAGGCCAGTCGCGATCATTCTCAAAGGTGATGTCCCGGTACTCGGCATCCATGAATACATAGGAGCCGGCCTGGAGTTCAGTGAAGGGGCCCTCTCGACCATCGATGTCGTGGGTACCGGTTCCGCCGCCTGTCACGATCTCCGGCGGCATGCCGATCCCGGTCAACCGATTGACGACCTCGGAGACGAACCGATGTGCGTGCCGGGAGAGCTCAAGGCGTTCGGCATAATCGGCAGTATGCTGGAGATGACCGCCATAGGCCTGGATGCCGGCGAGCCTCAAAGAAGGTTCGTGCGCAATGACACGCGCCAGCGCTTCCGCGGCATCCACGGATACAACGCCCGTGCGGGCGAAGCCGAGCTCCACGTCGATCAGAACCGACAAGACTATTCCGGCTTCCTGCGCTGCTCGGGCGAGCGTTGCTGCGTTCTCGGGGTCGTCCACCACGACCATTGTACCCGGCACCTGCCGGGCAATATCGACGAGGCGCTGAATCTTGATGGCGGTCGTCAGCGGCGAGGTGATCAAGATTCCTTTGATCCCACCAGCTGCCATGATTTCGGCTTCGTCCAGGGTGGCGCAGCAGATGCCTATCGCTCCGGCATCGATCTGGGATTCGGCGATGCGAATGCACTTATGGGACTTCGCGTGTGGCCGCAGCCTGCGCCCGAAACCGCGTATTGTTTCCGCCATGCGGGAAATATTGCGTTCCAGCGCGTCGAGATCCAGGATCAGCGACGGCGTGTTCAACCGATAGCGGGAACCGGCTTCGCCGAAGCGATATTCAATTTTCGGCAGCGTGGGCATGGTCTATCGTATCATGAGATTGGAGTGCGCCAGCCTGGTTTCCGTATTCTCCGGCAGGCGATCAGGGACCGCTCTGCCGATGCTTCCGGACGAACTCGCCAGTCTCAACGACCTGCGCGGCGCATCGCGATGCGGTCCTGGAGGCGGTACATGGTCATGAAAAGCGGCATGAACCACGGTTTGCCGCGATAGAATGGAATGACAGGCGGAGGACGGAAGTCGAAGGCGGATGCTGCGTGTTTGTCATCGTCGATCAGTTTCTGCGCAGCACGCGTGCCGATCCATGGGGCCCACACGACGCCCGAGCCGCAGAAGCCTGTCGCGTAAGTCACGCCCCGCCGTGAAAAGATGCGCGGGATCATATCGCGATGCATGGCCACATTGCCGAACCAGCTATGGGTCAAGCGCACATTTTCCAGTTCGGGGAATATCTCCACGAGGCTGCGGCGCAGATGCAATGTCGGGGCAGCCGGATCGCCGACGGTGGATCCGTCACGCCCGCCTAGAAGAATGCGCCGGCCATCCGGCGAGGGCCGATAGTAGAAACCGAGCTGACGGGTTTCCCCGCACATCATCAGCCGTGGCATGAGCTTCGCCATGAGCTCTGGGGGAAGTTCCTCGGTTGCGATAATGCGGCTGCGCACCGGGACCAGCCTTCGCCGGAGCCAAGGATCCGCGCCATCGGTATAACCATTTGTGCACACCAGAACCTGCCGGGCCGAGACTGTTCCGGCCGACGTCGCGACGCGGAAACTGCCCGCCTCCTGTTCGATCGACTGCACGGCCGTGCCGGAGTGAACCGCAACGCCCGCCGTCAGCGCGACACGCAGCAGCTCTGCGTGGAACTTGGCGGGATGAAGACCGCCGATATCCATCCGGACTGCGCCACCACGATAGAAGTCGGTGCCGAGATAAGCGCGTTGCTCGGACTGAGGCACGGCGAAGGCTTCGATCCCGAGTGTCCGGTGCAGCTTCTCGGCGTTCCGGGCAAGCGATTCGTAGTCCTTTGGGCCGATGGCGCCGTTGAAGCGTCCCACCAGCTGGAAGTCGCAATCGATATTTTCTTCAGCAAGGAAGGCGTAGAGAAACTCGCGGGCCGCTTTCCCTTCTGCCTCGATCGCCATAGCCCTGTCGGCGCCAAACTTCCGGACGAGGGTATTGTAGTCGAGGCGTATGTTGCCACTGGTTATGCCGCCATTGCGCGAGGATGCTCCTTCCCCCGGATTCTGACGGTCGAGTACGGCCACGGTACGGCCGGCACGCGCCAGCGCGAGGCCGGCGGAGAGACCCGCATAGCCGGCACCTACGATCGCCACATCGACTTGCTTCGCGAGAGGTTGGGCAGGAAGAGGTTTTACCGGGGCAGCCTCCCACCAGTAGGGGGTGGCTTTATCTGCAGGCCGAGCCTCTTCCATGTGCGTGTCCTTTCCTGTTCTGTCCTAAAGCGCGTGTCCGCGACGAAGCCTAGAGGTGACGGTCGAACTGAACGGCTCCTATGATCCAGAGGATCTCCGCGGGCCGGTCGCTGGTGTTGCGAAAGCTGTGAGGAAGGACGCTGTCGAAGACGAAGCTGTCTCCCTGTTTGAGGCGCGCCTCCTGCCCTCCCACCTTGAGGACGAGTTCTCCCGACAGGACGAGCCCGCCCTTCTCTGCGGGATAGCTGAGCGCCGTGTTGCCGGACTCGCCACCCGGATCGATCTTCAGGATCATGATCTGGAGATTATGATGCCCGCCTGATGTGAGCAGCTCCTTCTTCAGCGACCCGAGATCGATATGTGGGCGATCTTCCAGGCGGCGCACGAAGGGAGGATCGACAGTCTTGCCCTGCTCCTGCGGATGCTCGCCGAACATCTCCTGGATGGGGACGTTCAGAGCGCGTCGTATCGCGGTGAGAACGCGCATCGATGGGTTGGCCAGATCGCGCTCGATCTGACTGATCATGCCGACGGATACACCCGAACGGCCTGCGAGCTCCTGAAGCGACATGCCTTTTTCATGCCGGAGGCGCCTCAAAGTCCGTCCCAGCTGATGCTGCGCCGTTTTCGAGACCGCTCCGTCCGCATTCTGCGTCATATACCCTCCCCCACAAACGCCTCTCACAGACGCCCTTTTAACAGAATTCCATGTCGTCGGCAGAATAGTAAAATTTGAACGTCGATTTTTTCACTATCTTCAGTTCTGCCGTCTCATGATCGGGGAGCGCAAGAAGCGCACTACATGACAAAAAAAGCCTTGAGTCAGGAAGTTAGACGAAGGTTTAACACGCATTATCGGAGTTGCCCTGTCGACTCGAACCATCCCTCTTGTAAGAATTTTCAATGACCGTTTATGATCTGAGTGAAAACAGGGTGGGACAATCGATTGATCTCGGCAAGCGCGAACTCAGTGGCGGCGAAAACACGCGAGGCGGTGCTATCGGTGCGCGACCTCACCGTTAGTCTGCCGGCCGGCATGGAGCGCCCGTATGCGGTCGAGAGCATTTCATTCGATCTCGTGCACGGGCAGATTCTCTGCATCATCGGCGAATCCGGCTCTGGCAAATCCGTCACGGCAAATGCCGTGATGGGACTTCTGCCGCGCGCAATCCGGGTCGTGTCGGGATCTATCCGTTGCGACGGGTCCGATCTAGTGAAGGCCAGCCCCGAAGCGCTGCGCAGTCTCCGCGGCCGCGTGGTCTCGATGATCTTCCAGGATCCCCTGTCGGCGCTCAATCCGCTGATGACCGTCGGCGATCAGATCACGGAAGTGATGTTGGCGCATGACGAGGGGACTGCCGAAAGCCGGCGTGCGCGTGCGATCGAGCTGCTGAAAGAAGTGGGGCTTCCTGATCCCACGCTGATGTACCACCAGTATCCGTTCCGCCTTTCCGGAGGTCAGCGCCAGCGCGTGATGATTGCGATGGCCCTGGCGCTGGAGCCGAGCATTCTGATTGCGGACGAGCCCACGACCGCTCTGGATGTGACGACCCAGGCGCAGATTCTGAAGCTCATTCGTGACATCCAGCGGCGCAAGGGGATGAGCGTGATGTTCATCACCCACGATTTCGGAGTCGTCGCCGAGATTGCCGACAGCGTCATCGTCATGGAGAAGGGTCATATCGTGGAGCAGGGCTCCGCGCAGCAGGTTCTGAAGTCTCCCAGCCATCCTTATACGAGGCGCCTGATCGCGGCCGTGCCCCGCTTGACCGGCGAGGACCGCTCATTGCCACACGCGGACGACCGGGAAACCATCCTGAAGGTCGAGAACCTGACCAAGGTCTATCGAAGCGGCAGCCGCTTCTTCGGCACGGAGCGTGTCGTCAAGGCGGTGCAGGGTGTTTCGTTCGATCTGGCGCGCGGTCGCACTTTGGGCGTCGTCGGGGAAAGCGGTTCAGGGAAATCGTCTCTAGGCAGATTGCTGATCAAGCTGATGAACAGCGACGGCGGCCGCATTCTCTTCGACGGGCAGGATATCGCGACGCTGACCGAGGATGCGTTCCGCCCTGTGCGGCCGAAGATCCAGATGATCTTTCAGGATCCGTTTGCCTCGCTCAACCCGCGCTCCACCATCGGTCACATCCTCACCGTGGGACCGGTTTCCCATGGAGTGCCTTATGAGCAGGCGCGCAAGGACGCGCAGAGGCTTCTGGAGCATGTGGGGCTGGATGCCGGAGCTTTCGGCCGCTACCCTCATGAATTCTCGGGCGGACAACGCCAGCGTGTCGGCATAGCGCGGGCACTCATGTTCAAGCCCCAATTGCTGATCGCAGACGAGGCCGTCTCCGCGCTCGATGTCTCGATCCAGGCACAGATCCTCAGGCTTCTGGACCAAATCCAGCGCGAGACCGGCGTGTCGATGATCTTCATCACGCATGATCTGCGCGTAGCCAGCCAAATCTGCGACGAGATTGCCGTGATGCAGCGCGGCCGGATCGTCGAGCAGGGGCCGCCGTCGCAGATCTTCCTAAATCCGCAATCCGATTACACGCGTGAGTTGGTTGCGGCGATTCCGGGCGAGCGGCCGGAACCGGGACACCCGGCCTAATCCGTTCCAACTACAAAAACAGACGCCTGTTGATGCCTGACAAGGGAAATTATCCAATGACTGATAAAATTCGCAACGCCTCGACAACTACGCGCCGACAGGCGCTGAAGATGATGGCTCTGACGGGCGTGGCAGGGATTTTCGCCCCGAACCTTCTTGGGAAGCCGGCTTTCGCGGACACGCCGCCCTCAAAGCCGACAGGACGCATCGTCATTGGCTTTTCGCAGGAGCCGACCGTCTTCAATCCGCTGATGCCCAGAATCGAAGTGGATGACGGCGTCCACTTCTCCCTGTTCGACGCCCTCTTCCGCATCGATCCCGAAGGGCGCTTCCAGCCCGCACTTGCTGCGGAAGTCCCGACCACCGAGAACGGCGGCATCTCGAAGGACGGATTGGAATGGCGCATTAAGCTCCGGGACGACGTCAAGTGGCATGACGGCACGCCCTTCACCGCAGAGGATGTGAAATTCACCCTCGAACTGGTGGTCGACCCGAACTTCCGCAGCTGGCGCACGGCCGGACATTCCCTGGTCCGGAACATCACCGTCGTCTCGCCGACGGAGCTGACGTGGCAGATGGAGACCGCCTTTGCACCCTATCTGTCGATCCTCGCCGATACCTTCATTGTGCCCAAGCACGTGCTGGAGCCCGAGCAGGACCGCAACACGGCCCCCTTCAACAACGCCCCGATCGGCACGGGGCCTTTCAAGTGGGCCAACCGCGTCGCAGGCGATCATCTCGAACTGGTGGCCAACCCGGACTATTACGGCGAGGGTCCCTATGTCGAACGGCTGGTCTACAAGTACATTCCTGACCTGACCGTGCTCTACACACAGTTCAAGAGCGGCGACATCGATATCATAGGATCGCAGTACATCACCCCCGACAATTTCGACGAGGCCAAGAAGCTTCCGGGGAAGGTCGTCAATCTCGTGCCTTCGGCGACGGTGGAGTGCATCTACCTCAATCTGGGACGGCCGCAGTTTCAAGATCCCGCGGTGCGGCAGGCGATCTACGCTGCCCTGGACAAGCAGACGATTATCGACGCTCTCTATTACGGGTTGCCTACCCCGACCGAGAGCTACATGCCGCAGCAATCGTTCTACTATAATCCCGACCTGCCGAAGCATGAGTACAATCTCGAACGTGCCCGTGAGCTTCTGGACGGCGCCGGATGGAAGCCCGGTTCCGACGGGATCCGCGCCAAGGACGGCGTGAGGCTATCCTTCACCAATTCGACCACGTCGGGGAATCATCTGCGTGAACAGACGCAGCAGTTCATACAGCAGTCGCTCGCCGAGATCGGCATCGAGATGTCCATCTCGAACCTTCCGCCGGCGGTGATGTGGGGAGAGTACTGGACCAAGTCCCAGTTCGACACTGTGATCGTGGGTATCATCTTCATGACCGGTGCCGACCCCGATGTGACCTCCCGCTTCCATTCGGGTGCGATCACGATCAAGGGCGGACGTGGGGCCAACAACGGCCAGTATGCCAACGAAGAGGTCGATACCCTGCTGGAAGAGGGCGGACGGACGTTCGATCCGGAGGCGCGCCGTGCGATCTACAACAAGGTCCAGGAGAAGATTCGGGCGGACCTGCCCCTGCTTCCGATATTCCAGACGGTGACCGTGCGCGGCCACAAGGCCGGCATCGAGGGTATCGTGCCCAACATCAACACCCGTATCGATACGTGGCACGCGGCCGCCTACCGCTGGAAGAAGTGATGTGACGTCCAGGCCGCCGCCCCCGCGTCGGGCGGCGGTCTCCCCTATCATCGGAAAAGAGAAACAACGGGAGCCTGAATGTTCGGATACCTTCTGAACCGGCTATGGCAGAGCATCGTGCTGCTCGTGATCGTTTCGATCATCGGTTTCGCGGTTCTTAACCTGATACCGGGCGGTCCGTTGTCGCAATTCGCACTCACTCCCGGCATGACCCAGGAGGCCATGGACCGCATTGCAGAGCAGATGGGGCTTAACCGGCCGCTGCCGGTTCAATATCTCGACTGGGCATGGCGTCTGGTACAGGGTGATTGGGGGACATCCTACCGCGACGGACAGCCGGTGCTGAACGTTATCGGCCGGCATGTGTTCGCCACGCTTCTGCTGATGGGAACATCTACGGCGATCTCCATTGCCATTGGAACCTGGATCGGAATTCGCGGCGCGACGCACCGTTATTCCCTGTTCGATTACACGGTGACCGTAGGAGCCATGATCGCGCTGTCGATTCCGACATTCTGGTTCGGCCTCGTCGGCATTTACATCTTCTCGCTGAAGCTGGGGTGGCTTCCAGCAGGCAACATGTACACCATCGGCGATGGATCCGCGCTCAACTATCTGCGCCATCTGATCATGCCCAGTGTCGTGCTGTCGCTCGTGAACGTGGCGATCTGGAGCCGCTACATGCGCACGGCGACCCTGGACGTCATCAATCAGGACTTCGTCAAGACCGCCCGGGCGAAAGGACTGACCGAGCGCCGCGTGCTGATGAAGCATGTCGTCGGGAATGCGCTTATCCCAATGATCACTCTCGCCGGAATGCAGTTGCCTGGCCTTCTGGGTGGTGCGCTGGTCACCGAAACCGTCTTTACCTGGCCCGGCATGGGACGATTGTTCCTCGACAGCCTCGGTTACAACGATTACCCGGTCGTCATGGGACTGCTGATGTTCTCAGCCATTCTCGTGCTGATCGGCAATCTCATCGCCGATCTTGTGGTGGCCGCGGTCGATCCACGTACCCGTCTCGACTGAGGCCGATCCGTCATGCCGAATGCAGGAGAATAATATGACCGCACTCGCAGCCACGTCCGCGCCGTCTGCCTGGTGGCAAAGCCGTGGTGTCCGCCGGTTCATGCGTCACCGGCTGGCGATCGTCGGGCTGGTGATGATCGCGGCACTGACGCTGGCCTGCGTCCTGGGCCCGTATCTGCTGCCCTACGACGCGCTCTATATCGACCTGCGGGCACGCTTCTCGCCTCCGCTGACGGGTAGCCACTATCTGGGCACGGATCCTCTGGGGCGTGATCTGGCGGCGCGCCTGCTCATAGCCGGTCGCATATCGCTGCTCGTGGGCTTCTTCGCGATGCTGCTGTCGACGCTCATCGGCACGGTCATCGGCGTCGTGGCCGGATACTGGGGGGGCTGGATCGGGGCCGCGCTGATGCGTTTCGTCGATGCGTTCCTGTCCTTTCCTTCGATCTTCCTCCTACTCGCGCTTGCGGCTTTGCTCGAACCCAACCCGCTGATGATCACGCTGATCATCGCCCTCACCAGCTGGATGGAGGTCGCCCGTATCGTGGAGGCGGAGGTGCGCTCGCTGCGCGAACGCGACTTCGTTCTGGCAGGGCGCATGCTCGGGCTTCGGAGCATGCACATCATGTTCCGTGAGATTCTACCCAATGCGGTGGGACCGATCATTGTTGCGGCCACGCTGACGGTCGCCCGCGCAATTCTTCTCGAAGCCTATATCAGCTTCCTCGGTTATGGCATCCAGCCGCCGCTGCCGAGTTGGGGCAACATGCTCAATGGTGCCCAGCAATATCTGGCGAGCGCACCCTGGCTGGCAATCATTCCCGGCATCGCGATCACGATGGCCGTGACCAGCTTCAACTTCATTGGCGATGGTTTGCGTGACGCACTCGACGTGCGCAGTGACCACTTTTGATGGCATATCCACAACGGACCACAACATGACTCTGCTTGCCAATATCGATGCCGTACGTGGAGAAAGCCTGCGAAAGCGTTTCGCGGATATACTGCCAGATCAGAGGATCGTACTCGCCGACGAGGAGTTCGACAAAGGCGCCATTCGCTACATACTGACCTGGAAAGTTCCCGACGATCTGTCTTCATTCCCCGCGCTTGAAGTCATCTTTTCGATCGGCGCGGGAGTTGATCAGTTCATCCAAACATCAATACCAAAGGGCGTCGCTCTGGTCCGTCTGGTTGATCCAGGCCTCACGTCCATGATGCAAGAATACGTCACCATGGCCGTTCTCGGTCTGCATCGTGACCTTCCGGCCTATCTTGCCCAACAGCGCAGCGAGGTCTGGGGACAAGTCTCCGTGCCGCCGCCGGCAGGAGAAAGACGTGTCGGCGTCATGGGACTCGGGGAATTGGGAAGGGGGGCTCTGAGGGCTCTGGCACCGTTCGGCTTTCCCCTGGCGGGCTGGGCCCGCAGCGAGCACGTCATCGAGGGTGTGGATTGTTATCATGGCACTGATGGATTGGAGGCCTTCCTTTCAAGGACCGATATCCTCGTCTGCCTTCTTCCGCTTACATCTCAAACGGAAGGTATACTCAACGGCACGTTGTTCTCGCAGCTTCCGGAAGCCGCCGCGCTTGTCCATGTCGGCCGCGGGCGCCAGCTGAACCATATGGACCTCATCGAGGCCTTGAACGCCGGTCAGCTGCGGTCTGCCGTCATCGACGTGACCGAACCCGAACCGCTTCCGCCTGGGCACCCCTTCTGGTCAGATCCGCGTATTCTTCTCACCCCTCATATCGCTTGCATCACCCGGGTCGATATGCTGGCGCCTGCAATTGCTGCCAATCTGCTCAATCACCGGCAAAGCAAGCCTTTGCTTGGCGAGGTCGCATTGGATCGCGGGTACTGACATCGCAACGAATTGTCGGCGCCCGCTGCGTTCTAAGTATTGAATAAGGCAAAACAGATGCTTGGTTGCCATGTGATCTATGGCGACAGGAGCTTTCGCGGGCATGGCTGAAGCATGGGAGTCTGACTGTGATCCTGCGACAGCGGAATCAGGCAGGTTCTCAATGCTCGTGCACTGAACATGTACTCCATCAATCACTCTGCGTTATGGTCAGGGCGTTGGGTAAGACACGGATCCAGAACAACATAGTTCGAGGCCATCCTGTTGTAGCTTCCGGTCATGATCACGATATCACCGACCTTCAGGTCATTCGTCCTGTACGTTATGCAGAGGACCTTCGCGTCCGGCTCGCTGCAGATGCCCATATAGGCGAGCACGCCATCAAAGTGCACCAGACTGAGAGCGCCGACGGCGCTGAAGTCGATGCGATCCAATCCTTCCGGCGTAGGCACGTTCCGGATCGCATCCTTGATCTCATGGCATCGAGCTGATTTTTCGGGAAGCGCCTCAGCGGGTGCGAACGGGCCCCCGTCAGTGTTGCTCTGTCCCAACGCGCCTCGGGCTGGCGCAATGGCTGCGGTAAGTATGACAAGGATGGTGTACCAGGGATGAAGGATACTTGTCATTTGCTTCCCACGTTGCTCAATGCTGCGGATCGATCGGCATCTTGAAGAGCGACAGGCACGGTCCGGGGCTGCTAGCATATGGACCTGCCAATCACCATAAAGCGCGGCGCGTGCGGCCTGCTGAAGAGCCGCACTGCAGATAAGCCTCTGAAAGCAATGGTTTGCGCGGGCGTTCGAACCAAGGCCCTTTCGACCAAAAGCCAAGTGCTCAACGAGACTTCCTCAGCTCTATGAAGCGCCTTTCCTCTTCACATCAATCTAAGCGATCATGTGATCCAGGACAATTTCCTGTATGCGCGAAGCATCGGAGTCTCTACGTCCCTATACCAGTTCCAAAGTCAAAAATCCCTCGTGAGCAAAACGCGTAGAGGATTCTTGCCGGGCAAAGATCAAGGTAGCGAATGGTTCTGGGATAAGCCTCCAGCCCTTCCTGAACATCATTCTCACATTGCCTTGGTTGTCTGCAGATTTCCGCGGTCATTTTTGACGGACACCGATCGAAGATCTCCTCCGGCAATCTTTGCGGAAGATCTGCGGCCGCGGCGGCTCGATCCTATTACGCAGCAGATTGGGCCGCCCACGGCAGCGATCGCCGAGTCGCAAAAAAAGGAAGTAACTCCCAAGCATACTATCCTTCCTAGAAGGACTAATTTCTGGAAGATCTTGGTATCAAAGCTCAGAACTTGACCGAGCTGCGGCAGAATAATGGCAAGGCTAAGGTCAAGCTTGGAGGGCACATGCCATATTTCTTGTTCTATCCAGTATTGGTGAAAGCCAATGCATGTCCTGTCATTACTTAGGTTTCTTGTGACCTAACACTCAACTTGACATCGGCGTCTTCCGAAACTGAACAACAGAGGACATAAACATGACGCGGATACTCTTTGCCGCTGCGGCAGTCACTATGCTGCTCTCGACGCCGGCCCTTGCCCAGTCAACAGGGAATTCATCGAGCGGCACCTCAACCAGCAATTCAGGCGCTACCGCCATCGTGAATGGTGATACCATCTACCATCCCGCGAAGACGAGGCAGAGAGTTGCTTCCACGGCCTCCGGCATTGCGCCTGGCCTCACGGCGGCAGGCGTTCATTCATGCGCGGGTTCGGCATCGCTCGGCGTCGGGGGCGTTGGCTTCAATTTTGGCGCCGGCGCAACCTATGAAATGCAAGAGTGTAACCGCAGGGCCTATGCGGCGACGCTGATGGGCATGGGGCAAAACGCTGCGGCTCTCGCACTCGTCTGCAACAATCGGGAAGTTCAGACGGCGCTCAACCAGACCGGCGTGATCTGCCCTCAGCAGCGTGCGGCGGTTCAGGAAGCTCAGGCACGTGCCGCTGCCACCGGGCAGATGGTTGTCTATTACGGCGATGGCTCGGGAAATTCGGCAAGAACCCGCTACGTTCCGACCAATGGTCTCGGCGGCGCTCCGCTGATCCCGCTCGCGGGCAGTACTCATGCACGGTACGCCTCCACCACCGGCTCTATCGGGCCATCCAAGCCCTCGGCACCGCCATTTTGCTACAATCCTCGCACCTACAACCCGTCGCTCTGCGCTGGCGTGGGCGCGCCCCAATAAGGCGGCGCACCCTGAAGGGGCACGGGTGTGCAGGCCACACTCGGCGACCCTTTCAGGGTGCGGAAGAGAGTTCCGTCACCCATGCAATCGAGACGATCGCATTCACCGGGGACCAGCCCCTCATTCAAGGGAAACATCTGATGCGCAAGCTCATTCTTTCTTCCGTCGCTCTCGCGGCTCTGACCGGTGCCGCCGTAGCCGGGCAGCCTCCACGCCATGGCAACGGTCCGCAGAACAAACAGCCCGAGGTGGCCGGCGGAGCCTATGGTTATCTCTATAACCGCGAAGTCGCCAACTCCCGCTATGTGAACGCATCGGCTTACGCGGATGTCACGGTCAGCCGCACTCGGTCGGGCGGCTCCTCCTGGACCGTGAATGGTGGTCATCAGTTCCAGGCGTCGGCGATCAACGGCGTTGCTGCTGCGAACTCCCAGGGCGCAGCCAATCAGGCCGCCTCCTCCTCGTACGAGGGTACGATGAAGGGCGCTGCCGCCGGCAATGCCTCGATCACGGATCAGGGTGGCTTCGCTCAGGTCGGCAATATCGCGGCGGGCAACGTCCTGACGCCGACGACAGGTCAGGCGCAGGGCTCGACCTCGGGCGGCTTCTCGGGTGGCGGCAGCTACACCAACACCAGCACCTACACGGGCTCGATCTACGGCTCCGTCAACTACAACAGCGGCTCGCAGTCCACCACGAGCGGCTATGGCGCCGGTGGCGCGGTTTCCTACCGGAAGTGATCCGGCAGGTTACAGAGAGGCAGGGACTTCGGCCCCTGCCTCTCCTTGCTGGGCGCCTCCATATGGCACAAGGCGATCTGACGGCATTTCAAGCTCGGAGACTTTCAATGCGAACTGCGCTTCTCTCAATCCTCGGACTGATCGCTTTCAGCGGGATCTCTCAGGCCCAGCCTGTCAACGGCGCCACTCAACAGGGAACCTTGGGAGTCATGCTTGGCAATCTACCGCTGACGAACTCTCAAAATCTCGTGGCAGGGCAGGTGTGGGACCAGGGTGTCCGCGCGGCTCAACAGGCAATCAATCCGAACACCCAATCCTACGCTATCTCGAATGCTCATGCGAGCATGCGGGCAACGTCCAGTTCGTCTTCAAACAGCACGACCAACTCGATTCGCAACGGCGGCGGCCGGTCGGGAACGAAGACCGAAACCAACAGCGGACGCAACGATTTCGACATCTGGGGCGATGCGACCTTCAATACGATCACGAAGAACGGCATAGGTACGGCTTGGGGATCTAACAGCGGCAATGTCGGAAGCTCGACGATGCTCAATCCCGGCAGCTCGGTCAGCACCGCCACGTCAGCGTCTTCGACGAGCTCGAGCTCTTCATCGACTGCCGCCGCCATCACGGGTGGAGGTGTCCGTCGGTAACGAACCCGGCTGGATCTGTCTCATGCCATCCGGTTGTCCGATAAGCGAAGAACGCTCTTGGTCGTAAAGAGCAGAAAAGAGAAGCTTGCTTTTGCTCAGCCTTTGAGGTGGCGGATCCATTGCGCCAGGGTGGGCTCACCCTCTCCAAGGGAACCGGACAGGCGCTGCTGTGCCGTGCGCCGGGCCAGACTTGCCTCCGCGCGCGCCTCCCGCGGGGACATGCCGAACATTCGCCGGAAGGCGCGGCTGAAGGCGGCCTCGTTGCCGAAGCCCCAGACATACGCCAGATCTCCGATGGAGCGATGCGCGTGGCCAGGCGCCGTGATCTCGGCGAAGCAGCGGAGCAGGCGTCGCTCCCGGATATAGCCCGCCAAGCCTCCGAGTGGCTCGAACATGCGCGCGAGTGTGGCCCGTGACAGGCGGAATTCGCGGGCAAGGTGATCGACTGTAAGATCCGGATCGGCCAAGTTGCCATCGATGTAGCGCTTGACAGACAGAAGCAACGCGCCGCGCCGTGCCGCCATGACGGGCTCCTGCGCATCTGCCGATGGGCCGAAGCAGCCTGCGATAAGGCTCGCGGTTGCGGCCGTCAGGCCGACGCCGTCCTCGGCGCTCAAGGAGCCGGCCGTCTCGTGGACTGTGCGCAGGTAATTGGAGAGCAGATAACCGAGGGCTGAGCGGCCCGGCAGCACCATGCCATGCAGCCCGTCAGGATTCTTCAGCAGCGGCTCCAGGAGCGACCGCGGCACCACGAGGGTCAGGTTGCGGAAGCTCTCGGCCTGCGTCTGCAACGTCCGCGAGAGGTCGAGAATGCTGATATCGCCCGGCTCGACACGCACGGTGCGCCCTTCGGCCTCTCCCGCGTATCCACCTCGCGGATATAGCTGGACGACGTAATGATCGACACCGCTTCGAGCGATCGTCGCAGGAGATCGGCGGAACTGTTGAGCCACAGATTCCACGCTGCCGATGAGAAGCGGTCCGAGATGATAGCTGTCGATCCTGGCCCGGAAACTGTCGACGGCCTTTGCGTCGGCCAATGAGACGTCGAACAGCACCGACACGATATCACGCCAAACCCAATAAGCTTCCTCCGCCGATGAGACCACGGATCCATCGAAGTGAAAGAATGGGGAACTCGGCATGTCTCCGTTCGACTTCATGGTGGAGCCAAAGCGGCCGGCAAGTGAGCAGTATAAGAAGAAATTCGCCCGGCGCATACTCCAATGACGAAGTCACCGCGCAGGAAGATGGACGGGGGCTCCTGACGAAGAGGCGTGATCCGCCGATGCCCCCCCTCCCATGCTCGTTCGCGACTGCGCTGAGATCAGCGGCCGCGCCTCCATCATTTCGGCAGGGGAACAGTTAGTCCGACCTTGACGCGATCCATGGCGACAAAGGTGCGAAACCGCTTGACGTTGTTGTTTCCGAAGAACAGGCGTCGCGTGAGTGCTTCATAGGCCGTCATCGTCGGCACCACGACGACCAGAACGAAGTCGGCTTCTCCGGTGACGTAGTAGCATTGCTGCACCTCCGGAGCTGAGGCGAACTCCCGCTTGGCGGCATCGATCAGCTCCGCCGTCTCGCTGATCACCTCGACCTCGACGAAGATGGTGATCGGCTGTCCGACCTGGGCCGGATCGACGATGGCGACATGGGCCTGGATGACCCCCGCCTCCTCCATGCGCCGGATGCGGCGCTGCACGGCCGGAGCCGACAGGTTGACGGCTTCGCCGATCACCCGCTGCGGTGTCGAGCTGTCCCGCTGAAGGATGCTTAGGATTGCAAGATCAAAGCTGTCGAGGGTGATCGAAGACGAGGATTGGGACACGACAAATCCATTCGCGCGAAAAATTCTTGCGTTCAGAGGGTCCAAATAGAGCGCTTTTCTCGTGCCACGTGCAATATCCTGCCGCCATTCCAGCCAAAGAGGATGGCGATGTTTCTCCGCAACCGGCACTCCGACTACTGCGAAACCCTCGATCCCCTCGATGCCGAGATCCTGAGCGTGAAAGCAGCCGAGGAGGTCGAGCGGTACCTTGTCTACCGCGACAACCATGCGCCAACGCCCCTGCATGCGCTTCCGGCTCTGGCCGCCGAACTCGGCGTGGGCACGATTCATATCAAGGATGAGGGCTCGCGGCTGGGGCTCGGCAGCTTCAAGGCCTTGGGTGGCTCCTATGCTGTCATCCGGCTCGTGCTGGAGGAGGCAGGCCGCCGCCTCGGGCGGCCGGTCGATATCGCCGAGCTGCATACGCCTGAGGTTCGCGCCGTCGCGGCCGGGATGACGGTCGCCTGCGCCACCGACGGCAATCACGGGCGCTCGGTGGCTCAGGGCGCGCAACTGGTTGGCGCTAGGGCGGCCATCTTCGTGCACTCCGGCGTCAGCAATGAGCGCGTGGCAGCCATCGCCCGCTTCGGCGCCCAGATGATCCGGGTCGAAGGCACCTATGACGACTCGGTCGCCGAGGCCGCGCGCGTCGCAGCCGAGAGAGGCTGGATCGTCGTCTCCGATACGTCCTGGCCGGGCTACGAGCGCATTCCCGGGCTGGTCATGCAGGGCTACACCGCCATGGTGCGCGAAGCCCTGCGGCAGCTTCCAGAACCACCGACCCATGTATTCGTGCAGGCCGGCGTCGGTGGGGTTGCGGCCGCCGCCGCGGGACATCTCGCACTGGTACTCGGGGACCGGCGGCCGACCTTCGTCGTTGTCGAGCCGGCACGGGCCGCCTGCCTTTTCGAGACGGCACGCGCGGGGCGTCCGGTGAAGATCGAGCACGGCGAACCGACCGTCATGGCGATGCTCGAATGCTACGAGCCGTCGCTGGTCGCCTGGCGGGTGCTGTCGCGTCTCGCGGACGGCTTCATGACCGTCGACGAGGATGATGCGGTCGCGGTGATGAACCGCTTGGCCCGGCCCGTCGGGAACGATCCGGCCATCGTGGCGGGCGAGAGCGGCGGTGCGGGCCTTGCCGGTCTGATTCGCGCCGCGGCTGATTCCGCGATCAGGTCGGCGCTCCACCTCGATGACGCGTCTCGCGCCTTCGTGATCAACACGGAAGGCGCCACCGATCCGGCCCGCTATGCGGATCTGGTCGGGATGCCGCCCGAGGCCGTTGCCCACGCGAAAGGAAGCAAGGCGTTGGGAGCAACCGCATGACCCCTCTTTCGATTGATGCAGAACGCCTAACCGGGCGTCTCCAGGAACTCGGGCAGATCGGTCGTGACGGTGACGGCAGACTGGTCCGACTCGCCGCCTCCGATGCCGACAAGGCAGGACGCGACCTCTTCGTTGCCTGGCTTCGCGAGGCACGCCTGGACCTAATCGTCGACCGCATCGGCAACATCTTCGGAATCTGGAAGGATGGCGCGAATACGGACGAAGCGCCTGTCCTGCTCGGTTCTCACATCGACAGCGTCATCGATGCCGGCATTTATGACGGCTGCTATGGCGTGCTCGCGGGGTTGGAGGTGATCGAGACCCTGAAGGCGGCGGGCTTCGTCCCTGCCCGTCCTATGGCGGTTGCCGCATTCACCAACGAGGAAGGGGTGCGGTACACCCCGGACATGATGGGTTCGCTCGTCTATGCCGGCGGGCTCCCCGTGGAGGAGGCCCTGACGACGATCGGCACCGACGGCAGCATTCTCGGAGCGGAGCTGGAGCGGATCGGCTATGCGGGCCCCGAGGAGCCGGGCTTCCTGAAGCCCCATGCCTATGTCGAGCTGCACATCGAACAGGGGCCCGTGCTGGAGCGCGAGGGTGTGCCCATCGGTGCGGTGGAGAACCTTCAGGGCATCTCCTGGCAGCGCATCACGATCCAAGGCGATGCCAACCACGCCGGGACGACCCCGATGTCGATGCGCCGCGATGCGGGCCACGCGGCGGCGCGGGTCGTCACCTTCCTGCGCGACCGCGCCCGCAACGCGAATACGCCGACCGTCGCGACGGTCGGCTGCATGAGCTTCGAGCCGAATGCGATCAACGTCATTCCCTCTCGCGCCACCTTCACGGTGGATCTGCGCGATCCCGATGAAGGGCGCCTCCGTGCGGAGGAGGCGGCGTTGGCCGCATATTTGAGGGAACTGGCGGTCGCCGAGGATGTGGCGATCTCGGTCGAGCAGCTCGCGCGGTTCGAGCCGGTGATCTTCGACCGAAGGATCGTAAACCTGGTGGAAGACGCCGCCCGGAAACGGGGACTCGCCTCGAAGCGCATGACCTCCGGCGCGGGCCACGATGCCCAGATGATCGCCCGGATCGCACCGTCCGCGATGATCTTCGTGCCGAGCAAGGGCGGCATCAGCCATAACCCGCGCGAGCACACGCCGGATGCCGACCTCGTCGCGGGAGCCAATATCCTGCTCGACGTCGTCACCCGCCTCGCAGCCGAATGAGAGCGAACCATCGCCCGGACAGCATCGGCATAAGCCGCAGCGTTCCCGGCTTCGTGGAAACGCGAACGCCGAGGAAGGTTTTTGGAGCATCGGTTTGCCGCCCCGACGGACAGGTGGGCCCATGAACATGACCGATGGCGCCGCATGCCGATGTGTCGTACATCTGTCCCATCCTCACAATCCTGTTTTACCGGGCCACGCTTCATCCGAATGCCTTCATCCCTTGCCCCGACCCTGACCCGTGACCCTGCACGGGTCCGCGAGCAGATCGCGACCCGTCTCATATTCTTCATCGCCGGCTTTGCCACGGCTGCATGGGCGCCGCTGGTCCCCTTGGCACGAGAGCGGTTGGGTTTGAATGAAGGATCGCTCGGCCTGCTCCTGCTGTTTTTGGGACTTGGCTCCATCACGGCCATGCCCGTGACAGGGCTTCTCACGACCCGGATCGGCTGCAAGGCCGTCATCTGCACGTCAGTCCTGGTGATCTTGCTGACATTGCCGTTTCTCGCCGTGCTCGACGGCTGGATCGCCATGGCGCTGGCCATCGCGATGTTCGGCGCAGCGTTGGGAACCGTCGATGTTGCCATGAATCTTCAGGCGATCCTCGTCGAGCGCAACAGCGGCAAAGCCATGATGTCCGGTTTCCATGGCCTGTTCAGCGTTGGCGGGATCGCCGGCGCAGGCCTCATGAGCCTGATGCTGGGAAGCGGCATGATCAGTCCTGTTCTTGCAACGGGCCTGACGAGTGCTGCATCCCTCGTCCTGCTCGTGATCGCCATGCCGGGCCTTCTTCCGTATGGCGATGACGGCCAGAAGGCCCCTCTCTTGGTATGGCCCAAGGGCATGGTCCTGTTCATCGGCCTGCTGTGCTTCCTGTGCTTCCTGGTGGAAGGAGCGGTGCTGGATTGGAGTGCCGTCTTCCTCATTGCGGAACGCGGCAGCGACGTCGGCCTCGCAGGTTTGGGATACGCCGCGTTTGCGGTCGCCATGACGCTGGGGCGTCTTGTGGGAGACCGGTTGCGCATGGCTCTCGGCGAACGGCGGGTGCTGATCGCCGGAGGCGTTCTGGCAGCTGCCGGTTTTCTCGTAATCGTTCTCGTTCCGTCAGCCCCGGTAAACCTGATAGGGTTCCTCCTCGTGGGGGCCGGTGCATCAAACGTCGTGCCTGTTCTGTTCTCCGCAGCCGGACGCACCCGGGCGATGCCGCCGAGCCTGGCCGTGACGGCCGTTACTACCCTCGGCTATCTCGGCATTCTGGCGGGGCCGGCCTTGATCGGCTTCGTTGCTCACCTGTCGGATCTGCGTATGGCTTTCGCCCTCCTGGTGGGAGCGATGCTGTGCATCGCGGCAAGCTTCAGGGTCGGGAAGCCATAGACGCATCGGAATGTTTGTAGACCGATATTCCGCAGGGTTCCGCTCACGTCCAGGGCTCTATGGAAGCCTGCGGCCGCCAAGGAAGTGCCGATAGGCCGGGTTGTCGCTCTCGTCCCAATAGGGGTAGGCGAGCTCATCCAGACTGCGCTTGAGCTGCGCCCTCTCCCCGACCGGGACCTGGATGCCGGCGAGCACCCGTCCGTAATCGGCGCCATGGTTGCGGTAGTGGAACAACGAGATGTTCCAGCGCCCGGACAACCCGTTCAGGAACTTGAGGAGGGCTCCGGGCCGTTCCGGAAACTGGAACCGGAAGATCAGCTCGTCCTCGAGACCGGGTGTTCTCCCGCCCACCATGTAGCGCACGTGGAGCTTGGCCATCTCATTGTCGCTCATGTCGAGCACAGGATAGTCGTGCTCCCGCAGCATCGTGATGATCTGGTGTTTCTCCTGCTCGCCCTCGGCAAGCTGGACGCCGACGAAGATCTGGGCTTCCAGCGCGTCGGAGTAGCGGTAGTTGAACTCGGTGATCGAACGTTTCCCCAGCAGTTGGATGAACCGGCGGTAGCTGCCGGGCTGTTCGGGGATGGTCACCGCCAGGAGGGCCTCGCGGTGCTCGCCGATCTCGGCTCGCTCGGCGATGTGGCGGAGCCGGTCGAAGTTCATGTTGGCGCCGCTGTTGACGGCGACGAGCCCGCGCGCGCGAGCTCCTTCCCGTTCGACGTACTTCTTCAATCCGGCCAGACTGACGGCGCCGGACGGCTCGGCAATGGCGCGTGTATCCTCGAAGATGTCCTTGACCGCCGCGCAGATCTCATCGGTGCTGACGGTGATCACCTCGTCGAGCAGTTCGCGGCAGAGACGGAACGTCTCTTCACCCGCCTGCCGCACCGCGACGCCATCGGCAAAGAGACCGACCTGATTCAGGATGACACGGTCGCCGGCCGCCAGCGCCGCCGCCATGCTGGCCGCGTCTTCCGGTTCGACTCCGATCACTTTGACCTTAGGGCGGAGAAACTTGGTGTAGACGGCTACTCCCGCGGCCAGGCCCCCTCCTCCGATCGGCACGAACACCGCCTCGATCGGATCTGGATGCTGGCGCAGGATCTCCATGCCGACGGTGCCCTGCCCGGCGATCACATCGGGGTCGTCATACGGGTGAATGAAAGTCAGCCCTCGCTCCGCCTCGAGCTGCCGGGCATGGGTGTAAGCCTCGTCGAAGCCTTCGCCATGAAGCACCACCCGGCCGCCCTGCCCTCTGACCGCCTGCGTCTTGATGGCCGGCGTGGTTCGCGGCATCACGATGGTCGCCTTGGCACCAAGCCTGCGGGCCGCCAGGGCGACGCCTTGGGCGTGGTTGCCCGCCGAGGCGCAGATCACGCCCCGCTCAAGGGCGTCCCGTGGCAGGCCCACCATCTTGTTGTAGGCTCCGCGCAGCTTGAATGAGAACACCGGCTGGAGATCCTCCCGCTTGATCCGGACCGGGGTGCCGAGCCTGTGGGACAGTCTCGGCATGGGATCGAGCGGGCTCTCGATCGCCACGTCGTAGACCCGGGCCGACAAGATCTTCCTGATATAGTCCTGCACGTCTGATGTACTCCTGCCACGGGAGGTCCCTTGGACCGCCATGCGCCTTTTCCACCAGGTGAGCCGGTTCGCACAAGTGCATCCGGCGCTAGTCCAGGGGGCAGGCCGTTGGAGGCGTCCACTCCGCCGGAGCCGGTCGGAGCGACCTCTAACCACGCTCCGGCCGGGCTTCGGCGATCGCGCTAGAAGTGAAGAGTGTGCCCGAGACCGCTGAGAGCAGCCTCCTGGAAGGCTTCGCCTTGGGTCGGATGCGCATGGACGGTCCCGGCGATGTCCTCCAGGCGTGCGCCCATCTCAATGGCGAGGCCGAAGGCCGCGGAGAGTTCGGATACGCCCTGCCCGACCGCCTGGATGCCGAGCACCAGATGGTTGTCCGCCCGCGCGACAACCCGCACGAAGCCCTCCTCGCCGAGCTTCGTCATGGCGCGCCCGTTGGCCGAAAAGGGGAAATGACCGATCCGGACGTCGCCGCCGGCCCTCTTGGCCTCCTCAGGCGCCAAGCCCACCGCGACGATCTCGGGATCGGTGAAGCAGACGGCCGGAATGGCTCGTTTGTCCCAGACGCGCCTGTGCCCGGCGACGATCTCGGCCACCATCTCCCCTTGCGCCATGGCGCGATGGGCTAGCATCGGCTCGCCCGTCACGTCGCCGATGGCATAGATGCTCCGCATCGAGGTCTGGCATTTCTCATCGATCCGAATGAAGGGGCCGTCCATATCGAGCACAAGCTCCTCCATGCCCCAGTCCTGCGTCACCGGCCTTCGTCCGACCGTCACCAGGATCCTATCGGCTGCGAGCGGCACCTCGGCTCCGCTCTCCGTCTCGACCAGCAGCGTGCCGCCGAATTTCGCCAACCCTTTCGCTTTTGCGCCCGTCATCACCTCGATGCCGAGTGTCTGAAGCGTCTTCGAGACCGGCCGGGTCAGTTCCGCATCGTATTGCGGCAGGATGCGGGCCTGCGCCTCCACGACGGTGACCTTCGCGCCCAGCTTGGCGAAGGCTGTGCCCAGCTCAAGGCCGATATAGCCCCCTCCGACGACGACGAGTCTTTCCGGAAGCTCCGTCAGGGACAATGCCTCCGTGGACGAGATGACGGCACCACCGAAAGGTAGGTTCGGGAGCTCGACCGGAGCCGATCCCGTGGCGATCACGACCGTCTCGGCCCGGATGACCTGTCGGCCCGTTTCGGTCTCCACCTCGACGGTCTTCCCGTCCCGGAAGCGCGCCTGCCCCTGAACCATCTTGACCTTGGCCCGCTTGAGCAGACCTGAAACTCCATTGTTGAGGCGGCCGACGATGGTGTCCTTCCAGGCGACGGTCTGAGACAGATCGATCTCGGGCTTCCCCGTGGTGATGCCCAGGGCATGCCGGCCGGAGGCGAGATGAGCGATCCTGTCGTATTCCTCTGCCGCGTGAATGAGGGCCTTCGATGGAATGCAGCCGACATTGAGGCAGGTTCCGCCGGGTTTCTTCCCGTCGACGATGACCGTGTCGAGTCCAAGCTGCCCGGCGCGGATGGCGCAGACATATCCGCCCGGCCCGGCCCCGATGACGAGGAGCTTGCAAGAAATGTCCTTCATCGGTGTCAGGTCTCCACGAAGATCATCGCGGGTGCTTCGAGCAGCGTCTTGATGCGCTGCACGAACACCGCCGCGTCCCAGCCGTCGATGATGCGGTGGTCGAAGCTGGACGAGAGGTTCATCATCTTGCGGGGGATGAAGCTCGATCCGTCCCAGACCGGGCGCACCACGATCTTGTTGACACCGATGATGGCGACCTCCGGATGATTGATCACCGGTGTCGTGACGATGCCGCCCATGGAGCCCAGGGACGTGATGGTGATGGTCGAGCCGCTCAGTTCCTCCCGCGTCGCGAGACCGCCCTTGGCGGCCTCGGCGAGACGGTTCAGCTCCGCGGCGCAGCCCCAGAGGTCGCGCGCCTCCGCGTGCCTGACGACCGGCACCATGAGCCCCGATCCGGTCTGTGTCGCAATGCCGATATGAACCCCGCCATGCTGATGGACCACGCCGGATTCGTCGTCATAGACCGCGTTCAGGTGCGGTTGATCGGCGATGGCCTTTACCATGGCGCGCATCAGGAACGGCAGGAGGGTCAGTTTCGGCCGGTCGGCCCGTTTGCTGGCGTTGAGCGCCACGCGCAGGTCCTCGAGCGCCGTCACGTCGACTTCCTCGACATAGGTGATGTGCGGAATGCGCGATTTCGCAAGCGCCATCTTCTCCGCGATCCTGCGGCGCAGCCCGATCACCTTGACGTGCTGAACAGAGGTATCCTGAACGAGTCCCGGTGCCCTCGCGACCTGCGGGCCATGGGCGAGAAACGCATCCAGATCCTCGTGCGTGATCCGGCCGGCAGGGCCGGTGCCCG